>JAAFJF010000090.1 GCA_013298815.1 Polaromonas sp. | reverse complement strand
CCAACTCGATTCGAGCAGCTCCTTGCTGTGGTATCAATTTTGAGGATGAACATGAAAAAACTGAATCAAGTCGCCGTGTTGTTTGCAACCGTCGCTCTAGCAGGTTCTGCTCTGGCAGCTGGCTCCAACGTAGCTTCCGACAACTGGCGCAGTGGCCACGGCAATCTGCAGTGGAAAAATGCTGACGGCACTCTGTGCTGGCGCGCCGCCAACTGGACACCCGCTACCGCAGCTCGTGGCTGTGACGGCGCTATCGCCGCTCCAGCACCTGCTGCTGCTCCAGCACCAGCTCCTGTTGCACCCGCTGCCGCAGCTCCTGCACCAGCACCAGCCGCTGCAGCTCCTGCACCAGCCGCCGCAGCTCCTGCACCAGCAGCTCCTGCTCCTCAGCCGCCTGCTGCCACCAAGGTCACATACGCAGCCGATGCATTCTTTGACGTGAACAAATCCATCATCAAGCCAGAAGGCAAAGCCAAGATGGATGATCTGGTCAGCAAAATCAAAGACATCAACCTTGAAGTCATCATCGCTGTCGGCCACACCGACAGCGACGGTTCTGATGCCGCTAACCAGAAGCTCTCGGTTCGCCGCGCAGAAGCTGTGAAAGCTTACTTGGTGTCCAAAGGCATCGAAAAGAACCGTGTTTACACCGAAGGCAAGGGCGAGAAGCAGCCTGTTGCTGACAACAAGACCAAAGACGGCAAAGCTAAAAACCGCCGCGTCGAGATCGAAGTTGTCGGTACTCGTACCAACAGATAATCCATCCGATGATTTGTCAAAAGCCACCTTCGGGTGGCTTTTTTCATGCACAGAAATTATTAGAAATAATTGGAGCCATAAAAAAAGCCATCTCGGATTTCTCCGGATGGCTTTTTAAAGAACGTACTAATTAAACCAAGTAATCAATACATCTTAGGTGGCAACTGCATGCTGCGCACACGCTTGTAATGGCGTTTGACGGCTGCAGACTTCTTACGTTTGCGTTCTGCTGTCGGCTTTTCATAGAACTCGCGGGCGCGAAGTTCGGTGAGCAAGCCCAGCTTCTCAATGGTGCGCTTGAAACGGCGCAGAGCCACTTCATAGGGCTCAGTATCTTTAACACGGATGAGTGTCATTGCAATTAAATTTTCCAAAATGCGGATTGGTGATCAATCAACCCTTGAATTCCCCGCCGAGATAAAGAGATTTTCGGCTGGCGGGTGTTGCCGGCAAAGTCAACTATTATAACCCGCGACTTCAGCCATGGCAAATCGCCTAGGAGTTTTTGCAATCCATGCTGAGCTGGGCCTGCCGCCGCACCTTGTGCTCCCCGTTGCATGCTGATACGGCATCAGGCGTCATCAAGCTTGCCAAAATGGCTCAATCAAGTTACAAAGTCATTGCAGTCTTTCGCTGTAAATCCCATCAACTTAGTAAGGAAGATTTAACATGGCAGGCAAATTTGAGCTCAAAAAATCCAAAAACGACAAGTTCTATTTCAACCTTTTGGCTGGCAATGGACAAATCATTTTATCTAGTGAAATGTACGAAAGCAAAGCCAGTGCCAATAACGGCATTGAGTCTGTCAAAAAGAACGCCCCCGACGACAGCCGCTATGAGCGCATGGCCAGTACCAAGCAGGAGCCCTACTTTGTATTGAAAGCGGGCAATCACCAGGTAATCGGCAAAAGTCAGATGTATGCCGCCGAAAAAGCCAGAGACAACGGCATTGAGTCATGCAAAAGCAATGCCCCATCAGCCAGTGTAGACGACCAAACCTGACCCTTCATCAGCAGTTTGCACGTAAGAGCCTTGCCTGAAAAGCAAGGCTCTTTTGTTGCAATATGTATACTAAAATCCTACTTTGATTTTAGAGGGCGGGATATAAACATGCACACAGTATTGACTCAAGGGACGAAAAAGCTACTTTGTCTCTCAGTTCTTTTCATGATCCTATCGTGTGGCGGAGGCGGCGAATCGGCTAGCCCAGCACCAGCTGCTTCACCAGCCCCCGCGCCCGCACCTACCCCCACGCCGGATCCTACAGCGGTTGCGCCCACTGAATTCCCAAAAACTGGGACTTATGAGAGCCTGTTCACTTTTGAAGGACCCAGCACCACAGTTCGCACTGGCTTCTCACTCATTCATCCCAGTCAACGTTCGGTGGAATATGCCATCGAATCTCCATCTATC
>JAAFJF010000009.1 GCA_013298815.1 Polaromonas sp. | reverse complement strand
GGCACCCGCAGCACCCGCCATTGCTGGTCGCTCAGCGCATGCTCGCGCAGTGACGGCCGCGTGTGCGCCATGACCGCCTCGCGCGCTTGCAGCAGCAGGCGTGGTAGGTTGCGATGCTGAAAGGGCGTGGTTTTATTGGCGGGAGCTGATACGGTCATATTATTTAATATATTAAATGATTTTTGCCAAACTTGATAGCTGTTTGCATATACAGTATCATGTAGCATGGCTAAAGAAAAAACAATTTACGTCTGCACCGAGTGTGGCGGTACCGCGCCCAAGTGGCTGGGTAAATGCCCCAGTTGCAACGCCTGGAACACGCTGGTTGAGTCCGTCGCCGAGAGCGCACAACCCACCAAAAACCGCTTTGCCTCGCTGGCCAAAACCGCCGAAGTGGCGACTTTGGGTGACATTGACGCGGTGGACATGCAACGCACTCCCACCGGGCATGACGAGCTGGACCGTGTTTTGGGCGGCGGTATTGTGGAAGGCGGCGTGGTGTTGATAGGCGGCGACCCTGGCATCGGCAAATCGACGCTGTTGCTGCAGGCGCTGGATTCGTTGCAACGCAGCGGCCAAAGAACCTTGTACGTGACTGGGGAGGAGAGTGGCGCACAGGTCGCGCTGCGTTCACGCCGACTGGGACTGCTGAATTCGCAAGTCAAGGTCATGGCTGAAATTGGTCTTGAGAAAATCCTCGCCACGCTGGAGAAAGAGCAACCGCAAATCGCAGTGATCGACTCGATCCAAACCGTCTATTCCGACGAATTGACTTCAGCGCCCGGCTCGGTGGCGCAGGTGCGCGAATGCGCGGCGCACTTGACGCGCTATGCCAAAAGCAGCGGTACCGCCATTGTCTTGGTCGGCCACGTCACCAAAGAAGGTGCATTGGCCGGCCCGCGTGTGCTGGAGCACATGGTTGATACAGTGTTGTATTTCGAGGGCGACACCCACAGCAGCTTCCGACTCGTACGCGCCATCAAAAACCGCTTTGGCGCTGTCAATGAAATAGGTGTTTTCGCGATGACCGAAAAGGGCTTGAAAGGCGTCAGCAACCCCAGCGCCATCTTTTTAAGCCAACACACCGATCCTGTGCCGGGCAGTTGCGTGATGGTCACCTTGGAGGGCACACGACCTATGTTGGTAGAGATTCAAGCCTTGGTTGACAGCGGCGGCCCATCGCCACGGCGCTTGAGTGTGGGTTTGGATAAAGACCGGCTGGCGATGCTGTTGGCCGTCTTGCATCGCCACGCTGGGGTGGCGTGTATGGACCAAGACGTGTTTGTCAACGCGGTAGGCGGTGTTCGCATCAGCGAGCCAGCGGCGGATTTGGCCGTGATGTTGTCCATCACCTCCAGCCTGCGTGGCAGACCGCTGCCCAAAGGCTTCATTGCCTTCGGTGAAGTGGGCTTGGCAGGCGAAGTCCGCCCCGCCCCGCGCGGCCAAGAGCGTCTGAAAGAGGCCGCCAAACTCGGTTTCAGCGTCGCCATCGTCCCCAAAGCCAATGCGCCTAAAAAGGGTGCGAAGGACAACCCAGATTTTGAAGGGCTGACGATTCATGCTGTGGAGCGGATTGAGGAGGCAATGGCGGTTGTTCGGAGCCTTTAAATCGGCTGTGGCCCATGCATTTAATGCCTAAATAGCTATCATTTAAATAGCAAAAATATGATAAAATATACAGTATGTTTCAAAAAATCATACTCCCAATCCTAATTGCCGCCACCTTTGTTGCGTCTTACACTTACTACCAATGGTCGGGGGTTGCTATTGTGGCTTCGGGCTTAGTGACCTGGGTATTGCTACATTTCAGCCGTATGATGCAAATCCTGAGGCGTGCAGCGAATCGACCTATAGGTTATGTAGGCAGCGCGGTAATGCTCAACGCCAAACTCCAAAAAGGGAAAAGTTTGATGCACGTGGTTGCCATGACCAAGGCATTGGGTGAGCTTTTGAGTGTCAAAGATGTGCAACCTGAAGTTTTTCGCTGGTCCGACGGCACACAATCGCATGTGACGGCCACGTTTGTGGGTGGCAAGTTGCAGAGCTGGGAGCTATTTAGACCTGCAGAAAAGCCAGAAATCGAGCTAAAAATTGAACCTATTTGACCAACAAGCCCCGTAAAATACGGCATTTGCCCGCTAAAACTCTAAAAACCATGACAAACCCTGCCACTTCCAAACCCGTAGCCACCGTAGAACTACTCGCATCAAGCCTGAACCGCCAAGGCGGTGTGTTCTGCCCCAGCCCGCAAGCTGGCATGGCCGTGTGGAACAACCATCCCAAGGTTTTCATCGACGTGGGTCACACGGGCAGCGGTAAATGCGCGTATTGCGGCACGGTTTACGCTTTGAAAGCGGGCGAACACTTCGCCGGACATTGACAAATTCATTAGTTATCGCCCCCCAGTGGATTGGCGATGCGGTGATGACAGAGCCGCTGATGCGCCGCTTGCATGCACGGGGTGAGCGCATCACTGTAGGGGCGCTGCCGTGGGTTGCCCCTGTTTATCGCGCTATGTCTAGCGTGGCGGAGGTGATTGAATTTCCATTTGCACACGGTGGCTTGCAGTTTGCAGCGCGACGCAAAATCGCCGCTAATTTCAGCAAACGAGCCCAGCCATTTGACACCGCTTATGTCTTGCCCAACTCGCTTAAAAGCGCATTGCTCCCACTGTTTGCCGGTATCCCGAAGCGAATAGGTTATATGGGCGAAGCGCGGGTGGGGTTTTTGACGCATAGACTCAAAAACCCGACTAACAAACCGCCCATGGTGGCGTTTTATTCGGCTTTGAGCGGCGAAGAGCACCCTAAAACGGGTTATGTGAACGACATTCCTAAATTGGTTTTAAACGAGTTTGAAGTGCACACAACGCTAGCTGATCTGGAGTTACAGCGCGGCAAATACGTTGTTTTTTCGCCCGGTGCAGAGTTTGGTTCAGCCAAGCGCTGGCCTGTATCGCATTTTGTGGATTTGGCGCTCAAGCTGGATGTCCAAGTCGTGCTGCTAGGCTCAGGCAAAGAGTTTGATTTGTGCGAAGCCATCAGCCATAGCGTGAATGAACAGCAATTTGAAAAATGCATAAATTCAGCAGGAAAAACCTCTTTAACCGGAGCTTTTTCAGTCATATCAGCAGCAAAATATGTGGTGAGTAATGACTCTGGTTTGATGCATGTTGCCGCCGCACTGGGCGTGTCACAAGTGGCTGTTTTTGGTTCATCAAGCCCGTTGCATACGCCGCCGTTGAGCACCGCAGCCAAAGTACTGTGGCTTAAAAATGATACAAATTACTTACCCGCACTCGATTGTTCCCCATGTTTTGCGCGAGAATGTCAATTTGGTCACACGCGATGTTTGCAAGACATACACGCTAACCACGTATTGAAAATTATGGAGACCACAGCGGCATGAGCGCACAACAACCTGTTTGGACAAAAGTTAGCACAGCACCTGACATGCTAGGTGAGTCGCCTTTTTGGCATCCTGTTGAAAAAATGTTGTACTGGGTCGATATCCCCGGTAAAAAAATTCACCGAGCCACCTTAGACGGAATGGTCACGGACGGATGGGATCTCACACAAGAGCCAGGTTGTATCGCGCCGGCCAAGCGCGGCGGTTTGATTATTGCCTTGCGGGATGGCATTTACCGCGCAGCGCACTGGCAGGCAGATTTGGTCAAAATCGCCTCGGTAAACTACGATACAGCGACTCAGCGTTTCAACGATGGCAAATGTGACACCGCAGGTCGGTTATGGGCGGGTAGTATGTTTGAGCCCCGTACCGAGCGTTTGGCAGCGCTGTACCGTTTGGATGCGCGAGATGTCACCAACCACAGAAAACCGCCAAAGTTTGAAATTGTCCAAAAAGACGCGATTTTGGCTAACGGCTTGGGTTGGTCACCAGATAACAAGACGATTTACTGGGCAGACACAGTGGATCAAATCATCCATGCTTGGGACTGGGACGAAGTGACTGGCAGGATGTCAAACAAGCGGATTTTCCAAAAGTTTGATAAAAAGCCTGCCAATTGGACCCCTGAAAACCAGCAAGGCGTTAACTATCAAGGCCGTCCTGACGGCTGCGCGGTTGATACACAGGGCAACTACTACATTGCTATGTACGATGGTCAGCGCATTTTGAAATTTGCGCCCTCTGGCAAATTGTTGGCAACTATTCCAACGCCGACACGATGTACCACCATGCCATGCTTTGGGGGTGATGATATGAAAACCTTGTTTATTACAACCTCTAGCTTTATGCGTCCAGCAGAGGAGATGAAGGCACAGCCGCTAGCTGGACATGTGTTTTCAATGCAGGTTGATGTGCCTGGTTTGCCAGTGAATTTTTATCAAGACTAACGTTTCAAGATCAAAGATGTTAAACGCGCCACAAGATTTGCAAACCATTGTCGAGCGCATCAAAGTCGCGGCAAACACTGGTAATCCACTCAGAATCCGTGGTGGAGGAACGAAAGACTTTTATGGTCAGTCCTTGCAGGGTGAAATTTTAGACACGAACCTGTTGAAGGGTATTTCGAGCTACGAGCCGAGCGAACTGGTTGTCACCGTCAAAACGGGAACCAGGTTAGCAGAGCTAGAAGCCGTGTTAGCTGAAAAAAACCAATGTTTACCTTTCGAGCCGCCTCACTTTAAATCTGGCGCAACCGTTGGTGGTATGGTCGCCGCAGGCTTGAGCGGCCCAAGTCGCGCTGGTAGCGGTAGCGTCAAAGACTTTGTGCTGGGTGTGCACATGGTTAACGGCAAAGGCGAAGAGTTGCGTTTCGGCGGCACGGTGATGAAGAATGTGGCGGGTTACGATGTCAGCCGCTTGATGGCAGGCTCTATGGGTACGCTGGGGCTGATGACCGAGGTTTCCCTCAAGGTTTTGCCCATTGCACCAGCTGAGGCGACGTTGAAGTTTGAATATTCTCAATCCGAGGCGATCAACATGCTCAACACGTGGGGCGCACAGCCTCTACCGCTGAACGCAAGTTGCTGGATTCAAGAAGCTGGCAAGGGTGTTTTGTATGTGCGTTTGCGCGGGGCGGTTGCAGCGGTCGAAGCTGCTATTAAAAAAATGGGCGGCAATGAACGTGGCGAATACACGGGTGTATTACAAAACGCCGCTTCAGGCAACACCACAGTGGCTGCAGATTGGCAAGCTTTGCGTAACCAAAGCATGGATTTTTTCAAGCTGCAAGGCGACGAATGCCTGTGGCGGCTGAGCGTGCCAGACACCGCACCAGATTTGCAGTTAGGCGACACGGTGGTTGAGTGGCACGGCGCGCAGCGCTGGGTGAAATTGCCATACAGCAATGCGGCGCTTATCCGCAGCAAAGTTAATGCTCTAGGTGGAAATGCTATTTTATTTGTAGCTGCTGAGGCAGTAAACACGCCGGCTAGCATCGAAAATAAGGTGGTTTTTAATCCTCTAAAAGCACCTTTAGACCGTATTCACCGTGATTTAAAGAAGCAATTCGACCCAGCTGGCATTTTTAACCATGGCCGCATGTTTGCAGACATGTAATTGCTCTAAAAATTGCGATAACACCTATGCAAACCAACTTAGCCCCAGAATTCAAAAACACGCCCGACGGTAATGCTGCTGAAGCCATTTTGCGCAAATGCGTACACTGCGGTTTTTGCACGGCGACATGTCCTACCTACCAGCTTTTAGGTAACGAGCTAGACGGTCCGCGCGGACGCATTTACTTGATGAAGCAGGTGTTGGAAGGCATGCAGCCAACGCGCGAAACTCAGCTTCATTTAGACCGTTGCTTGACCTGCCGCAACTGCGAATCCACCTGCCCAAGCGGTGTCGACTATGGTCATTTGGTCGATATTGGTCGCAAAATTGTTGATGCTAAAGTAGAGCGTCCTGCCTCTGAAAAAGCCCTACGTTGGGCGCTAAAAGAGGGCCTGCCATCGCCACTGTTTGCGCCAGCAATGGCCATGGGGCAGTTGGTTAGACCGCTTTTGCCCGCTTCGTTGAAGAATAAAGTCCCTACTAAACAGGTTGTCGGTTCAATTCCTACTCGCACACACACTCGCAAGGTGTTGATGTTAGAAGGCTGCGTGCAGCCGTCCATGTCTCCCAACATCAACTCTGCCACCCGCCGCGTGCTAGATGCTGCCGGCATCCAAACGCTTACCGCACCCAAAGCAGGCTGTTGCGGCGCGGTGAAATTCCACCTGAACGACCAAGACGG
Source organism: Polaromonas sp. (assembly GCA_013298815.1). GTDB lineage: Bacteria > Pseudomonadota > Gammaproteobacteria > Burkholderiales > Burkholderiaceae_C > Aalborgiella. The sequence continues at coordinate 67,508 of JAAFJF010000009.1, read as the reverse complement.
CGGCAAAGCGCACATGTGCATCAATATTGACGCTTGGTGGCCACTGGTAGAAACGGGTCACATCGAAGCAATTGTGATGAACGCTTCCGGCTGCGGCGTCACCGTCAAAGAATACGGCCACATCCTGCAAGACGATCCGCAATATGCTGAAAAAGCAAAGAGAATCAGTGACTTAACAAAAGATTTGAGCGAGTTGCTGCCAGATTTGGTCGACAAATTGCAAGGCAAAGTTAACGTCAAAGCTGCACAACAAGTAGCTTTTCACCCGCCCTGCACCCTGCAGCACGGCCAGCAATTGCGCGGCGGTGTCGAACAGCATCTGGGCGCTTTGGGCTTCAAAATCAACGTCGCCAGCTGCGAAGCGCACTTGTGCTGCGGTTCAGCGGGTACTTATTCCGTCCTGCAACCTGAAATCGCCTACAAACTTCGCGACCGCAAATTGGGTAATCTGAGCGATATGAACCCCGAAGTTATCGTTTCTGCCAACATCGGTTGCATCACCCATTTGCAAAGTGGCACGCCAACGCCTGTGAAGCATTGGGTGGAATTGTTGGATGCCGCTTTGAGTTAATCAAAAATTATCCATTAGCCGAAATTTCGTCATTCCCGCGAAGGCGGGAATCCATGTGGGCACTTGTAGATTCCCGCCTTCGCGGGAATGACGGAGTCGGGGGATAGAACTTTATTCCCAAACCTTCCAAGGCGCCTTGCCTGTCGCCCACAGGTTTTCTAGTAAGTTCTTTTCGCGCAGGGTGTCCATAGGCTGCCAAAAACCTTCGTGGCGGTAGGCCATCAGTTCGCCGCTGTGGGCTAGGTTTTGCAGGGGTTCAGTTTCCCATGTGGTCGCGTCGCCAGCGATTTGGTTGATCACTTTGGGTGATAAAACGAAGAATCCACCATTAAATGCGCCGCCGTCACCCGGTGGTTTTTCAGCAAAGCCCAGCACTTGGTTGCCTTCAGTCGTCAGCGCGCCGTAACGGCCAGGCGGGGTGATGGAGGTGATGGTGGCTTGTTTGCCATGCGCTTTGTGAAAGGCCAGCTGCGCGGTGATGTCGATGTCCGACACGCCGTCGCCGTAGGTGAAGCAAAAGGCTTCTTCGTCTTTCAAATACTCGGCCACGCGGCGCAGTCGGCCACCGGTCATGGTGTTTTCACCGGTGTCTACCAAGGTAACTTTCCAAGGCTCTGCCGAGCGCTGGTGCACTTCCATTTTGTTGGCCGCCATGTCAAACGTGACGTCAGACATGTGCAAAAAGTAGTTCGCAAAATACTCTTTGATGACGTAGCCTTTGTAGCCGCAGCAGATCACAAAGTCGTTGATGCCGTGCGCCGAGTAGGTTTTCATGATGTGCCACAAAATGGGCTTGCCACCAATCTCAATCATCGGTTTCGGACGGGTTGTGGACTCTTCGCTGATGCGTGTGCCTAATCCACCGGCAAGTATGACTGCTTTCATGAAAAGGATTGTAACTTGGTCAATAATGGCGTTATGGCGAGAGAAAACCTAACAATTCCTTCAAATTCGGGCGCGGCTACTTTGCTAGCAACCGTGCCTTGGCAGCACGAAAAGCCAGTCCCTTTGCTCAAAAATGTGATGCGTTTGACTGCGCCCAATCCGGGCATGATGACCGGGCCGGGAACGAACAGCTACATCATTGGCACAGCGGATACCGGTTACATCGTGGTCGACCCAGGGCCTAATGATACGGCGCATATTCAGCGCTTGTTTGAAGCAACGCAGGGCGATATTCGGACGATAGTGTGTACGCACTCGCATTCAGACCACTCGCCGGCAGCCAAGCCTTTGCAGGCGCTTTGCTCTTCAGATCCGCAGATTTATGGCTTGCCAAGTGGTGTACATGCCAGTAGCAATTCATACTTTGTACCCGATAAAATACTGCAAAATAAAGAGCAGCTTAGGCTTGTATCACGCCGGCTAGAGGCTGATTTAACTACTACCATAGAGGTTATTTTCACACCTGGCCATGCCGAAAATCACGTTTGTCTCGCCTTGGTGGAAGATGGCCTGCTGCTGAGCGGCGACCATATTTTGAACGGCAGCACCACCGTGATCAACCCGCCTGATGGGCACATGGGCGACTATTTGGATTCGCTGGACCGGCTCACTGAGCTGTGTCGAAAATATGACCTCACGCAAATTTTGCCAGCCCATGGCTACGTTTTGGATCATGCAGAGCGGGTCATCGCGCACCTCAAAGCACACCGATTAGGGCGTGAGGAGAAAATTGCCGGCGTCATGCAAGCCCATCCGACCGGTACTTTGGACGACTGGGTGGCAAAAGCGTACGATGATGTTCCCCATCACTTGTGGCCTGTGGCGAAGCGCTCCCTGTTGGCGCATGTGGAGCATATTCGATCGCTGAACAAACCATCTCATTGAAAATAGATAAACGAAGGAAACCCCATGAAAGTCGACAACATTCTGCAAACCATCGGCAACACGCCTCACGTGCGCATCAACCGCTTGTTTGGCGCAAATCACAATGTCTGGATCAAGTCAGAGCGCAGCAACCCAGGCGGCTCTATCAAAGACCGCATTGCCTTGTCTATGGTGGAAGCGGCTGAGAAAAGCGGTGAGTTGAAGGCGGGTTCAACCATCATTGAGCCGACTTCTGGCAACACCGGCGTGGGTTTGGCCATGGTTGCTGCTGTCAAAGGCTACAAGCTGATTTTGGTGATGCCAGACAGCATGTCCATTGAGCGTCGCCGTTTGATGCTGGCTTATGGTGCGAGTTTCGACCTCACGCCACGTGAAAAAGGCATGAAAGGTGCGATTGCGCGGGCGCAAGAGCTGGCCGCCGCCACGCCGAATTCATGGATTCCGCAGCAGTTTGAAAATGCTGCCAATATTGATGCCCATGTTCGCACCACAGCGCAGGAGATTTTGACGGATTTCCCGAATGGCATTGATGCGTTGATTACTGGCGTGGGAACAGGCGGGCACTTGACCGGCTGCGCACAAGTGCTCAAAGCCATATGGCCGAATATGAAAGTTTTTGCGGTGGAACCAGCGGCTTCCCCTGTGATTTCTGGCGGTGCACCGTCTCCCCACCCGATTCAGGGTATCGGAGCAGGTTTTATCCCTAAAAACTTGCAAACTGACTTGCTGGATGGTGTGATTCAGGTCGATGCCGAACCAGCCCGCGAAATGGCGCGCCGCTGCGCAGCGGAAGAAGGTATTTTGGTGGGTATTTCATCGGGTGCAACCTTGGCCGCTATTGCACAAAAGCTGCCTGATTTGCCAGTTGGCGCAACCGTGTTAGGCTTCAATTACGACACTGGCGAGCGCTATTTGTCGATTGAAGGCTTCTTGCCGACATAATTACTGCTGTTTTAGATTTTTCAATGTAATTCCCGTCTTGCTTGATAACCACGAGCCAAAAACTCCGCGCCATGATCCGACTCACAGAAATAAAACTGCCCCTAGCCCATCCAGATACTGCCATCGCTGAAGCGGTGGTGCGAGCCTTGGGTATCCAAGCCGACGAACTGCAATCCGTCACTATTTTCAAACTCAGTTTTGACGCGCGTAAGGCGGATTTGCTGCAGGTATATATCGTAGATGTCGCTCTGACCAGTGATGTGCTTGAGGCCGAAGTGCTGCAACGGTTTGAAAACAACCCGCATATTCGGCCAACGCCAGATATGGCGTACAAACACGTAGCCACCGCACCAAACGACTTGAAAGCCCGTCCGGTGGTTGTCGGTTTCGGGCCTTGCGGCATTTTTGCTGCCTTGGTGTTGGCACAAATGGGTTTCAAACCGATTGTGCTGGAGCGAGGAAAAAAAGTACGTGAGCGAACCAAAGACACCTGGAATTTATGGCGTAAAAATAATCTGCACCCAGAAAGTAATGTGCAGTTTGGCGAAGGCGGCGCGGGTACCTTTTCGGATGGCAAGCTCTACAGCCAGATCAAAGACCCGCGTTTTCTGGGGCGCAAGGTGATGCAGGAGTTTGTCAAAGCTGGCGCACCTGAAGAAATTTTGGTCGATGCGCACCCGCATATCGGTACGTTTAAATTGGTGAAAGTGGTCGAACATTTGCGTGAGCAAATCATCGCCTTGGGTGGTGAGGTGCGTTTTGAGCAGCGGGTGATAGATGTGAGCATCGAAAACGGTCAGCTACAAGGATTGACCGTGCTAGATGTCGCAACACAGCAAAGTTACGAGCTGCCAACGCAACAAGCGGTGATGGCGCTGGGGCACAGCTCGCGCGATACGTTTGCTATGCTGTACGAGCGCGGTGTTTACGTCGAAGCTAAACCTTTTTCTATCGGTTTTCGCATAGAGCACCCACAAAGCCTCATAGATCGTGCTCGTTGGGGTCGTCATGCCGGTCATCCCTTGTTGGGTGCGGCAGACTACAAACTCGTGCATCACGCCAAAAATGGACGCGCGGTATACAGCTTTTGCATGTGCCCCGGTGGCACGGTGGTGGCGGCGACCAGCGAGGTGGGGCGCGTCGTTACCAACGGTATGAGCCAATACTCGCGCAACGAGCGCAACGCCAATGCGGGCATTGTGGTGGGTATTGAACCCGAAGACTTTTTATCTGACGATTTTCCACTTGGACATCCTTTAGCAGGCATCGGTTTTCAGCGTCGGTTAGAGTCCGCTGCTTATGTCTTAGGTGGTAACAGCTATGAAGCACCTGGACAGCTCGTGCGTGATTTCGTCAAAGGCAAGGCTTCCACAGCGCTGGGCAGTGTTGAGCCCTCGTACAAGCCTGGCGTGAAGTTGGTTGATTTAGCAGCAGCTTTGCCAAGCTACGCGATCGAAGCGATCCGTGAGGCGATTCCGGCTTTTGGTAAAAAAATCAAAGGTTTTGATTTGCCAGACGCTGTGCTCACCGGCGTTGAAACTCGTACATCGTCACCCATCAAGATGACACGTGGCGAAGATTTCCAAAGTCTGAATGTGCGGGGCTTGTTTCCTGCGGGAGAAGGCGCCAGCTACGCTGGTGGTATTTTGTCCGCCGGCGTAGATGGCATCAAGGTGGCTGAGGCTGTGGCACTCAGCCTGCTGGGTAAGCAATAGCCAAATTAATCAAGCTTGCGGGTTTTGTAGCGCCGCAATCCGCTCTTCCATCGGTGGGTGGGTGCTGAATAAAGCGCCCATACTGCCGCCAATACCCATAGCCGCCATGCTTTTTGGCAACTCGCCCGGCGTCATCCCGCCCAAGCGTTGCAATGCATGAATCATGGGTTGGTTGCGCCCCATCAGCTTGGCTGCACCCGCATCTGCGCGGAATTCACGTTGGCGCGAAAACCACGCCACAACGATACTGGCCAAAAAGCCAAACACAATGTCCAGCACCAAAGTTGTAATCATGTAGCCAATGCCTGGGCCAGAGCTGTCACTGCCTTTACGTAGAGCGCCATCTACCAGCGAGCCAATCACGCGGCTGGCGAAAACGACGAATGTGTTCATCACGCCTTGAATCAAAGTCATGGTCACCATGTCGCCATTCGCGACGTGGGCGATTTCGTGCCCAATCACGGCTTCGACTTCTTCTTTGGTCATGCCTTGCAGCAAACCTGTAGAAACGGCCACCAATGCAGAGTTTTTAAACGCGCCCGTGGCGAACGCGTTTGGCGCACCTTCGTAAATGCCTACTTCGGGCATGCCAATGCCAGCTTTGTCAGCAAACTGACGCACGGTTTGCACAATCCAAGCTTCGTCTGCATTTTGCGGTTCGTTGATGATTTTGACCCCTTGGCTCCATTTGGCGACCGGTTTGCTGATGAGCAATGAAATGATCGCACCCCCAAAACCCATAACAAGGGAGAAACCAAGCAAGGGTCCTAGCGCGACGCCGTTAGGGCCAATATAACGGTTTAAGCCAAAAATACTGGTGATCAGGCCGAGCACGACCATCACGGCCAAGTTGGTCAAGATGAACAAAAAGATGCGTTTCATGTAATTTTCACTTTCTAAAATGCAAATCGTGCAAATGTCTGAATATTAGGAAAAGATAGTAAGGGTAAATGGCAAAAAATCAAGACCGAAGCTTGCGAAATACCGCCTCATCGTTATAAAAGTCCAAATTTTCGTTATCTGCCCACCAGCCCGGAACACCTAATATGGGTAGCGGGGCAAACGGTTTGGTGGCGAATTTTGCGGCAGACAGGTCTGCTGCTATTGATTCATCTAAAATTGGATAAAAATTGGTACTAGCCCGCGTATTTATTGCCTCTACAGCTATATTTTCAATAGTAATTTGCGTCATATAAACATGTGCGGTGATTGGTTTTCTGGGGTGAACCAGCTTTTCCAGCAACGCGTGACCAAATGGGATGAGCCGCGCCTGTTGCCATAAAGGACGTAGAGTGACAAACAGTCGCTGCCAGTCCATGGCGATCAACGCTTCCCAGATCTCAGGTGGCGCAATCAGTAAAGCGCCATTTTCATCAAACAATGTCAAGTAGTCACGTACAGAGCCACGGTGTCTGACAGTCCCAAGTTGGGCAATTTGCTGAGCTTGCAGCTGGTTAAGTCGCGTTTTGGTACGAGGAAACAAATCCCAATACAAAGCGTTGAAAAAATCGTGCAAACCATCACGCGTGGGGCATTGCTGGGTGTGAAAAATGAACTGCTCATAAGCAACACCGTTGGGTAAGCTGTTTTGCGAGACAAAGCGCAGGGGGCTGGTCAAACACTGGTTCAGTGTTTCATACAGCGGCGTACTCTCGGCGGCTTGCTGCGCTGCAAATTCGCCTTTTTCTCGCAGGTGAGCCAGCCATCGAGCTGACCAATCAATGACCTCTAAACCATGCGCCAAGGCAAGGCTTCCCCAGAACGCAGTGGTTTGAGTGCGGCTTCGCCAAAAGCAAAGCTCTCAGGCGGCATCCAGCTTTCTTTCTTCAGTGTAATCGTGCCTTGGTTACGCGGCAAGCAGTAAAAATCAGCCCCGTTGAAGCTGGCAAAAGCTTCTAATTTGTCCAACGCGCCAGCCTCATCAAAGGCTTCTGCGTACATTTCAATCGCAGCGTGGGCGGTGTAGCAGCCAGCGCAGCCGGTGGCATGCTCTTTGAGGTGCGCGGGGTGCGGTGCGCTGTCTGTACCTAAAAAGAATTTTGTACTGCCGCTGGTTGCGGCTTCCACCAAAGCAAGCCGGTGCGTTTCACGCTTCAGCACGGGCAGGCAGTAATAATGGGGGCGGATGCCGCCTGTAAAAATGGCGTTGCGGTTGTAGAGCAAGTGGTGCGCGGTGATGGTCGCAGCGGTGAAACGGCCTGTACCACTGACATACTGGGCGGCTTCTTTGGTCGTGATGTGCTCAAAAACGATTTTGAGTTCAGGAAAATCACGTCGCAGCGGAATCAATTGCGTGTCAATAAAAACAGCTTCGCGGTCAAACAAATCAATATCGGGTGAAGTCACCTCGCCATGTACCAGCAACAGCAAGCCTTCGCGCTGCATGGCTTCCAGCGTTTTGTAGGTTTTGCGTAAATCGGTCACACCAGCATCGCTATTGGTCGTCGCGCCAGCGGGGTAAAGCTTGGCTGCAACCACGCCTGCGTCTTTGGCACGTTTGATTTCATCTGCAGGCAAGTTGTCCGTCAAATAAAGTGTCATCAGCGGCTCAAACGTCATACCTGCAGGCACAGCGGCTTGAATACGCGCTTTGTACGCGAGTGCTTGCGCAGCAGTGGTGACCGGTGGGCGCAGGTTGGGCATGATGATGGCACGGCCGAACTGGGCAGCGGTGTGCGGCACCACGGTATTGAGTGCATCACCATCGCGCACATGCAAGTGCCAGTCGTCAGGGCGGGTAATTGTCAATAGTTGTGGCGTTGAGGAGGAGCTTGAAGTCGTAGTCATCCGCCTATTGTCCCCAAAAAATCTCAAGTCGCGCTATTCGCCACCAAATATTCCCAAAGCGCTTGCGCTGCGCCCTTATTGGCTTCTTTGCCCGTCGGTTTTTCGCGGTAGGCGCGTAAATCCATGGTCATGGTCAAATCGCTCATACCTTCTGGGCAGGCACTCACCAAGCGTTTTGCGCGCAAGTCCTTTTTAATAGCGCTGTAGGGTAAAAAAGCGATGCCGTGTCCTTCTAAAGCCATGGCTTTGAGGCCTTCCGACATATCGGTTTCATAAACGCGGTCTAAGTGAATCGCTGTTTTTGATTGTTTTAAGATTTGGTCAACCACCATGCCTAAATAAGCGCCTGGTGCGTAGCCAAGGTAGGGTAAAGGCTGACCTGCACGTCCTGGTAACTCAAACATCGGTTTGCCTTCTGAGCTGGGCTTCATGTCGGGTTTCGCGTAAGGTGCGATGACCTCTTGACCCAAACTCACCATTTCATAGCGCGATGCGTCCAGCTGAAAAGGCTGGGATGAGTGAAAGTAAGCAATCAGCAAATCGCAACTGCCTTCCACCAAACGCAGCACTGCATCGTGCACGTTTTGCGCCATCAGCCGACTTTTGATGGGGCCAAAGTTTTGCCGCAACATCGACATCCAAGCTGGGAAAAATGTAAACGCCAGTGTGTGCGGCACGGCAAACTCAATCACGTCTTGCCCTGCAGACGTGTGTCCGCGCAACATCGCCCGCGTGCTTTGTAAGGCACGAAGCATATCTAGCGATTGATCGTAAAGCGTGTCGCCGGCAGCGGTCAGCTTGGTGGGGTACGAGCTGCGATCCACTAAATCCGTGCCCGCCCATGCTTCCAGAGACTGGATACGCCGTGAAAACGCAGGCTGCGTCACATGCCGCAATTGCGCTGAACGGCTAAAACTACGCGTTTCAGCCAAACTAATGAAATCTTCTAACCACTTGGTATCCATAATTAATCCGTCACATTCAATCTGCCAAATTCAATCGTTTAACTCTGCTTTTGCCAGATCAACATCCAAGCGTTCCATCGCGTCCAATGGCAGTGTTGCAGAGGCAATTTCGTAAAGTTTGGTCGCTTCAGCGAGGCGCTTTTCGCCCTCAAGCATGACCCAGCCATTGGCTTGCTCAATCATGGCAATGGCGGAGGTGGTGTTGATTCTGAGTGCTTCTTGAAAGAAGTTGAAGCTCGCATCTTTTTTCGCACCATACGTCATGCTTCCAATGAGTGAACCCACTTTGTCAATCACTTCCGCATGAAACGTGCCCAGCGCGATGTGAGCATCAGCATGTTTCGGCTGCAATTCAATGGTTTTTTCAAGCGCATCTTTGACCTTGCTACCCAAGCCCTGCGCAAGCGCCTTGGCAATGCTGATGCCCTGACTGTAGCGCCCCAAGGCATAAGCCTGCCAATAGTAAGCGTTCGGCAAAGATTCAGCGCTGATGGTCACATCTTGAACTTGCTGTTCTGCACGCTGCGCAACATCCATAAAAAGCGCCAGTTTGGCAGCTTCATTGGCTTCCAAATAGTTGGCATAAATGCAAGTGGCTTTGTTGGCCACCGTTAAACCCGTGATCAGGCCACTGTTTGCCAAAGCCAGCCCAAGCTCAGCAGCTTTTTGAAATTCACCTGAATGAAATAGCGCCCATGCTTCCAGTAATTTCTCATTTCTCGGCAAAGGTTCGGCATCACCGGCGTGCAGTTTTGCCCATTGTTGCTTCACACTGTCGGCGTCATAGGTGTATTCACCTAGATGTGGAAATGGCGTCCATTTAGTCATATTTATTTTCGCTAAATGAAGGTTGTTTTAAGGCTTGTTTGTTTCATACTGAGACGAAGCATACTTCCCCACAATCGTCAACAAATGGCTGCGTTGCTGCGGCTCTAAATAGGGGACGAGTAGGTTGAGGACGTGGTGCGCGCCGCGCAGCAAGGCCACTTGTGCATGCTCAGGCTCAAGCGCATGGCGTGGGTCACGCACATATTCAAAGCTCAGCCAATACGTCAGCACCACAACCATGCTGGTCGCAGTGGGCTCGACTTCACGCGAGTCTATCGTCATCGCGCCGCTGCGGCTCATGCTGTCTAGCAAGGCTTTGACGGATTGGGTCTTGTTCTTCAGAATAGATTGAAAATGTATTTCTAGCCGTCGGTTTTTGCTCAGCAAATCGTTCAAATCGCGGTATAAAAAGCGGTATTCCCAGATTAATTCAAACAAGCTGTGCATGAAAAACCAAGCGTCTTCCACATTGCGCACACCGTCACTGGCGTTCAGTAATTCATTCAGCGAGCGTTCAAAACGATCAAACAGCGCATTGATCAACTCATCTTTGGCGGGGTAGTGGTAGTACAGATTGCCGGGACTGATGCGCAATTCAGCCGAAATCAGCGTGGTTGACACATTGGGTTCGCCAAAACGGTTAAACAAGTCCAGCGTGACCTCTAAAATACGTTCAGCCGTGCGTCGCGGTGCTTTTTTGACCATACATCCAAGTCCCCATCTAGTTCATGCAAATTATGCATCAATGCCCTTACTCTACATGAAGATCATTTTTAAGATGAATCTGCAATGATTTATTGGTATTCCATCGTCGTACAAACGCCTGCACACAGCCCGCTGGCAGGCTTGCTGACGTACCAAAGCGAGCAATTGCTGCAGGTCGGCTCGTTTGTACGCGTGCCTTTGGGTTCGCGCGAATTGCTGGGCGTGGTTTGGCATCAATTGGATTCACCGCCTGAGCCGATGTTGAGTAAGCAGGGCAAAGAAATCGAAGTGAAAGCGATCACGGCATGCCTTGGCATCCAAGCCGTGTCCTCAGCATGGCTCAAGCTGGTATCTTTCACAGCCCATTATTACCAGCGCTCCTTGGGCGAAGTCGCTCTAGCCGCCTTGCCGCCGCAACTGCGCACCTTGGATGCCTTGCAAGTCGAGCGTCGCTTGAAACGTCAAACTGAAAGAACAAAACCCGCAGCTACAGCAATTCAAAATACAGAGCTTAGTGAAAATGCTATTGATAATATAGCACTTCAGGCAGAACAAACGTTGGCTACAGCCCAAATAAGCACTGAATCAGGGCCATTTTTGCTGTTTGGCGCTACAGGTAGCGGCAAAACCGAAGTTTATCTACGTGCCGCCTTAGAAGCTTTGCAGCGCGACCCCGCAGCGCAGGTGTTGATGATGGTGCCTGAGATCAATCTCACCCCGCAGCTCGAAGACAGAGTCCGCGAACGCATTTGCCCGCTGTACGGTGACGCTGCCGTGGTGTCTCTGCACAGCGGCATGACCAACCCACAGCGGCTCAAAAGCTGGTTGGCTGCCCACATGGGCACGGCGCGTGTGGTGCTGGGCACACGTATGGCGATTTTTGCGTCCATGCCAAATTTGAAACTCATTGTCGTCGATGAAGAGCACGACCCCAGCTACAAAAGCCAAGAAGGTGCCCGCTATTCCGCCCGCGATTTGGCGGTGTATCGCGGCAAACTTGAGCATGCCAAAGTCATTTTGGGCTCGGCCACCCCTTCGTTTGAAAGCTGGCACCACAGCAGCGCAGCTAGTGACGGTGGGGCTGGCAGATACATGCGCTTGACCATGGCCGAGCGTATCGGCGGTGGCGTGTTGCCCAAAGTCATCACCGTCAACATGGAGCATCAGCCCAAGAAAACGGTGATATCCCCGCCGCTGCTCAACGCGATTGCCGAACGCATCGCTAGGGGTGAGCAAGCCATGCTGTTCCTCAATCGCCGTGGCTTTGCGCCCGTGTTGCATTGCGGTGATTGCGGCTGGAAGAGCGAGTGCCCGCATTGCAGCGCCTACCGCGTATTCCACAAAATCGACCGCACGCTGCGCTGTCACCACTGCGGTTTTACCCAGCGCGTGCCCCGTGCTTGCCCTGCTTGCGGCAATTTGGACATCACCACCATTGGCCGTGGCACGGAGCAACTAGAAGAGCAATTGGCCGACTTGCTGTCGCACGTCAAACGCCCCGACGGCGCACCCGTGCGTATTTCTCGCATCGACGCCGACACCACCAAGCTCAAAGGCGCATTACAGCAGCAGCTCGCAGAGGTACATTCGGGTGAGGTAGATGTGCTGGTCGGCACGCAAATGATCGCCAAAGGGCACGATTTCCGCAATATTACCCTCGTTGCAGCGATAAATCCCGACGGTGCGCTGTTCTCCAGCGATTTTCGTGCGCCTGAGCGATTGTTCAGCCTATTGATGCAAGCCGCAGGTCGCGCTGGCCGCGAAGCCTCCCAAGGCGCAGCCAGCGAGATGTGGGTGCAAACCCACCACCCACAGCATCCTCTGTATTTGGCGCTCAAAAAGCACGATTACTCTGGTTTTGCCGCGCAGCAGCTCAAAGAACGCGAAATGGCAGCCATGTCGCCCTTCGGCTATAGCGCCCTGGTTCGCGCAGAAGCCCGCACCCAAGAAGCCGCCCAAGCGTTCTTGACGGCAGCCAGTGAGTCAGCTGCAGATTTGGCCGATGCCGTCCCCGGCTTCGAACACATTACCCTCTACCCCGCCGTCCCTATGACCATCCAGCGCATCGCCAACGTAGAACGCGCCCAAATGCTGGTCGAATCACATTCGCGCAAGGCATTGCAGCAGTTTTTAAGCCAGTGGCAAGGCGTTTTGCAGGCGACCAAGCAAAAAGGCATGATCCGCTGGGCGGTGGATGTGGATCCGTTGGCGATTTGAACGCGTAAATAGGTTGAATTTTTGCTATAAATAATATAGCTGATTTGGCAATAAATACGCCAGCTAGAGGCGTATTTTTATGAGTAATTTTGGTTCTTTTGCCACTCTAAAAGTAACAAAAAACTTACATCTCATCCAGTCTGTCCAAGCCAATTCTGCACGAAATCTCGTTGATAATTCCGAGTTCATTAAGTATTCAGTTTGTTTGAATAGCTTAAATCTTGTTAACTTTCACTTCCGTGCACCCTTGTTAAATGAAATTAATCTTAAATATAGTAGCTTTAGGTTTGGCCATCAGTCTGACTGCATGTAAAAAAGCACCAGAAAAAGTGGCTGCGCCAGCGGCATCTGTAGCCGCTCCAGCTGTCGTCGCACCGCCAGTAGCGGCCTTACCTGCGCCTACAAATCCTGCAGCGCCGGCTACTTTGATGGCTGCGCTAGATTGGAGCACGGTGCCAGAAGCTACAGGCGATATCGGTGCATATCCTTACTTCAAAGCGCCAGATTTGTTAATGGTTCAAACTGAATCAGGTCGTCTTTCAACGAAAGGTTTCACAAAAGAGGAAGATTTTGGAAAGTTGATTACTTATACAGGAGCAAACTTTTACCCTGCTGAGGGACGGGTAACAACGCTATGGTTTGCAATGGCGGAAAGCGGTAAAAATTTCAACCAATATGTTTTCGATAAAAGTATGGATGCTTACATCCTAAGTCTAGGCGCTAAACTTTTATTCAAAGGCACTGTGCCACGAGATTTGCGCGATGAACTGAAGAAAACTGACAAGGATGCTGAATACCGTTATATGGTTTCTGGCGTTGATAGCAGTGACCCAGTACGTTTTTACGCGTTCAAACAAAAAGAAAAGAAGCTCGTGATTCAAGTTTCCTCAAACAGCGCTGCAAGTTACGTCAAATTCGTCGAACTCAAAGAATTCAAACAAACCATACAAAAATACTCTGCGGAAGGCATGAAAAAAGAGATTGAGGCAACGGGCAAAGCCATCGTTAACATCAATTTCGATACTGACAAATCAACCCTCAAAGCCGACGGTCAAGATGTGGTTAATCAAATTGTGGCGTTGCTCAAAGGCGCACCTGCCTTGAAATTATCCATCGAAGGCCATAGCGACAACACCGGCTCGGCAGAACGAAACAAAGCACTGTCAGCCGAGCGCTCTAGCGCCGTCATGCTGGCATTGGTTAGCACTGGCATCGATAAAGGCAATCTAAAGTCCGCTGGTTTTGGTGCAGACAAACCCTTGGTTGCGAATGACAGCGAAGAAAACAAGGCGAAGAACCGTCGGGTTGAGTTGGTGAAGTTTTAATCTTCCCTCTGATGTCTCCACAAATTGAACGAACGACATGCTAATTAAAAATTCACTAAAAACACTAACCTTTGCAATGATGTTGAATGCTTGGCCAGCTGCTGCTGCGCCAACTGTGACTGAGCTAAGCGCAAGTGAAATTCCTGCATTTGTTGCAAAACATGCAAACGTGGTTCTACAAATAACGTCTTCAGACCCAAGATGTGGCTATTGCGTGGGGGCAGATACTGTGTTTGATGCGGTATCGGTAAAACGGTTCGATCAAGCTGTTGTTTTTGCACGTGTTCAATGGTCAGCGCCGTGGAGCAAATTCCCAGTATTCACTGCACCGCTTGTGGTGTCAGGCGTGCCGGAGCAGAAATTCTTTAAAGACGGTAAAGAGGTCGGAGGCTCCCCTGGTATTGAAAAAGATGCTTCAGTTTTGTTTCAAAAAATAAAGTCAGCTTATGGCGGATCAATGGCAGCAGAGCAGAGGGTGCGCACGGCAAATATCGACGGTGTACGAGGCTCATCGCTTGACTTTAAGAGCATCCCAATAACCTCGAAGAAACTGGGATCATTTCCTTATTTTTCAGCGCCAGATAAGACTGAGTACATTAATCGTGGAGGTGAGCGAAGAGACTTTGATGTTACGTTCGTCCCTACGAAAGCGGGCTTTGCCACAGTTACTGGCGAGTCGTTTAAAGCACACATAAACGCTGTTTCTGGCCAGCAGTGGCAAGAGCATTTCGTTAGCAAAAGCTATGAACAGTTCATAGTCGGCTTAGGGGGTGTTAAAGTTTTTGATGGAAGTATGCCTCGTGATGCGGTGGAAAAAGTTAAATACTACATAGGCGGCACAGAAGGAAGTATTGATTTTTGGAACAAAGAGCCAGTCAAAGTTTACGCGATTCGCCACACCGACGGTACCGAAGTCGTCGTGATGTTTCAAACCAACACTGCGAGCGGAAAAATTCAAATCATTCGAAAAACTGAATTGGTGCAGTCAATTGAATGGCCAAATAAAGATCAGGGGGCATTTCCGTTTTTGACAGCACCGACAAATACAGAATATCGCAATGGCGGCGGTGAAACCAAAGAGTTTGATGAAACCTACGTGCCACTAAATGGCACATTGGTTGCTATTGAGGGGGCGAGCTTCAAAGCGGATATTTCAAAACTCAGCGGTAGCGTTTGGTCAAAACCGTTTGTTGATAAAAGTTACGAGAGTTACTTGATCTCCATTGGTGCTAAAAAAGTGTATGACGGCATTGTTCCACGTGCTGAGCTCAACAAATTCAGCAGCAAAATCAAATACACGCAAGGCGCGATGAGTTTTCAATCTGACGACCCCGTGCAACTGTTTTTTTTCAAGCCTGAAAAAACTGTTGAGATATATGTGATGCTTCAAACCAATTCTGCAGGTGGCAAGATTCAAATAGTTCAAAAAGGCGAATTCAAACAGACGATAAAAAGCATTGAAGCAGATGACATTCAAAAGCAAATAGATGAAAACGGAAAAGCTGTGTTGAGTATCAATTTTGATACTGACAAAGCAACGCTCAAAGAAGATGGACAACAAGTGGTTGCTGAAATAGCAAAGCTGTTGGCTGAAAATGTTGATCTTAAAGTTTCCATCGAAGGGCACACTGACAACTCAGGTACACCAGCCAGAAATAGAAGCTTATCAGCCGAACGGGCACGCACCGTTTTAAATAAGTTGGTTCAGACTGGCGTAGAAGCTAGTCGACTAAAAGCGACTGGTTTCGGCGCAGACAAACCTTTGGTAGCGAACGACTCTGAAGACAATAAAGCGCTGAACCGTCGGGTTGAATTGGTGAAGTTTTAAGCCCTAATCGTTTGATTGGATTGTTTGCATGGTATTTTCTAGTTTGTTGCCTGCGCACATAGTACGCAAATATGTTCTTAGTTTGATAATCGGGTTGGCTAGTTTTCAACTTGTCGCGCAAACCAGCGGACTCTACATCGGAGCGTATCACGAAGACCCGACCGCAAACCCAGAAGACCCAACACCTGGGTTGTTATATCTCAATCTGCCGGCGGGTGATCAGTCTTTCAGCGGCTTGATGGATTTCACTTTTGTGGGGTGTCAATCAAAAAGTGTTGGCGAAATCAAAGGGGAAAAGATCAATGGCGCTTTAAAGGGCGATTGGTCAGGTCAGGTGGACTACACATTTCAAACAGGCTCTTACAACGGGCGCTATATCGCTAAAGACAAGTATTACACCGGCACATATGTCGTCAAAAAAGGCAAGCAGTTTGTCAAAGTGCCAAACTGTATTGAATACCACATTGCTCCGCATGGAACGTGGAGTATTTTTGAGTTAAACCACACGTTCAGCGAATCAAAACCTTTTGAGCCCATCAGCGTGGTTGACGGTGTCGCCAAGTGGGCCATGCCGCCTGACACCACCATTGCCAGCATTAGCCTAGTTGATAAAGAATTAGCTGTTAGCGGTGCAAAAAATGCAGTATTGCATCAGCTCATCATTCCTGCATCGCTAAAAAATTATCGGTTACCTGCCCAATACGCAAAGTCTGGCAAAACTTATGTGATCTCGGTTATTGCATCGAATGGGCGTAAGGTTGTTTATTTTTCAAGCATCGAATTTTCTGGAAAATCAAATGGTGGCGATATTCCAGCGACCATCAAAGGTGGAAGCGCACAAGACGACAGCAACGACGATGCAGAACCAACGCCAACGGTAAGTGTTCCTATTCAACCCGATCAGCTAAAGCCCACTATATCGAAGCAGATTACTGCCAAGTCACCTGTCGTGCGCAGTATGTCGCAAACACCTAAGCAAAAAACTTCGAACGACAACGACAACGACAACTGCGATGGTGTCTATGAAGGTCACCTTGATGGCGCTGTGCAAGGCAAGTTTCGATTACTTATCAGCAACATTGGCCGTTCGTTTGAAGCGCGCAGCGTTTCGGATACACCTATTAAATCTGGTTATTCGTTTGCAGGTGTTAGCAATATAAAGTGCGACATCGACATGTATGGTGTCTGGCAAGGAACAACTCAAGTTGAAGGTTCTAAATCACAAGCTTTGTGGATGACAGGCGCTGCAGGCGGGGGTGAAGTAAATGGTCGCTACCGCTTTGATCGCAATTCCAGCAGTCCAATGATGGGGTCGTTTTACATGGTAAAAATCAATAAAGGCTTTTATGAGAGATGAGTTGTTCGCAGTCGCATTGCATTATTTGCGAAAGTTCAGCGTTAAATTGCTGGTATTGGGTTCGCTTATCAGTGCAAATGCATTTGCTGCAGCACCCGTAGTCGAACTTAGTGCAGACGAATTGCTTGCATTCACCAAACAGCACAAAACGGTGATTGTGCAGCTAAATAGTGCCGATCCAAAATGTGGATATTGTGTTGGCGCGGACAAAATCTTTGATCAAATTGCTGAAAAACGATACAAAAAACCGGTCATATTTGCCCGCGTGCAATGGGCGCTCTGGAAGGATTTCCCGAAATTTGATCCCTCAATAAAAATCTTTGGTATGCCCTCGTTGCTGTTTTTTAAAAATGGCGCCCAAACTGACGTATTGGAGGGGGGAATCAAAGAGGAGGCCGACATTGTTGAGGTCGTAGAAACTATTGACGACTTTGCCAGCTTTACACCAACATCGACGGAAGAAAGCAAAGTATTGGCTTCGCCACACGTTACGGAGCTTAAGCCGGAGCAATTTCAAGCTTACATATCTAAAAACTCGTGGGCAGTTGTGCAGTTCATTTCTTCAGATATGAATTGCACTTATTGCATCGGTGCGGCTTATGCGTTTAACAGCGCGGCTAGGTTTAGGGTAGATAAAAGTGTTCCCTTTGCGCGAGTACAGTGGCCGAAACCTTGGCGGAACATGCCTAATTTTGCGGAAATTTCTCCATTAGGTGGTATTCCAGCTGTGTTTGTTTTCAATAAAGGTAAAAAAGTGACTGAGTTAGTGGGTAAGCCGAAAACCCGAAACGACGTGTTTCGAGTGATGAATGAAGGGTTTGAAAAAGTAAGAACTGGCGCGTCGATAAATACATTGCCCGCAACACCGACAGCATCTGCTTTAGCCAACAACGAACAATCAATACTCCGTCTTCACCTACGCCATGAGTTTTTTCAAAAAGTAGAGAGCTATTGCTCAAAGCAATTTCCTCCACAAGCCACTGAAAACAGTAAGTTTTTGTCTGTTTGGAGGGCTTCAAATCAAAGCAAGCTTGATGAAGCTGCTTCGCTGATGCTCAAACGCGCAAGTCAAGGTGGTGATATTGATTTTGCTGGGTTGACTAGCTTGGAGAAAGCTCAAACCAAAACATGGCAAGTTACTAAATTGGGCATTCCAGATAACCGTGCACCGCAGGTGGATGAGTGCGCTAAGATGATGGGGAACTTAGCTAAGGTGGATTAAAGTCTATATTTGCTATAAATAAAATAGCTGTTAAGGCAATAAATACGCCGTCTACAGTCATATTTGCTAGAATTTAGGCGATTTATACAAATCAAGGCCGCAACAGCGCCACAGCCCCTGAAAACGTCAAAAACGCCAGCGCTGTCGATATCAGAATAATCCGCGCGATGCGTCCGTTATTCGCGCCGAAGCGTTCGGCTAGGAGCGATACGTTGCTAGCGCTGGGTAGGGTGGCTATCAGTACCAACACTGTTAAGGTGAAGGTGTCGATAGGTACGCCTAGCTGTTTGGCGGACAAGGCAACCAGCAAAACCAAGATAGGGTGAACAAACAGCTTGATGACAGCTACTGGGACATAGTCAGTCAACGTTATTTGCTCGTGTAACTCATGTGAGTTCATTTGCGAGCGCGCTAGCACCGCGCCGATGGTGAAAAGCGCTACAGGTGATGCGGCATCGGCCAATAAACCGAGGGTGACGGCAAGGGGCTTGGGCAAGGTCAAGCTGATAGCAGAGGCCAGCGTTCCTAGCAAAATCGACCACGGCATGGGGTTGGAGAGCATGCCTTTGAGCGCGGTTTTCGCGGCTTTGCTGAAGCCGTGTTCGTCTGCGCCGTCCAAGCGCGACAGAGCAATACATAACGAGCTGGTGATGACCATGTCGATGACGATGGTGATAATCGCCGGCCCAGCGGCTTGCGCGCCCAAAAGCGCTACCAAGAGCGGCACGCCCATGAAGCCGGTGTTGGGGAAGGCTGCAACCAATGCGCCTAGTGATGCATCGTTCCAGCCGATACGTCCATTTTTTGTCACCGCAATGGTGAAGGCCACCATCACCAAAGCGCAAAACAGGTAAATGCCAAACACGCTGGCGTCAAGCAATTGCGCAATCGGCGTTGATGCGCCAAAACGGAAAAGCATGCATGGCAGGGCAAAAAACAGCACAAAACTGTTTAACCCAGGAATGGCCGCATGTGGCAAGATGCCTTTGCGTGCGGCTACATAGCCGCAGAGTACGAGGGCGAAAAAGGGGAAAGTGATTTGCAAAACGTTTAGCACTGGTCTATTGTGCAATATCTTTGTACGGCTTTTGAAAATCTAGTGAAAGCGCGGTGCAAGCCTGCCGCAAGTAAGTAGCCCAAGAAGAGCCTAAAATCAAGAAAACCAGCGGGAGACAAACATGCGAATTTTGATTGCCGAAGACGACCAAGTATTGGCTGATGGCCTGCTGCGCACCTTGCGTAGCTCCGGTGCAGCAGTTGACCATGTGCCAGATGGCTCGCAAGCCGATGCGGCGTTGATGACCAATACCGAGTTTGACTTGCTGATTCTCGACTTGGGTTTGCCAAAAATGCATGGCTTGGAAGTCCTCAAACGCCTGCGCGCACGAGGTTCTAAGCTGGCGGTGCTAATTTTGACGGCGGCAGATAGCGTGGAAGAGCGCGTCAAAGGGCTGGATTATGGGGCTGATGACTACATGGCCAAACCTTTTAGCTTGCAAGAGCTGGAAGCGAGGGTTCGTGCCTTGACGCGTCGAGGCATGGGAGGTGCGGTCAGCACCATCAAGCACGGCCCGTTAGAGTACGACCAAGCGGGGCGCGTAGCCACAATTGACGGCAAAATGGTGGAGCTTTCAGCGCGAGAGTTGGGTTTATTGGAGGTGTTGTTGCAGCGCAGCGGTCGCTTGGTGAGTAAAGACCAATTGGTTGAGCGTCTATGCGAGTGGGGCGAAGAAGTGAGCAACAACGCCATTGAGGTTTACATACACCGTTTGCGGAAAAAGATCGAAAAAGACCCGATTCGCATTGCTACTGTGCGAGGTTTGGGCTATTGCTTAGAAAAAATTGTGCCTTGAAAATCAAAAATTAAAGTACGAATTACTTTGCCTGTGCCGAAAAAACTAAGTCCTAGCGGAATTTTTAGACGAGAGCAGCGTTCGCTTTTCGGTGAAATTCTCGACTGGATGCTGACGCCACTGCTGCTGCTGTGGCCCGCTAGCTTAGCGCTGACCTGGTTGGTAGCTCAAAACATTGCGGATAAGCCCTTTGACCGCGCCTTGGAGTACAACGTGCAGGCATTGGCGCAGCTGGTCGTAGTGAAAAACGGGCAAGCGCAATTTAACTTGCCACAACCTGCCAGAGAGTTATTAAGGGCCGATGATTCTGACCAAATTTACTACCAAGTGCTTGGTTTGCGGGGCGAGCTGCTTAGTGGCGAAAAAGAAGTGCCCGCGCCGCCAGAAACTCTCAAATCGTCGGCGTGGGAGGTGAAGCTGCGCGATGAAGAGATACGCGGTTTACCCGTACGCGTAGCCGCCATTTGGATTCAGTCTGATGTACCGGGTGATAGAGATGCCCTCGTCCAAGTTGCTGAAACCCGTGAAAAACGGTCAGTGCTTGCTACAGAAATTATCAAAGGTGTGATGCTACCGCAGTTTGTGATTCTGCCACTGGCAGTATTGTTGGTGTGGTTGGCTTTGGTGCGTGGTACGCGGCCCTTGAACCAGCTAGAAGCTCGGATACGGGCGCGTAAGTCTGACGATTTGAGTCCTTTGGACGAAACCTCGGTGCCACAAGAAGTTGTGCCCTTGGTGTCATCTGTTAACGGCTTGTTGACGCGTCTGAAAGATTCGATGGCGGCACAAAAGCGTTTTTTGGCCGACGCGGCACACCAATTGAAAACCCCCTTGGCGGGCTTGCGAATGCAGGCAGATTTGGCGCTGCGGCAAAGCGCAAGTGCTGATGATTTGAAGCTGTCACTGCAGCAGATTGGTCGATCCAGTATTCGAGCTACGCATACGGTGAATCAACTCTTAGCCTTGGCGCGCGCCGAAGGTGGCGGCAATGTGATGACCTTGCAAGCTTGTGATTTGGTCGCCCTCACGCGCGATGTGGTGCAAGACGCCATTCCACGCGCGATGGAAAAGCGTATTGATCTAGGTTACGAAGGCTTACAGGTTGGCGACGCGAGCGCCGTCGTGCAGGCCAACCCTACCTTGATGAAAGAGATGATTCGCAACTTGGTAGACAACGCGCTGAATTACACCCCTTCAAGCGCGGAACACCCAGGCATTGTCACCGTTCGCGTCACTTCTGACGGCATCGCAAAAACCGTATTTTTGCAGGTGGAAGATACGGGGCCAGGCATTCCCGAAGCGGAGCGCGAGCTGGTAATGCAGCCTTTTTACCGAGTGTTGGGTTCTAACACGGACGGATCTGGGTTGGGATTGGCAATCGTGCAGGAAATTGCACAAAAACACAGCGCCTTGTTAACCGTGGCTGATGCACAGCCGGGTAAAACCCCCTTGGGTGCCTTGTTTACGCTGCGGTTCAAGCTTTCAGCTTAGGGTGTTTTTATTTGCAAACTTGCAAGGACTTGTTTCCAAGTTGCGCTGCAAAAGTGCCATAGACGGTGTTTAGCTTGCTTCTACTCGCTTCGTCTAGCGCGGGTAAAACCAAGGTCTGACCTTTTTGGTCGGGTGATTCTTGTAAAACTCTTGCTGTACGCACGCCTTGTTTGAACAGCTGCTGCAAGGCTTGATTCGCTGCAATCTGGGTGGCATGGCTGCCCAAAGATAAACCTGGCTCTAAGCTGCCTTCCGTCAAAACCTCGTAACGAACTTTGATCTGGTCAAGCTGCGATTTTTTGAGGTCTCGCATCGTGTTGTTGGGATATTTCCCCATATAAACAATCCAGCGCGCAGGGATATTGGTTTCCTCAAATCGCCAGCGTAAGTCGGGTAATTTTGTAATGAGTGCTTGCTTCAATACTGCGCTTTGTTTGTCGTTGAAAACCCCTGCACTCAGACAGACTGTCGGTATGACTGGCGCTATTACTTCCGGTATTACTTGCGCAGTGTTGGCGGCAGATGACGTTTGCAAGGCGTCTTTGGGTTTGATAACGATGCGCTCAGGTTCTATTTGCTCTTTCAATCGAAATGATTCATTTTTTGATGAAGATGCCAATCCCCATTGGCTAAGAAGACCGCTTGACCAAGCAAAAAACAAACCATTGGCGACTAATAAAAGTAATGCAAATAAGCGTAGCATGTATTTTTAAAGCGGTTTAACGCTGACCTCCGAACTATTCACTCTGACTTCTCCATGTGCAGTTTGTACTAAAAACTCTCCCAAGGCGTTGACGCCATTACCTATTCCTTCAAGTCCTTCGGCCCCTTCAATGCGAGCGCTACCGCTGACAGATACCTTGCGCGATTTCAAAACATCTAACGCATCAAAGCGTTTTTGATACGGGGCAAAGCCATGCTGGGCAAACTGCAAAATATCATTCACGAGCGTAAGCATGACACGTTGCAATGCATCTGCTGCCGTGACTGTTGGCAACAGTTCTTGCAACCACGCTGCAGGCGTGCGCAGTACCGCTGGTGTTTCTCTGAAGCCATTGGACGGCGCTAATATGTTGATACCCACGCCAATAACAACATACCGTTGGCCTTCGGCAGCACAGGTCTCAATCAAGATGCCGGCTAATTTTCTATCGCTATTACCTTTGCAAAGCCATAAATCATTAGGCCATTTGAGTCCAATATCAGCATGCAAGCTGGTGGCAATGCTCAGACCGACTACCAACGACAAACCAGACCAATTTTGAGGTGACAGTGGCAAACCTAGCGAAAAAGTCAATGCCGGAAGCGAGTCAATCCGTTCTGCTAGATCGTGCCATTCACGCCCCAAGCGACCGCGCCCAGCGGTTTGCTTTTCAGCGATTAATAATATTGGCTCAATGTGCCCCGCTTTGGCGCGGCGCATCAGTTCCGTATTGGTCGAATCAATTTCAGGCAAAACTTCTACGGTGAAATTGGGCAAAATTGGCGCAATTTGCTCCCATATTGCTTCAGCAGGCCACAGAATGACCTTTTTGCTCATCGCTTACCCATTATTTCCGAGGACCCCGTTTGGGCGCTAATAGCGTGCCACGGCAGTTTTTAGAGCCACACCAACACGGGTATTCAGCCTTCAGTTTTGGGGTGTAGCGCTCATCAATCACCAACCCATAGTCGTAATTCAGCTCTTCGCCAGCCTTAATATTACGCAGCGCTTTGATGAAAACACGGCCATTTTGCTCGTCCGCTTCGCAGCTGGGGTCGCATGAATGGTTGATCCAACGGGCTGAATTACCGTTCACTTTGCCATCAATCACATGCTTTTCATCGATAGAAAAGTAGAAGGTGTGGTTCGGGTCAGACGGGTCATGCGGGTGGCGTCGTAAGGCTTCTGGCCAGGTGATGATTTCACCTTTGTACTCAATCAAAGTCTCCCCTTCGGCAATATTCACCTCAGCAAACACACCTTTTCCGTGTACGCCAGAAGTACGTACGGCAATACGTTTTGTCGCAGGTTTAGGCGTTGATTTTGCAGCTGCTTTCGCTGGAGAAACCGGTTTTTTGACCGTCTTACTAGCTGTTTTGCCAGATGTTTTCGTTGAAGGAGTTTTTGTTGCCACGGTTATTTTTTTTCGGGGTCGATAAAAGATTTTTTCAACACAGCCAAAAAATTTGGTATGTTTAATACGTCCGGGTGCGCGCATGTGCGCGTGCGCACGCGAGATGCTGAATTGTAGCTAGATTAAATATTGATATAAATTGTTGAAGTAAACACGTTGAATTTAACGAGATCAAAAAAATGAAAACATTGGTAATTGCCGAAAAGCCATCCGTGGCGAATGACATCGTCAAAGCGCTCACGCCGGTCGCTGGCAAATTTGAGAAGATGGACGAGCATTTTGAGAACGAAAAATACGTCGTCACCAGCGCCGTGGGTCATTTGCTTGAGATTCAAGCACCTGAAGAGTTTGACGTCAAGCGCGGCAAATGGAGCTTTGCCAACTTGCCGGTCATTCCGCCGCACTTTGACCTCAAGCCCATGGACAAGACCAAGACGCGGCTCAACGCCATTGTCAAGCTCGCCAAACGCAAGGACGTAGACACCTTCGTCAACGCCTGTGACGCGGGGCGCGAGGGGGAGTTGATCTTCCGCCTGATCCAGCAGTACAGCAAGGCCAAGCACCCGGTTTCGCGCCTGTGGCTGCAATCGATGACGCCGCAGGCGATCCGCGACGGCTTTACCAGCCTGCGCACCGACAAGCAAATGCTGCCGCTGGCCGACGCTGCCCGCTGCCGTTCCGAGGCTGATTGGCTGGTCGGCATCAACGGCACCCGCGCCATGACCGCATTCAACTCACGCGATGGCGGCTTCTTTTTGACAACCGTGGGACGTGTTCAAACGCCAACGCTGTCGGTGGTCGTTGAGCGCGAAGAGAAAATCCGCAAATTTATCAGCCGCGATTACTGGGAAATCCACGGATCGTTTGCTGCTGAAGCAGGCGAATATCCGGGCAAATGGTTCAACCCAGTGCACAAAAAAGACGCCGACGACGCTGAAATCAAGGCTGACCGCGTCTGGTCAGAGCGCGAAGCCCAGGCCATTGCAGATGCTGTGCGTGGCAAAAAAGCCACAGTTACCGAGGAAAGCAAGCCAACCACCCAAGCCAGCCCGCTGTTGTTCGATTTGACCTCTCTGCAGCGCGAGGCCAACGGCAAGTTCGGATTCAGCGCAAAAACCACGCTCAGCATCGCGCAGAGCCTGTATGAGCGCCACAAAGCCCTGACCTACCCACGTACCGATTCACGCGCCCTGCCTGAGGATTACGTGCCCGTGGTGCGCCAAACCTTTGAGATGCTGGCCGGTAGCGACATGCGTCACCTCGCGCCACATGCTTTGGTGGCGTTGAACAACAACTACATCAAGCCCAGCAAGCGGATTTTTGACAATGCTAAAGTGAGCGATCACTTCGCCATCATCCCAACGCTGCAAGCCCCCAGTGGCTTGAGTGAAGCAGAACAAAAGCTGTACGACCTGGTCGTGAAACGCTTCATGGCGGTGTTTTTTCCGAGTGCGGAATACCAAATCACGACGCGCATCTCACTCATTGCCCCACACAGCTTCAAAACCGAAGGCAAAGTGCTGGTCAAACCGGGCTGGCTGGCGATTTACGGCAAAGAAGCGGTGGATGAAACGCCAGATGCCGAAGGTAAAAGTTCAACCAACCTAGTTCCAGTCAAAGCGGGCGAGCAGCCCAAAGCTGAAACCGTCGACCCGAAAGGCCTGAAAACCCGCCCACCCGCTCGTTATTCCGAGGCGACGCTCTTGGGCGCGATGGAAGGCGCTGGCAAAACGATTGATGACGACGAACTGCGCGAAGCCATGCAAGAAAAAGGCTTGGGCACGCCAGCTACCCGCGCGGCGACGATTGAGGGTTTGATCAACGAAAAATACATGCTGCGTGAAGGCCGCGAGCTGATTCCAACGGCCAAAGCCTTCCAATTGATGACGCTGCTGCGCGGTTTGGGCGTGGAGGAGCTGTCTCGAGCCGATTTAACGGGCGAGTGGGAGCACAAATTAGCGCTGATGGAGCAAGGCAAGCTCAGCCGCGACACGTTTATGACGGAAGTGGCTGAAATGACCCACCACATGGTCAAAAAAGCCAAAGAATACGACCGCGACACCATTCCCGGCGACTACGCCACCTTGAAAGCGCCGTGCCCGAACTGCGGCGGTATTGTCAAAGAAAACTATCGAAGATATACCTGTACCGGCGCACTTAATGCAACTGAGGGTTGCGGCTTCTCCTTTGGTAAAACACCAGCGGGTCGCACGTTTGAGGTGGCGGAAGTTGAGCAATTCTTGACGGACCGCAAAATCGGCCCCTTGGACGGCTTCCGTTCCAAAGCTGGCTGGCCTTTCACGGCTGAAATGGTCATCAAATTCGACGATGAAACCAAAAACTACAAGCTGGAATTTGACTTTGGCGACGACAAAAACGCCGATGGCACAGGCGAAATCGTCGATTTCTCCACCCAAACCAGCTTGGGCGCTTGCCCCAAATGCGCCAGCGCGGTGTTTGAATACGGCAAAAACTACGTCTGTGAAAAGTCAGTGCCTACCATGGCGCAAGCCACACCGACCTGCGATTTCAAGAGCGGGCAGGTCATTTTGCAGCAGCCGATTGAGCGCTCACAACTCACCCAATTGCTGGAAACCGGCAAAACCGATTTGCTGGACAAGTTCGTCTCCATGCGCACCCGCCGTGCGTTCAAAGCGCATCTGGCTTGGGACAAGGAGGCGGGCAAGGTGATTTTTGAGTTCGCACCATCCAAGTTCCCACCGCGCAAAACAGCGGCGGGCGCTCCAAATGGTGCTGCTCGTGCAACCAAAACCCCGTTTGGCAAAACTGTAGCTGCCAAAACACCTGCGGCTAAGAAAGTAGTGGCTAAAAAAGCACCCGCAAAGAAAGCCGCAGCCAAAACAACGACTGAGGCAAAACCAAAAGCCGCTCGCAAAGTCTCAGCCAGCGGTGGTTTGAAGCCTAGCGACGCCTTAGCTGCGGTGATTGGTGGCGAACAGGTCTTACGCACCCAAGTCATTAAAAAGTTGTGGGACTACATCAAAGCCAACAACCTGCAAGACGCCAAAGACAAACGCTCTATTAATGCTGACACCAAGCTTCTAGCCGTCTTTGGCAAGCCGCAGGTGACGATGTTTGAGCTGGCGGGGATTGTGGGTAAGCACCTCGTGAAAGAGTGAGATGAAGTTGTCTTGCCTGAGTTGCTACAAATAAAATAGCTGCTCAGGCAGTAAATACGCTGGCTAGGTATGTATTTTAGCCTCTAGAACACGGTTCTCAGTGAATAAACTTACCGCCACGTCCGATGATGGTGAGATCTGAGAAGTTTGAGCCTTCGTGCGATTTGGCGCTGTAGTTGATGGTGAAGCCGCCCATATTGAAGTCTTTTAGCGATTCAAGTGCAACAATCAAACTTTCGCGGGTCAGGCCCCGCCCCGCGCGTTTGAGGCCCTCTGTCAAGACCTTGGCGGCCAAAAAACCTTCTAAGCTGGAGAAGTCGAATTCTTTTTGACCAGATTCAGTCATGCGTAGCTGATACTCACGCACCACAGCGCTGCTACCTTGGAAGGGAAAGGGAACCACTTGCGAGATAACGACACCGTTTCCTGCATCACCCAGCTCGTCCGCCAAGGCTTTTGCACCTACGAAGCTGACGTTGAAAAACTGGCCACCAAAGCCTTGACTACGGGCTTGTTTGATGAAGGCGGCGCTTGATTTGTAAGCGGAAATTTGGACGACTGCTTCGGGTGCAGATTTTAAAATCTCGTCTATAGATTTGGCAACATCGACGCTGTTTCGCTCTACGGTTGCAGCCGCGACAACTTTCATTTGGCGCTTGGTCAAAGCACGTGTTACTCCTTCCAAGCCCGCTTTGCCGTAAGCGTCGTTTTGGTAGAGAACGGCGATTTTCTTCACACCCAGTGTCGTCAAGTGCTGCACGATGCGGTCAGTTTCATCAAAATAGCTGGCTCGCACATGGAATAGTTGGCGCGAGAACGGCTCGCGCAAGCCTTGTGCGCCTGTGAAGGGTCCTATCAGCGGCACCTTGGCCTCGTTGATGATGGGCAGTGCCGCCAAGGTGGTTGGCGTGCCGACGGAGCCAATCAAAGCAAAGGCTTGGTCGTCGTTCAACAGCGCTTTGACGGCCAAAACCGCCTTTTCAGGCTCGTAGCCGTCGTCGCGGGCCACCAGTTTGATCTGCCTGCCATTGATGCCGCCAGTCTTGTTTACGGCATCGAATTGCGCTTTGATACCGGCTTGCATCCGCAAACCCAGCTGCGCGGCTGGTCCGGTTAGGGCGGCAAATTGGCCAATGGTGATTTCGCGGTCTGAAACGCCCTGCTGCGCAAAAAGTGCGCTGCCGCTAGCCAGCAAAGCCGCTGAAACAAAAGTTTTTAAGGCGAATTGAACAAATTTTTTCATGGATACATCAGAAAGATATTAATGCGTAACTATAAGTAAAATTTGCTTAAATAACAATTGATAGGTGTACATAACTGTTGGCATTGCAGCAAATCAAAGCTTATGCACGATTAAATGCAATTTGGCGCGAAAATTGCTTTAATAAGGTGCATTTTCCTTAAATTTAAAATAAATGCACCGATAAAAGTCAAATAAAGAGATATTCAAACAAGGGAGTTGAGATGGATGCACTAAAACAGGGCGCTGATGCGCTCTTTATTTTGTTGGGCGCGATCATGGTGCTTGCCATGCATGCAGGTTTTGCCTTTTTAGAGCTGGGCACGGTTCGCAAAAAGAACCAAGTGAATGCTTTGGTTAAAATTTTGGTCGATTTCTCCATGTCCACTGTGGTTTACTTTTTGGTGGGCTACAGCGTGGCGTATGGCACGAACTTTTTCATGGGCGCTGAACAGTTGGCCGAGAAAAATGGCTACGAATTGGTCAAATTCTTCTTTTTACTGACGTTCGCAGCCGCTATACCAGCCATTATTTCGGGTGGCATTGCTGAGCGGGCCAAGTTTTGGCCACAACTTATCGCTACAGCCGTTATCGTTGGTTTGTTTTACCCGCTGTTTGAAGGCGTGGCTTGGGCGAATAAGTTTGGCATTCAAGATTGGATCAAAGCCACCACGGGTGAAAATTTCCGTGACTTTGCCGGCAGCGTTGTTGTGCATGCTGTGGGCGGCTGGATTGCTTTGCCAGCGGTGATTTTGCTGGGCGCACGCTCGAACCGTTACCGTAAAGACGGCTCTATGAGCGCTCATCCGCCGTCCAGCATCCCGTTTTTGGCGCTGGGCGCATGGGTGCTGTGTGTGGGCTGGTTTGGCTTTAACGTGATGAGCGCGCAAACCATCGACAAAATCTCAGGCTTGGTCGCAGTGAATTCGTTGATGGCTATGGTGGGCGGTACCTTGGTGGCACTGATTTTGGGGAAAAACGACCCAGGTTTCGTCTACAACGGCCCCTTGGCGGGCTTGGTGGCCGTGTGTGCGGGCTCAGACATCATGCATCCGCTGGGTGCCCTGGTCGTGGGTGGTATTGCGGGTGCGATTTTTGTGGTCATGTTCACCTGGACTCAAAACAAATGGAAGATTGACGACGTGCTGGGCGTGTGGCCACTGCACGGCTTGTGCGGCACCTGGGGCGGTATCGCAGCGGGTATTTTTGGGGCAAAAGCCTTTGGCGGCATGGGCGGCGTAAGCTTTCAAGCGCAACTCATTGGCACCACCATGGGCGTGGTGTGGGCACTGCTGGGGGGTATTGTGGTTTATGGCTTGTTAAAAGCGACGCTGGGCATTCGACTTAGCGCAGAAGAAGAGTTTGAAGGCGCAGATTTGTCGATTCACAAAATCGGCTCGACACCAGACCGCGAGGTTAGCTGGTGATTAGCTCAGTAAGTAAGTAGTTTTTTGCTATATTTATAATAGCTAATTCGTTA
This sequence comes from Polaromonas sp., assembly GCA_013298815.1. Classification (GTDB taxonomy): domain Bacteria; phylum Pseudomonadota; class Gammaproteobacteria; order Burkholderiales; family Burkholderiaceae_C; genus Aalborgiella. The sequence goes on along the minus strand of JAAFJF010000009.1, from coordinate 37,895 downwards.
TAAAATGCGCTGGGTAGTGGCTAAAGTTTCGTTTTAGTCAGCTATTTTCCTGAAATTTGCGCCCAAGTCAGCTGGTGGTGATCAAAACCGACCTCAAGGGTCGGTTTGACGATTTGGAAGTAGGGTGAGACATCAAAATCACGCGGCACATACAGGCTGTGGTGGCGAATATGCAGCAGCTCGCGTGAGCTATTTGGCTGTGGAATGCCCAGTAAATCGATGGCGGGCAACGTCTCCACCGTAGGCAAAATCGGGTAATGGACGGATGCAAACGCCTCAGCCACCAATGTGGAGCATATCGCCCGTGTGGGGTCGCCACTGCCTAGTGATAGCATTTGCCTTCGCCAGCGCATAGGTACGGGCGGGTTGGGCAACAAGTAGCGGGCTAAATCGACGATGTTTTTCATGTCGTACTGCAAACCCACACGAGCCAATGCAAAGTTGCAAACGGTTTGTCGTTCAGCCTCGCTCAAACTCACAGGTCGGCAAACGCGGCAGTGAAAACCCGTGAAATGTGCCAAAGTTACCAAACGCACGCCATGTACCATGTCCGCCTCTAAAAACTGGCTCTCACCCGTGACAGACTGCCCAACATACAAAGCTGCGTGCGACCAGGTCGATTGGGTCAAATACTTGATGGCGCTGCTCACGCGAGACGTACCTTCCACCAACAAAACGTCCGCTGGGCGTAGCACGTGAGCTAGTAAATCCATTCGCGTAGGCGCTGCTGTTCCCGCCGTGTGGCCGGGTTCGCTTAAATAGCGGCTCAGTCGCTGGCCAAGTCGTTGTTTGAGGCTGTTCATGCACTTATTGTGGCATGGCTATCAGTTGATTTAACGCAGATCTAAGCCGGCAGAACGCCTAGCAGTAAGCCGCTTTGCACGGCTGAGGGTAGCCAAAGTTGCAAGTCAAATGACTCGGACTCAGCCCCGCCCTGAGCGGCAAGTTCACTGCTTTCTAGCGCGGCTAAAAGCGATGCCCCTTGAAGTAATTGCCCCAAGAAAGCCGCTTCGGCTGCCTGGCAATGCGAGACCTTAGGACGCAGCCCATGACGCCAAATCAGGGCGGTTTCAGCAAGTTTCTCCCGCAACTTTTGCCCCACCTCCTCAAAGCTGGGGCTGGCGTACAGGTGGGCTGTAAGCAGGCTGGCCACTGGGTAGTGACTTTGGATGAGCGTCGTGCCGGGTGCCAACCGCAAGGTGAGCGCTTGTGGATCTTGTTTTGCAAGTTGTGAAAAACTGGCCATGTCAGTCAGCTGATCTGCCGCTGTGGCGGCTAGGTGCAATGCCCATTCAGCCCTTGCTACGTCCGCCAAATAGGGTTCAGGCTTCAGTGCAGTAATAGTGCTTATAAAAGCAGCAAGTTTGCCACCCCACTGCGCCAAATCGCCACGCTCGGGCGGGTGCTGAGCCCAAAAATCGTGGGCGAGGTGCTCGAAAGCTGCTTCTCCGGTGAGTTGTGCAATCACGGGGTAAGCGGTTTGCAAGCAGCGCAGAGCCGATGCAGCGGCATTGGCTTGGTAGGTTTGCAAACCTCTGATTAAATATGAATTTAAAGGTGCTTTTATCCCTCTATCCAGCGTATTTGCTGCCTGAGCAGCTATATTTTTTGATATAAAAATTATTTGCAATAAATCGCGCTGCTGTTGCGCCAAATCTTTGCTGCTCATGGTGCGTAGGGTCTAGCAAACGATCTAGCTTTGGCAGCTTCAGTCAAAAGCACATCAAGAGTGGGAATGTCAGTGTCCCACTCGATGAGTGTCGGAATATTACCAAAGCATTGGATGGCATGTCGGTACAGCGTCCAAACGGGCGGTTTCACGGGGCTGCCATGGTCGTCTATCACGATGTCACCGCAGTCGATGTGACCGGCGAGGTGGATTTCAGCCACGTATGCGGGGTTGATGGCATCTACCCAGGCTGTGCATTGTGCAAGCGGGGTCGCGTTTAAAGCATTAATTGGGTCGTTGATTCGGTCATTCAAGGCGTTGACATAAATATTGTTGACATCAATCAGCAATTGGCAGCCCGTGCGTTGTGCCAAAGCGTTTAAAAATGCCGTTTCTGACATCTCGCTGCCATCACACACCACATAGGCTGACAGGTTTTCAACGGCGATGCTACGCTTTAAACGGTCTTGCACCTGTTGCACGTTGGCGCACATGACATTCAAAGCCTCGTTGCTGAACGGAACAGGCAGCAAATCTGCCGCGTGAATGGTTTGGTTGTAGTAATTGCCGCGTGCAAAGCAGGCATGGTCGCTGACTCGGATGGGGTCAATATGGGCGACAAGTGTGGCCAGTTGGTCTAAATGCCAAGCGTCTAGTCCGACGGCAGAGCCAAGCGCCAAGCCCACACCATGCAGACTGATGGGGTAATGTTCTCGGCCTTCGCGCAGCACAGCCAACGCCGCACCACCTGCACCGAAAAAGTTTTCAGAGTGAACCTCTAGAAAATCTATTCCTGCTATGTCAGGCGTAGCATCTTGTGGCAGAGATTGCCGCTCTAGTAGCTCTTGATAATGGGGATGCCGCCAACCGATGCCGATGTTGCTGTGCACCATGCTGGCGGACTTGGAAATTGTTCTTGAGAACTACAGCTTGATTAGGCGGAATTAGCTTTTCATGCTGGCTTTTTTGGCTTCGTCCGCCGTCAAGCCCTTCATGGTGTTGCAAGTGCCTTTGACAACGTATTTCCACTCGCCCTTGTCCGCGTCCACCTTGGATTGACCTGCGCATGAGTGCGTGCCGGCCAAGTTAGCGCAGTCGTTTTGTCCTGCTTTTGCAATACCGTAGCATTTTTCTTTAGCTGCAGCAGGTGCAGTAGCATGGCTGGCTGCGTTTGCGCCAGTAGAGACCATCATGGTAGAAAGCAAAGATGCGGCAGCGGCGGCGATGAGGGCGCGTTGATTCATGTGAAACTCCTAATGGGTTGAAATTTGATAATACAAGACAATCGACAAGCCAGTAGAACTCAAAAACTAGCCATTGGTCCAATTGGTTTGCTGATTAGGTATTTGTCTTGGGAACAAGGCAACTCTTACAAATTCTGCTAAATTCGCAAATAATAAACAAAAGGATAGCATGGCAATTGAACTCGAGTTAGAGCAGCACCGCACTTATTTGATGCGATTTGCACGTTTGCAGTTGCGTAACGATGCTTGGGCAGAAGACGCCGTGTCAGACACTCTCTTGGCTGCTCTGGCCAAGCCCCACAGCTTTGAGAGCAGATCACAGCTTAAAACCTGGTTGGTAGGTATTCTGAAACACAAAGTGATTGATGTGCTGCGCGTGCAAACACGTGAGGCGAGTATTAATTTTGAAATCGAAGGTGATGGAAACGGCAGTGACGAGTTGGACGCATTGATGTTCAAGCCTGACGGTCATTGCGTCTCCATGCCTACGAGCTGGGATGCCATGGACCCAGATTTGACAGAGCACCCTGAGCGTGCACTGAGCACGCAGCAGTTTATTCACATACTGGAAGCGTGCACTGAAAAACTACCTGCCACGCAAGGTCGGATTTTTTTGATGCGCGAGTGGTTAGAGTTGTCAGTCGACGAAATTTGTAAGGAGCTGGATGTGACATCGACAAACCTTTACGTGCAGTTGCACAGGGCACGTTTGCGATTGCGCGAGTGCTTAGAGCTCAATTGGTTTGGCTTGGCGGTTACAAAATAAAGTGAATGCACTATGAAAATCCCACTTCGTGTGACTTGTAAACAAGCTGCATCGTTGCTCATTGCACGGGAAGACCGTGAGATTGCCTTGTCTGAAAAAGTAGCACTACGTTTGCATATTTATGCCTGCAAGGCATGCCCCAATTTTGAACAGCAAATATTAATCATGCGGAAAAGTTTGAAACTATGGCGCAACTACAGTGTTGAGGGAAAAGACGCTGACTAAAATATTCCCATAAAAACAACACTGTTGCAATTTAATTTTAATAGCGCATAATGTGGCAGCGTGTCTAGTGATGCGCAGGTTTGGTGATAGGTTAGTTTCACGCCACAGCGGTGCCATAGTTTAGTCAAGTTGGTTTGTTGTGCTTGTCGGGATCCCCGTCGCTTTGTTATTAAGAGTTTTTTAGGAGTCCCTCAATGGGCAACAAACTGTACGTCGGCAACTTGCCGTACTCGGTCCGCGATAGCGATTTAGAGCAATCTTTCGGTCAATTTGGTGCTGTTACCAGCGCTAAAGTGATGATGGAGCGCGACACAGGTCGTTCAAAAGGTTTTGGCTTTGTGGAAATGGGCAGCGATGCCGAAGCACAAGCAGCTATTGCTGGTATGAATGGTCAATCTTTGGGTGGTCGCAGCTGCGTTGTGAACGAAGCACGTCCAATGGAGGCACGTCCTCCACGCACTGGTGGCGGTGGCTACGGTGGTGGCGGCGGCGGTGGTGGTGGTTACGGCGGTGGCGGCGGTGGCCGTAGCGGCGGTGGTGGTTACGGTGGTGGTTACGGTGGTGGCGGCGGTGGTCGCGACGGCGGTGGCGGCTACGGCGGCGGTGGCCGCAGCAGCTACTAAGCACTCGCTTATCATTCATGCTAGCTGAGCTTCAATTTATTTGAGGCTTGCTTGCAGAGATGAAGCAAAAAGGCTCCTTTCGAGGAGCCTTTTGTCATTGTGAGCTTGCTTTGAGAGCCTTAATTATTCTGCTGAGAAGGAGCCCGAGCCTTGCGCCCTCTTCCCGCTAATGCTTTGTCAAATAATACATTAGGCATCAAGCGCAAAAGTTTAGCCACCACACCCATTTGCCAAGGAATCACGCTGTAGCTGCTACCCGATTCAATTTTTCGTAGACTTTTCTGTGCAAAATTATCGGCTTCCATTAAAAATGGCATTGGATAGCTATTTTGCTCAGTCATAGGCGTTTTGACATAACCTGGGCAAATAGTGACAACCTGCACGCCACTGCCACGCAGTTCACCCCGCAAACTCTCACAGTAGTTAATGACAGCGGCTTTGCTACCGCAATAAGCGCCATGACCTGGCATCCCACGAATACCAGCAACGCTGGCAATGCCGACCAATTTGCCGCTTTTGCGCAGTCGCATACCTTCAATAAACGGGTGAAAAGTAGCTGCCAAACCAATGTTGTTGGTTGCAAAGGTCAGCGCCAACTGGTCTAAGTCTTCACGGATAGCGCTATCAACCCCAACGCTGATTCCCGCATTGGCAATGACGACATCCGGCAAACCCTGCTGGGCAATACACGCTTTGCCAGCTGCAACAATGCTGTCAATATTACTTACATTTGCACTATATATTTCATAGCGGCTCAGGCTTATATTATGCTGGCTAGACCATGATTTTATCTCTTCGGTGCGGCGCGCTACTAGTGCTAAGTTGTAGCCAGCTTCGTAATATGCAAGCGCTAAAGCTTGACCAATACCGCTGGATGCACCGGTGATGAAAACAAGCTTAGCCATGTGAGATCATCATTTGCTTGGCTGCAAAATCGCTTTGACGCGACCCTGCAAATTGATGACTCTGGCGACATTGTCGTAATCCAGCGAATCTGCGCTAAATTCGCTGTTACCGCGCCGAATAACGATTGGTAAATGCGATTTCAAGCGCTCCTCATTCACAAAGGTATGCAAAAACTCGCCTTTGAATTCCATTCTCGGCTGCATCACGCCATTTGCATCAGCAGCAGCTTCACGTACCGAAGATGCGTTGCCATAAAGTTGAATTTCAGAATTATCGCCGTTGCTGATAGCGCGATTTGCACTGGTCACAGTCGTTAGACGGCCAGTAGGGTTGAAGTTATGCACACGGACATTGTCAATCTCTATAGTATCAGTATCGGGAAAATGCCTAGCTTGCCCACCAAAGAGTTCGGTTTTTAAAGCCCCTTGTGGGGTGAAGCTTTTGACTGAAAATTTACGTAAAAAGTAATCTGCTTCGTGGTTCAAAGGTTTCTCACCTGTAGATATAGGTGTCACAGGGGCGTTGCGAACCAACCAGTAGCTACCCAGTGCCAAGCCCGCCATCAGCAAAACCGGCAAATAAATGGCCAACTTGTCAGCTAGACGACGAATCAGTAGCCACGCCTCTGTCATGTATTGCCCATATTGTTTGCAGAGCACTTGAAAGCCTCAAGCAAAATTTCATATTGCCCAGAAGCCTGAAGCAGCAAGTCGCAAAACTCGCGTACAGCACCAAAGCCGGCTGCTGCTTGAGTGATGTGGTGTGCAACGGCCTTCACCTCGTCATGTGCATGTGCGGGTGCGCAGGCAAAAGCGCTCGCAAGAAGAACTGGCAAATCAGGCCAATCGTCACCCATACAAGCCGCTTGGGCCCAAGTCAAACCCAACTCAGTGAGCGCCTTTTCAGCTGCGGGACGTTTGTCTTCTGTATTCAAATAAACATGCGTCACACCTAGAGCTTTGAGGCGACTTCTTAATGGTGCGGAATCACGACCAGAAATCACAACGAGTGTGATCCCCACTTTTTGCAATAACTTGATGCCCAGGCCATCAAGGGTATTGAATCGCTTGATGGACTCACCTGTTTCAGTAAACAGCAAGCCGCCATCTGTCATCACGCCATCAATATCAAAAAAGACGACTTTTATAGATTGCGCTTTCTGAAGCAATTCAACTGAGAAGCGTGGGTTTGGCGGGCTTGTTTTTTCCATCAAATCACCTTGGCACGCATCAGATCGCCAATATGCACAATACCGCACAGCTTGTCTTCAGCATCCGTGACCAAAACAGAGGTAATGCTATGAAGCTCCATCAATTCTGCAGTCGCAACAGCCAGCTCATTGGCTTTAACGGTACGTGGAGAATTGTGCATCACATCCGCGGCAGTGAGGTGACGTAAATCAACACCTTTTTCAATCAATCTACGCAAATCGCCATCGGTAAAAATCCCAATCACATGGTCGTTCGCATCAATAACGGCCGATGCTCCTACGGATTTAGCGCTCATTTGCCGCATAAGTTCATTGAAACTAGCATCCGCTTGTACTTTGGGTACATCTGGACCAGATCGCATCACATCGCTGACATGGGTCAGTAGTTTGCGACCTAAGGCTCCGCCTGGGTGCGAACGCGCAAAATCTTCTGCTTTAAAACCGCGTGCGTCAAGCAAAGAGACTGCCAAAGCGTCACCGAGTGCGAGTTGCGCTGTTGTGCTAGCTGTGGGTGCCAAATTTAAAGGACATGCTTCCTTTGCAACACCACTGTTCAGCGTGAGGGTTGCATGCTGCGCCAAAGTCGATGTCAATCCACCTGTCATCGCTATTAGGGGCACACCTTGGCGCTTAAGCATAGGCAAAATCATGTTCAATTCGGCAGATTCACCACTGTTGGAGATAGCAAGTACCAAGTCAACAGATTTGACCATGCCTAAATCGCCATGACTGGCTTCAGCAGGGTGAACAAACATGGCCGGCGTTCCCGTAGAAGCCAAGGTGGCCGCGATTTTTCGTCCAACGTGACCACTTTTACCCATGCCCATCACGACCACTCGCCCACGCACTGTCAAAATCGCTTGAACAGCAGCTACAAATGCTTGGTCAATACGCGTTTTTAGTCCAAGTATGGCGGCGGCTTCAATGTCCAGCGTTTCTATCGCAAGACGTATGGTTTTTTGAGCATCAAATGTCATCGCATCATTTTATCGATTAATGGTGCAACTCTAAGCTAATATAGGCTTATGACCTCACTAGAACTCACCTTACTTTACCTCTTTGCGGCGGTATTGGGTGTGATTGTTTGCCGTACGTTTAAATTACCGCCCATGTTGGGCTATCTTGCGGTGGGCGTAGTTATAGGCCCAAATATGCTAGCTTTGGCTAAAAATACGCAAAGCATTCAACATTTGGCAGAGTTTGGCATTGTGTTTTTAATGTTTGCCATCGGGCTGGAGTTCAACTTACCCAAGCTGCGTACGATGCGACGACATGTGTTTGGCTTGGGTTTGCTACAAGTCACTTGCACCATGCTGGCTGCCACGGCTGTTTCTTTGATGCTCACAACCTATTTGCCTGCAGCTTGGCGTTTGTCATGGCAAGCGGCGTTAGCGCTATCTGGCGCTCTGGCCATGAGCAGTACGGCCATTTTGGTCAAACTCATGACTGAACGTTTAGAGCTTGACTCCGAGCATGGCAAACGAGTGATGGGTGTCTTGTTATTTCAAGATTTGGCAGTAGTGCCTCTCTTGGTGCTCATTCCTGCACTAGGTGCCTCCGATGAAAATCTATTCATGGCCCTGGCAATAGCGGGTCTAAAGGCTGCCGCTTTAATCACGGTGTTGTTAGTGGGTGGTCAGCGGGTTATGCGTGCCTGGCTCACTTTGGTGGCGCGTCGAAAAAGTGATGAACTGTTCATATTGAATCTGCTCTTGATAACACTTGGCTTGGCATGGTTGACAGAGTTGGCTGGTTTGTCGTTGGCATTGGGTGCATTCATCGCTGGCATGCTGATTTCTGAAACAGAATTTAAACACCAAGTTGAAACCGATATACGACCATTTCATGACGTCTTACTCGGATTGTTTTTTATCACCATTGGCATGATGCTCAATTGGCGATTGGTTTGGGACCGTTGGCCTTTGGTTTTGCTATTAGTCGTTGCGCCAGTACTTTTTAAACTGGTTTTGGTGACCGTGCTCGCGCGCAGTCTTGGAGCAACAACAGGTGTTTCCTTACGCACGGGTATTTACTTGGCGCAAGCCGGAGAGTTTGGATTTGTGCTGCTCACACTCGCGCAACAAAACGAATTGGTGCCACGCGCTTTACTCAACCCCATTTTGGCCAGCATGGTTTTATCCATGTTAGCAACCCCGTTTTTAGTGATGTACAGCAACAAAATTGTGATGAAACTTGTCAGCAGCGATTGGTTGCAACAGTCTTTGCAGATGACGGGTATCGCTCGCAAGGCTATGGGCGCAAACAAGCATGTGATTATTTGCGGCTACGGACGTTGTGGTCAAAACTTAGCGCGTTTACTGACGGCTGAAAAAATTCCTTACATCGCCTTAGATCTAGACCCCGATCGTGTTCATCAAGCCGCAGCTGCTGGTGACAAAGTTGTCTACGGCGATGCAGTGCGATTACAGGCGCTGATGGCTGCAGGATTAGCCCGTGCCAGTGCCGTTGTCGTGACCTATTTAGATACGCCAAGTGCGATGAAGGTGTTGGCTAATACCCGTAGCCATGCGCCCAAGGTTCCTGTGATAGTCCGTACCGTCGACGACCACGACATTGAAAAGTTGCAGCTAGCTGGCGCGACCGAGGTTGTGCCAGAAGCCATTGAAGGCAGCTTGATGTTGGCTAGCCACGCGCTGGCATTGGTCGGTGTGCCTATGCGTCGTGTGATTCGTGTCGTGCAAGAGCAGCGTGATGCACGCTATAACTTGTTGCGCGGATACTTTCATGGCAATGATGATGACACTGCCGATGAAATAGGTAGTGCTCGGTTAGGCTCTGTCACATTAACCGAACGTGATGATGCCGTCAACAAGCAATTCATACAAATCGTCAACGCATTGAAGGACGTGCAAGTGATCAGCCTAAAACGCAAAAACGGACAGCAGATCAGCTTAAGTGAAGCGCATGCGTTTGCTGATGCAGCATCCGTGCTAGGAGTCGGCGACACTTTGGTACTTTCTGGCAAGCCAGAAGCCTTAGATTTGGCTGAAAAACAACTGGTAAATGGTTGATGGCACAACAAATCGCAGTTAAGCAACCTTTGCCTAGAGTTTTGTGGGCATTGTTATTTGGTAATTTTGTGATTGGCACAGGCGTCATGGTCGTACCAGGAACGCTCAATGTGATCAGCCAGTCCATGAACGTTTCTGTCGCTGTCACGGGTCAGCTCATATCCGCAGGTGCTTTGTTGATGTGTATTGGTGCGCCATTGTTTGCATCAGTGGTGGCCGGTTGGGATAGGCGTCGCTTGTTAGCGATGGCTATGCTTTGGTATGCTATTTTTCACGCGATCTGTGCTGTTATGCCGGATTTTGCTAGTTTGCTTATCGTGCGGGTGGTAACAATGATTTCGCCTGCCATTTTCACGCCGCAAGCTGCTGCATGCATCAGCTTGTTGGTGCCAGAACAGCAACGGGGGCGTGCAATTACTTTCGTTTTTCTGGGTTGGTCGGTTGCTTCAGTGCTTGGCATGCCTTTAGGGGCATACATGGGAGGCACACTTGGCTGGCGTAGTGCTTTTTGGTTGGTTGCCGTGCTCAGCATTATCAGTGCGGCTTGGGTTTGGCGTGCTATGCCAAACGGCGTGAAACCACCCGCATTGTCGCGTGCAGCTTGGGCTGCTACTTTTAAATCTTCAGCGTTGATGACTTGCGTTTTAGTTACCACCTTGTACGCCGCTGGGCAGTTTGTGATTTTTGCGTATTTAGCACCCTATTACAAAGCCACTTTAAATATCTCGGCGTTTGAGTTGAGTGCACTCTTCATGTGGTTTGGCTTTTTTGGTTTATTGGGAAATATGTGGATGTCGCGCCATGTTGACCGTTTAGGTGCACCACGCATGGTGTGGATGGGGCTTTGCGGCATGATTATCAGTTTGTTGATATGGCCGTTGGGTACGACGCTGTTATTGGCTGCTGTGGTTGTGCTGCCTTGGGCGCTAGGTGGGTTTGCGACCAACTCTGCGCAACAAGCGCGCCTGATAGGCCTAGCACCAGCACTGGCCAGCGGTTCTGTATCTCTGAATACTTCTGCTATGTATGCGGGGCAGGCCATTGGTGCTGCACTAGGTGGTCTGCTTATCAGCGCTGGGCACATGAATGATTTACATTGGTACGGGTTGGTTGGTCTGTTGTTGGCTTTGGTTGCAAGCCATTGGGCAACACGTTTAGCGAATAAGGCGCCGTTTTCACGTGCTGTCAAACTTATTAAATAAATCGAATCGATAACCTATTTGCAGGAGTGACTTATGACAAATCAAATATTCAACATGGATAGCCAGTGGCTACCGTTCACGCCTAATCGCACGTTTAAAAATGATCCACGTGTTTTTACGGCAGCTAGCGGCATGTATTTCACCACCCATGATGGTCGCCAAGTACTTGATGGCATTTCAAGTCTGTGGTGTGTGGGCGCTGGGCACAATGTCAAGCCGATCAATGAAGCTATCAAAAAGCAGCTGGATACGCTAGATTACGCCACGGCCTTCCAAGCTAGCAACCCAAAAGCTTTTGAAGCGGCTGACATGCTAGCGGCTATGGCGCCTGGTGATTTGAACAAAGTGTTGTTTTGTAACTCGGGCTCTGAAGCTGCGGACACCTCACTCAAAGTTGCCCTGGCCTACCACCGCGCACGCGGCGAAGGCCATCGCAATGTGTTCATTGGCCGCGAGCGTGGCTACCACGGCGTCGGGTTTGGTGGCATGAGTGTTGGTGGTATTCCTGCCAACCGCAAAGCCTTTGGCTCGGCTTTGTTGCCACGTGTTGATCACATGCGCTTTATCCATGACCCCGTCAATCATGCTTATATCAATGGCGTTGAGCCACAATGGCAAGAAGACATTTTGACCGAGCTCGAAAATCGCATCTTGCCTCTGCATGACCCCAGCAACATTGCGGCTGTGATTGTCGAACCCGTGGCTGGCTCCGCAGGGTGGTACTTGCCACCGCAGGGCTACTTAAAGCGCCTGCGTGAAATTTGCGACAAGCACGGTATTTTGTTGATTTTTGACGAAGTCATCACAGGATTTGGCCGCTTGGGGGCCAACTTCGCGTCCGATTATTACGGCGTCGTGCCAGATATGCTGAACTTTGCCAAAGCGGTCACCAATGGTGTTATTCCATTGGGAGGCGTGATTTGCAGAGAGCATTTGTACAGCACCATCATGCAAGCCAATGACAAAGCGCCAGAGCATGCGATTGAGTTCTTCCATGGCTATACCTACTCAGGTCACCCCGTTGCTTGCGCAGCTGCAATAGCCACTTTGACGCACTTCAAATCGGAAGACTTGTTTGCCCGCGCTGGCAGCATGGGCAAGGTGCTGGGTGATGCAATGCACGCAGCACTTAAGGGCTTGCCTCATGTGATTGGCATCCGCACACTGGGCTTGGCTGGCGCAGTGGAATTGTCAAGCATTGCTGGCTTACCAGGCAAACGTGCCTATGATATTTTCATGACCTGCTTTCACAAAGGCGTTTTGGTTCGTCCCGCCGGTGAAAACTTGGTGCTTGCGCCGCCGTTTATTGTGGATAAAGCGCAGATTGATGTGATGGTGGGTGTTTTGGCCGACGCCATCAAAAAGCACGCTTAAAACAAAAAAAGCACGTTCAACGTGCTCTTTAGTTGGGTTGGTGAGCAGCTATCAGTGCATCAACACCGGGTTGTGCGCCAGCTCGGCGTAGCCGTCAAGGGTGTCTTCTACCTCTTCTTGCGTTGGCGTATTGGCTTGCCAAGCGGTAATTTGCTGCTGAAACAACTCAGCCCAAGACCCATCTAGGTAAACTTCTTTACCAGATCGTTTGTCAACAATCTCAAAGCCGTGTCGCGCCAAAACTGGCTTTTTGATGTCGCTGGCATCAATGACGTCACCGTCGCTGTCGAGCTGCATGTGCACAACGACAAACGACTCGGAGTCGTACAACATCTGCATCGATGAGTTTTTTAATAATTCTGAAAAAGCTGTTTGTATCAACATATATGTCCTATTGTCATCTCATATACCAACGTCTGTGGTAATTTCAAGGCTGACCAGGCTCAAAAAAACAATGAAAAATGCCTAAATTGCAACAAATTTACACAAAAAATTACTTTTAGAAAAAATTAAGACGCTTAATTGGGCAAAGTTTTAATACTTTGCCAAACAGCATCCACATAATCGCCATTGGTTTCCGTGAACCGAAACCGCGCTGGCAAATGGTTCAGTCCGGTCGCAAACCACAGCTCAATTTTTTGGTCAAACTCGCGTCTCGGGTTGCGGGTGAGCCGCAGCGCAATGTGAGAGCCTGTTGGCAGGTTCAAAGTTTCCGGTTCGTTTACCGTGAAAAGCCAGGGCTCAGCGTCTGATGCGCTCGCGGTTTGGATGGTAAGCGTGCTGCCCGGCGGATACCGCGATGGCTGTGCTGCTAGTAAACCAGCGAGTTGCCAAATCACGCTGATGCGGTCTTGCGCACCAGCTTGCAACATCACTTCTGGCTTGTTGGCGCTAAATACAATTTTCTCTGATGCGTAGTCGAAGTGGGCAGCCACTTCGCTTCTGTTCAGCCGTTTGTCTGAAAATCGTAAGGGCTGTAATCCCTGCGGCGTCACCATCCCGCTGCTGTTTTGTTCAAACACGTTGAACGTTTTGATCAACAGCGTGTAGGTTGCCAGCATGTTGAGCACGTATTTTTTGCCGTCTTGCTGCCAAACCATTTCCGCGTCGCCTTGGTTGACGACTCCATTTTTGGTGAAAGTCACTTTGTAAGTGTGTCGCCCCGTGTTTAAAGCTACAAAAGCGGGTGGTGGTAGCCCAGGCTCGCCCAACACAGATGCTGGCGGAGCTGTTGCTACAGGAGTAACAGGATTATCAGGATTAATCGGATTAATCGGATTAATCGGATTAGCCGGAGTAACTGGGGGCGTAGTAGATGCAGGTTGAATCAGTTCGGCCAATGGTGCTGTCGCTGCAACTATCTTGGACGTCGGAGCCGACAACAGCGCTGGCGCATCTTGAGCCACGGGCGGTGCAGTTAGCGCCTTAGTTGGTGGCCTCACGGGCTTAGTTGACGTCACAACTTCGGGTATTTTCTTAAGCACGGGCGTTGGCGCAGGTAATTCAATCGTTCGAGTTGAAAACGTCTTGATTTGCTCCGATTTTTGGTTGCTAAATTGATCCCTAGCCGAGGTAATGATTGCCAAGTGCGCTATCAAAACCATAACAAAAAGTATAGCCAAGAGCGCTAGCCAGTGCTTGGTTTGTAAAGGTTTTGAGGTCACCATAGCTAGAGGATATTACAATTCGCCCATGAAACTCGCAACTTACAAAGACGGCTCGCGCGATGGCCAACTCATCGTCGTCTCGCGTGACCTCAGCCACGCCCAATACGCCACTGGCATCGCCAGCCGTTTGCAGCAGGCGCTGGACGACTGGAACTTCATCAGCCCGCAGCTGCAAGACGTCTATGACTTGCTGAATTCAGGTCGCTCACGACACGCTTTCCCTTTCGAACCCAAACAATGCATGGCACCGCTGCCCCGCGCCTACCAATGGGCGGACGGTTCGGCTTATTTGAACCATGTAGAGTTAGTGCGCAAAGCGCGCAACTCTGAAGTACCCGCCAGCTTTTACCAAGACCCGCTGATGTACCAAGGCGGTAGCGACGACTTTATGGGTCCGTGCGACGATATTCGCTGTGTTTCCGAAGCGTTCGGCATCGATTTCGAGTCTGAAGTCGTCGTCATCACAGGCGACGTCAAAATGGGCAGCACGCCAGAGCAGGCATTAGACGGCATCCGATTGGTCATGTTGGCCAACGACGTGAGCTTGCGCAATTTGATTCCTGACGAGCTGGCCAAAGGCTTTGGCTTCGTGCAAAGCAAGCCCGCCACCGCGTTCAGCCCAGTGGCTGTGACATTAGACGAATTAGGCGATGCCTGGGACAAAGGCCGCTTGAATATGACTGTGCAAAGCACTTGGAACGGCCGCAAAGTCGGCATGTGCGACGCAGGGCCAGAGATGACCTTTCACTTCGGTCAACTCATCGCCCACCTGTGTAAAACCCGCAATGTGCGTGCTGGCAGCGTCATCGGTTCAGGCACGGTGAGCAACAAAGGTGTTGAATCAAAACCAGGCAAAGATGGCAAAACCCGCACCGATTGGCCCAAAGGCTACAGCTGCATTGCTGAAAAGCGCTGCATTGAAGTCATTCAAGATGGCAAAGCAACGACTGAATTCATGAAATTTGGCGACACCATCCGCATCGAAGCCAAGGGCAAAGACGGCACCAGCGTGTTTGGCGCGATCGAGCAGGGGGTTGTGCAGGCTTAAATTTGATGCGCGATGACTTTAAACCCGCGCAGCAGCATTTCCACTGAAACGGCGACCAGAATCAAACCCATCAGCCGTTCTACAGCAATCACCACGCGTTCGCCCAAAACGCGCTGAATTCGCTCTGCCAGCACCAGCACCACCGCGCATACCGCCATAGTGATGCACAGCGCGGCTATCCACTCCAGCTTGCGTTCAGGCGCTTGGCTGACCAGCAGCATCACTGTTGCCAAGGCAGACGGCCCAGCAAGCGCAGGAATCGCCAGCGGCACAATCAGTGGCTCGCCCACAAACTCTTCTTCTGCGTGCGCAGGCGACGGGAAAATCATTTTCAGCGCAATCAAAAACAAAATCACGCCGCCAGCGATTTGCAGGGATACATCGCTCAAATTCATCAGCGTCAAGAAATCTCTGCCCACAAACATAAAGCCCAGCAGCAGCAAAAAGGCAATCAGCACCTCGCGCATGATGACCAGCGTGCGCCGCTCACGCGAGACATGGCGCAGCGATTTTATGAAAATCGGGATATTGCCGACTGGGTCGGTGATCAAAATCAACAAAATCGTGGCGGATGTGAGGGTGTAATTCATCCCAGCATTATGGACAAAAAGATGCTTTCACCATCTGAAACAGCTTCATCAGCGATAATTTAGCCATGTTGAACGATTCCCTGTTACAAACCCTACGCCGCGCTACCGCCCTGGCACGTTGGGTATTGCTGGGTTTTGTGCTGTCTTTGGGCGTTGCTATCGCGTCGCCCATGGTGAATCCGCAGGCGACGCAGCTGATTTGTTCGGCTTCGGGTGGTATGAAGCTGATCGTCACCACTGCCGACGGCAGCACCGAGGTTGCCAGCCAAAACATGGATTGCCCGCTGTGCGTCAGCATCATCGCGCCTCCTTCCGTGCTGAAAAGCGGGTTTGAACCCGTTCAACCCCTGTCCTACGCGCTGCGAGCTATCCCCACAGCCGTCATTGCCCAGCGCACAGCCGCACCGCCGCCAGCACGCGGACCGCCTGCCTATCTGTAAAAAACCTTGCTCTCGTTTGCCGCTTATTTTGCTATAAATTTTATAGCTTCTTAGGCAGTAAATACGCTGGCTAAAGCCATATTTGATGTGCTTTTTGCCTAAAATTCGCCGTTTTTACAGAAAAATCAGTTTATTTCATGAAAAATTCATTCTCAATATCATTTCACACAACATCTTCACGTCAATTTACTCTCAAATGTATAGCGGTGTTGCTAGCCATCACGCCGGCTAGTACCGTATTTGCCCATGTGGTTTTAGAAGATCAAGTGGCTCTGGCCGGTAGCAGTTACAAAGCTGTGTTCAAAGTGGGCCATGGTTGCGAGGGCTCGCCCACCACGGCGATGCGGGTTACCATTCCGGCTGGTTTTATGGGCGCAAAACCCATGCCCAAGGCGGGTTGGAAGCTGGATATAAAAACAGCCAAACTGAATGTGCCCTATGAAAGCTATGGCAAAAAAATCACCGATGACGTGAGTGAGATTACTTGGACTGCTATATCGAAAGACAGTTACCTGCCAGACGGTTACTACGACGAATTTGTCCTGCGCGGCGGTTTGCCTAAAAAAGAAGGGGCGATGTGGTTCAAAGTGCTGCAAACTTGCGACAAAGGCAGCAACGACTGGTCACAAATCCCCGCTGTTGGCGTTGATGCTCACAGCTTGAAATCTCCCGCCGCGCTGTTGGAAATCATCCCTTCTGGCACAGTTGGGCATCAGCATTAAGAACAATCTGACTATCAATCAAAAGGAATCATGATGAAAAATACTATCAAATTTATAGCTGCTCAGGCAGTAAATACGCCGGCTAAAGTCATTTTTTGTGCTATTTTGAGTGCTTTTATTGGCTTTTCAGCTACTGCGAAGGACAACATCGCTGATGTGAGTGTCAAAGACGCTTGGGTGCGCACCACGGTGCCGGGTCAAAAGGGCACGGGGGCGTTCATGTCCATCACCGCCAAAAGCGATTTGCGCTTGGTGGGTGCATCGTCTGCCGTGGCTGGTGTGACAGAGGTGCACGAGATGAAGATGAACGGCGACGTGATGCAAATGCGTGCCGTTTCAGGATTGGATTTACCCGCTGGCAAAGCTGTGGCGCTGCAGCCAGGCGGCTTTCACGTCATGCTGCTGGATTTGAAAACCGCATTGCCCAAAAACGTAACCGTGCCGCTGACCTTGTTGTTCAAAGACGCCAAGGGCGTTGAAAGCAAAATCGAATTGACCGTGCCTGTGGCAACAGCAGCGCCTAATCAGCATAAACACTGAGGTTTTAAGCCAGTCCAGGCGCGCCATTGGGGGAACATTGGAGTAAGCTCTCATTGGTTCCCCGATTTCTATCATCCCCAACACCAATGTGGAGCGCACCATGAGCAATACCCCAGACATGAGTAGTTTCGGCAAATTTGTCCCCGGTTTTGACTTTTTACAAAACTTGGCCAAACAAGCCGCCGGCGGTGCGGCGCAGAGCATGCCGCAGATGCCAAACTTGGGTAGTTGGGTCGCTCCAACCTTGAACGTGGAAGAGCTGGACAAGCGCATCGACGAGCTCAAAGCCGTGCAGTTTTGGCTTGACCAAAACGCTACCGCGTTGAAAGCGACGATTCAAGCGCTTGAAGTGCAAAAAATGACCGTGGCCACGCTCAAAGGCATGAACTTCAACTTTGGCGACGTGGCCAATGCCTTTAAGCTCAAAGCCGCGGATTCGATGATGAGTGGCATGCAAAAAGTGACCGAAAAAGCCAGCGATGCTGCGGCAACGGTCGGTAATTTTGCGGGCTCAGTCTCTGGCACAGTTGCATCCAAAAAGACTGCGGCTAAAAAAACGTCAAAAACCGCCTCTAAAACGGCTGCGCCCAGCATGGTTGCTGGCATGGTCGACCCCATGCAACTGTGGGGCGCATTGACCAAGCAGTTTGGCGACATAGCCGCAACTGCGATGAAGGACGCCGCCAAACAAACGGCCATCGATGTGACCAAAGGTGTTGCCAAAGACATTGCCACAGGTGTGGCAAAAAGCGCGTTGAAAAGAGTGACGCCCAAAAAGCGCAGCAAATAACCAGACTAAACCACTTTAGCCGATGAAACTCTTTCCCTACGCCCACGCTACCCATCCCCAATGGCAATTTGCTGCGGCATTGGTGCTCGCGCAGTTGCGTGCGCAAATGGCCAATACCAAGGTCTCCAGCTTTGCCAGCAGCCCCAGCTTGGCTTTGCTGTACATCACCGACCATTACGCCGCCCATGCGCAAGCAATTTTGGACTATTTGTCGGCTGAGTTGCCGGAGGTGACCGACTGGTCAGGCACAGTTGGCGTAGGTATCGCCTCAAACAATGTCGAGTATTTTGACGAACCGGCGCTGTGCGTCATGCTGTGTGATGTGCCAGCGCACCAGTACCGTGTGTTCTCGGGCGTTGCACCCTTGGCAGCGCTGGAAGATGAAACCGACGAGCTGCTCAAAGAGTTGCCGCCTCCTGCATTTCAAGCGCACACCGCTTTGATTCATGCCGACGGCAGCATGCCCGATGCCGCTGACATGATTGCCGAGCTTAGTGACCGCACCCGCACGGGCTACCTGTTTGGCGGGTTCGCCGCCAGCCGAAGCAAAAGTGTGCAATTTTCCGTCTCTAGCGACCACAATATCAAAGGCCAAGGGGCTGCCAGTGGTGTGTTTGCTGGCGGTTTGAGTGGCGTGGCGTTCAGCGACGAGGTGTTGCTGCTCTCCCGCGTGTCGCAAGGTTGCCAACCGTTGACGGCCAATGGCTCCAAAACCCGCAAAATCACCGCTTGTGATGGCAATTTGGTGATCGAATTAGATGGCGAACCTGCTTTGGATGTGCTGCTGCGCGATTTAGACGTCAGCTTAGACCAACCGCAAGAAGCCCTTGAAGCTGTCCGTGCCACCTTGGTGGGTTTGAGCCAAGACAGCCAAGCCCTCAGCCACCCCGGTATCTTCGGCAGCGATGTGCGGGTTCGGCACATCATCGGTTTAGACCCTGCAAAACGCGGCGTCGCCGTCGCGCAAGCGGTAGAAACGGGCATGAATTTGGCGTTCTGCCAGCGCAACGTCGCCGCTGCACGGTCCGACTTGGTGCGCATATGTGCTGAAATCCGCGAAGAGCTGGAATCGCAATCGCAACCCGAGGAAGTGTTAGGTGCAGCTTGGGGAGAAAATGCAGGGCTTGCCGAACTGGCGGACCGATCCTTCCAATACGGCCAAGCCGAGCACGGCGGCCTGCCCGCCAAACGCATCGCCGGTGCCATCTACGTCAGCTGCTCAGGCCGCGGCGGCCCGCATTTTGGCGGCCCCAGCGCCGAGCTGCAAATCGTCCGCAAAGCCTTGGGCGACGTCCCCCTAGTCGGCTTCTTCGCAGGCGGCGAGATCGCAAGGCACCATGTGTATGGCTATACGGGGGTTTTGACGGTATTTATGGCGGATTAGGTCAAAATAGGGTGTATTTTTGGCTGCGGCCGGCGTTTTTATTGGTTGAGTAGCTATAAAAATAATAGTGTTTTACGTGTTTCTATATGACTTGTTGCGCGATGCGCAACAGCGTATAATTAAACTATGATTGTTTCATTTCGCCATAAAGGACTGCAAAAGTACTTCGAAACGGGTAGTTTGGCAGGTATTCAGGCGGGGCACGCGAAAAGGCTCAAGATGCAATTGGCGGCGCTTGAGACGGCGCATGTGGTTGACGATATGGATATTCCCGGCTTTCGGCTGCATCCGCTGAAAGGCGACGCCAAGGGTCGCTGGTCAGTCGCAGTGAGTGGCAATTGGCGAATGACGTTTGAATTCATCAACGGCAATGCTTACGTTTTAGATTACGAGGATTATCACTAATGGCTATGTTTAACCCACCCCATCCCGGCGCGTTTATTCAAGAGGTTTATTTAGAGCCAAACGGCATGAGCGGGCGCGAACTGGCGCTCAAGCTCGGCGTGGCAGCCTCCACGCTGAGCCGCGTTTTGAGCGAGACCAGCGGCGTTAGCCCTGAAATGGCGCTGCGGCTGTCCAAAGCGCTAGGTCGTTCGGCAGAGAGTTGGCTGACCATGCAAGACAATTACGACTTGTGGCAAGCCAAACAAACGTTGGATTTGGGGAATGTCAGTAAAATCGAGTTTAAATACGCTTGAATCTCGATTTCAAGGGTTAGATATGCCTTTATCCGGCGTATTTATTGCCTGAGCAGCTATTAAAAATATAGCGTTTTCGACGAAGTATCAAACCCCACGCGCCCTGTCCGCATGAAACTTCACCACAAATTCACCAAATTTTCCAACATCCAACGCCTCGCGCACCTCGCGCATCAGGTTCAGGTAATAGTGCAGGTTGTGGATGCTGGCCAGCATGGGGCCTAGCATTTCGCCGCAGCGGTCTAGGTGGTGCAGGTAGGCGCGGCTGAAGCCGGCGCGGCCGCCCTCAAAGTAAGGGATGGCTTTACCTTCAGCAGGAGGTGTTCCGGCGCAGGCATAGCAGGTGCAGGTCACGTCCAGTGGCTGTTCGTCGGCTTTGTGGCGGGCGTTGCGGATTTTTAGGTCGCCAAAGCGGGTGAACAGTGTGCCGTTGCGGGCATTGCGGGTGGGCATGACGCAGTCAAACATGTCGATGCCGTTTTCTACGCCAGCAATCAAGTCTTCAGGCGTGCCCACGCCCATCAAATAATGCGGTTTGTGTGCTGGCAGTTTTGGGCCTATGTGTTTCAGCACCCGCAGCATGTCTTCTTTGGGTTCGCCTACTGACAAACCACCCACGGCAATGCCAGGAAAGTCCAGCTTTTCTAGCCCTGCCAGCGATTCATCACGCAGCGCCGTGTGCATGCCACCTTGGACGATGCCAAACAGGGCATTCGGGTTTTCCAACCGTGCAAACTCGTCTTTGCAGCGCTTCGCCCAGCGCAGGCTGAGTTCCATCGAGCTGCGCGCCTCGGCCTCGGTGGTCAATTGCCCCTTGGTCTTAGTCTCCACGCTGATGTAGGGCGTGCATTCGTCAAACTGCATCGCAATGTCAGAGTTCAAAATGGTCTGGATCTGCATCGACACCTCAGGCGTCAAAAACAGCTTGTCACCATTGACGGGGCTGGAAAATTTGACACCTTCTTCGCTGATTTTGCGCATCTCACCCAAACTCCAAACCTGAAAGCCGCCGCTGTCGGTCAGCATGGGTTTGTGCCACAGCTCAAACTTGTGCAAGCCGCCAAACTGCTTGACCACGTCCAAGCCCGGCCGCATCCACAGGTGAAAGGTATTGCCCAAGATGATCTGTGCGCCCATCTCTTCCAGGCTGCGCGGCGAGACACCTTTGACGGTGCCATACGTGCCCACGGGCATGAAAACAGGGGTTTCAACCACGCCGTGGTTGAGGGTCATGCGACCACGTCTAGCGTGGCCGTCGGTTTTGAGGAGTTCGAATTTCAGCATCTAAAAAATTGAAATGAATAGGTTAATTTGCTTTTGAAAAATACTTCACACCCGCGAGTCCTTCAAAGTGGGCGTCTTGCGTCCATAGTTTTGCATGGTGCAATTGGGCGGTGGCGTAAATCAAACTGTCTGCGAGGGGCAGGCCATTCGATGCCGCATCTAAAATTAAGGCGGAATCCATATCCACAACCAAGCCGCGCTGCATGTATGTTACGGCTCGCGTGGCAGATTCTGCATTAAGTTTACGGCTTAAGTACTTGAAAACTTCGTAAAGCGTGATGACGGGCACAACCATGCTATCTACATTTTCGGCTTGTTTTTCAAATAACTTTGCTCGTGCACCGCCATCAAATACTTCCAGCCAACACGAGGAGTCAAAGACAATTGCCGGAACTGGCGCATTCGATTTGCTGACCATCAAAAACGATCTGGCTCGTTAGGAATGTCCGATCCACATCCACGCAACTCATTTTGCAGCTCTGCCAAGGTAGGCACAGGGACGAGTTGAATCGTCCGCCCTGATCTGAAAACCGAAAGCTTGATGCCAGGCTTCAACCCCATGGATTCGCGCACGTCCAGGGGTATAACTACTTGAAATTTAGATGAAAGTGTGACGGCAGACATATCGATATCCTTATCGTAAGACGATATTATATCGATAACAGCTTCGATTTACATTGAGGCAAACTTCGGCGGCAAACTAGGGCTATTCACCCATTGTTCGACTTTTAATTAGATTGCTGAATCTCAGCCTGCTGACGCTCAGAGTTGTCCCAAGCCCATGCAATGGTGACGCTGAAGCTTAAGAGAATGACAAAACCGAGGGTGAGGCGAATAACTAATTTCATGGACTGTGTTTCTTTGGAATGCTGCAATTATTTATTGGCAGCAAGCTAAATTTGAAACATGCGCGTCAAATACGCAAAAGCATAACTTTTGTCACGCTTTTGCAGGTCTTTATAGACGTCTTAACAACATCGCATCGCCATAGCTGAAAAAACGGTATTTCTGCGCAATCGCCTCGGCATACAGCGCCATGATGTGCGCATGGCCAGCAAAGGCGCTGACCAGCATCATGAGTGAGCTTTTGGGGAGGTGGAAGTTGGTGATTAAGGCATCCACGATTTTGAAGTCAAAACCAGGGGTGATAAAAATATTGGTGTCGCCTTGCGTTTCGCCATTCTTCGCCCAAGTCTCCAGCGCCCGCACGCTGGTGGTGCCGACCGCGATAACTTTGCCATCCCGGGCTTTGCAGCGGGCTATGGCGTCCAAGGTGGTTTGGTCAATGCTGTAACGCTCAAAATGCATCACATGTTCAGCGATGTTTTCGGTTTTGACGGGCTGGAAAGTGCCTGCGCCTACGTGCAGGGTGACGCTGGCGCGTTCAACGCCGCGTTTGTCCAGCGCTGCCAACAGCGCCTCGTCAAAATGCAAAGCTGCCGTCGGTGCGGCGACTGCACCTGGGTTTTTGGCGAAAACGGTCTGGTAGCGGTTGACGTCGTTGGCCTCATCGGTGTGGGTGATGTAGGGTGGTAGCGGCACGTGGCCGTGGGTATCCATCAACTTGTAAGGATCGTCGCCCGCGTCGTTAGACAGGACGAAGCGGAACAACGCGCCATCTCTTTCAGGCCATCGACCTAGTAAAGTAGCTGAAAACGCGCCGCCCGCCATCCAAATAGTCTCTCCCGGATGCGGTTTTTTGCTCACCCGCATGTGGGCAACGACTTGGTTACCAGTTAGGACGCGTTCAATCAGCAGTTCTACCTTGCCGCCGGACGGTTTTTCGCCAAACAAGCGGGCTTTGACCACCTTCGTGTCGTTAAAAACGAGCAAATCACCGGAATTCAACAGATTGGGCAAGTCGTGAAAGATGCGGTGAACAGGTGTAGATGTGGTGCCATCCAGCAATTTCGAGCCACTGCGCTCAGGAGCGGGGTGCTGGGCGATGAGTTCGGGGGGGAGGACGAAGTCAAAATCTGACAAAGTGAAGGAATTATTCTGGATTGGGGCGTTCATAAGGCAGAATTGTCCCATGTCCGAAGCTCCCAACCCACTAACCGCTCCAGCCGCTGCTAAAAAGAAGGCTAAACCTGCGCGAAAGATGGCTGAAGGCGAGATGCTAGAGGTAAAGACGGGCACTGCGGACAAAAAAACGCATCTGCAAAAGTGTATTGCCAAGCTGGGCCTGCACCGCGATATTGACCTCGCTTTGCACCTGCCGCTGCGCTACGAGGACGAAACCCGCCTCACCAAGCTGCGCGATGCCAGAGAAGGCGATACGGTGCAGATTGAGGGCGTGGTCACCAAATGCGAGATCACCTACCGCCCCCGCCGCCAGCTGCTGGTTACGGTTGACGATGGCTCGGATACCTGTACGCTGCGGTTTTTCAGCTTTTACCCCTCGCAGCAAAAGGCGCTGGCGGTGGGCAATGTGATTCGGGCGCGGGGTGAGGTGAAAGGCGGTTTTCTTGGTTTCACCATGATGCACCCTAGTTTCAAAACGGCGGGAGGCGATTTGGCGACCGCATTGACGCCGGTTTACCCCACGGTGGCTGGCTTACCGCAGGGTTATTTGCGCAAAGTGGTGCTGGGCGGGCTGGCGCGGGCAGATTTGAGTGAAACCATGCCTGTAGAGCTGTTGGAAGGCTGCTTTAATGGTCAAATTGGCACTTATCCAGCGTATTTACTGCCTGAGGCGCTATCATTTTTGCATCACCCGACGCCCGATGTGTCTATGACTCAATTGGAAGACCGCACCCACCCCGCGTGGCAGCGGCTCAAGGCGGAGGAGTTGCTGGCGCAGCAGTTGTCGCAATTGCAGGCGAAACGAGAACGAGCGGCATTGAGAGCGCCCGTATTAGCTAGCAAAGGCAAAAATTCACTCTACGAAAAGCTATTAGAGATCATTCCGTTCAAATTAACGACGGCGCAAGAGCGCGTTTGTAGCGAAATAACGCTCGACTTGACCCGTAACGTCCCCATGCACCGCCTGCTGCAGGGCGATGTCGGCTCCGGTAAAACCGTGGTTGCGGCGCTGGCGGCGGCCAAATGCATAGACGCCGGCTGGCAATGCGCCCTGATGGCACCGACCGAGATTTTGGCAGAGCAGCATTTCCGCAAGTTGCTCAGCTGGCTAGAGCCGCTGGGCATCACTACCGCTTGGCTAACTGGCAGCCAAAAAACCAAAGAGCGGCGCGAGGCGCTGGCGCTGATTGCCAGTGGCGAGGCGGCATTGGTGGTGGGCACCCATGCGGTGATTCAGGACAAGGTGCAGTTTAAAAACTTGGCGTTGGCGATTATTGATGAGCAGCATCGTTTTGGTGTGGCGCAGCGCTTGGCACTGCGGTCAAAAATGGTGGCAGATACGAATCTAGAGCCACATCTGCTGATGATGACCGCCACGCCCATCCCCCGCACGCTGGCGATGAGCTATTACGCCGACTTAGACGTTTCCACCATCGACGAACTGCCCCCCGGCCGCACCCCCATCGTCACCAAAGTGGTGAACGACGCCCGGCGCGACGAGGTGATAGAGCGCATCCGCAGCCAGCTTGCTGAGGGGCGGCAAATTTATTGGGTTTGCCCGCTGATCGAGGAAAGCGAGGCGCTGGATTTGACCAATGCGACCGAAACGCACGAACAGCTGTCTGCAGCCTTGGGCGATGTGCATGTCAAAAACAAAGAAGGAGACGACCAACCCATCATGGTCGGTCTGCTGCACTCGCGCATGCCTGTGGCCGAGAAAAAGGCGGTGATGTCTCTGTTCACCGCTTGCCACATGCAGGTCTTGGTTAGCACCACGGTGATCGAGGTCGGCGTGGACGTGCCCAACGCCAGCTTGATGGTGATTGAGCATGCTGAGCGTTTTGGGCTGTCGCAATTGCACCAGCTACGCGGCCGTGTCGGGCGCGGTGCGGCAGCGTCGGTGTGTGTGCTGTTGTATTCGACAGGCGATGCCCCCCGTTTGGGCGAAACCGCCAGGGCGCGGCTCAAAGCTATGGTTGAAACCAACGATGGCTTTGAGATTGCTCGACGCGACCTAGAAATTCGCGGCCCAGGGGAGTTTTTGGGGGCACGACAGTCCGGTGCGGCGCTGCTGCGTTTTGCCGATCTGGCTACTGACACCGAGTTATTGGATTGGGCGCGACAGTGTGCGCCTGTGATGCTGGACAAGTTTCCTGCGTTGGCGCAAAAGCATGTGCAGCGCTGGTTAGGTGGCAAGGCTGAGTATTTGAAGGCTTGATGGTAGCTTTGCCGTAAATGGTTAGCTGCGCTGGGTAAACTATCGCTATTCTCAGCTTTTAACCTACCCATGCTCGACATTCTGGCCATCACTGGCCCAATCTACATCACCATCCTCATTGGGTATTTGACAACACGGCAAGGTATCTTTGCTAAGGCCGATATGCGGGTGTTTGGCAAATTTGTATTCAATCTAGCGCTGCCCGCCATGCTATTCAATGCCGTGTCGCAACGAAAAATCAGTGAAATCTTCAATGGTACCTACGTTTTAGTGTATTTGCTAGGGTCATTGCTGACTTTGTTGTTAGGTTGGTTGTGGTGTCGACGCTTTGCGAAGATGGATAGTCTTAGCAGCACATTTCATGTCATGGGCATGACCTGTTCAAACAGTGGTTTTGTCGGCTTCCCGATTTTGGTGCTCATCATGGCTCCTGTTGCTGGCGTGGCTTTGGCAATGAATATGATTGTTGAAAATTTCGTCATCATTCCACTGCTGTTAGCCTTGGCAGAGCGTAGCCAAAACAAATCAAGGCATTGGTTGCGTGCCGTTGGCGATGCTTTTGTAAAACTCATCACCAATCCGATTGTCATCGGATTGGTGATGGGTAGCATAGTAGCGTTGAGTGGTTGGCAATTGCCGCCGGCAGTGTCGCGCGTGATCAACTTGTTTGCTTTATCAAGCAGTGCTTTGTCATTGTTTGTAATAGGTGGAACCTTGGTCGGCTTGCCGTTGAAAGGCTTGAGTCAGCATGTATTCCCCATCATAGTTGGCAAGCTGTTGCTTCACCCATTAGCGATGTTTGCGGTCATGGCTTGTTTGACTTGGGTAGGTTTGCCCCCCTTGGATAACTCTATGCGCGTCGCAGCATTACTCTTGGCCGCTATGCCGATGATGGGGACTTATATCGTCTTTGCACAGCTCTACGGAAAAGAAGATATCAGCGCTGCGGCACTGTTGGTAACGACTGCCACTTCGTTTTTCACGCTCAGCGCTTTGCTATGGCTACTTAAACCAACATTGTCATGACAGATCAGATTTACAACTTCAGTACTGCGAATGCAACACTTCAACGCCATGTTGACAGCCCTTTGTTGCCGGGCGTGTCAACAGCCATCATCAAAGACGGGCAGTTGGTCGATAGCTTTTGCACAGGATTTGCAGACATAGAGCGTGGCGAAGCGCTGCGCCCAGACCATATTCACCGCGCCTATTCTTGTACCAAATTGATGACCAGTGTACTGGTGATGTTATTGGTCGATCAAGGGCACTTTGCGTTGGACGATAAGATTAAAAAATGGATTCCAGCCTTTGGTGCTTTACGTGTTTTACGCGCGGGTGCAACGTCGTTGGTCGATACCATTCCCTTGGAGCGTGATATCACCATTCGTCATTTGCTCAGCCATCAAGCGGGCTTCAGCCACGGCGTGTTTGACCCCGATACCTTGATCTACAGCGCTTATGCGGCTGCGGGTGTGCGCAAGCCAGATAGCACGTTGGCGCAACTGATGGATCAAATGGCGACGCTGCCGTTGATTTACCAGCCAGGTACAGACTGGCAATATTCGATGGCGACTGATGTGGTTGGGCGCTTGGTTGAAATCGTCACGGGCCAAACATTGGCAGACGCCTTCCAAACATGGTTGTTTGAACCCGTGGGTATGGTTGATTCCGCATACCTGCTGCGC
This sequence comes from Polaromonas sp., assembly GCA_013298815.1. Taxonomy (GTDB): domain Bacteria; phylum Pseudomonadota; class Gammaproteobacteria; order Burkholderiales; family Burkholderiaceae_C; genus Aalborgiella. Next base: position 10,553 of record JAAFJF010000009.1, on the reverse strand, counting down.
GAAGATCAAATCCCACGTTTGGCAACGTTGTATGCAGGGCATCCTATGACGGCGACCAAGCCTGGTTTGCATCGTTTAGACAATATGCCTTGGCCCAATGCGTTTATCAAACCAGTCCCACGTCAAGCGGCTAGCAGCGGCCTGGTGACGACACAGGCTGACTTGCTGACATTGCTATCGCAGCTTTTACCTGGGCATGGCAAATTACTCAAACCAGAGACGCTGGCTGAGCTGTTCCGTGACCAATTGCCCGCGAATCGCAGCTTGCAGTTTGCCCAAAGCGGTCAGATGCATATCCCTGATGGGCCTGTGCCGAGCTTAGGTTTTAGCTTGTGCGGCGCGGTGACGCGTAGCAGCTCAGACTTTCAACCTAATACGCCCGTGGGCGAGGTGCAATGGGGCGGTTTGGCCGGCCCGCATTGGTGGATTTCGCCTGAAACGGGCACGGCAGGTGTGTTGATGACGCAGCGTTTCATGGGGTTCTGGAATCCGTTTTGGTTTGAATACAAGCAGCACATGCATGCAGCTTTGAATGAGTAAATTAGCCCATACTCGCGACAAAATGTACAAAACCGTGGCGCGCCAGCTGCATGGCGTGGTGCCTTGCTGGGTCTGCGGTGAGCACGTACTACCCGAAGCGGCCACGTTAGAGCACATCAAGCCTTTGAGTGAGGGCGGCAACAGTCATATTGAAAACTTGGCAATTAGCCACGAGGTGTGTAATAACCAACGCCATGCTGTGGGCGTGGTGCCTATATCAGCGGACTTAGTCGGTAGACTGAAGCGGAAAAGCTAATTATTTGCTGATTTTTTGCAGTCTTAAGCGCTATTTATTTTATAGCTACTTAGGCAATAAAAACGGTGGCTAAAGGTCTAAATTAATCGTTGAATTTATAGATAAGTTTGTTGGCACCTCGTAATCTGCGATCACCCAAGCACGGCTCGAGCTAGGCGCGAAAGTTGCGAGTCGGTTAATTAAAAAGTTGATTGACGCTTTGTCTAAAGCTGCAAAGGGCTCATCAATCAAGGTCACTGTCGCACCACTGGCAAAAGCCGTTGCCAACCAAACTTTGCGTTTTGAACCGGCTGAGAGCATGTACATGGCTTTTGAAACATGGTCGCTCAAACTCAAGCCCTCAATCAAATCGAGTAATATGGCATCGTCAAATGCAGGGTAAAAACGGCGCTGCAAGTCAAAGAAATCGTTTGGCGAGATTTGGTCATACACGCTGGTGCGTGGATCGATCCAAAAGATGTGTTTTTTATACGATGCTAAATCGTTAGTTTGGCTCAGACTTCCAATTGCGATGCTGCCAGCTTGGGGTAATAAATTACCTGCAAAAAGCCTCAAAAGGGTCGATTTCCCTGAACTTTCATCACCGACGACATAGGTGATGCCAGCGGGTATATTTACAGAAAACTGCTTAAAAATTTGATGTGCAGCAAACCCAAACACCAAATCCTGCGCTTGCAGAATAGTATTTGACATATTTAAAAATGTGGCGGCAGGTCGTCGCGTAGGTTGCGTGCAACGCCTAAGCCACCATCGGTACTGGATTGTCGCAGTTCAGTGAGCGCTTTGATCAGCTGGTCAATTTGTTCCTGCTGTCGCACGATCACTGTGTCGAGCTGGTCAATCAAATCTTCGGTGTAACTGGCTTTGATTTCCAGCTCAGTTACGCGATCGTTTAGGCGATCGTTTAGGCGATCGTTTGGTCGTTGATCTAAACCCAAAGCACCGCACCTTTGTTGGCATACCATTTGTCGACATCGGGCTCGACCAATGCTTCAATTTTGTTGCGTTTGATTTTCATGGTGGGTGTCAAGCAGCCGTTATCAATTGACCAAGGCTCTTTCGCAATGACCAGCATCTTCATCTGCTCGTAATCTGCCAAGCCTTGGTTGGTTTCTTTGAGCAATGCTGTCATTTGCTCCGTGACTTCAGCTTTGAAGGCTGGATCACTCAGCTTAGGTCGCACACCTTCAGCCAAAACCACCAATGCATAAGACGCTGATTGACCTACGCCAGAGACCATGCTTGATTCGATCATGGGGTGTGCGTTCAGCTTGTTCTCAATGGGGGCAGGGGCAACATATTTACCTTTGCCAGTTTTAAAAAGCTCTTTTAAGCGACCCGTGATTTTGAGTTGACCGTCAGGCAGACGTTCGCCTTGATCTCCTGTGCAAAAGAAACCATCGGCGGTAAAAACTTCAGCATCCAAATCAGGCCGTTTGTAGTAGCCCACCATTTGACCGGGCGATTTGATCAAAATCTCACCTTGCTCGCTGATACGAACTTCGACACCATCGTAAGGCACGCCAACATAGCCGATTTCATTTTGTGTTTCGGTCATCGTGTGTGAGTACGCGAAGTCTTCAGACATAGCATATCCCTCAACCAGGTTGAGGCCCAAGCGGCGGTACCAATGAATCAAAGCTGGTGGTAGAGGAGCAGAGCCACTGCCGGCCAGTTTGACTTGATCTAATCCAAGCCCTGTTAGCACCTTCTTTGCAATAATTTTGTTGAGAATAGGAATGGACAACAACAGATTGAGCTTCGCAGGCGGCATCTTGGCGGATACGCCCTGCTGAAACTTCAACCATAAGCGCGGTACCGAGATAAACAGTGTCGGTTTGGCGCGATTCAAATCTTTGACAAAAGTATCAAGCGTTTCCGCAAAGAAAATATGGCATTTGCCGTTCAAAAATGAGAAGGATTCCACAAAAGCGCGTTCAAAAACGTGAGCTAATGGTAAGTAAGACAACATGCGGTTGGTAGAGCCTTGGCCCAAGGTTTCAGCCATCCTGGCATCAATACCGCGTGTTGCAGCGGTGATGCGCTCAAAACTGTGCATCACACCTTTTGGTTGCCCTGTTGAGCCAGAGGTGTAAATAATCATGGCCAAATCAGCAGGCAAACGCGAAACTCTCCCTGCAATCGGCGTTGTACGCGAGACGATGGCGTCCCATGTGTCGTAGTCTGTTTTTGGTGCAAGTGGAAACGCAATACGCGGCATATCTGCAGGTACGCCAGGCAGTTGCTTGTCCCAAGTGTCCAATTTGCCCACAAACAGCAAGCTGGCACCGCTGTGCTCAAGCACATATTTAACGGTGTCTGCGCCTTCGGTCGGGAAAATGGCGACAGTTGTGCCGCCAGCCATCCAAATTGCCAACTCTGCCATGAAAAAATGCGCACAGTTTTTTGACAAAATCGCAATGCGTGCACCAGGCTCTAGATTTAAGCTTTTGAGGTGTGTCGCCATGCGTCTGGCTTGGTCAAGCGTTTGGCCCCATGTGTAATCAATGACTTTTTCGTTGCCTATCGGCTGCGTTAGATAAACCTCATTGGTGCGACCTGCCTCATGGTCATATACGTAATCAAGTAGCAGGTGTTGCGCAGAGTTAGAAGCCATGTCTCGTCCTTTGGATGCTTTTGAATGGGTGTCAGTACAAAGAAAGCAAGGTTAATGCATGCTTCTGGAGGTGTCAAACTAGATGTGTACAGCGTAAACCCTAGGGCGATGAAGTTAATGGCTATTTTGATAGCAATCAGCCTAGTAAAATATGGTCATGTGCCAACTCCTAGGAATGAACAGCCACTTACCCGCCAGCTTAACATTAAGCTTTACAGGCTTTTCGCAGCGTGGTGGCAGCACAGATCATCACGCAGACGGTTGGGGTATTGCTTTTTTTGAAGGAGAAGGTGCGACGCCCGGCAAAGGCGTGCGGTGTTTTGTTGACAAGGAAAGTGCCTCAACTTCCATGATGGCGAACTTGCTGCGCACTTACCCCATCAAAAGCCATAACGTCGTGGCACATGTGCGTAAAGCGACGGTGGGCGAAGTGTCGCTAGAAAACTGTCATCCGTTTGTACGCGAACTGTGGGGGCGCAATTGGGTGTTCGCACACAATGGTGATTTAAAAAGCTATGAGCCCAGACTGCATGGTAGCTTTAAACCAGTAGGAAGTACCGACAGTGAATTGGCTTTCTGCTGGCTCATGCAAGAGCTGGCCAAATCGCACGCTTCAGCCCCCAGTGTTAAAGAGTTGACGCACACCTTGCGCGAATTAACGCCTAAGATCGCCGCATTCGGCACCTTCAACTACATACTTAGCAACGGCCAAGCTCTATGGGCGCATGCCAGCACCAAGCTGTGCTATTTGCAACGTGCGTATCCGTTTTGCGAGGTGCAATTGAAGGACGAAGACGTGCGCGTCAATCTGGCTGAGCTGAATGGCCCAGATGATCGATTTGTCATCATCGTTACAGAGCCACTAACTACCAATGAGAGTTGGATTTCATTTGCGCCTGGTGAATTGCGCGTATTTGAAGGTGGCTCGCCCTTAATTTAAGCTCACAGAAAGAAGCCATGACACTAACCGAGCTTAAATATATCGTTGCAGTCGCGCGAGAAAAGCATTTTGGCAAAGCTGCAGATGCCTGCCACGTGTCGCAACCAACGCTAAGTTTGGCGATCAAAAAATTAGAAGAAGAGCTGGATTTAAAGCTGTTTGAACGAAGCGCGAACGAAGTAACAGTCACGCCGCTTGGTAATGAAGTTGTGCTGCAAGCGCAAAGCGTACTGGAGCAAGCCGCAAATATCAAAGAAATCGCCAAGCGCGGCAAAGATCCTTTGGCTGGAGCGTTGAAATTGGGTGTGATTTACACCATTGGCCCCTACCTGCTGCCTGATCTGGTCCGGCATGTGATCGCTAAAACGCCGCAAATGCCTTTGATGCTGCAAGAGAACTTCACCGTTAAATTACTTGAGTTGCTACGCACTGGTGTGCTGGACTGCGCGATTTTGGCAGAACCATTCCCCGATACCAATTTAGCAGTCGCCCCCTTGTACGATGAGCCATTTTTAGCGGCTATGCCGCTAGATCACCGGTTCACCGAGCAAGCTTCAGTGTCGGTTGATCAACTCAAAGCCGAAACCATGCTATTGCTTGGCACAGGTCATTGCTTTCGCGACCACGTCTTAGAAGTTTGCCCAGAATTTGCTCGCTTTTCGAGCGATAACTCTAGCAACAGCATGGGTATTCGCAAGAGTTTTGAAGGCTCGTCGTTGGAGACGATCAAGCACATGGTTGCCGCTGGTATGGGTGTTACCCTGGTGCCGCGTCTGAGCGTACCTGCAAGTGCGATCGCTGAAAATTCAGCTAAAAAGCCTAAAGCCAAATCACAGGCTGAGGATGCTTTGGTTGTGTATCGCCCCATCACAGACGACAAACGCGCATTGCCACCGACGCGCCGTGTTGTACTGGTTTGGCGGAAAAGTTTCACGCGTTACGAGGCGATAGCTGCGTTACGCAACGCCATCTATGCTTGCGAGTTGCCTGGTGTGACACGTTTGTCATGAAGAAAAAGATATCCCTTTATCTTGATTTGATTCGCTGGAACCGGCCGGCCGGCTGGCTCTTGCTGCTTTGGCCCACATTGAGTGCCTTGTGGATAGCTTCAAACGGGTTCCCGGGTTGGCATTTACTCGTTGTTTTTGTATTTGGCACCATTTTGACGCGAAGCGCAGGCTGTTGTTTGAATGATGTGGCTGATCGTGATTTTGACAAGCACGTGAAACGCACCGCCAACCGCCCGGTCACCAGTGGCGCTTTGAGCAGCAAAGAGGCGCTGGCACTGGGCGCCGTGCTGGCGTTGTTGGCTTTTGGTTTGGTGCTGACGACCAACAAGGCGACGATACTGCTGTCATTCGCAGCACTGGCAGTTGCCGTCATTTACCCCTATGCCAAGCGGTTTTTTTCCATGCCGCAAGCTGTTTTGGGCATTGCATTCAGCTTTGGCATCCCCATGGCGTTTTGTGCGGTTCAAGGTTCAGTTCCAATATTGGCGTGGATTTTGTTGTTCGGAAATCTGTTTTGGGTGCTCGCTTACGACACCGAATACGCCATGGTTGACCGTGATGACGACTTGAAGATAGGCATGAAAACATCGGCTATCACCATGGGGCGATACGACGTGATCATTATTGCATTATGTTATATTTTTTACCTGCTAATTTGGACTCTAGCCGGCGATTTTATTGCCTATTCAGCTATATATTTAATAGCGTTATTTGCAGCGATCATTCAAGTTATTTGGCACGTCTGGTTGATACGAAACCGTGAGCGAGAAGCTTGTTTCAAAGCTTTTCGACTCAACCACTGGCTAGGTTTCACGGTTTTTGTAGGTATCGCGTTGAGTTTGATGTTTAAACAATAGCATCGAACATAACGACAACCAAAACGACGGCATCGTTATTTGCCGAACTCATCGCCCAGCTCTTTGGCGCGTAGCTCTGCTGCTTGCATGGCTTTGATAAAGTGTGATTTGATGTCATCACCTTCCATAGACATTAACGCAGCATAAGTCGTTCCGCCTTTTGATGTCACGCGCTGCCGCAGCGTTTCAAGCGGCTCATCTGAGCGGTTCGCGAGTTCTGATGCACCGCTAAAGGTTGCAATCGCCAAGCGTCTGCCTTGCTCCGCACTCAACCCCATGTTGACGGCTGCCTCTGTCATGGCTTCTAAAAAATAGAAAACATACGCAGGGCCAGAGCCTGAAATGGCGGTCACAGCGTCTAACTGCGATTCTTCATTGAGCCACAAAAATTCACCCATGCTGGCAACCACATGTTCGACTGAGGCTTTTCCCGCTGGGGTAACAGCTGTACGCGCAAACAAAGCGGTTATGCCTTTGCCAATCAAGGCTGGCGTATTTGGCATAGAGCGAACCACGTTTTCTGTTTTCAACCAAGCGGCAATGCTGCTGCTGTGAATGCCTGCCGCCACGCTGAAATGCAGCGCAGTGGGTGCAAAGTTGCCAGTTTGCTGCGCGGCTTCTTTGAAGACTTGTGGCTTCACCGCCCAGATGATCAAGCCTGCCTTGGCTAACAAGCTTGACGGTTCAGATATCGCTTGGATGCCAAAGTCTTGAAGTAATTTGTCGCGTGTAGGTTCGTAGGGCTCGACCACCAAAATATCGCTTGGTCGCATGCCTTGTTTGATCAAACCGCCAATCATGGCGCTGGCCATGTTGCCGCCACCAAAAAAGGCAATCGTAGTGTTGCTGTCGTTGTTGTTAGGATTCACTGAGAAACTTTCATTGAGTTCAAAATTGGTCATTTTGCCGTAGCTTGGCGCACCGCATGCTCCCACTGCGCCATCAACTCCGCGGCTCGGTCACGTGTCATGGTGGGTAAAAAACGTCGCTCACATCGCCATAGTTTGGAAACACTCTCCAAATCTGAGTAAACACCGACCGCCAAACCTGCTAGATAGGCAGCGCCTAACGCTGTGGTTTCTGTCACTGCAGGGCGCAAAACGGGGATGCCGAGCAAGTCGGCCTGAAACTGCATCAGCAAGTCGTTGGTACATGCGCCACCATCGACGCGAAGCTCGCTCACCGGCGCAGAGCCTGCCGCGACAGCATCGCGGCTCATGGCCAGTAACAATGCGGCGCTTTGAAACGCAATGCTTTCCAAGGCTGCGCGCGCAAGGTGCGCCATGGTGCTGCCGCGCGTTAATCCTGTAATCGTGCCGCGAGCATTAGCATCCCAATAGGGTGCGCCTAGACCTGTAAACGCCGGCACCATCATCACACCGCCAGAGTCTGGCACGCTTTGCGCCAGCGTTTGTACTTCACCACTGCTTTGGATGGCATGCAAGCCATCCCGCAGCCATTGCACGACAGCGCCGCCGATGAAGACGCTGCCTTCAATCGCAAATTGGGGTTTCTGAGCGGTTTGTGCCGCGCTGGTCGCGAGCAAACCATTTGTCGATGTCTGGAAGATGTCACCTGTATGCATCAGCATAAAACAGCCCGTGCCGTAGGTGTTTTTTGCCATGCCGCTTTTGAAGCACGCCTGGCCAAACAAGGCACTTTGTTGGTCACCAGCGACACCACCGATTGGAATACGTGCGCCCAAAATATCAGCGCTTACCTCGCCAAAAATGCTGCTGGACGGCTGCACGCTGGGCAAAAGCTCTTCAGGAATGTCTAATATCTTTAAGAGCTCAGCATCCCACTGATTTGTGCGGATATTGAAAAGTATTGTTCGCGATGCATTGCTCACATCCGTCGCATGCACTGCGCCTTGCGTCAATTGCCAAATCAACCAACTGTCAATCGTGCCAAAGGCTAATTCGCCGCGTTTGGCCTGTTCACGCGCGTTGGGCACGTTGTCCAAAATCCACTTTAATTTGGTCCCTGAAAAGTAGGCATCAATCAGTAAGCCTGTTTTTTGTTGAATGGTCTGTGCCAAACCTTGCTCGCGCAATTGCACGCAAGTTGGTTCAGAGCGGCGGTCTTGCCAGACGATGGCATGGTGAATGGGTAAACCTGTTTTTCGGTTCCACACCACCGTAGTTTCGCGCTGGTTGGTGATGCCCATGGCGGTAATGTTACTGGCAGATAAACACGCTTTGCTTAAAGCTTCACGTGCCGTAGCGATCTGGTCACGCCAAATTTCCATAGGGTCATGTTCGACCCAACCGGGCTGCGGAAAGATTTGTGGCAACTCGCGCTGAGCCATAGAGACGATTTGCCCTAAGTCATCAAACACAATGCTGCGAGAGCTAGATGTGCCTTGGTCAAGTGCGAGTAAATAAGCCATGATGCAGCATAATAATCGAACTTTTTCTTAACTCTCATCTTTCTTGAATGCGCCCATCAGAATGCCACTAGCCACTGAGCGTTTGCAGCTTTTAACTCAACTGGCAGAACCTAAAAAGTACGATATCGCCATCATTGGCGGCGGCGCTACGGGTCTTGGCATTGCGTTGGATGCGGCATTGCGCGGTTTCAAGGTGGTTTTGATGGAGTCGCACGATTTTGCCAAAGGCACCTCCTCACGCGCGACAAAACTGGTGCATGGTGGTGTCAGGTATCTGGCACAGGGCAATATATCGCTGGTGCGTGAAGCTTTGCACGAGCGAACGACACTGTTGCACAATGCCCCGCATATTGCGCAGCCTTTGCCATTCGTGATGCCGTCCTACAAATTTTGGGAAGCACCGTTTTATGGCGTGGGTCTCAAAATGTACGATGCTTTAGCCGGAAAAGCTGGTTTGGGCGCTACTGAATTTCTAAATACCAAGCAGACCCTGCATTGCTTGCCGACTTTGCAAAAAGCAGGCTTAAAAGGCGGCGTGAAGTATTGGGATGGCCAGTTTGACGATGCACGCTTGGCGCTTGCCTTAGCGCGCAGTGCGGCTAAAGAGGGCGCTTTGCTGGTGAATTATTGCAAAGCGACCAAGTTGATTCATGAAACCGGCAGGCTGGTTGGTTTGCAGTGCCAAGATCAGGAGACTGGTAAAAAATATAACATCGCGGCGTCATGCGTCATCAATGCCACAGGAGTGTGGGTGGATGAAATTCGACAGCAAGACGGCGGTGCTGTGAAAGACATCGTGGCGCCTAGCCAAGGCGTGCATGTTGTGGTTGACCGTGAATTCATGCCGACTGACCACGCCATGCTGATTCCTAAAACCGCCGATGGCCGTGTGCTGTTTGCCGTGCCATGGTTGGGCAGAACAATTTTAGGCACAACCGACACGCCGCGTGAAGATTTAGCACGCGAACCGGAGCCCTTCAAAGAAGAACTTGATTTCATCTTGAATGAATCCGCCCATTATTTAAGCAAAGCGCCCGCGCGTGTGGACGTTAAATCGATTTGGGTTGGACTGCGGCCACTTGTTAAGCCTTCAGAAGATGATGGCGAAAATACTAAAAAGCTCAGTCGAGAACACACAGTTTTAGTGAGTAAAAGCGGCTTAGTTACTGTAACCGGCGGCAAGTGGACAACCTACCGTGCGATGGCGGAAGATGTGTTGGAGCAGTGCTTTGAATCTAATTTACTGAAGTCGCGTCCAGCTGGCGCAACGGTTGATTTTCCGCTGGTAGGTGCGCAGCAAGCGCATAAAAAGCATCAAAAATTACACACGATGGCTGAAGCGCAAGGTCTGCATTCCTATGGTGACGAGGCCGATGTCGTTGCAAGTTTGCAAGGTTCAGCGCATGAGTTGATGCCAGGTCTTTCTGAGAGCATGGTTCGCTTTGCCGCCAGATACGAATACGCACGCACGGTGGAAGATGTGCTGGCAAGGCGTTCGCGCTTGTTGTTTTTGGATGCCGCTCAGGCTGGGAAACTAGGCTCGGCGGTTGCCAAAATCTTACAAGAAGAAACGGGTCAAGACCCGCAGCTTGCCGCTTTTTTGGGCTTGGCAAAGCAGTACCAGCATTTGCCTTAACAATCGCGGTTTTTAGTCGGAGATTAAAAGTTCAAGTCGCCAAGCTGGCGTCCAGCGCTTTCTTCGCAAACTCAGCCCGCAGCGCTTTTAACTTTTCACGCGGGTCTTCTTTGACTGTCGTTTTGTCCAACCCCATCTCGGCAATAAAACGGCTAGGCTGCGCACTAATCATCTCACGCCCTTTTTTGCGGCGCTTGGTCCAGCTCACCGCCAAGCTGCGCTGGGCGCGGGTGATGCCCACGTACATCAGGCGGCGCTCTTCCTGCAGGCGGGTGGCGATATCGTCGTTGGCGGATTCATGTTCT
>JAAFJF010000089.1 GCA_013298815.1 Polaromonas sp. | reverse complement strand
TGTAAATGCTGATGTGCCAGCAACGGGAACGCATGATTAAGTCAAGAGTAACTGCGACAGTGAATCGCATTGCAAAAAGCGTTGTGGCTGTGCTGTTGTTTGTGCTGATGTATGCCTTCACCTTGCCTATCATATTTTTTTACGTGGCTATGGTGACGGTGTTCCAGTCAAGTTACTACGCAGACTTAATGGCTATGCGGGAGTTTGCATTGCAGTTTTTTTTACTTGATTTGATACAGGGCATGAAGTGGTCTGCTGTGACAGCGTTCACGATGGTGCCAGTATTTGGAGGAGGTTTGTGTGGCTTGTTTGTTTTAGCAAAAAGAGTTTTTGTTAAAGCATCGAATACTGAACCGACTGAAAGAGTTGAAGCAGCGTCTCATTAACATTTTTTATTCTGAAAGACTATAACCATGAAAAAATTACATTCTCAACTGATGTACAAAGTTATCCCTTGCTTGGGGTTTTTTGTGCTCGGCGCTTGCGCCAATTTCTCAAACGAAACAAGTAAAGTTTCAGCCAGTAATTCAAAAGCAAATGTCGAAATTGCGACTATCGCTCCAAGTCTGTCTTCTGCCTTGGCTTCTGTTTCTGGTGCGTGGAAGCCACTGTTTGTAGCAGCTAGTCCTGTTGTTGTAGCAAAGTCAGACAAGCCGGTTGCGGTGGTTTCTTCTGCTTCTGCAATACCTGCGAGTAATGCGACTTCGACTCAGGCTGTTGCTTCACCATTGCCTGCAGCGCCTGTGGCTATGGGTGCTCTCAAAATGGATCGTTCATTAGATTCGCTGAAGTATGCCATTTACTTTGAATATGCATCAGCTACTTTGAATCCAACAGGTAAAGCCGCGTTGGAATATTTGCAAGCTGATGCTAAAGCCGCTGAAGGCATTGAGGTGATTGGACGCGCTGATCCTAGCGGCAATGCGTCGAAGAATACAGCGCTTGCACAAGCACGCGCAAACACAGTTCGTAAAGAGCTTATGGCATATGGCGTACAGGTCAAAAACATCAAAGTGAAGAGTTTTGTTGCTTTGGCCAAGGCAGATGATCGCAGTGCCTATAAGCAGAACTTGCCAGTCGACCTGAGCGCTGCCAGTCGTCGGGCCGATGTTGACATGCTGGTGAAGCCTAATGTTGTGTCAAAGCTTACCGTTCACCATAATTTTGTTGCAGTGCCTGGATAGATCATGGCGATCTTTGGTTCAACATTCCATGCCTCTCACTTTGGTCCAACACGGGGCGGCATGGGCTGTGTTGATTCTGATGCCTCGCTGGCTGCATTCAATTCGTTGAATCAGCCAGCGCCTAAGGCCGTGATGTCTGTTGCAGTGGTTCATCTTAGTACGGGTGACATTGCTGTGACAACTTATATCGATGGAACCTTTGCAGTTGAATCCGTTCAGGTCACCGTTACCGATTCCAATATTTAAAGTAAGAAAACTTTATGAATACTCAAAAATTTAATCAATATATTTCAAGCTGGATTCCAGAATTATCTGATCCTCGATTGTGGGTGGCACAGCTTTTTGAAATCTATAAGTTTGTCTTGCGCGTTTTGACGACATTTAGTTATGCAGCACCTTTAATGTGTTTTTGGTTTGCAGTGAGTCTGTTGTGGACGAACTCAGAACCAATTGGTGAAAACTCCATTTCAGTGCTTTTAGAGGCAGCAAAGTCACCATCATTTTGGTCACTTGCGTTTGGTCTTGCAAGTATTTATACCATTTATGTTGTTGCTATGCGTGCTGCTATTAGCGGTATTCCATACACAACTTTTGGGCAGGCAAGAGGCGAGCGTTTGCTGAGCCAGTCACGGTTACCTAAAGCTGAGTAGAAAACTTCTTAACAACAAAGTTTTGTAGTCCAAGGAATCAAATCGCATGCCTTTAAAATTGCTAACTCAAGGCGCTATTTGCGCATCTAGGATTGCCCTGGCTGAGAGCATTCGTTCTTCCAAGATAGCTCTTGATCCTACAGATGCAGCCTTCATCAAAGGCGCTAAAGCTGCGATGAAATTATTGAACAAACGGCTTGCCGTAGAACGAGTCCAGTCAGCATTGTTAGGTGGTAGTGATGTTTCTATTCCGCGAGAAACTCACTATGCAGAAATGCAATAAATGCCGAAACTTCAAGCTTCAAATTTTGGCTCAAAACATAGGCAAATGCAATGACACAAGTTGTCTCTGAATTTGTTTCAAATGTCGTATTTGACGGGCATAGCTACGCTGTGCAATTCAACTATTTCAAAGGGGTGAGTGATGTCGTGAAAAGCATCTGCAAGGATCCCGAAAAACGATGGCATGTTCATTATTTCAGCCATGCTGAAAAACCGTATTTTCGGTACTGGCAGATCAACAAA
>JAAFJF010000088.1 GCA_013298815.1 Polaromonas sp. | reverse complement strand
GACTCCGCCATCGCACAGGTCGAGCCCTTGCCATTCGTGCCCGCCACGGTAATCACAGGGCAGTCAAAACGAATGTCCATCCGTTTTGCCACCTCACGCACCCGCTCCAGCCCCAAATCAATCGGCTTGGCGTGTAAGTTTTCGCAGTATTCCAGCCATTCGGCTAAGGTTTGGAAGGTTTTAGATGTCATACCTACGTATTTTCCCTTATAAATTCAATCCTATGAAATAAAAAACCGTTCGCCCTGAGCTTGTCGAAGGGTTTCGACAAGCTCAACCCGAACGGGAGCTGATTGATTTAGAGAATAAAACAGGGAAAATACAAAAATGATCACCTTATTCGGCATCCCCAACTGCGACACCGTCAAAAAAGCCCGCGCCTGGCTCACCGCGCAGGGCATTGACTACCAATTCCACGATTTCAAAAAACAAGGCGTCCCCGTCGAACGCCTAGATGCATGGATGACCGCTATAGGTTGGGAAAAGCTCCTCAATAGCAAAGGCACGACATGGCGCAAGCTAGACGCAGCCACGCAAAGCACTGCTGTAGATGCTGAATCTGCAGCTAAGTTGTTGATTTTGAACGCAAGTTTGATCAAACGGCCTGTGGTGGAATGGGTAGATTTACCCTCTAAAGCCAATATTTCGGTAGGTTTTGATGCTGAAAACTGGGCGAAACGGGTTTAGAGGCTAAAAACCGTCAGAAAAAGCACTAAATATAGCTATATCCGGCGTATTTGTTGCCTAAGCAGCTATTTTATTGATAGCAAAAAGCATCATTGCTTCACAAACAGTTACCCCACCTTTACACAAGCGTTGCAATTGTGGGTCAGCCAGTCAATTCAACCAGCCGTTGTAGCTTGACTGAAACAAATTTGCGCATGGTGTGCAGATGGCTTCAGTTTCAAGTCCTTGATTAGAAACAACTTTTCGGGACTTATTAGGAGCTAAGACATGAAAAATATCGTCGTTAAAAGTATTGTCTCCACCGCTTTGTTGGCCGCTGCTGGCGTGACTATGGCGCAATCTGGCCCGGCTAATGCGTTTGGCGTTGTGATCTCAAGCACACCTGTAGTTCAACAAGTGACTGTGCCTAAGCAGATTTGCACCACGACCACAACGCAATATGTACAACCAAACGGCGGTGGCGCTTTGGTGGGCGCTTTGGTGGGCGGTGTGATTGGTAACCAAATCGGTCGCGGCCAGCACAGCGATGGACGTGCCGTTGCGACTGTGATTGGCGCTTTGGGCGGTGGCTTGGTAGGCAACCAGATTGAAGCGAACAGCTATCCGACACAATCTTGCCACACCAAAAACGTCGTTGAAAACCGCACTGTGGCGCAAAATGTGCTGTATGAATATGCAGGCCAGCGCTACACAGTGCAGATGCCGGCTGAGGGTACGTTCCGCGTAGGTGCACAAATTGCGCTGCACGTTGAAGCGCCTGCACAAGTGCAAGCCCCCGTGTACCAACCTGTGCAAACGGTGACTTATACGCAACCTACATATGTGCGTCCACAGCCTAGCTACATCGCTGCGCCAACAGTCTATTACACTGGTTTTGACCACTTTGCGCCGCGCTACATCTACAGCGAGCCGTACTACGCACCCCGTGCGGTGCAGCGCCCGGTGTATCGCCAGCCCGTGCAAGTGGTCAACTACCACGGTCGACCAGCGCACCCAGTCCACCCTGCGCATCCTGTGCGCCATCACCGTGACTGGGATGAGCACCGCAATTGGCGCTAAATCGCGATATCTCTAAGCAGCTGGCTTAGAGTGCCTTAAAATCAGGGGTTGTGCGCTGCAGCACAGCCCCTTTTTTAGTTAACTCAAACACTTAACTCACACACTTAAGTCAAATTCACATGTCCACAGTTACCCCACATTTCCATAACGTCACCGTTTCCACCACCGCCAGCGTTTACTTTGACGGCAAATGCGTGAGCCACGGCATCACCTTGGCGGATGGCACGAAAAAATCAGTTGGCGTGGTGCTGCCGTCTACCCTCACTTTCAACACTGGCGCGCCTGAAATCATGGAATGCACGGCTGGTAGTTGCGAGTACAAATTGGCTGGTACGGACGCTTGGGTGAAGTCTGTCGCGGGTGAAAAGTTCAACATCGCTGGCAACTCAAGTTTTGAGATTCGCGTGAACGAATCGGATAAGGCTTACCACTACATCTGCCATTTCGGTTGATTCACGACGTCAAAAACACACTCCAATAGAAGAACGCCATGTCCGCCACCATTCTGCAAAACCTCCCCATCAACCAAAAAGTCGGTATCGCTTTCTCTGGCGGCTTAGACACCAGCGCGGCGCTGCATTGGATGAAGCTCAAGGGAGCCATTCCTTACGCTTACACCGCCAATTTGGGCCAGCCTGACGAAGCGGATTACGACGAAATCCCGAAAAAGGCGATGGAATACGGCGCAGAAAAAGCGCGTTTGATTGATTGCCGCAGCCAGCTAGCCGCTGAAGGCATTGCCGCGCTGCAAGCGGGTGCGTTTCACATCTCCACCGCTGGTGTGACCTACTTCAACACCACGCC
>JAAFJF010000087.1 GCA_013298815.1 Polaromonas sp. | reverse complement strand
TCAACTACACCACAGCCTCAACCGCCAACTTAACCTACAGCATCAACGGGCGTGGCGGTTCGAAAACGATTAGCCGTCAGGTTTTTGGTTCTGGCACAGCCCCATTTAATGTCAATGATCTCTGGTGGGGCGGTCTATCGCAAAATGGCTGGGGAATCAACCTCGCGCAGCAGCAGGGGCAAGTCTTTGGCGTTTGGTATACCTACGGCGCGGACAATCGTGCGACATGGTATGTGATGCCGGGTGGGACGTGGACGGGAAATACCTTCGCCGGCACGCTCTATCGCACACTCGGCTCAGCCTGGATTGCCACCAGCTACAACCCAAATCTGTTGCAAGTCATCACCGTTGGCAATATGTCGTTCAACTTCTCCAATGCCGACAATGCCACCATGAGCTATACCGTTGATGGTATTTCCCAATCAAAGACGATCGTACGACAACAGTTTTAATTGTTTGCTTAGCAACCAGTAAAAAAGCGCCTAGTGAGGCGCTTTTTTATTCGCTTTGACCCGTCCTAAAATAAGTTGACACCTTTTCTAACCGGAAAGGGCAAGTCAAATGGAATCAGGCATTAAGCGCACGCAGCGCGACTACACACTGGCTTTTAAGCTCAGTGTTGTCGATCAAGTCGAAAAAGGCGAACTGAGCTATAAAGAGGCGCAGCAGCGCTACGGCATCCAAGGGCGCTCGACCGTCTTGGTGTGGCTACGCAAGCATGGTCGTCAACGCTGGGCGGACGTGGCATCATCTGCCACCATGAGCCATTTCTCAACATCTGATCCCCCCAAGCCCCCCACCCCTGAACAGCGCATTAAGGCATTGGAAGTTGAGCTTGCCGATGCACAGCGCAAGGCCCAGCTATTTGAAGCCATGCTGGACGTGCTCAAGAAGGACTACGGGGTGCGTGTCATAAAAAAGCCTTTAGGCAAGTCCTCACGCAAAAGCGCGTCAAAGGCTTGAGCGTGCACAGGGCTTGCCATCATATGGGCATGAGCCGACAAGCGTATTACCAAGGGCAGCACCGCCAGTCTGTCAAGCGGCAGCGTGACGATGAGGTCATTGCGCTGGTGCGTGCCAAGCGCCTGCACCAGCCGCGCATTGGCACACGCAAGTTGCACCACATGCTGGGTAACGCATTCGAACACGCGGGATACAAGCTCGGGCGAGATCAATTGTTTGATCTGTTGCGCCAGTCACGCATGTTGGTGCCTGCTAGGCGGGCGTATCACAAGACCACCAATAGCCACCATCGATTTCGCCGTCACCCCAATCTGCTCAAGGGCGCACACGCCCCCGTTCTGGCCAGTGAGCAAGTCTGGGTAGCCGACATCACCTACCTGCCCACACATGACGGGTTTGTGTATGTGAGCTTGGTCACTGATTCATACTCTCGCAAGATCGTGGGCCATCATGTGCATGACAGCTTGCACACCGCGCAGGTCAGCCAAGCCTTGAAGATGGCGCTCAAGCAGCGGCAGAGCAACCAACCGTTGATTCATCATTCGGATCGGGGCATCCAGTATTGTTCGGACGAGTATCAACAGTTGCATCGACAGCATGGGCTCACGTGTTCCATGACCGATGGCTACGACTGCTATCAGAATGCCTTGGCTGAACGCGTCAACGGTATTCTCAAGAACGAATTGCTTTTACAACGTCCTGCCGACCTTGCCCAAGCTAGGATCATGGTCGATGAGTCGGTCACCATCTACAATCAAGAGCGTCCCCACTTCTCACTCCAATTGAAAACGCCCGACGAGACTCATCGGGCGTCTTTGGCTAAAATCCTACAACCAGCATTTACACCATCATCTGGTGTCAACTTATAGTAGGACGGGTCACCCTAATATCCGCAACCACTTTCAAGCAAAACGGCTGAAATAGCCCGCCCTATATGGTATTTTGACAAAAAACGAAATCCATCAGCCAGCAAGCTTTCGATCTACTTCCCGGCAACTACAACCATCTCCACGCGCCATTCTGGCTTTGCCAACTTCGCTTCCACGGTTGCGCGCGGCGGTGTTGCGCCTTGAACGACCCATTCATCCCAAACCGCGTTCATGCCGGGAAAATCTTTCATATCGGCGATAAAAATTGTCACTTGCAAGAGTTTGGTTTTGTCAGACCCTGCTTCAGCCAAGAGCTTATCGATTGCTGAGAGAACTTGTTTGGTCTGGCCGTCAATATCTTGTGTTGCATCTTCGGCAACTTGCCCGGCGAGGTAAATGGTGTTGTTATAAATAGCCGCTTCGGAGAGTCGTTTACCGACATGGAGACGTTGAATAGTCATGATTTCGCTTTCTTGGTAAAAATGAATTGGTGATGCATCAATAACCTAGCCGTTTACGGCATCGTTAACAACAATGCTGTGACTTAGATCAGCCGCTTAATATCTGCCGTTAACTTATCCGCGCCAATACCGTATGGTGCCATAAGGCGCAATCGACCTTGTGCATCAAAAATAAGTGTTCCCGCGGTATGGTCTACGGTATAGGTGTCGGGTGTTTGGCCATTTACGACACGCGCAACTATT
The DNA here is from genome assembly GCA_013298815.1 of Polaromonas sp. Classification (GTDB taxonomy): domain Bacteria; phylum Pseudomonadota; class Gammaproteobacteria; order Burkholderiales; family Burkholderiaceae_C; genus Aalborgiella. The sequence continues at coordinate 135 of JAAFJF010000087.1, read as the reverse complement.
TTGAAATCGCGGGTGACTTGTTTGGTCGCCGCTTCATCGCCATAGAGGCCCAAGAATTTTGGATTAAAGGCAGGCACGTATTTTGAAAGCACGTCGGCGGTATCGCGCTTTGGGTCTACCGTTACAAATAGAACC
>JAAFJF010000086.1 GCA_013298815.1 Polaromonas sp. | reverse complement strand
AGCTGATCCATTGACAATAGTGGTCTATAACCTTCTTCAACATAAAATTTCCCTCACATTAATCATGTTTCACAAATGTACTAACTGGTTAGTTTTAATGTATAGGGTAAAACCCTAGTTAATTTAAGGTAACTATATACGTGTATGACCCAATTTATGATACAATGTGACCAACATTACATAAATTGCAAATCATGGAACTCAAATTCAAAAGCATCCTAGAATTGATTCAGACATTCCCTGATGAGGAAACATGTCTTGAGTTTCTAAAACAGTCACGTTGGTCAGAAGGCGAATATTGCCCTCATTGCGGACACACCAAGATTTACGCTTTCAGTGATGGGAAAAACTACAAATGCGCCAGTTGCCGTAAACGGTTCAGTGTAAAGGTTGGAACTGTATTTGAGGATACAAAAATACCCCTACAAAAGTGGTTTATGGCAGTGTATTTGCTTACCGCCCACAAAAAAGGCATCTCTTCCCTTCAATTGTCGCGTGATATTGACGTGACACAAAAGACAGCATGGTTCATGCTGCATCGTTTGCGTCATGCCAGCAACACCAAAGCCTTTAACGAGCCTTTGCGTAATACCGTTGAAGTTGATGAAACTTATATTGGTGGAAAAGAGAAAAACAAGCACCGTGACAAGCGCACCAAAGGAACGCAAGGCCGCAATACAGACACAAAAACTGCTGTTATGGGGATGGTTGAGCGCGGCGGTAATGTCATGGCTATGACCGTATCAAACGTACAAAACAACATGGTGCAGCGCACTGTATTGGATAACGTTCTCATCGGTTCAAACCTAATGACAGACGAATTTAGCCCTTACAAAAAACTGCGCAGCTACTACAACCATCAAGCAGTGCGTCATAGTGCAGGTCAATACGTAAGCGGAATCGCTCATACAAACACCATAGAGGGCTTCTGGTCATTGTTTAAACGTGGTGTTGTGGGTATCTACCACTTTGTTAGTAAAAAGCATCTCGACCGCTATTTAACCGAATACACCTACCGTTACAACACCCGCAATCTCAGCGAAAGTGCAAGATTCCGCAATTTGATGGAAAATTGCAATGGGCGTTTGACCTATAACCAACTAACCGCGAGAGCCGCCTAATGACTGCGATTGCAATTGAAAAACACGAAGCGCCTTTTAAACTAGACATGTCTTTTGGAGAGGCAATCAAACGACTTTCCAAGGTGAATAGTAAAGATTTATTCGAGACTGACGCAGTAGATAATTTTGCCGAAAACACAAAAACGGCTACACCCTTCATAAAATGGGTTGGCGGTAAACGCAGCATCATTGAGGAGTTAACAAGTAGACTCCCACCAAAGCTAAACGATTACTACGAACCATTTGTAGGTGGTGGTGCGTTGTTCTTTGAATTGCATGACCGTTTGGGGAACGCTCACTTGTCTGACACAAATATTGACTTATTGATCACGTATCAAGCGGTCAAACTTGATACGGCTAAATTAATCGCTTTGCTTGAAATTCACGCTAAAAAACATAGCGATGCGTACTATTACGAAATCAGAGCGCAACAGACGCTTAAAAACCCTATTGAAATCGCCGCTAGATTTATCTATCTAAACAAAACTTGCTTCAATGGCTTGTATCGAGTGAATAGCAAAGGTGAATTTAACGTGCCAGTTGGAAAATATACAAATCCTGGAATCGTGACCCCTGAAAATCTGTTTGCTTGCAGCAAATCGCTTGCTAAAACGACCATCAGAATGTCTGATTACAAGCAGATTAAGCCAAAAGCTGGCGATTTTGTGTACTTTGACCCACCATATCACCCCACCAGTGATACAGCTTCATTTACCGCCTATTCAAAAGATGGGTTCTCAGAAAAAGATCAGGCTGAATTGCGTGACTTTTACAAGAAACTGTCAACAGCAGGTGTGAATGTCATGCTTTCAAACTCAAACACGCCATACATTCAAAAGCTCTACAAAGGCTTTAATATTGATATTGTTGATGCCCCTAGGCAGGTCAATTGCAAGCCCGGCAAACGTAATGCAGTTGAAGAAGTGTTAATAACGAACTACAAATATGCCTAAAACATCAGGGACAATCGCCAATAACAACGGTACGAATTTAGAAGTATTCATTGAAAATTTGTTAGCGAAACATGGTTATTCACCAATACATAGCAACAAGTTCGAGGCGGCGCGATATTTGCAGCAACCAATTTACTCAAAACAGTTCATGGTTGGCACAAGCATCTATGAATCAGACTTATTCTGTGACTTTATTCTCTACCACCCAGAGAAACACCCTCTTTGCTTAGTGATTGAGTCTAAATGGCAGGAAAGCAAGGGATCGGTAGACGAAAAGTATCCGTATTTGGTGCTAAACATCAAAACCAAATCGCCTTACAAAACCGTTTTATTGCTAGATGGCTCAGGATACCGCCCACAAGCTGAAAAGTGGCTAAGGGGACAGGTTGACGATAAATTACTGCATGTTTTTAGCATGGCAGAATTTCAAAAATGGACTAATAAAGGCAAGATTTAGGTCATACACGTATATAGTTACCCTTAGAAAACTAATGCGCTCGATGAATACCAAAGAGGCTACTTGGTGGTTATCTTGGCGGCCAATACCAGTATCCAAGATTGTCGCTGTTGATTTTTGGACTGGCAATAAATACGAATGCTATAAC
>JAAFJF010000085.1 GCA_013298815.1 Polaromonas sp. | reverse complement strand
TTTTTGCACCACTTCCGTTCGACTTTGAGCACCAGTTTTAATAACCGCTGTCGCATAGAAATAGCCTTCAAATGCAGTCAAACTGCCTTTGAGATCGGGTACGCCATGCTTGTCGCAATCACGTCTAAATTGCCTTGATAGCTCAGAAATTGATGTCGCAGGAATTGGAAATGCACTTACCAAACCTAAACCAGACAAATGCGGAATCACGTCAGACGTGACGGATTTTGTCGCAGTAAATGACATCGCAATAATTGGTAAGAGAATCTTGTGTTTCAACCGTAGCTCTTTGGCGGCATCTGACATGGGCTTTGAGATCATCAGCAAAACGACACCAGTTGGCATATCCTTGACACTGACTGCTTCAGCGCACTTAGCTGTCACGTCAGGGATATTTGAGCCATCACGTTGGACAGGCATAGGTGACAGAGCCACGATACCCTTGTTTTGCAGTGCTTCGACTAAATGCTTTCGAGAACCCTCACCAAACGAATCCGCAGAGTGAATGATTGCTACAGATTTCAGTCCCATGCCATCGCACATACGTGCAATAGCATCTAACTCATCCTCATAGGACGACCGCAGGTGAAATACACCACTTTGTCCTTTTCGCAGAAATTTAGCACCTGATCGAATACCTACTATAGGCAATCCACCAGCTGTCGCAACTGGAATCGCTGCTTGAGCGTGGGGTGTTCCCACAATTGCAGACATGGCAATCACGTTGGCATTGCTAACAAACGCCTGTACGTTTGTCGCAGTGCGTGGTGCTTCGCCACCATCATCAAGTACCAGCAACTGGTATTCAGAACCACTGGCTTTCAGAGCCAAGCGGTAGCCTTGCTCCAAATCTTTACCCACCTCAGCTTGAACGCCCGTGAGAGGCAAACTCAAGCCAATGATTCGCTCATTTCCCTTTGACCAAGCACTTTGACCAAAAGCGGCATGCGTAACTACAGCCAGTGTCGCAAGCGACACCAATGTACGGCGGCGCATCACTGAGCAATGCCTTTAGGATTAAAGCCTGTTGAGCTGCAATATAGCTCAATGGCACGCATGGCTTCGTTGATAGTCAGATTGTTGAGGAACTCAAGAATCGCCTCTACATGAACCGAGTATGTAGCTGGCACGTTGTCATTTTCATGACCAGGACCACCGCGCCATAGGGCGCAATCTTCAACACGAAACTTTGTGCCAATAGCAGCAATCTGCTGTGGTGTAGCCGTTTGTGTGTTTGTCGTTTTGTCTGTCGCCATGACAGACGTTGATAAAACGATCAATGCTACAGCGCTGAAAATACGCTTCAGTGCCAACGAATTACTTTTGAAATTAAAACTCATGATGTCATCCTTATGTTGATTTCACTTCTTAATTGCTTCAACAAGCTTGCCGTTCACCATGACCGAACCATCTGAGCTGGTAGAAACCACTATCGGCCCAGTACTGAGATGAATCACGGTTTGCGGCCATGTTTCTGATGCTGCTGGCTGATTCGATGCATCGAATGCAGTCAGCCCAGCTTGAGAATCAACCGAACCCATACCCCCAAGGGTGGGGGTAATATGAGAGGTATGAAAAGCTGTAATAGCTACCATTGGTGACTAACCTGGCACTGCAACAAAATTACTGTGAGTGGTTAGTTTTGAAACGACATTTGGCTTTACCAACATGTCAACATCCGCACGCCGGCTGGCCGCACTCAGGTCAGCAGGCAGGTTCTGCCTGTAAGCACTTCTATCATCAGCCTTGGCCAACGCTACAAAGCTCTTGGTTTTGATATTATTTACTCGTACACCATAAGCCAGAAGCTCCTTACGCACAGTGTTTGCACGTGCTTTAGCCAGTGCTGTATTCTTGGCGGCATTTCCGCTAGGATCAGCACGTCCAATCACCTCAATAGTTTCTGCGGCTTTAGCATCAGCTTGCAAATATTCCAACGCGGCTTTACCTGTTGGATTCAACTCAGCTGACGCATACTCAAAATAGATAGCATATTTCAGCGAATCTAATGAGCGGTCCATTTTGAGAGCACCCATAGCCACAGGCGCTGCAGGCAAGGGTGATGGTGAGGCTACAGCTTGAGTCGTAGTAGCGATACTCGCAGGTAATGCAGAAGTAGAAGCAGAAGCAGAAGCAGAAGCAGACGCAGAAGAAACCACCGCAACCGGCTTGTCTGACTTTGCTTCAACAACAGAACTAGCAGAGACAAACAGTGGCTTCCACGCACCAGAAACAGAAGCCAAGGCAGAAGACAGACTTGGAGCGATAGTCGCAATTTCGACATTAGCTTTTGGATTACTGACTGAAACTTTACTTGTTTCATTCGAGAAATTGGCGCAAGCGCCGAGCACAAAAAACCCCAAGCAAGGGATAACTTTGTACATCAGTTGAGAATGTAATTTTTTCATGGTTATAGTCTTTCAGAATAAAAAATGTTAATGAGATGCTGCTTCAACTCTTTCAGTCGGCTCAGCATTCGATGCTTTAACAAAAACTCTTTTTGCTAAAACAAACAAGCCATACAAACCTCCTCCAAATACTGGCACCATCGTGAACGCTGTCACAGCTGACCACTTCATGCCCTGTATCAAATCAAGTAAAAAAAACTGCAAAGCAAACTCCCGCATAGCCATCAAGTCTGCGTAGTAACTTGACTGGAACACCGTTACCATAGCCACGTAAAAAAATATGATTGGCAAGGTGAAGGCATACATCAGCACAAACAACAGCACAGCCACAACGCTTTTTGCAATGCGATTCACTGTCGCAGTTACTCTTGACTTAATCATGCGTTCCCGTTGCTGGCACATCAGCATTTAC
>JAAFJF010000084.1 GCA_013298815.1 Polaromonas sp. | reverse complement strand
CAACCAGACGAAGCATTAGCACTTGCGGATTCAATAAAAACAATTGTTGCTTCGCATGTTGCGCGGCACAAATAACGCAAGGAAATTTGTGAAGCGTAATTTTACAATTTTGAGTATCACACCACTTGCGATCATAACGGTTGCTTTTGTTTTGATGTTTGGTTCGCTATTTGAGCAATCGCCTCATAAGCAACTAGTGAGTTCTAGTAATTTGCGTGAGTATATTCCAGCATCTCAATTGGTAAGAGAGACTTACACAACCTGTATGGAGAAGCGGCTTGCCTCTGACCATAAGGGGTGCGTATTGGTGGTTCGACAGCTAGCTGATGCATCCGCAAAGTATCGAAATCAATCGGATTTTCCGCAACAAGTAAACGCAGCCATGATTGACATGGGCTTACTTGAAAAGTCCTCCCTTCAAGCAACTAATTTTTAAAGGAAAAGATGATGATTAAACCAGCACAAGCCGAAATTCTCGCTACTGAAAAGCTGCAAGAATACATAGCTTCTTGCGGGTGTGAAACTCAAGAGGACTTGGGTAACGCTCTACTTAAATTATTGAGCGTTACAGGGCAGGCAATTTTAAAAACGCAAGGTCAAGAAATAGCCGTTGCAATGACGCAAGGAACAGCAGCTCACTTGGCTAAGCCACAATTTTCAACCGCACGTACAACTCACTAAGGAATCTATGAACACATCACGCATTTTTATTACAGGGCAAAAATCTGTTGAGATTGATAATTCCGAAATCAGCATGATGAAGAAAGCACAGCTACGATCGCCGCAAATATATGTTCGGAGTCTGTTTATGGTTTGGGGTCTTATTGTGTCGGTGCTTTCACAGCTTTTAAAGACTACAACGTTTGCTGCTTTAGGCTTTGCTTTCTACCTGGTGGTTTTTGAAAGCGCAGAAGCGGCATCAATATTCGCTTCATTTCAAAAAATGTCTCTCGTAGAAACGGTTGCTTCTATTAAAAGCTTTTTGGGGTTTTGTTTAGCCATATCTGGCGTGTTTTTGATCGTTGTTGGAATATATAACCCATCACGTTTTGGCTTTAAAAATGTTTTTCAAGAAGACTTATTTGCTCGTATCGCTGAAAAACTTAAAGTGAAACCCTATCAGATTGAATCAATGACGACTGATTTGTAAAGGAAAAGAACTTATGAATACCCGCACAATCAAAATTGAAGACACACCTGAGCTTCGCATTAATCCAAATATTGAGGGTGTTCATTCAGGGCATCGGGTGGTCCTTGGAGAAACCCGCACAGGCATGACCACTATCTATACGCCTGAGCGGCAAGCCGAATACAAAGCGGCATTCCAACTGACCGAAGCGGAGTACGCTTCAATCAAAAAACAACAACCCAAATAACTCAATCATGGACAAAATACTTTCAGACCAAGAAGTGCAGGCGCTGTTAGCGTCGGGAGTCCCCATGGTCGAAGTGATTGGCGTAACGCGCAAGAGTAAATTCGTTGGTTTTGCGGCGCTTAAAACCGCTTCAAAAGACAACCAAGGCTATGCGCATTTTTTTGAGTTGCCAGTGCAAACAGACGATCAAGACTTAATGATTGACGCTACGGATTTGCCGGACGAAGCTAAGGCGGTAGTCGTTGACTATCTCATTAAAGCCAACAATTCATAAAGGGAAAAGATGATGTTTAAAGCCACTGGGAACAGTCAAATTGACCGCTTAAACACCTTGGCTATTAGCCTTGCAAAGCACAACGATGCAGGCTTCGGGGTGCTCAGCAAGGGCGAACAATGTTATGCAGCACTAGCCAGTAACCGTGTTGATCTACTGGAGTCCATCGGCTACACAATCCCCGAAGCATTGGCGCGTTTGGGTGCAGAGTGGACGGCCTCACTAATTTCGAGCTGGCAATATGCTGGTAACCCCGCAAGTTACGAAACACCTGAAGCGGTCTAAAGGAAAACTCAGTGCTCGAAACTCTAATCTGCCTAGTAGTGGCTATCACAGACGGCGACACGCTCAAGGTTCGTTGCGGTCAACAAGGTGCATACGAGCAAGTCACTATTCGCATGGCTGAAATCGACGCGCCTGAGAAAAAGCAGGCATTCGGCAGCCGCTCAAAAGACGCTCTAGGCGCTTTGTGTCACGAAGCTATGGCAACCATCAAGCCGCAGACAAAAGACCGCTACGGGCGCACTGTAGCCCGTGTAGAGTGCAGAGGTGTAGATGCTAATGCGGCGATGGTGAAATTAGGCATGGCGTGGGCTTATGTCAAATACCAAACCGACCCGAAGTTTCCACAACTGGAGCAGCAAGCAAGAAGCCAGCGCGTGGGTTTGTGGGGTGATCTAGGCAGCGCAGAGCCACCTATCGCACCGTGGGAGTTTCGTGCACAATCTAAACAACAAAACTAAGGAAAAGAAATGTCTGGTTCAGAAAATCACGTTAAAGTTCTTGGTGATGAATGCGAAAAATATCTTGAGAAGAAAGGTTTGTACTCAATTGGTGATCCTAAAAACGAGGATGGTTTGGTTGACATTTACACAATTGACGGCGAGTTATTAACGTTTTCATTGCCGCGTGACATCCCAGTTTTTTTACTTGACAGAATTGTGACGCTTGAAAACGAGGTCGCATCACAAGCCAGTCAATTGAAGTCTGCGAAATTGATAACTGGCGAATACGATAAATTGATTCGACATATGAATGCAGGTGGGGATTTTCATGAATTCATGCGCGATGCACCTCAACTCTAAAGGAAAATTATGAATAAAGTAGTGATCGAAGATCTCCAAACTCTAGCCGCAACTATTCTCGCCTCAGTTCTGCTTGCCGCTATGACGGCAATCCCATTTAGCGAAGCAATCGACATTAATT
>JAAFJF010000083.1 GCA_013298815.1 Polaromonas sp. | reverse complement strand
CGCGGTGCACAGCTCATCGAGTTGATTGAAAAAATTGAACCATCATTAGCAGATCCTGTTTTGACGGCCATCTGGGAAGACAAGCTTGCACAGATTGAAGCAGGGACATTGACTTTGGAGATATACGAAAGTGAGCTGGGGCAGTGGCTTCGGGATCTGATTGGTAGGATTAAAGCTAAAGCGGGAACCATGCAAGTGGCAGCCAGGGCCAGTGGCAATGCCAATGGGGCAAGCAAAGCCCAAGCAACTGGGGCAGGGCGTTCAAATATAGCGAATCAAGCCGCTGGGGCAGTTTTTCCGTGTTCGGTATGCAAGAAGCCGCTGAGACTAAGAACGAGCGCCAGAGGCCCGTTTTGGGGGTGCAGTGGGTATCCTGACTGCAAAGAGAGCCGGCCAGATGACAATGGCAAGCCAGGCGTGAAACCCGCCTATTCAAATCCAGTTGCCTCAACTGGTGGCCAAGGTCAACAAACACCTCAAAAATCGCAGGTAAACCAGAATCCTGCAGCGGCACCGGCACCGCTGGTTTTTTTGAAAGTGTCATTCGAGGAAAAAGACAAGGCCAAGGCGCTTGGTGCGCGATGGCATGGCGACAGCCGCAGCTGGTATGTGCCAGCTGGTGTGAATCCAGAACTTTTTAAGCAGTGGATTGCTGGTTAGTTTGTATAGACGAAAAAAAACCAACACTCTTTCGAGGTTGGTTTTTAAGTAAGTGGTTTAGGCGAAATTAGAAAAAACAGAAGGTCAGATGACCTTTTTCTTTTTCCAATAAATCAGTAGCGCAACAGCAGCAACGTTCCCTAAGATTAGCATGATGTTAAATAGCATCTTTTTCTCCTTTAAAAACGTAAATAGATATTGTCAGTGATAATACACCAAAACAGCAAAGTCCGATTATCCTCGTCAAATTTTGGAATGACGAAACTTCATTGGTTGCTATTACGTAAGCACTAACAAAAGCACTTGCAGATAGCGTAGTAGCGAATCTACTCCAGACATCACGAACTTTTGAGGTTGGATTGCTAAATGGACGAAATTTCTTTCGCTTCAAATTTCTCACCGACTTCATATGCTGCCCTTGATAAAAGTAGCCAATTCGATTACTGAAAAATCAGGCTCGTGCTTTAACCAAACGGTCACCAGTTGGTCTTTGTCCAGTTGTGAATACCTAGAGTAATGAGCATCAAACACCGCTTTATCAGCATCGTTTTCAGCGACGATGACGAGAGTGGCTTTATCGCCAATTTCTTCTTCACTATCCTCACGGGTAGGAAAGAAATCAAAGGCGCCACATTGATGAAGATGTGGTTGTTGTACATCTAGTTCAATGGATCTACCAACATAATGCCAGTGCGGCCAACGTTGGTAGGTGTTTACGATGAGGTGGACTGTATGCTCATGCTGCTCTAAAGCGGCGCTTGAAATCAGTGATGTGTTGCCTATGACAATAAGTTTCATGGATGCTCCTTTAAATTAAAAATAAGGGGAAATCCATGCCCCGTTCGGGGATAGGAAATCCCCAAGGGTTGATGATAAAAAACCTAGCTTTCTTGCGAAGCTAGGTTTTTTGGGAAGCAAAAATTAATTTGCCTTAACGGCTTCATTGATCGCATTTTCAGCGATTCCTTGCATATAGCCAAATGACTGAGCCATATCTTCGGGTGTTGCAATTGCAGAGCAAACCAGCCAGTTGTTTATTTCATTTAAAGCCTTTAATAAATTAGCTTTATCTGTCATAAGCTTGCTAACCATGCCCAATGGAAAAGATTCGTTTGTTCCTTTCAAAACAGTCGTTGTGTTTTCAATTACTGGCAAATCTGGCAATGTCATCCAGTGTGTTATCTCAGTTCTACACTTGCCTCCAAATTCGTCCTCCCATCTACCGGGCTGAGAACTGGAGAACGCATCACGCGCAAAACATGCAACACCTATCGATTTACCATCAAAAACCAGGCATCTAATTGAACGTATTATTGGATTTTCTTCGTCAAACTTTGGTTTATCAAATTTGACCGAAACCCATTGTTGAGTTGACATGAAATTCTCCTAAAAATAAAAAAATAAAAAGATAAAAAAAGGAGAATAGCCATGCCCAATGGGAATGAATATTCTCCATTGGGTTGATGAAAAAACTAGCCCTCTTTTGAGTGCTAGTTTTTTCTGAGACTTAATGGTTGGTAAATTTACTTACTGAAGTTTATCCAGGTTTTTGTAATGCATAGCCGTATTCCGAAGCTCTTCATAAATTTCATGCAAAGCCTCATTTTCTGTCTTAGCAAGTACACAAGCATCAATTTCCACTTTGTTGGCTTTGTTGCCGACCTCAAAGTGATTCATGGGGTATAGCTGATTACCAAGCTCTTTTCTAACATAGGTTAGTTTTTTAAAATCTTCAAAGTTCAACTCATAAATTGCGGGACTTATTTGTCCATTAAATTTAACTATGTATTCCTTTGGTATCCGTGGATAAAATTCTGACATGATTTTTCCTGTAAAGTTAAAAATAAAAAAAGGAAACACCATGTCCCCGCAGGGAATAGGAATTCCCAACGGGTTAAAAAAGTATCAAGAATATCGCTCACCACTTGCGTGATGGTTACTAGCAAATCCTTCGATTTACTCGCGATAGCCGCAACTAAGATCACCACTCATCACCTTACGGTGACTTGCATCAAAGCTGTATCTCGCGACACAAACTCTGCATGGTCATGCGGTTTTTACTACTCAGGGAGTAGCTGGCGTTGTTTACGACAACAATCGGATAGCTTAGGGCTATCAATCAACAAGACCATCGACATTTACTACTTTGTTTGTCTAGGTTTCGGCTATTTAAGCCTCGTCAGTTGTTGTTTGTTGATAGATAATATCAAATCTAACGCATAAAGCAATCATCATCATGAAGATCAACTACCTAGAAACGATTAAAAATTACCGTTATTTACCAACGGGTACGTTGATTCAACACCCTAAATTTGGTCGCGGCAAAGTCATTAATTCGCCACAGCCTGCCATGCGATCGGTAATGTTTACATGGGAAGAGACGATACATGCGTACGATCTAAGCCCAGCCGCTATTCAAGAGCTTGCATTTGAAAACGGAGTTGATGATCCCGTGGATCTGGTGAGTGTCACCATGCAACAAAGTGAGACTCTTGATTTTGAAATTGATGAGTTGAGCCAGTGGGTTGTTTGTTAAAGCCAGTGATTTAAATACAGTTAAAATTTGACAAGCAATTTAAGTTGCTTCAATTTCCGCGTACAGGCCGCGCCTGGCAGTCAACACACTGCAGCAGCTAGATTCAATCGGCTCTTTTAGACTTTTAGCAGTGAATTATTTTCGAAGCTAGTCACTCAGTTGCTTTCAGCGTGCTTAAATATCAAGCACAACGGAGAAATCTCAAAATAACCAAGCTACATGCGGTTTTAGCAGAATAATCAATGTAGTTATGCACAGAAAGTGTGGATATGTCAGATTCAAATGAAAAGGCGTTTTTCGGTGAACTTAAACTCTTTGTCGGTGCATGGGTGGGGCATCCAGTTCATGGCCAAGGCAGGATTACTGATGCACATGGCCGTGATCGCACAGTCGATTTCGAGTATCACGAAATCAAACGCGCAAACGAGTTAAGTGCGCAGGAAATATCAGAGCTCGGCATCGATGACGTTTCGACCTTGGTCAGCGTTGATTGGATTCGGACAGAAACCTTAGTTGTTCCAGCAAGCGAATTGAAGTCGTTTGGACTTGCACAAAACAAATACGAGCGATGGAGCAAAGCAAGTCGCTAATAGTTTAGTAGCTTACCGTTTTAAAAATCACCACATATGAAGTTCTATCATTACACAAGCATCGCCATGGCGGAATCCATTTTATCTAGCTCAATTTCGCAAGGGCATCTCTTACGTGCTGACCAAAGTATGCTGCATGATGTTGTTTGGCTTACGACATCAGAAAAATCATACGGGCATGGTTTGACGAATGGAAAAGAAAAATTATCACAATCAAATTTAGAATTTCTGCAGCGTGTAGAGCAGAAAGAACTGAAGTCCTCAATTACTACGGCAGATAAAACGCAAGTGCGTTTTACTCTTGAACTTAAACCAAATGAAGAAGCTAGTCTGGAGAAATTTACTAGCTATTGCAAAAATAATGAACCAGCTCACTACGCTAAATTATTAGGGTTAAGCGCCGTAACGAACATCAAAAATCTAGAGCTAGAGCAACTTAGAAAACTAATGCGCTCGATGAATACCAAAGAGGCTACTTGGTGGTTATCTTGGCGGCCAATACCAGTATCCAAGATTGTCGCTGTTGATTTTTGGACTGGCAATAAATACGAATGCTATAAC
>JAAFJF010000082.1:1578-4672 GCA_013298815.1 Polaromonas sp. | reverse complement strand
CCTCTGGTGTATCGGTTGTCACGCCAGTGGCATTGCCGAGTAGCTAAGTGTGGAAGAGATAACCGCTGAAAGCATCTAAGCGGGAAACTCGTTTCAAGATGAGATCTGCCGGGGCCTTGAGCCCCCTGAAGAGTCGTTCAAGACCAGGACGTTGATAGGTCAGGTGTGGAAGCGCAGTAATGCGTTAAGCTAACTGATACTAATTGCTCGTGCGGCTTGACCCTATAACTTTGATGTACGCAAGTACCTCAAGGAAGTTATGCCAAGTTGACGCATTCAAATGACCATCTCACAGCGAGATGGCGTCGTAAAAGACAAGCTGATTAGCTCTATAAATTGGTTGCCTAGACCTTCGGTCTGGGTGACAACAAGTTATGCCTGACGACCATAGCGACTTGGTACCACTCCTTCCCATCCCGAACAGGACAGTGAAACGAGTCAGCGCCGATGATAGTGCGGATCCCCGTGTGAAAGTAGGTCATCGTCAGGCTATTACAGCCGAAAAAACCCCACCGATTCCGGTGGGGTTTTTTTTTGCCCGCGTCTGCGCACTATGCGTGATTTTGGGTTGCGCTTATGCGGTGTTTCTATTCTCTAATCAGGCTAGCCATCCAACGATGCTCGCGTGCTTCAATCGCTTGAAGAAATAAGTCAACGCCTCTCGGAATGCGGCTTAAATTGCAGAAAGTATCCAACCCGCGTTCCAGAAAGTCTTGGAGTGCGGTGAGTTTTGCGGCTCTAGCTGGGATGCGCATCGCCTTCAGTGATAAGCGCACACCGGGGATGCGCGTTACCCGGTTAAGTCGTCTTCCGAGGTGCAACACCATGTTTAGCTGCTTCAGTCTGTCGCCACAAGCGGCGGTGCCGTTCCATGCATCTGTGTAGGTCGCCAATGAGACTTCTGGTGTGGCTTTTACAGGCGTTGTTCTGAGTACGAATGTCGCCATCTCGGCGTCAAAGCGTTCAGTCTCTGCGTGCAGTTCGGCCAGATCTACAGCGATCTCGACGATAGACTGCGGGAAGATTCTTTCAATTGCCCCGGCGATTCGAGAGAACTCATTGTCCCGCTGGCTAAAGTCGCGGTCGCCGTAGATTTCGCTCAAAAAAAACCCGCACGCGGGACCAAAGTTCGATGTGCTTAGAAGGTCATGGTAAGTGTTCTCAAAGCGTGCGCTTTGGTAACGCTTGATGGCGCGACAAGCGCTCCGTAGAGCGGGATCTTTGTGCTGTTTGGCCATGATGACACTGACCTCATCCATAGCAGCTTGAATTCGTTGTGCGCCAGATCGGGTATCCATCTGTCCATGTTACGAACCTGCTGCCAATTAGTTGGCACTATTGAAACGATTAAAGCCCACACTCTACGAAAACCAAGGGAAAACCCTTATAGTCCAGCCATGTCTGAGTTCGACGACCCCACTGCACAAGGAATCATCAGCCAATCGCGTGGTCCTGTGCGTGCGCGAGTTGTGGGAAACACTTCAATCAGTATCCGGGCATTAGGGCCCAATCACAGAACTCGCTTGCTCAAACATCTGCTTTCGCTGGAGGCAGAAGATCGTTTTCTCAGGTTTGGTTACGTTGCAAACGATGGCCAGATCAGGAGCTATGTTGAGCGCCTTGACTTCGTCAACGACGCTGTCTTTGGTGTTTTCAACCACCGCTTGCACATTGTGGCAATGGCGCACCTCGCCATCTACAAGGCGCCTGGTGGAGCACCAGTCGGGGAGTTTGGGGTATCAGTCGCCCCATCTTTGCGAGGCCAAGGTATTGGTGGGCGATTGTATGAACGTGCCGCGCTCCATGCTCGGAATGAGGGTGTCGAGGTACTGCAAATCCAGGCACTGGCTGGCAACGCACCGATGTTAGCGATCGCACGTAAACGTGGGGCGACCGTGCACCGGCACGGCGCAGAGTCTGAAGCCTATTTGAAGTTACCTCGTCCGGACCTCGAATCCCGCCTTCAAGAGATTATCGAAACCTATTGGGCTGACCTCCACTACAGCCTGGCGGCCCAGAGCCGCATTTGGCTGGGCTTGCTGCAGGGCTTTCAGGTGGTGCGTAGCCGGGCTATTAAAGCCGGGAAAATTTGCTCCCCCTAGGCAAGCTATGTCACGAATTGGGAGGGGGGCTCAAATCCGCTATCCTTAGGACTTCGAAACCACAGCCCGTCACGGGCAATTCCTAGTGTCTGATCCGCATCCTTCGCGCCATCTCGAACGAGAAGATAAGCGTACCTTTCTCCAGAAGCTAGCCGAGTTCATTCATCCCGGGCCCGACTCCACGGCGGAACTGATTGAGACGTTGGCAGAGGCCGAAGACAACAACATCATTGGTGCAGAGTCGAGGGTGATGTTGGAAGGTGTCATTCGCATGGCCGACATGACTGCTGGCGACGTGATGGTGCCAGCCACCCGCATGGACTTGCTGGACATTCAGTCCTCCGCTGACGAGCTGATGCACAAGGTGATCGACACAGCGCACTCCCGATTTCCGGTCTACGACAGCGAGCGGGAAAACATTATCGGCATCCTGATGGCAAAGGATCTGCTGAAACTGCAGCGTGCCCCCGAATTGAACATCCGCGCCTTGCTGCGCCCGGCGGTGTTTGTCCCCGAGTCCAAGGGTTTGAATGATCTGCTGCGCGACTTCCGTGGGAACCGCAATCACCTTGCGATCGTTATCGATGAGTTCGGGCGGGTGGCAGGGCTGATCACTATCGAGGATGTGCTCGAGCAAATCGTGGGTGAAATCGAAGATGAATTCGATATTGCCGAAGACGAGGGCGACATCTTTGCACTGGCAGACCAAACTTACCGGGTGAGCGGAGACACACCGCTTGACCGCATCAACGAAGCGTTCTCGCTCACGATGCGAGGAGCCGACCCCGAAGATGACTTCGACACCATTGGCGGTTTGATCGCCCATGAAATGGGCCACGTACCCAAGCGCGGGGAGCGCTATAGCTTGTGCGGTCTGGATTTTGTGGTATTACACACCAAGGGTGGCGCTGTGAAGTGGTTCAAAGTCTCGCACACGCCCGCACCTGGTATCACGGACTGATGGCTGGGGCGGCCCGGGTTCAAGCCCCGTT
>JAAFJF010000082.1:0-1568 GCA_013298815.1 Polaromonas sp. | reverse complement strand
ATTTTTTGAAAAAGGCCTGCTGAGTTGGTGGCTGCAGCCAGTTGCACTGGCTGTATTTGTCTATATCGTAGCGGCAGCGCCGAACGCCAAAGCAGCGGCCTGGAGTGCATGGGGGTTTGCTACGGTGTGGCTCAGCACCACCTTCTGGTGGCTGTATGTCGCGATGTACACCTATGGTGGATTGCCATCGCTGCTAGCGGGCGGCGCTGTGATCGGGCTGGCGGCAGCGTTAGGTGGGTATTACGCTATTGCTGTGTGGGTGTGGAAACGCGGGGCACAGCGGGGCCCTGCGGTCGCCACGGTGAGTTTCGCAGCGCTCTGGCTCATGGCCGAAATGGCGCGTGGCACCTGGCTCACTGGCTTTGGCTGGGGAGCCATTGCCTATGCCCACATCGATGGACCCCTGGCCTTTTATCTGCCATGGCTCGGGACCTATGGAGTCAGTGCCTTAGCCGCAGCTTGGGCTGCCGCCATGGGTATTGCCGTGGTTCGCCGGAGTCCCTGGCCAGCTTGCTGGGTGAGTTTTGCGCTTCTGTTACCTGCCGCTTTGCCATCAGAGATCAACACTTGGACCACGCCCACAGGAACCTTGCAGGTCAGTCTTTTGCAGGGCAACATTCCCCAAGACGAGAAGTTTGAAACCGGGAGTGGCGTACCACTCGCGCTGCAGTGGTACCGCGACGCGTTGCTGCAGGCCGACGGAGACTTGGTGGTCGCCCCCGAGACCGCGGTACCGCTGCTGCCGCAACAATTGCCAGAAGGCTATTGGGCCAGCCTCAGCGAGAAGTTCACGCAATCAAGCCAAGCCGCAATCATTGGAATTCCACTGGGCAGCTTTCAAACGGGCTACACCAACTCGGTGGTCGGGCTTTCAGCAAGCCAAACCGGATGGCAATACGACAAGCACCACCTGGTGCCCTTTGGCGAGTTCATACCGCCACTCTTTAAGTGGTTCACCCAGCTGATGAATATCCCGCTGGGGGACTTCAACCGGGGCCCCCTTGGGCAGCCATCGCTGGATGTGCGGGGAGAGCGGGTGGCCGCCAACATTTGCTACGAAGACTTGTATGGTGAGGAGCTTGCCACTCGATTCTCGAACCCGGCAGCCGCGCCAACGGTGTTTGCGAACGTGAGCAACCTCGGTTGGTTCAACCGCACGGTGGCGCTGAACCAGCACCTCCATATTTCACGAGCCCGTGCCCTCGAATTCCAACGGCCTTTCGTGCGGGCGACCAACACCGGTGCTACAGCCATATTGAGTCACGAAGGCACGGTGCTCCAAAAGCTGCAGCCGCAGACCCGAGCGGTGCTGACTGGCGAGGTTCAGGGGCGCACCGGGCTCACACCCTACGCATGGTGGGCCTCCCACTTCGGCCTTTGGCCCTTGTGGATTGCTGCGCTTCTGGTGTTGGCTGTTGTTTGGCGCCCCAGGCGTTTGTCAGACCACTGCTAACACGGGCTGCGCCCCTGCGGTCACCCCGTAAAATGCACGGTTTACTTGATCGCCTGCCCTGCACCGGCCTCTGCCGGAGATTGCTCTCACACCATGCTTACTTTTCAGCAAATCA
>JAAFJF010000081.1 GCA_013298815.1 Polaromonas sp. | reverse complement strand
CAGCGCGGAAGGCGGCAACGGCAGCTGTCATGGACTCGTCGTACGTGCCTTTGAAAGTGGGGATAATTTTGTATTCTTTTTGGCTGGCGTTGAAGTCTTTGGCCAGGTCATTGACCCATTCGCCATTGACGGCGGTCATGGAATGCCACCATTGCACCTCGGTTTGTGCCTGCGCTTGCAGGCTAAAAAGACTCAAAACGGCAGCTGCAGAAGCTAAAAAACGCACAGGTTTCATGAAAATCTCCCAAAAATCAACAAGTTAGCAATAATTTATTCAAACATTAATCTAGTAAATGATAGTTGAGCCGACCTGAAAAACGCTTCGGGTATTCCACTACTAGAGTATGAGTAGCCGCATTTACAGTACTCCAAGTTGAATTTAGCGCCTAAATGTGTCCGCTGGGTGACAAGGGTATGCTGCACTGCGGTAATATTGGGGAAGATGAATTCTTCAACCATGCCTACCTCTCTCGCTCTCCCTCTATCAGCGCCTCTAACTGCGCACGGTCATACCGAGCGTATCCGTGAGATTCCGTACAACTACACCTCGTTTTCAGACCGTGAAATCGTGCAGCGGATTTTGGGCGACCGCGCTTGGCAAATTTTGAACCAACTGCGTGAAGAGCGCAGCACAGGCCGATCTGCCCGCATGTTGTACGAGGCGATGGGCGATATTTGGGTGGTGCAGCGCAACCCGTACTTGCAAGACGATTTGCTGGACAACCCCAAGCGCCGCCAGCAGTTGGTAGATGCTTTGCGCCACAGACTGTCTGAAGTGGAAAAACGCCGTACGCCGCAAGCCGATGCCTCACGTGATGCACTGGTGGGAGAGCTGATTGTGATGGCAGCCGGCGCGATCAATACCTTTGATGCTATTTTTTTGAAAGCAACTGCGCTGCGTAAAAAGACGCTTAAAACGCTGGGGAAACTCACCGCGAGTGACAACATCAAGTTCGACGGCCTAAGCCGCGTCAGCCACGTGACCGACGCGACCGACTGGCGCGTGGAGTACCCGTTTGTGGTGTTGACGCCGGATTCTGAAGCCGAGATGGCCGGTTTGGTCAAAGGCTGTATCGAGCTGGGGCTAACGATTATTCCGCGTGGCGGTGGCACGGGTTACACCGGCGGGGCGATTCCGCTGACGTGGAAAAGCGCGGTCATCAACACCGAAAAGCTAGAAGCCATGACGGAGGTGGAGATGCGCACCTTGCCAGGTCATAGCCAGCCTGTGGCGACGGTGTGGACCGAAGCTGGTGTCGTCACCCAGCGCGTGGCGGATGCGGCAGAGCGCGGCGGTTTCGTCTTCGCGGTAGATCCAACATCAGCCGAAGCCAGCTGTATCGGCGGCAACATCGCCATGAACGCAGGCGGCAAAAAAGCCGTTTTGTGGGGCACGGCACTGGACAACCTGGCCAGCTGGCGCATGGTGACGCCTGATGCCAAATGGCTGGAAGTGACCCGCCTGAACCACAATATGGGCAAAATTCATGATGCGGAGATGGCGAGTTTTGAGTTGAAATACTTCGAGGCCGACGGCAAAAAGCTGATCAAAACCGAACAATTGGACATTGCTGGCCCGTCTTTCCGCAAAGAAGGTTTGGGCAAAGACGTGACCGACAAGTTTTTGAGCGGTCTGCCAGGCATTCAAAAAGAAGGCTGCGACGGCCTGATCACCAGCGCCCGCTGGGTGGTGCACAAAATGCCGCAACACACGCGCACGGTTTGCCTGGAGTTTTTTGGCAATGCCAAAGACGCCGTGCCTAGCATCGTTGAGATCAAAGACTTCATGTTTGCCGAGCAAAAACGCACTGGCGTATTATTGGCTGGGTTGGAGCATTTGGACGACCGCTATTTGAAAGCCGTGGGTTATGCCACCAAATCGAAACGCGCGCATACCGGTACAAGCAATGGATTGCCCAAAATGGTGCTGTTCGGCGACATCGCCGGCGACAATGCCGACGACGTGGCGCGTGCCACCTCTGAAGTGGTGCGGATTGCGAATTCGCGCAACGGCGAAGGCTTTATCGCCATCAGCCCTGAAGCACGGAAAAAGTTTTGGTTGGACAGAAAGCGCACTGCTGCGATTTCAAAACACACGAACGCCTTCAAAATCAACGAAGACGTTGTCATCCCGCTGCCACGCATGGCGGAGTACACCGATGGCATTGAGCGCATCAACATCGAGCTGAGCTTGCAAAACAAAATCAAGCTGTGCGATGCGCTGGAAGACTTTTTCAAACAGGGCAATTTGCCGCTGAGCAAGCAAGACGATGCGGCTGGCATCACATCTAGCGAGCTGCTAGAAGATCGTGTTGCCCAAGCATTGGCATTGGTGGCTGACGTGCGCAATTTATGGGTAGGTTGGTTGGCGAATGTGGAGCCACTGTTTCCGCAGCTTCAAGACCACACCCTGCGCGCCAGCTGGAAAACGGATTTACGTGCCAAGTTGCATTTGATTTTTACGGGCGCTGCGTTTGTACCTGTTTTGGAAGAGTGCACAGCGATTCATAAGCGCGTTTTAAAAGGCCGCGTGTGGGCAGCTTTGCACATGCATGCAGGTGACGGCAATGTGCATACCAATTTGCCGGTGAACAGTGACGATTACGAAATGCTCCAGTCTGCTCATGCGGCGGTAGCCCGCATCATGGTGCTGGCGCGGAGTTTGGATGGGGTTATTTCTGGTGAGCACGGCATTGGCATCACCAAGCTGGAGTTTTTGACGGATGCTGAGCTGCAACCGTTTGCCGATTACAAACAGCGCGTCGACCCTGAAGGCCGTTTCAACAAAGGCAAGTTGCTGCGTGATAGCTTGATTCGCCCTGAAGTTGTTGCAAATTCGCTACAAAAAACAGAGCAGTCTAGGCAGTCAATACGCCGACTACGGGCTGATTCATCTGTTAAAGTGAATGATGAAGCGAAGACTTGGAATTCAGATTTGAGCAACGCGTATACGCCAAGCTTTGGGTTGATGGGGCATGAGTCCATCATCATGTCGCAAAGCGATATTGGCGCGATTGCAGACAGTGTGAAAGACTGCCTGCGCTGCGGCAAGTGCAAACCGGTTTGTGCGACGCACGTGCCACGCGCGAACTTGCTGTACAGCCCGCGTAACAAAATTCTGGCAACCTCGCTGCTCGTGGAAGCGTTTTTGTACGAAGAGCAGACGCGCCGCGGCATCAGCATCAAGCATTGGCAAGAGTTTGAAGATGTCGCCGACCACTGCACGGTGTGCCACAAGTGTCTGACGCCTTGCCCAGTCAATATCGACTTCGGTGAAGTGTCCATGAACATGCGCAATTTGCTGCGCAAGATGGGGCAAAAAACCTTCCGCCCAGGCAATGCGCTGGCGATGACGTTTTTGAACGCGACGAATCCTCTTACGATCAACCTCATGCGTACAGCGATGGTGGGCGTGGGCTTTAAAGTACAGCGTTTGGCTAATGATTTATTGCGCCCGTTTGCCAAAAAGCAAACCGCCAAACCCCGCCCAAGCGTTGGCTTACCACCTATCAAAGAGCAGGTGATTCATTTCATCAACAAAAAAATGCCGGGTGGTTTGCCGAAAAAATCAGCTCGCGCTTTGTTGGATATTGAAGACAATGATTACGTGCCAATTATTCGCAACCCCAAGGGGACGAATGCAGAGTCGGAAGCTGTGTTTTACTTTCCGGGCTGCGGCTCAGAGCGTTTGTTCAGTCAGGTCGGTTTGGCGACGCAGGCCATGCTGTGGCACGCGGGTGTGCAAACGGTATTGCCGCCGGGCTATTTGTGCTGCGGCTACCCGCAAAAAGGCAGTGGCCAATTCGACAAAGCCGAGAAAATCATCACCGACAACCGCGTGTTGTTCCACCGCGTTGCCAACACGCTGAA
Organism: Polaromonas sp.; assembly: GCA_013298815.1. Taxonomy (GTDB): domain Bacteria; phylum Pseudomonadota; class Gammaproteobacteria; order Burkholderiales; family Burkholderiaceae_C; genus Aalborgiella. The sequence continues at coordinate 1,093 of JAAFJF010000081.1, read as the reverse complement.
TTACCTTGACATTAAAACCGTGGTGGTGAGCTGCGGTACGTGTTACGACCAGTTGCAGGGCTATGAGTTCGATAAAATCTTCCCAGGCTGCCGCATCATCGATATCCATGAGTATTTGCTTGAAAAAAATATCAAGTTGGACATGAATACGGGCGTTGGCGCTGGGTATTTGTACCACGACCCTTGTCACAGCCCCATGAAGCTGCAAGAACCGCTGAAAACTGTGAAAGCTCTGTTGGGTGATAACGTGCTGCAAAACGACCGTTGTTGTGGTGAGTCTGGTACGTTGGGCGTCACACGACCAGATATTTCTACGCAAGTGCGCTTCCGTAAAGAAGAAGAGTTGCAAAAAGGTGCTGATAAGCTGCGAGCTATGACGAATGTAGGCGTTGTCGGCGAAAAAGCGAATGTCAAAATTTTGACCAGCTGCCCAAGTTGTTTGCAAGGTTTGAGCCGCTACGGCAATGACCTGAACAACGGTTTGCTAGAGGCGGATTACATTGTGGTGGAAATGGCGAATCAAATTTTGGGCAAAGAGTGGATGCCGGAATATGTCGCTTTGGCTAACAATGGCGGCATTGAGCGGGTGTTGGTCTAAAAAATTAAGGAATCATCATGGCAGGCTTAAGCTCTGGCTCACCCACTCCAGAAGAACTCACAGTTCACTCAAAATCTAAGGTTTTGGAAATCAGGTTTTCTGATGGTGCGAATTTTTCAATTCCATTTGAGTTGATGCGTATCTCATCACCATCTGCAGAAGTGCAGGGTCACGGTCCAGGTCAAGAGATTTTGCAAACGGGTAAGCGCGATGTCGGCTTGGTGGGCATTGAGCCGATTGGCAACTACGCCATTCAACCAAGCTTCACCGATGGGCATGATACGGGTTTGTTTACTTGGGATTATTTGTACTTTTTAGGCTCTCAGCAAGCTGAAATTTGGCAAGATTACGAAGCACGCCTCAAAAAAGCTGGCATCAGCCGCGATGCACCTATGATTGAAAAACCTGGAGGTGGCTGCGCAAGTCATTGAGCGATTCCCTTCAGCTAGTCAAAAAATTAAAGTATCACTATGAGCCAAACACATTTCGGATTTC
>JAAFJF010000080.1 GCA_013298815.1 Polaromonas sp. | reverse complement strand
ATCGACAGGATGACGGCCTTCGCCAGTTTTACCTTCGCCACCGCCGTGTGGGTGATCAACAGGATTCATAACCACACCGCGAACGGTAGGACGAATACCCATCCAACGCTTCACACCAGCTTTACCTAAACGGCGCAAGCTATGCTCTTCGTTGGCTACTTCACCGATGGTTGCGCGACATTCAATATGAATCTTGCGCACTTCACCTGAACGCATACGCACTTGGGCATAAATGCCTTCGCGAGCGAGCAGGGTTGCAGAGGTGCCCGCTGAACGTGCGATTTGCGCGCCTTTGCCGATTTGCATCTCGATACAGTGAATCGTTGAACCGACTGGGATGTTGCGAATTGGCAAAGTGTTTCCAGCACGGATCGGCGCTTCGGCTCCGCTCATGATGGAAGCACCCGCTTCTAAGCCACGTGGCGCAATGATGTAACGACGCTCGCCATCAGCATAGCAAATCAATGCCAAGTGTGCTGTACGGTTAGGATCGTATTCAATACGCTCAACTTTTGCCGGAATACCGTCTTTGTTACGCACAAAGTCGACCACACGGTAATGGTGCTTATGACCACCGCCACGATGGCGAATAGTGATATGACCATTGTTGTTGCGGCCAGCATTTTGAATTTGCGGCTCTAATAACGCTGCGTGAGGCGCACCTTTGTACAGGTGGTCACGGGTAACCTTCACCACGCCACGACGGCCTGGTGAGGTTGGTTTCATTTTAATGACTGCCATGATGTATTCCGCCCTTTTAGGCAGCCTCCCCCGATAGGTTCAGCTCTTGACCAGGTTTGAGCATCACATAGGCTTTACGAACATTGTCGCGACGACCCATTGATTTGCCAAAACGCTTGGATTTGCCTTTGGTGTTGATCACATTCACTGCTTGCACTTCAACCTTGAACATCAATTCCACAGCGGCTTTGATTTCAGGCTTGGTAGCGTCTTGCAGCACCTTGAAAGTCACGACATTACCTTTGTCTGCGACCATCGTTGCCTTTTCAGACACGATTGGCGCCACCAAAAGCTGCATCAAACGACCTTCATCGAATTGGCATTCTGCCTTAGTAGGATTCATGCGGCTCATGCGAACATCTCCTTGAGTTTTTCGATGGCAGCTTTAGTCACGATGACTTTCTTGTAATGCACCAAAGACACTGGGTCAGCGTAGCGTGGCTCTACAACCATGACGTTGACCAAATTGCGAGATGCCAAATACAAGTTTTCATCAACTTCATCAGCAATCACGAGAACGGATTGCAAATTCATTGCCTTGAACTTTGCAGCCAAAGCTGCTGTTTTGGGAGAGTCAACCTTGAGCGAATCGACCACAGCCAAACGGCCTTCACGGGCGAGTTGCGAGAAGATCGAAGCCATACCAGCGCGGTACATCTTCTTGTTGATCTTCTGTGTGAAATTCTCTTCTGGACTGTTTGGGAATGCACGACCACCGCCACGCCAAATTGGCGAGGAAGTCATACCAGCACGAGCACGACCCGTACCTTTTTGTGCAAACGGCTTCTTAGTTGAGTGCTTGACAGTACGACGGTCTTTTTGAGCGCGCGTACCCTGGCGTGCATTGGCTTGAAATGCAACAACAACTTGGTGAACCAAGTCTTCGTTGTAAGCACGGCCAAACACGGTTTCAGGCACGTCAAATGTTGACGATGCTTGACCTTGATCATTCAGGAGTTCGATATTCATTATTTCGCTCCCTTAGCAGCCAAGGCGGCAGCAGCTGCAGCAATAGAGCCAGCTGATTTTGTTTTGATGGCATGACGAACCGTCACAAAACCGCCTTTTGAGCCAGGGATAGCACCCTTGATCAACAGCAATTGACGCGCTTCGTCGATACGAACCACGTCCAAGTTTTGGATAGATTTAGTCACGTTACCCATTTGACCAGACATGCGCTTACCAGGAAACACACGACCAGGATCTTGAGCCATAGAAATCGAACCAGGCACGTTGTGCGAACGGCTATTACCGTGCGATGCGCGCTGTGATTTGAAGTTGTGACGCGTGATGGTTCCAGTAAAGCCTTTACCGATAGAAGTGCCTTGCACATCCACGGCTTGACCCACTGCAAATACAGCAGACACAGGCACAACAGCGCCAGGTGCGTATTGCGCAGCAGCTTCAGCTGTTACACGGAATTCTTGAATGATTTCACCGGCTTCAACGCCTGCTTTCGCAAGGTGGCCAGCTGCCGGCTTGGTCACGCGCGATGCTTTGCGCGAACCAAACGTCACCTGCATGGCAACGTAGCCGTCATTCTCAATGGTTTTAATCTGAGTCACACGGTTGTTTGACACATCTACTACCGTCACAGGAACAGTGTCCCCGTCATCGGTGAATAGGCGCATCATGCCAACCTTGCGCCCCAGCAACCCTAAGGAATTGCTCAGACTCATGTTTTTCTCCGTTACTTTTACCGCAGCGACTTCAATTGGCCACTGCGTTTTTGCGTAAAAGTGAGTTAATAAAACTCTATGCAAATTGCATAGAGCCTCAGATTATAGACCGAGCTCGCCATCACTGGCAAGCCCCGCTTACAATTCTGATTCTTTTCGCTGAAATCGTGTTGTAAAAAGATGAAATATCTTATTGCAACTTGATTTCAACATCGACGCCAGCTGGCAAGTCGAGCTTCATCAATGCGTCAACTGTTTTATCCGTTGGATCAACGATATCCATCAGACGCTGGTGCGTACGGATTTCCAACTGATCGCGGCTGGTTTTGTTGACGTGTGGTGAGCGCAAAATGTCAAAACGCTTCATGCGTGTTGGTAAAGGCACTGGGCCCTTGACAATCGCGCCGGTACGCTTTGCTGTATCCACAATCTCAGCGGCCGATTGGTCGATCAGTTTGTAGTCAAATGCCTTCAGGCGGATGCGAATTTTTTGTTTAGTAGCCATGATGATTCCTTTGCTTAATCAGAGATCTAGTGCGATTAAGCAATAATCTTAGCCACGACACCCGCACCGACGGTCTTGCCGCCTTCACGAATCGCGAAGCGCAAGCCTTCTTCCATCGCAATCGGGTTGATCAACTTCACAGTGATCGACACGTTGTCGCCTGGCATGACCATTTCTTTGCCTTCTGGCAACTCGATCGCACCTGTCACGTCCGTTGTACGGAAGTAGAACTGTGGGCGGTAGTTGTTGAAGAATGGGGTATGACGGCCGCCTTCGTCTTTTGACAAGACGTAGATTTCTGAGGTGAAGTGGGTGTGCGGCTTGATAGAGCCTGGCTTACCCAACACTTGACCACGCTGGACGTCTTCACGCTTGGTGCCGCGCAACAAGATACCGACGTTGTCGCCTGCTTGGCCTTGGTCCAGCAATTTGCGGAACATTTCAACGCCAGTACAAGTTGTTTTGACTGTATCGATGATACCGACGATTTCGATCTCTTCGCCGACTTTAACGATACCGCGCTCGATACGACCTGTAACCACAGTTCCACGACCAGAGATGGAGAACACGTCTTCGACTGGCATCAAGAAGGCACCGTCCACAGCGCGCTCTGGCGTTGGGATGTAGCTGTCGAGTGCATCTGCGAGTTTGAAGATAGCGCCTTCGCCCATGGGGCCTTTGTCGCCTTCCATGGCCAGCTTAGCTGAGCCACGGATGATTGGGGTGTCGTCGCCTGGGAAGTCATACTTGTCCAAGAGTTCGCGAACTTCCATTTCGACCAACTCGAGGAGCTCCTCGTCATCCACCATGTCGCATTTGTTCAAGAAGACGATGATGTATGGAACACCAACTTGGCGAGCCAACAAGATGTGCTCGCGTGTTTGAGGCATTGGGCCGTCAGCTGCTGAGCAGACCAACACGGCGCCGTCCATCTGTGCAGCACCAGTGATCATGTTTTTAACATAGTCAGCGTGGCCTGGGCAGTCTACGTGCGCGTAGTGGCGTGTTTCTGTTTCGTATTCAACGTGCGCTGTATTGATGGTAATACCGCGTGCTTTTTCTTCTGGTGCCGCGTCGATTTGGTCGTAAGCTTTGGCTTGTCCACCGAATTTAGCTGCCAACACGGTTGTGATTGCCGCTGTGAGTGTGGTTTTACCGTGGTCAACGTGACCAATGGTGCCGACGTTCACGTGGGGCTTGGTGCGTACAAATTTCTCTTTTGCCATTTTGAATCCTATGAAAGAACAGTCCCGTGTATTGGTTTAATGTTTACACGATATTGCTGATTCGCCCCGCACGGGTACAGGGCGGCACATCGTCGTAGACAGCTTAAATTACTTAGTGCGTGAAGCCATGATGGCTTCAGACACGTTGCGTGGTGCTTCAGAGTAGTGCTTGAATTCCATGGTGTAGGAAGCACGGCCTTGAGACATCGAGCGCAATGTCGTTGAGTAGCCAAACATTTCTGACAATGGCACTTCAGCTTTAATAGCCTTACCGCCACCAATCATGTCCTCCATACCTTGAACCATACCGCGACGCGAGGACAAATCGCCCATCACGTTACCAGCGTAGTCTTCAGGCGTCTCAACTTCAACCGCCATCATTGGCTCCAAAATCACTGGGCTAGCTTTACGGCAACCTTCTTTGAAACCAAAGATAGCAGCCATTTTGAACGCCAATTCATTCGAGTCAACATCGTGGTAGGAACCGAAATGCAAAGTCACTTTGACGTCTACCACTGGGTAGCCAGCCAAAACACCTTGCGTTACAGCTTCATTGATACCTTTTTCAACAGCAGGAATGTATTCGCGAGGAACCACACCACCCTTGATAGCGTCAACGAACTCAATACCTTTACCCATTTCGTTAGGCTCAATTTTGAGCACAACGTGGCCGTATTGACCTTTACCACCTGATTGGCGAACGAATTTACCTTCGGCATCTTCGATGGTCTTGCGAATCGTTTCGCGGTATGCCACCTGCGGCTTACCCACGTTGGCTTCAACGCCAAACTCACGCTTCATACGATCAACAATAATTTCCAAGTGAAGCTCGCCCATACCCGCAATCAGGGTTTGGCCAGATTCTTCGTCGGTTTTAACGCGGAAAGATGGATCTTCTTGCGCCAAACGCTGCAAAGCAATACCCATTTTCTCTTGGTCAGCCTTGGTTTTAGGCTCAACCGCCTGTGTAATCACGGGCTCAGGGAAAATCATACGCTCGAGCGTCACGATGGCCGATGGATCACACAAAGTTTCGCCAGTCGTCACGTCTTTCAAACCAATGCAAGCAGCGATGTCGCCGGCACGGATTTCAGTCACCTCTTCACGCTCGTTAGCGTGCATTTGCACGATACGACCAATACGCTCTTTTTTGCCGCGCACAGGGTTGTAAATGGTGTCGCCTTTTTGCAAGACGCCAGAGTAAACGCGCACGAAAGTCAACTGACCCACAAACGGATCGGTCATCAATTTGAATGCCAGAGCAGAGAACT
>JAAFJF010000008.1 GCA_013298815.1 Polaromonas sp. | reverse complement strand
TTCCGAAGAACTTGGCAATCGCCTTCAAACACCCACGCTTATCGGCTGTATATTTTTAATGATCTTTACCGTCAACATCTACTGTTTTCAGTAAGCTTCGCTGTGATCAGCTGAGCCTCGAATTATAGCATGATTTTTTAACTTCATGCAACAGAAAAATTTCTTTTTCTTCTCTGTTAACTTGATAAAACCGTTTGGCTTATTGCGTTTAGCAGAGCCTCGAATTATATACCGAATTTTTAACTTCAGTCAACAATTTGAGAATTGTTTTTCGCATTAAAACTTACTTTCTTCACTTTGAAATAAAGGCTGCTTGTCTTAGCGCGGTCTTCGATTGTACATCGGGTTTTCCACTACACGCAACTATTTTTACGTTTTATTCAATTATTTGTGAAAACAATGCTTTTCGTCAGTGATTACGCCAATGGCAAGCTGCGAGAACGCTTTTGCGTCAATACAAATAGCGCATTGGCTACCGCTGGTGCCAATGGCGGCACACCTGGCTCGCCTACACCTGCAGGTGCCCGCTGACTTGGCACGATATATACATCCACCACAGGTGATTGAGCTAAGTTGACCATTGGATAACTAGGGAAGTTGCTTTGCTGCACCACGCCCCCCTGTATGTCTATCTTTCCAAAGAGTGCTGCCGACAAAGCAAACACCACAGAGCTTTGCATTTGCTGCTTCACAGTGTCTGGGTTAACCACCGTACCGCAATCCACAGCGCAAACCACCTTATGAACTCGTGGCTTGTCGTCTTCAATAGACACTTCTGCCACCTGCGCCACGATAGTGCCAAACGACTCGTGCAGTGCGACACCCCGAGAACGCCCCGCAGGCAAGGCACTGCCCCAATTGGCCTTTGACGCAGCCAAATCAAGCACCGCCAAGTAACGAGGTGCGTCTTTCAGCAATTGCCGCCTAAATTCAACAGAGTCTTGCTTGGCATTCACCGCTAATTCGTCAATGAAACTCTCGGAGAAGAACGCATTGTGCGAATGCCCAACCGAGCGCCAAAAGCCAACCGGCACATCCATACGCGTCGCCACATGCGACATGTGCTGGTTCACCACCCCATAGGGCAAGTCAAACAAACCTTCGTTGGTGGTTTTATCAGGCGTATCAATAGACGTGGCGAAACCGACGCGCGCCATTACACGCGGACTGATGGCATCACCTGCTGATTTGATCTGTAACGTGCTCACTGCGCCCTTAGCATCCATCACCGCGCTCAATTTAGCGACGTGCATAGGGCGGTAGAAGTCATGCGTCATATCCTCTTCACGCGGCCAAACCAGCTGCACCGGCCTGCCGCCACAATCCATCGCAACGCGCACGGCTTGGGCGACGAAGTCTGATTCCAAACGGCGTCCAAACCCACCACCCAGCAGGGTCACATGTATCGTCACATCCTCTGTCGCCACGCCGGCCACTTTAGCGGCAACCATGCGTGAAAACTGCGGCACTTGCGTCGGCACCCAAATCGTCACCTTGCCCGCCTTGACTTGCGCAGTGCAGTTCATAGGCTCCATAGTGGCATGAGCCAGATACGGCGCGGTGTAGGTGCTTTCAATCACACGCCTACCGTTCGATTTATCAGTTGATTTGCCAGCTTCAGCAGATGCAGACGCCAACTCCGCCTGCGCATCGCCACGGCTATAAAACGCAAAACCTGCTTGATTTGGGTCGTTCACCGTTGCCAACAGCTTGCTTTTTATGTCAACCGTGTCCAACCCACCCAACGGCCGCTGCTGCCACGTCGCATCAACAGCCAACGCACCCTGCCTTGCATGCCAAGATGTTTTTCCCACCACAGCAAAGCCAGCGGTTGACCCCGCATAGGGCGGCAATAAAACCAGCCGCTCCACCCCAGACATCGCCAAGGCGGCATTGGCCTGGATAACGCCCGTCCCACCGCCCAGCATCGGGCACATGCGGATACTGGCAAACAGCATGTCGGGCAAGCGCACATCCATACCAAACTGGGCTGTGCCGTCGACTTTGGACGGAATATCAGTACGCGGTGCGTTTTTACCAATCAACTTCCAGTCCGCGCGCGGTTTGAACTTCACCTCGCCCGACGGAGTGGCCGCTGCGAACTTCGCAAACGCGCTGTACGGCGCAGATTTGCCCGACGCATGCGACACCACACCGTCCTTCACACTCAATTCATCCACTGGCAGCTTCCACTGCAAGGAAGCGGCTCCTAATAGAGAACCACGCGCCGTGGCCGCAGCAAGGCGCAGTGGCTCCCAGGCGTCCGCCACACTGGACGAGCCACCCGTGGCGTTCACACCCAACTCCCGCGCCAACTTGCCCACCACCCACTCACCCACTTTGACTTTGATAGCTTTGTACTCCCCCTCCGACTCCAGCGGGTGAAACGGCAAAGACGCGACCAGCATAGACACATTGCCGTAAATCGTGTCCGCCCCAGCCTGCTCCAGCCGCATCGCGCTCAGCGGCACATCCAGTTCTTCAGCCACCAGCATCGCCAAGGCGGTGTGAACGCCCTGCCCCATCTCACTGCGCGGCATGGCCAGCACCACCGTGCCGTCGGCAGCGATTTTGATCCAGCCGTTCAGCGCCACGTCCCCTTCTTTGGGCAACATCAATGTTTTAGAGCCCAAACGTGACCGCGCCGGCATGACACCCCAGCCAACAATCAAGGCACTGGTAGCGCCCAAAGCGCTCAAAATCAGCGTGCGGCGCTTCATTTCACGGCTCCAGCGGCTCTATGTATCGCCACCCGCACCCGTTGGTACGTCCCACAACGGCAAATGTTGCTCATCGCCTCGTCAATTTGCGCATCAGTCGGTTTCGGCGTTTTCTCCAACAACGCCGCCGCCGCCATCAGCATCCCGCTTTGGCAATAGCCACACTGCGGCACTTGCTCCGCAATCCAGGCTTGCTGTAATGCATGTGGCTTGTCTGCCGTACCCAGAGACTCGATGGTTTGGATTCGCTTGCCCACCACCGTAGACACAGGGGTGACGCAAGACCGCACCGCCTGCCCATCCACCCGCACGGTGCAGGCTCCGCAAGCCGCGACGCCGCAGCTGTATTTGGTGCCCGTCAGGTTAAACACATCCCGCAACACCCACAAGAGCGGCATGGCGGGGTCGATATCCGCCGTCATGGCTTTGCCGTTGATTTGAAGTTCCATCTGCTTATCCATTTGTTTCTTTGGCTTCTGTGAAGATATTTGGTACTGATCTGACACTATAGCGTCTCGCATTTTTAAGGGTAAGCCCCAATGAAGGACAATCTAGGGTTATTCCTCTGATTTTTCTCCGCTTTTTAGAACGATATTCACCCATGGCTTTGATTACCCTTATTGACGCACAACTCGCTTTTGGCCACGTTGCGCTGCTCGATCACACTGATTTTTCTCTCGAAATAGGCGAACGCGTCGGCATTATTGGCCGCAACGGTGCGGGCAAGTCGTCTATGCTCAAAATTTTGGCAGGTTTTGAAAAAGTGGACGATGGCACACTGCAACTGCAAAACAATTTGCGCATGGCTTATGTGTCGCAAGAACCCGATTTAGACCAATCTGCTACGATTTTCACAGCAGTTCAGGCAGGTATTGCGCCGGTTATCGCCTTGATGGACGAATATATGACGGGTTTGGGCGATTTGGACGCTCTGCAAAGCCAGATTGAGGCGGTAGACGGCTGGAACTGGGAGCAGCGTGTCACCGAAACCCTGCAGCGCCTGCATCTGAATGGCGACGCCATCATTGGCACGCTGTCTGGCGGTAACAAAAAGCGCGTCGCTTTGGCGCAGGGCCTGGTGTCGCAACCTGATGTTCTCCTCTTAGACGAGCCAACCAACCACTTGGACTTGGATTCCATCGAGTGGCTGGAAGACCTGCTGATCGCTTTCAAGGGCAGCGTTATCACCATCACCCACGACCGCAGCTTTTTGAACCGCGTGGCGACCCGCATTGTTGATCTGGACCGTGGCAAATTATTGTCCTACCCCGGCAACTTTGAGCAATATTTGCTACAAAAAGAAGAGCAATTGGCGCAAGAAGCCGTCATCAACGCCAGAGCCGACAAGCTGTTGGCGCAAGAAGAGGTGTGGATCCGCAAAGGCGTCGAAGCCCGCCGCACCCGCGCCACGGCGCGCATCACCCGCTTGGGCGAGCTGCGCAGCACCCGAGAAGCGCGGCGTGACGTGGTCGGCAGCGTCAAAATGGACGTCGCTTCGGCTCAAAGCAGCGGCAAAATCGTCGCCGAGCTGGAGAATGTGAGCAAATCATTTGACACTTTGGACGCGGATGGCAAGGTCATCAGCACCAAAGTGATCGTCAAAAACTTCACCGGCACGATTTTGCGCGGCGACAAAATTGGCCTGCTAGGCCCGAACGGTGCTGGTAAAACAACGCTGTTGAAGCTGATTTTGGGCGATTTGCAGGCGGACAGCGGCAAAATCAAACAAGGCACCAAGCTGGACGTGGCGTATTTTGACCAGATGCGCAACAACCTAGACCTGGACGCGACGTTGGAAGACTTCATCAGCCCCGGTAGCGAGTGGATTGAGATTGGCACGCAGCGCAAACACGTTAAAAGCTATCTGAGCGACTTTTTGTTCAGCCCCGAGCGCGCGCGCTCCCCAGTGCGCAGCTTAAGCGGCGGTGAGCGCAACCGCTTATTGCTCGCCCGCCTCTACGCCCGCCCAGCCAACGTGCTGGTGCTGGACGAGCCAACCAACGATTTGGACATTGACACCTTAGAATTACTGGAAGATTTGCTACAAAACTTTGAGGGCACTGTGTTTTTAGTCAGCCATGACCGGACTTTTTTAGACAATGTTGTGACCAGCACCATCGCTTACGAAGGCGATGGCGCGTGGCGCGAGTACGAGGGCGGCGTGCAGGATTGGCTGATACAAAGCAAACGCGCGAAGGAAATTGCGGCAAAAAATGTTCAAAACGCCTCAAATAACAGTAAAAAACAGTTGCAGCCGGCGAATTTACTGCCTAAGCAGCTATCAAATAATGAGCATTCAGAGCAAATCAACGTTTTCAACGCACCCGCAACGGGTTCAAATTCATCGACTGGTGCGCTGAAAAACCTCACCAAAGCACGTAAATTGAGCTTCAAAGAGCAACGCGATTTGGACGAATTGCCTAAGAAAATCGAAGCTTTGGAAGCCGAGCAATCCGCCATTCGCACCAAATTGGCCGATGGCAGCATTTACAGCAGCGACCCCGCCGAGGCGCAAAAGCTCACGCTGCGCGATGCTGTATTAGACGAATTATTGTTAGCCGCTATGGAACGTTGGGAGTCGTTGAGCTGATGTCTTCAAGCGTGAAGTCCAACGGATCGTCGGCCGAATTGGCGCTGACGCACCCCAAATACCGCCCCGATATTGACGGACTGCGAGCGATTGCGGTGCTCAGCGTGGTGATTTATCACGCCTTTCCTGACACCCTGAAAGCAGGGTTTATGGGGGTGGACATCTTTTTTGTCATCTCTGGCTACCTCATCAGCAGTATTATTTTTGAGAATATCGACCGTGGCAGCTTCAGCTTTGGGCAGTTTTATGGACGCCGTATCAAGCGTATCTTCCCTGCACTGACGCTAGTTTTACTCAGTTGCCTTGTTTTTGGCTGGTTTGGGCTCTTGGGGGATGAGTTTAAGCAACTGGGCAAGCACATGGCGGTAGGTGCGGGCTTTCTGTCTAACTTTTTCCTGTGGCAAGAGTCAGGCTACTTCAACAACGCGGCGGAAACCAAACCGCTGCTACACCTGTGGTCGTTGGCAATTGAGGAGCAGTTCTACATCGTCTGGCCACTCATTGTATGGCTGACGTGGAAGCGTAAGTGGTTGTTTTTAAGCGTTTTTATAGGTCTAGGTGTGGCGTCTTTCGCCTACAACGTGCACCTTGTTCGCCTAGACCCTACGGCCACGTTTTTCTCGCCCGCGACGCGCATTTGGGAGCTGCTTGCCGGTGTTTTATTGGCGTATATGAAGATGCGGCCAAGTGCTTGGCAGCCTTCGCAGCGGCAATTGCATGTGGCGTCCACCCTTGGCGTTGCACTGCTCGCTTTTGGCCTGTATCGCATCGACAAAGGCCGCCCCTACCCAGGTACGTGGGCACTTTTGCCGATTTTGGGCTCGTTTTGTTTGATTTTTGCGGGCCCTACGGCATGGTTCAACCGCTTTGTGCTGTCTAACCGCTTGTTGGTTTGGGTAGGACTCATCAGCTTTCCGCTGTATTTGTGGCATTGGCCGATGTTGTCGTTCATGCGCATTATTGAAAGTGAAACGCCCAGCTTGGGCTACCGCGTTTTAGCCCTCGGACTCAGCGTTTTATTGGCTTGGATGACTTATTATTTTGTTGAAAAATCTATCCGAGCGAACGGCAAAAGCACGCTTAAGATTGCTGTTTTGTCGAGTTGTGTCGCGGCACTAGGTTTGGCGGGTTTTGTCGTTTTTCAAAATAATGGCGTCACAGCACGAGCAGCAGCTCAAATCAACGGCGTGAACACTTGGGACAACCTGACTTTTGCAACACCTTGCAAGTTCATCACCAATGGTCCTAACCACGACGATTGGTGCAACATCGGCAATGCCCCTAGCAAACCGCCCACAACATTGCTGATTGGCGACAGCGTGGGCAACAACTTTGCGCCCATGCTGCAGCGCTATGCCGAGCAATCTGGCGATTCGGCTTTTGTATTCCGGCAATTTGGACGCGGTTTGTGCCACGGATTTCCTGAAATCGCGTATGAAAACTGCTCTGAATTGGTCAGCGCAACGCGTGCCTATATTGCAAAAACGTCCAGTGTTGACACCATCATTTTGGCAGCCAACTGGCCTTTGTACTTCAATGGTTTTGACCGCGTGGGCTCCACACCAGTCAGTAGTCAGCAATTCAAAACGGCCTTTGAGAAAAATGTGGCTTACTACCAAAGTTTAGGTAAACGCGTCATCGTATTTTTAGCCCCACCCGTGGGAGCCAACCCGCGCGCCTGCTTGACGCGACCTATTCGACTAACCGATAAATCCGTCTGCAACCTCACCTTAGCAGAAGCCACTCGCAACGATGGCCAATACCGCGCTCACTTCGCGGTGTATCTAAAAAGCATCAAAGTCGATACTTTTGACCCATTCAAGTACATGTGCGACGAAACCAGTTGTAAAGTTACTGACGGCACACGGATTTACTATGTCGACCATGAGCATTTCAGTGTTTTTGGTGGACAGTTTTTAGCTGATGCCGCGAAAGATGATTTGAAAAATTTAATAGGCAAACCAACAAAATAGACTAAATCCTATGAAGCTCCCACGTCTGAACTATAAAAACCTCAGCCCGATGCAAACCGTGGAAGCGCTTTATCCGCTGCTGCTGAATCGAACTATAGACCCTGCTGGCAGAGCAACTTGGACAGATGTGGTCGAAAAAGGCGAGTATTCACGATACAAGCAGCTGCAACTGATTTCTAAATCAGAAGAGTTTTTAGTCACATTCGACAACATACATCGACCTGAACGTCTGCGCCGTGCCCTTGCGATGCTGCGTTTGCTAAAAATGGAAAACGCAACGCCCAAGCAGCAAAGCGAGTTGATTTATCGATTTATTTTGAATCGTGAAATCGATGATTTGGGTGCTCAAAGTTGTAAAAACCAGATTGCCAAAGGCTTGTTTTCACCTTGGGTTTTGATAGCGCGGCTGATGATGTCCGCCGAATTCAAAAAACCATATTTCCGACGCACGCCGTTGCAGCAATTGCACCGTGCACGCATGCTTTGGGTACAACAACTGCCCCCAGCTAAAACCATTTTGGATATTGGCGGCAGCAGCCCAAATGTACCTGAGGGCGCGTTGATAGAGATGGGTTACCCGCATCGCCCTGAAAAACTCATCATTTTTGACAAACCACCGCATGAACAATATTGGGGGACACCCAATTACTCGCAAGCCAATACCTTGGTTAGACCTTGGGGGCAGGTGCAATACATGCACGGTTATGCAGAAGATATTTTGAAAAACGACGAACTGCGAAATCAAAAATTTGACATGATTTACATGGGTCAAGTGGTTGAGCATATTTATGAAGACAAATTACCCAGTGTGCTTAATTGGATCAAAAACCACTTGGCGGATGGCGGAAAGTTCGTACTCGACACCCCTAATCGCTTGATCACTCGCTTTGAAACCGGTGAAGGTCGCTACATTGACCCGGATCACAAGCGGGAGTATGCGCCGAAAGAATTTGCTGCATTACTAACGTCAGTAGGTTTCACTATTAATCAGCAGTGGGGGATTTTAGAGATGCCAAATGTGGTTTCCAGCGGCACTTACGGCATCAAAGACTTTTATAGCGGGGAGCCATTAGTCACTAGCTCAGACCATGGCTATTGCTTTGCCATGGCATGCGAATACGACATTGCATCTATTTTTAACAATATTTCAAGCACTATTTCACTCTTTTCAAGCGTACTATAGGGTTGTTACGAATTAATACCCTATTTTCAATACAATTCATGCAAAATCGCAATAATTCGGTTTGCTGACACATTAACAATTTACGTTAAGTGATTGTTATAAAACAATAAAACAGATTACTTGAGTTTTCAGTATCTTCACTAAAGGAAAACAACATCATGGCATGGCTAAACACATCAAATTCAAAAGTCGAAGGCAAACGCGTCTTCTTGCTCTCCGCAGCTTTATTGGCGGCCCTGGTTGCTAGCGGCTGCAACGTTGGTAAGACGGACACGGTGACGACCACGACGAGCGGCACAACGACGACGACGTCTACGAAATCAGGCTGCACAGGTTCGTATATTGGCAACTACAGCCCACCAGACCATGATGAGCGTATTCGTTTACGCAACTTATCGCTCGCTGCACGTGGAATTCCAGTTACAGGCAACGACGACATCGACAACGCCAATGCGGGCGGTGGCGCGCCTGATGGCGGCATTTGGATGGCTGGCGCGTTTGCGTTCGAAACCGATGGCAACTGCAATATCGTTGCCGGAAATACTCAGATCTTCTATGCCTATGAATATGGCATCTCAGGCACGATGCAGAAAACAGGGCAAAGCACCATCATTTGGTCTGGCCAAGGGTCACAAGGCGATATCAATATTTCAGTAGATGCAAACAACAGCATCTCTGGCAAGTTCTTTCACCCAGCTCCAGATAATTTTGTTTACGGCGTCTTAAGCGGAACATTCACGCCCAACGGCAAGATTTAATCAGACGATTTTGCACAGATAAAAGCCCTACATGCTTGAGCATGTAGGGCTTAAATACATTTAAGGGGAAACACAATCATGGCATGGCTTACTCAATTAACATCTAGCGTCGCTGGCAAACGTAGTTTCCTGCTTACTGCCGCACTCTTCGCAGCTGTAGTTTCAAGCGGCTGCAACGTCGGTAAAACTGACACAGCTACGACAACAACGACTGGGTCCACGACCACTACCACGACAAATGGCAAAGGTTGCACGGGCTCCTACGTAGGTGGCGCTAACCCGCCATCTCACGAGGTACGTGTTGCTACTCGCGACCGGTCACTGATTGCTAAAGGCATCGATATCAGCAAGATGACCGAGGCTGAGAAAAATGCAGCAACGGGCGGTGGTGGTGTTGACGGTGGTATGTATTTAGAAGGGTCGTTTGCGTTTCAAACAGATGCTAATTGCAATGTGATTGCTGGTGATTTTGTTATTTTTGGTTACCCATTTCCTATCAGCGGTACAGTAAACCAAGACCGCACGTTTACCTTGAGTTATTTGGGCCCTATCGTTGGTCAAGTCAACGCTGATAATTCCATCACTGGCGAATTGCAGCATGGCGGCGGTGAAGAATACATCCACGGCGTGCTGTGGGGCACTTTCACACCGAATGGTAAAATTTGACTCCATGGCTAATTAATATCTAGCCAGATAACAACTGACTTTTCGGTCTGAACTCAGATGGCCGAAAGTCAGTTTTTTTACGTCTTATTTTCATCTACATTCAGCCGTTACAGTGACAGACGCCGATAGTCCCGCTACCACCACAAACAATGCCATCAAGTACGTGCTGGCTGTTGCTACTGCGTTGGCTTTTCTTTGGTTGTCATTTCGCGGAACTGATTTTGTCGGCGTTTTGGCGCATTCGCGAGACGTCAAGCCCGTCCCTGTTTTTTTCATCCTTATCTCGGTGTTGGTGGGTACATTTCTTCGCTCTTACCGCTGGACGCTATTGCTTGCGCCACTGCGCACCGATACTGAAAAACCCATTGGACAGTTCAACGCTTTTTATGCTGTCATGATGGGCTACGCGGTCAACATTGTGCTGCCCCGAGGTGGCGAAGTCGTCCGACTGCTCTCGATTTGCAAAACGGAGCGTCTGCCGTGGGCCGGGGTGCTGGCCACCATGTTGATTGATCGCATGCTGGATGTTGCGCTCTTAGCTATTTTGCTGGGTTTAACCTTGCTTTTTCTACCCGGTGAGGTGATGAGCATCATGCCTGGCTTGGTTACTGGCGGGTTGGTGCTCTTGGGTGCAGCCTTGGTTGGACTTTGTTTGTTGCCTGTTTTTGGCAATATCTTCCAAAAGATGCTGAATACCGCGGTACTGAAACGCCATGTTCCAGCCAAGTTTGCGTCAAAGCTGGTTGAATTAGCCCTTCAATTTGACCAAGGCGCAGGTGCGCTGCGTAGTTTTACGCGCTACCCCTTTATTGCGCTGTTAAGCGTGCTGATCTGGTTCACGTATTGGCTGAATTTTTATTTGATGGTGTTTGCTTTTGGTTTGGAAGACAAAATCAATGCCACCAAGTGTTTGATCATTTTCACGATTGGCTCGGTTGGTTCTCTGATTCCCACACCTGGCTCCATCGGCAGTATTCACTACTTGGTTAAAATGGCTACCGTTGCAACGGCACAAATCTCAGCGGAACATGCGCTGGCTTTTGCAACGACATTGCATCTCTTTACTTTCATATTGTTCCCCAGCCTGATGGCTGCGGTCGTATTTTTATACAAATGGCTCATCCCACATACCGTCCGGACATAGACGGTCTACGTGCTGTCGCAGTTTTATTGGTGGTTTTCCACCATGCATTTCCGCCCCTGTTGCCAGGCGGCTTCATTGGCGTAGATTTGTTCTTTGTAATTTCTGGTTTTTTAATCAGTACCATCATTTTTCAAAGCCTTGAGCAGGGGACATTCAGTTTTTTAGATTTTTACAAACGTCGTGTCAAACGCATTTTCCCAGCGCTTTGCTTGGTACTTTTGGCCAGTTTTGCTTGCGGCTGGTTTGTGCTGCTACCTGCCGACTACAAGCAATTAGGCAAACACATGGCGGCAGGCGCTGCGTTTGTGTCTAACTTTGCGTTTTGGAGCGAGTCTGGCTACTTTGAAAGTGGCTCCAAGCTCAAACCCTTGCTGCACCTGTGGTCGCTGGGTATTGAAGAGCAATACTATATTTTTTGGCCGTTGATTGCTTGGTTTTTGTGGAAACGACAAATCAACTTGTTCAAAATTTGCGTGACGCTTTTCGTAGTTTCTTTCATCATCAACATCGCCACAGCCAAAGGCAACCCAGTCGCCGCGTTTTACTCCCCTGCATCGCGCTTTTGGGAGCTGCTGGTTGGCTCTATGCTGGCATATACCAAACTGCACCAGTTGAATTGGCGTCAGATAGCGGCTGGCAAATTCAACTCAGCCCCGCATGTAGAACCTCAAAATCCGTCAAGAGCAAAGAACATCACCGCTTGGGCAGGTATTTTGATACTCGCTTTGGGTGTTTATTTCATCAACCCCGAGCGCCGCTTCCCCGGGTTTTGGGCGCTGTTTCCCACTATTGCGGCATTTTTGTTGATCAAAGCGGGCCCTAAAGCTTGGTTGAACCAGCATGTGTTGTCCAACCGCTTGTTTGTTTGGGTCGGGCTGATCAGTTTTCCCCTATATTTGTGGCACTGGCCGTTTTTGGTGTTTGCAGAAATCAAACTCGGCACGCTGAATGCCACCACAAAACTGGGCTTGATAGCTTTAAGTATTTTGCTGTCGTGGATCACTTATCGGTTTGTGGAGCGGCCGATTCGCTTTGGTAAGCTCATCGTCGAGACTAAAAAAGTTTCTCTGGCTTTGTGTACGCTTCTGTTTGCTGTTGCAATTTTGGGTGGCTACACCTACCAGCGTGATGGTTTTGACTTCAGGTTCCCCAAATTCATCCAAGCTTTGTTGCACAACCAACCCAAACTAGACGAAGGCTGGCGTAGCGGAACCTGCATTTTGGACCAAGGCCACCCGTCGTCCGAATTTTCACCTGATTGTGTGGACAAAATCGCCTACAAGGCCGATCAAGCCAAACGCCCTCTGCTCTTCTTATGGGGCGACTCCCACGCGGCCGCTTTGTACCCTGGTTTGAAGCATTTGCAAGACACCGGCGCCTACAGCTTTGGTGTGGCGCAGCGCACTGGCGCAGTTTGTCCGCCGATAATTGGCGACGCGCGCCCATGGTGCAATGAAATCAACACCAGCAGCTTCAAGCTCATCCAAGAACTCAAACCTGAGATCGTGATGATGTATGCCTATTGGTCGCACGGATTGGACGGCAAAGGGGGGTTTGCGGGTTTGTACGATTTAACCAAACTGGATGCGACGGTTGCCGAATTGAAAAAAGCCGGCGTGAAAAGAGTCATTTTGATGGGGCCAAGCCCGTATTGGAAAAACTCACTGCCACACAACATCGTAGAAACTTGGAAAAAATCCAAAACCGTTGCCAAACCACCGCTATACATGTCTTACGGCGATTTTGGCTTGGTTGCAGAGTTGCCCATTTACGACAAACAAATGCGTGAGATTGCCAAGCGTTTAGATATCAGTTACATCTCAGGCGTGGACTATCTGTGTAACCAAGACGGCTGCCTGACCAGAGACAGTGAAGACGGTGTTAAAGTAGCTTCCGTTGATTATGGGCACTTAACCGTCGATGCTGCGCAGACCTACATCAAGCGCATTGCTCCGCTTATTTTTTCCTCTGAAACTGTATATTCATCTCCTCAAAATTAATTCTTGCAACCATGTTTAATTACAAACAACTTCTCAAATCTTTCTTAACTGTGGCTGCGGTCATATCAATAGCTGCCTGTGGTGGAGGCGCAGACACATCAAACGGTACAAGTTCTAGTTCAGTAACTATCAAGCAGCCCAAAAAACCAACCGTTATTATGGTATTTGGTGACTCAACCTCTCAGGGCTATGGCGTAGAAAAGTACGGCACATATTACGAAGACATCCCACCCGGACTCATGTACGCAGATCTATTACGGAACCGATTGAAAGCTGAAAAAATTGACGCTTATGCGCCGGTATCTGTTATAAATGAAAGTTTAGGCTCCGAATTTGCTCTTGAAGCCATTGATCGATTAGCTTATGTACTGGCCGTGCATCAACCCACTCATGTACTCTTGGCGCATGGTACAAATGATGCTCGTTCTGCCATTCCCTTGTCAGAGATTTCAGATGATTTTCTAACTATGATCAACATGGTAAGAGCCAGCGGTGCGAAACCTCTTCTAGCTGACATGACCTTAACCGTTCGTGGTACAGCCTACGCAGCTGAATATTCAAACATGGTTAAACATACCGCCTACGTCGGCGGCGCAACATATGTGCCCATTGTTGAAGACATCATTTGGAACCCCAAATACGTTTTGAATGATGGTTTGGGTTACCACTACAACGTTGATGCACAACCTTTCATGATGAACACAGTGTGGAAATACATCATGCCTTTGTTTGAATAAATTGGAATATAAATATAATTTATAGCTATAATTTTTATAGCTACTTAGACTTGAAATACGCTGGTTAATTGTGCTTTTATTCAAATATTCGCTTCATATTCGGCATTTACAATAAAAATAGCAGTCTTAACACCAAATAAGCTTTTACAGTTGAATATGAAACAATGATTGCTACACCTATTTCAACAGTAGCCAAGTCTGAATGGCGTATTTGGTTACCGTTGTCGGTATTTGCATTTGTAGCTGCCAGCCTACTTATGAGTGGTTGGCCGAATGGTTTGGTTCCTGAAACCGTCATTCCGTATACTTACTCTGGAGATGGCTTGGCATATTTGTGGAACATTCAGCGTGTCATCGAAGGCGCTTGGTATTTCACAAATGAGCGCTCTGGCTTTCCCTTTGGATCTAATCACCTCGACTACCCCACTTCGGACACAGGCAGCTACCTGGTTATAAAGTTATTGGGGTTGATTTTTGACACAGCTATTGCTGTTCAGAATCTCTATTATTTATTGGGATTTTCTATAGCGGCTGTTGCCGGGTATTTGGTTTCGCGGTCTATTGGCATCACGCGACCTTATTCTGTCGTTGTTGCAGTGCTCTATGCATTCACCTCTTTTCATTTTGGACGTATTGGACATTTATTTTTTACTTGGTATTTTGTAGCTCCTTTGTTTTTTTATGTCGGTTTTAGGCTGTTTTCAGAAAGACTGATCTTTACAAATGCTCAGATTGGTTTAAAAACAAAATTATTAAGTGCCATTGCGTTGTTAATTTTGGCATCTTTTGGCATTTACTACGCGTTCTTTGGTTGCCTTGTGATTGCCTTGTGCACCGTCATGTCTGCCGCTATCCATCGGTCATGGCGGCACTTGAATGAAGGATTATTGACACTAGGCTTCACCGTTTTGGGCGTATTGTTAAACGTATTGCCCTGTTTGATACACCTTTTCCAGCAAGGTGAAAATCGTGAAGGTGTTAATCGTTTCGCCTCAGAATCAGAGCTCTATGCCCTCAAGATTACGCAATTGTTATTGCCGCGCGGAGACCATCGCCTCGACTCATTTTTTGAGTTTGCGAGCAAATACAATGGATTTTTTCCAAACGTAACAGAAAATATCAGTGCCAGCATGGGCGCTGTGGGCTCTTTGGGTTTCTTGCTGCTCACGGCAGTAACACTGATATCGCCATTTTTGCAGCCTAAATCGAATGATTTAACTGCACACGATAAGACATCTTCTGCTCAGATGCGTTTTCAAGTGCTAGCGGCCTTGGCTTTGGGTCTTGTTCTGATGGGGACTATGGGCGGGTTCTCTAGTCTCTTTGCCATGTTGGTTTCAAGCTCGATTCGAGCATGGAACCGTATCAGTATTTTTATATTATTTATTTCAGTTGCCGCCTTTGTTATGGCGATTGACTTGTTTGTACAAAAGCATGCCAAGCACACCTTTGTGAGAGCCGCTGGTATCGCAATAGCTTTCCTGTTGCTGGTTTTAGGTATATTAGACCAAACCGTGAAGCCTTGTCACTCGTGCTTGTTGATGAATCAAGAGTTAGCTAAAAACGATAGCTCCTTTATTCAAGCCATAGAAAAATCAGTCCCTAAAAATTCCGCGATCTATCAACTGCCCTACATGGCTTATCCTGATAATGGCGCAGTGAATAATCTAGGCTCGTATGACCAAGCACGTGGGCATGTGCATTCAGAACATTTGAAATGGAGTTTTGGTAGCATGCGCGGACGCGCTGGCGACTGGTTTTACAGAAAACTGGCACTCCTGCCTTTGCATGAGCAAGTAGCAGTCGTATCCGCTATGGGGTTTACAGGCATTTATATTGATCGACGCGGGTACATAGATGCTAGCCCTGAAAATGACAAAAGATGTGCCAAGTATGTTTCCAGCCAAGTTGAGCGATTAAAAAACAACTGTGTCACCCACACGGAGCTCGAGCAGGTTCTCGAGCAAAGTATCAGCCAGGCGGCTGATGCCTCAACCAAACAGTCCAAACTGATTAGCAAAGACAGCCAGCTGGTTTATTTGCCGTTGAAGCCGTTTGCCCTGAATCAAGAAGAATTAGCCAAAGCCAACGCGCTGATCCTACCCATTGGTTACAAGCTGGTCAACGGCGTGCCAGTGCAATTGGAGGGCAGGTTTGATGATCCTATTGATTTTCGCAAAGACGATCCAGATATGCCGGTTTATCTGGCTGGCATGACAGGGCTATCAGGCATTTCCATCACCAACGAGAGTCGCACTGGCAGATGGTCTAACAAACTGCATGCAAAGCACGTGACCGTTTGGCTAGCAAAGCCACTGCCTAAAAAATTTACCCTACAAATTCATGCACAAGCTGCTGGATTGAACGTGGGTAAGCCGATGCAAGTCAAAATAGGTAACCAAACCAAAGATATTATGTTGGGCTCTGAGTTTGAGACCAAAAATGTCAGCTTTGAGCTTGATGAGCCTGTCTATAAAATTGAATTCAAACCTGCAGCCCCCTTCAGCCCTGCACGTCTCTGGGGCTATGGCGATACAGGACTGATTGGCGTTCTTTTTCAGAAAATACTGATTGTGCCAAACTGACGCCATAAAAAGCTAATCTTAGTGCTCCAACAAGCTATTCGTTTATTGCGCCTTATAGACCAGTTTTTTTAGCAAAAAATAAGATGCAAGGGTTGTAAACGGCAACACTATCAACTGCCCAACAATATCGCCGGTGTAGTCACGAATCAACGCTATCAGCAAGGTGTTCACGGCATAAATACTCGCCCAACAAGTAACATAGCGCCAAAAACTACCCTTATTACCAAAGACAAATTTGCCATGCACTTTGAAGCCAACGGCAATGCCAAATAATATGGAAATAAGAGATGCTAAATAAAAAGGCGTGTTAAACAACTTAATCGCCAAGATATACACCGCAAAACTCATGACGGTATTCAAACCACCGACGACCAAATAGCGCAAAACCTGATGCCAACTTCTTGCTGTTATTCCCGTTTTAAGGCTTTCAATGATCTTCATGCCGCAGATCTTCGATTAAGAATTTGGTAAAACACCCATTTACCCAAACGCACCTTGTAAGCGTTCAGCTTTTGCGTGATTTGCTCAAGCGCCGATAATTTGATGCCGTGGTTTTGCGCGATGATGTTCATCTCGTCAATCAACGTATCGTATTGGCGCAGCGTGTTGTTGGTTTGGTGGAAACGGATGGCGTAAGCGGGATTTTGCAGCACGAAAACGTCTCTTTCACCACCGATACCTGCAAAGAAATTGACATCAGAAGCTTGGTGCAAGCGCTTGTCCAACTGCAAATGCTGGCCAAATTCAGTCCGCGACAGCACCGCAATGCCGTACAAGTTGCGGCAGCGAACAATGCTGGCTTTGGCGACGGTTTTACCCGCCACTTTACCCTGAAAACCCACGTTGGAAGCGCCAAAACTAGGGATGAACTCGGATTTACTGTCTAGCCAGCGAACCGGCGCGTTCACCATGGCTAAGGTTTTATCTGCTTCCAAAATGCTGCGCGCTTCCGCAAAAGCGTCTGGCCGTACATAAATATCGTCGTGGCTCAGGTAGGCAAAATAAGTGGTTTTACACAAACTAAGCGCTTTGTGGAAGTTGCCGTGCACACCCAGATTGGTCTCGTTCAAGATGTATTGAAAGCGCGGGTCGGCCAAATACGGCTTGCAAATCTCGGCGGTATTGTCTGTAGAGCAGTTGTCGACGATTAAAAACGTCCAATTCGCGTAGCTTTGCGCTAAAACTGACTCTATGGCTTGTTTGATGTAATTCGCACCGTTGTAAACCGGTAAAAAGATGGTGACGTCTGCATTCATGGCAGCGAGAATAGCACAGCTAAAAATGGGACAATGTGAAGATGAACCGATCTGACAACGACGTACAACCCCGATTTCAAAACAAACGCGCTTTGGTCACAGGCGCCTCTAGCGGTATTGGGCTAGCCATTGCGCAGGCTTTGGCGGCTGGAGGGGCGCACATCCACGCCGTCGCACGCAGTTGGCCACAAAATGTTGAAGCTTGGCAACTGCACAAGGCAGATTTAACAGTTGAGGCGGACGTCAAGCGCTTGGCGGCTGAGGTTTTAGCTTCTGCAGCCCCGTTGGATTTGCTGATTCACTGCGCTGGCGCATTAGAAATTGGTACGGTCGCAGACTTTGACATTGCAAAACTGGACATGATGTACAAAGTCAACGTGCGTGCCCCGTTTTTGCTGACACAGCTTTTGTTGCCGCAATTGACGCAAAGGGCGGGGCAAATCGTGTTTATCAACTCCTCTGCCGCAGTAGCGCCAAACACGACTCTAGCCGGCTATTCTTCCACCAAAGCAGCTATGAAATCAATAGCAGATTGCCTGCGCTTGGAGGTTAATACTAGCGGCGTGCGGGTGATGAGCGTTTATCCGGGCAAAACAGCCTCCATCATGCAAAAACGGGCGCACGAACTGGCTGGTAAACCTTACGACGCCGCCAGCCTGATGCAGCCTGAAGATGTGGCGCAGATGGTGCTGAGTGCTTTGACGCTGCCGAAAACAGCGGAAATGACGGATTTGCACATTAGACCGATGAAGAAGTGATTCAGAAATTACTGAACAACAACTAAAAAAATTAGCCGCATGATAGATATTTTTGACCCCCAGCTAGATTTCGCCCCTCTTGGCGAGCAGATGTACCAGCTCGTGGAAACGCTGTACCCGATTTGCCGCAGCATTACCGGCCCGGGTGTGCGGGAAACCATGGCGCACATTCAAAAACTGCTGCCTATCACCATCCACGAAGTGCCCACTGGCACTGCCGTGTTTGACTGGGAAGTGCCCAAAGAATGGGCGATTCGCGATGGGTATGTGAAAAACACTGCAGGTAAGCGGGTGATTGACTTCAAAGCCTCCAACCTGCATGTGCTGAACTACAGCACCCCCGTGAGCCGACGCATGACGCTTGCCGAGCTGCGCCCGCACCTGACCACCCTGCCCGAGCAGCCGGACTGGATTCCCTACCGCACCACCTATTACCAAGAAAAATGGGGCTTTTGCCTGAGCCAAAACCAGCTGGATGCTTGGATGGCTGCCGATACAGGCGAGCAGTATGAGGTGGTGATTGATTCAACGCTACAAAATGGTTCGCTGACTTACGGCGAATACGTGATTGAAGGCGAGTCCGCCGATGAGGTGCTGATTTCTTGCCACACCTGCCACCCTTCACTGTGCAACGACAACCTGTCGGGCATTGCACTGGCGACCTATTTGGCGCGGCATATTGAACAGATCAAGGCTTTGGGAGCGAAACCGCATCAAAAGCCACGTTTTACCTACCGCTTTTTGTTCATTCCCGGCACGATAGGCTCTATCACTTGGTTGGCGCTAAACGAGGCGAAAGCCAAGAACATCAAGCACGGCTTAGTAGTTGTTTGTGTAGGCGATGCAGGCAAGTTCAGCTACAAAACCAGCCGCCAAGGTGATGCATCGGTTGACCGCGCCGCGAAGCACGTACTCACTTCTGAAAAAGACAGCTTCAATCTGATTGACTTTTTTCCCTACGGCTACGACGAACGGCAATACTGCTCGCCGGGTTTTAATCTGGCTGTGGGCAGCTTGTCACGCTCAACCCACGGCAAGTTTCCACAGTACCACAGCTCGGCGGATGATTTGTCGTTCGTCAGCGGCCAGCAGATCGCCGAGTCGCTAGAGGTGTACATGAAGGTGCTGGACGTTTTGGAGAACGACCAAATCTTGGTGAACCAAAACCCAAAATGTGAGCCCAGATTGGGCAAACGCGGTTTGTACGGCAGCGTGGGAGCGACGATTCATCGCCCCACCTTTGAAATGGCGCTGCTGTGGACGCTGAATTTGACCGACGGCCAGCACAGCTTGCTGGACATTGCACAACGCTCAAAGATGCCGTTTGAGACGATCAAACAGGCTGCAAAAGCCCTGCAAGGGTGTGATTTATTGAAAAAACCGCAAAATTCTTGAAAATATGCTCTGCAGAGGCATAAAAATGCATATAGCCAGCGTATTTACTGCCTGAGCAGCTACTTTTTTTATAGCAAATGTGCATCTCTTAAATAGTATTTGATGCATAAAAAAAGCCCTGCATGGCGAACCATGCAGGGCTTTTTGTTAGAGCTTAAGCTTTTAAGTTAGCTTAAATTTTGCCGTTCGGCGTGAATGTACCACTGATGACGCCGTAGACGAAGCTGTCTGGCGCTGGGTGGTAGAAGCTGCCGCTGATTGCGTTGCCCGAACTTACATTGATCTTCATCTCGCCTTGAGAGCCCTGGCCTGACCAAATCAGTGATGACTCGCCACCCTTAACAACTGTGCCAGAGATGTCGTATTGGTAAGCATAGAAAACCATGGTTGTACCTTTGATAATTCGGCAGTTTGCGTCTGTTTCAAAGGAGAACGAACCCGTCATGTAAATGCCGCCGTCAACGCCGCCGCCGCCTGCAGTTGCATTGTCAATAGCGTCATTGCCAGTAACTTGACCGCCATTATTGACGATTGACAGGTTGCGCAAGCGAATACGCTCCTCATGCGAAGGCGCGTCGTATGAACCAACGTATGAACCCGTGCAGCTAGCTGAAGTACCAGTTGTTGTCGTAGTTGTGGTTCCATTTTTAGGGCCTTGCAAGCTGAAGACGCCATTCTTCGATGAGTCGTTTGGATGTGCTGCTTCGTAGTAAGTGCCACTCATCAAACCGTTAGCATCGATGGTGCCCGAGAAAATCATCACTAAGGCGCCTTCTAAGAAGGAGTTAACGCTAACTTTACCGCTGCTGTCTACCGTACCTTCCATGGTTGCTTCGTAAACAGTAGGAACGCCTTGGTCGTTAGTACGGTTATTGATGGTGAATGTGCCCTTAATAGACTTGTCTGCTGCGATAACCAATGTGGTAGGACCAGAGTTCACG
Source organism: Polaromonas sp. (assembly GCA_013298815.1). GTDB lineage: Bacteria > Pseudomonadota > Gammaproteobacteria > Burkholderiales > Burkholderiaceae_C > Aalborgiella. The sequence continues at coordinate 58,319 of JAAFJF010000008.1, read as the reverse complement.
CCAGTTGATGTGCCCGTGTATGTACCTGAATAGCTGGCTGAAGTAGATGTCGTCGTACCGCCAGTTGTACCACTTGTGGTGCTGCTGTTACAAGCAACCAGCAGCAAAGGCACAGTCAAGGCCAAAATTTGAGCAAATCTTTTTAACACGTAAAACTCCAGAAAATTAAGGTTGGTTTAGGATCAAAGAATATTTTAAGCGAACAAGCTAGGGTTAGCCCCTGTACCCAATCTGTTTTTATGTAAAGGGTAGGTAATCCGCAACGCTATTAGCCAATTTTTAACGCTGGCACGGCAATCACATATTGCCAAGTAACTTTATGCTTAGCCGCCAGCTGCGCTTTGATTTCCGCCTCAAGGTTCCACGGCAAAATGAGCATGTAATCTGGCGCAGTCGTATCCAACACATCGGCCCCCACCATGGAAATGCGCGATCCAGGCATGAATTTGTTTTGCTTAGCAGGGTTCAAATCGATGACAAATTTGACCAAATCGTCACGCACGCCAGCGTAGTTCAACAAAGTATTGCCTTTGGCGGCAGCGCCGTAAGCCGCCACGGTTTTGCCCTCTTCTTGCGCTTTGAGCAAAAATTGCAATAAATCTCGCTTGATTTTGACGGCATCGGCCTGCGTTTTGCCGTAATACGCGGCGGTTTTCATGCCCAAAGCTTCTTCACGCGCCAGCATCGCAGCTACGCGCGGGCTTAAAGCGTGTTTACCGGTGCTGGTTTTTTGAGCAAACACCCGCAAGCTACCACCGTGGGTGGCGACTTCTTCCACGTCAAACACGCTCAGGCCATTGGCTTTGAAAATGGTGTTGACCGCAGTGAGCGACAAATAAGAGAAATGCTCGTGGTAAATGGTGTCAAACTGGGCTTTATCAACCAAGTTCAGCAGATGCGGAAACTCAAAGGTGGAAACGCCCTGGTCTTTGAGCAGAAGAGTAAAGCCGCTGACAAAGTCGTTGATGTCAGGCACATGCGCCAGCACGTTGTTAGCCGCAGTTAAGTCGGCTTGGCGACCTTCTGAAGCCAAACGGTTGGCCAATTTTTTGCCGAAGAACTCTTCGATAGATTCAATGCCAATCTCTCGTGCGGCTTTGGCGGTGCTGGCTGTCGGCTCGACGCCGTAGCAGGGAATGCCTGTTGCTTTGAAGTTTTTCAGCAAATAGCCGTCGTTTGAGGCCACTTCTACCACGCAGCTGTTAGCGCCAAGTCCGAAACGTGCCGTCATCTCCTGGCTATATTGCTTAACGTGCGCCAACATCGTGCTGGAAAACGAACTGAAATAGGCATATTCAGCCGAAAACATATCGTCAAAACCTGCAAAGTCTTCGGTTTGCACCAGCCAGCAGCTTTCGCACACCAACACGCGCAAGGGGTAATAGCTTTCTGGCGCATGCAATTGCGCCGGGGTCAAATACGCATTTGACGGTGGTGAGCTGCCTAAATCAACAAATGGCAGGGTGACATTAGCGTCGCAGTGGCGGCATTTCATCTTCAAAGTCCTTCAAAAGTGGGGAGCATCATGGGGCGATGTCTGTCGCCGTCTGACATTTCTGTCATTTCAGTGATCGGGAGAGGCCAATCAATGGCAAGTTTGGTGTCTAGCGGATTGATGCCGCTTGAAGATGCTGGGTCAAATTTTTGCGTATGCAGGTACAGCATTTCACAATCGGCGCTCAGTGTTTGAAAACCGTGCGCAAAACCTTCAGGTATCAGCAAACTGCGCTGGTTGTCAGCAGAGAGAATTTCACCATGCCAATGTAAAAAAGTGGGCGAACCAGCACGCAGATCTACCGCGACATCAAACACTTCGCCTCTGAGGCAACTCACAAATTTGGTTTCCGCAAAAGGCGCGGTTTGAAAATGCATGCCGCGCACGCTGCCTTGTTGCACCGTAAATGAGCGATTGATTTGGGAAATCGTTTTATTGATGCCCAACTCAGCAAAGGTGTCCGCGCAGTAAGTGCGCTCAAACCAGCCCCGGGCATCGACAATCGGCTGGCGGGTGATGACTTGCAAACCCGCGAGCCTGCTCACTTTAACCTCAAAACGGTTAGTCATTCATCTATCCCACAGCCGAGGCTTGCTTGATGAAGTAAGCAATATCTCGCTCGCACAGCTCAGCGGCAGTTTGCCCCGCTTGTAAGTCGCGGTACCAGCGCATTGTCATGCCAATGGCGTCTTTGAGTGGAAAGACGGATTGCACGCCCAACTGTGATTTCGCCAAAGAGGTGTCCAAGGTCAAGAGCCCCGCTTCATGCGGCCCCTCTTTGCCATCACCCCATTGCACTTGGCCGTGACCAAAAGCGACATGCGCCATGCCAACAACCTCGCGCACGGTCGCGGCTTCATGCGTTTGTGGGCCAAAATTCCAAGCTTGAGCAACGGACTTATCGCTCCAAGCACGTTCCGCCAAGACCAAATACGCGCACAGCGGTTCAATCACATGCTGCCAGGGGCGCACGGCTTGCGGGCGGCGCACTTGCAAGGTTTCATTAGCAGACCAAGCGCGAACGGCATCAGGGATGATGCGGTCAGCACTCCAGTCACCGCCACCAATCACATTGCCAGCGCGCGCTGTAGCCACATTCACGCCCTTGGCTGCAAAATACGAAGCGCGGTAGCTGGCCACCACAATTTCTGTGCCTGCTTTGCTGGCGCTGTAAGGGTCGTGACCACCCAAACGGTCGGTTTCGCGGTACGGCCAAGGCCATTCTTGGTTGGCGTAGACTTTGTCGGTGGTAACCACGACAATGCTGCGTACGCTGTCGCAGTGTCTCAGCGCATCCAAGACATTGGCGGTGCCTATGACATTGACTGAAAACGTGCGCAGAGGATCGCTGTAAGACTCGCGTACCAGCGCTTGTGCAGCCAAGTGCAGCACAATTTCGGGCTGCATTTGTTGCACGATGGCGGCAAGCTTGGGCGCATCGCAAATATCTAGCTCGTGGTGGGCAAGGTGAGTGCTCACTTTCGCCAGTGTGAATATATTCGGCTCAGTATTGGGTTTCAAAGCGACTGCCGTCACATTCGCCCCCATAGAAACCAACCACTGCGCAAGCCAAGCACCTTTGAAGCCGGTGTGTCCCGTCAACAACACACGCTTTCCTGACCAAAAGGCGGCTTCAGGAAGCGCTGTTGACGGTACTGGGTTCAACCCTGGATTCGTTGCTAGGCTTTTCAAAGCGCTGTGCCTTTTTCGTAAAATGTCGAGAAAACTATTTTAATACAGTCAACCTAGTCACTCCATGCAAGCCAAACATCCGCGAGCTCACCTCATCTTCACACAGGTGGCGGCGTTGCAATCTAGACCGCTGTCAGCTTTTGCCTCTTACTTCATAGCCGTTGCCATTGCCTGCGGTTTTGTGGCACACCAGTTTCCGCTCTCGTTTCTAATGGGACAAAGCACCGTTTTTGACTACGGCGACATTGCGCAACACGTTTCGGGTTGGTGGTATTACGCCAAAGACAGTTGGCACTTTCCGCTGCTGCACACCACGCGTTTAGATCATCCAGCGGGTGTCAGCATTGCTTATACAGACAGTATCCCTATACTGGCTTTGCCATTTAAGGTGCTGATCACGCTTTTTCCAAGTTGGTTTCCTGAGCATTTCCATTATGTCGGCTTGTGGATAGGTTTGGTTTTTGTGAGCCAAGCTGTTACTGCTACGTTTTTGATGCGGGCTTTGGGTGTTAAAAACTTGTTTTCGGTGCTTATTTCTGTTGGTTTTGCACTGACTTGGCCTGTCATCCATGCGCGTTACCACCACCCTGCCTTGATGATGCAGAGCATCATCATTTACGCCATCGCGCTGTATTTTTTAGGCAGACAGAAAACGTGGTCTAGCAGCATGGTCAGTTTTGCGTTTGTCGGGCTGAATTTGGTGGCGTTGACGGTACACCCTTATTTTTTGCCGTTTACAGCTGGGTTTTTTACCGCATTCTTAGCGGATCAAGCGATCAAAGGTGAATCTTGGCTCAGGCAGTTGAAACGCTTGTCGGTTTTACTCATTCTTTTAACTTGTGCGATTTTATTGTTAGGTTATACAGGCCGAGCTTCATTTGCCAACTATGGATACGGAACTAATTTCTACCTAGACCTAATGACGCCATTCTGCGGAGGCGGAAAACTAATTACTTGCGGAGCAGGTCCAGTGTATGCATTCCCGTACCACGAAGGATTTAATTACTTAGGCGCTGGTTTATTAATGTTGATTCCGGTTGCTGCGGTTTTGAATTGGCGCTCGATCATATCGTTCCCCAAGACATACCCAGCATTCACGCTACTTCTGGTGGGATTTTTGCTCTACACGCTTACAAATCACGTGCACTTTAATGATGTTGTTTTGTTTTCGTTTGATCTGCCGGTTTGGACCGAAGGATTGACAGGCACATTTCGCGCGGCAGGGCGGTTTTTTTGGCCTGTCAGCACCTTTATCTTGTTTGTTACTTTGGCTGGCTTGTTGCAGAAAAGAACTTGGCTTGTCGCCTTGCTGTTAACGACTGCATTGGTGCTGCAAGTTAAAGATGTCAAACCTTGGCTAAGCCGCATACACGACGAAGCCAAAAAGCCCAGCCAGTTAAACTTCGCGGATTGGGCACCCGTGATGGCGAAAACAGACAAAATCATCAGCTATCCCATTCACGAATGCCCGCCGCTGCATTATTTGCACAACATATGGGTGATGCAATTGGCGGGTTATTACGGCAAATTGATCAATTCTGGCTATACGGCGCGGGGTAATAAAAGTTGTGAAGATGACAACATTACCATACAACAACCATTTCAAGATAGGCATCTGTACATCATGTCGAATGGACCCTATGCCAACAACCCATTCACGCCAGAGTTCACGTTTCCTGCACCGTTTCAACAAGCGATGGCCAAAGGAGAATGCGTTCGTCGATTGATAGAGATGGTGTGCCTACCGGGCAGTACACCTGAATTCTGGCAAAAATTAACGCTAGAAACAAGCCCGATCAAACCTATTCTTGGTGGCAGGCAATGGGGCGCTGCCGAATTGAACACGCACATTGGGCAAGTCGTCAATCTTGGGGCAGAAAGACGCTTGATACCCAAAGACAGTCTTAAGCCGGGTTGGTTAAGCTTTGGCCTTGGTATCTCTCTGCCCGTGGGCAGGTATCATTTTGAAATTGACTACGCAAGTAAATCATTACCCGATATCCACGTCGGCAATTGGGACGTTGTTTTGGATAACGAAAAAAAATTAGGCGTTGGGAAACTTATGGGATCACAAAACAAATCGAGTCGTATTGAAGGTGTTTTTGTTATCGAACCGCAAGATATGGGCAAGTCTTTTGAGTTGAGAACGTTCTTTTTAGCCCAAGGCGATCTGCAAGTCATCAGTAGCACGGTACAAAAAATACAGTGACCCAGATGACGATGCCTCGCTCAGCCTCCGTATTCCATATCGCCAACGTTTTTTGGCGCGATGCACCAAGATGGGGCAGCTATCTTGCAGCACTTGTTATGGGCTGCTGTTTTGTCATTTATCTTTTTCCTTGGACTTTTTTAACTGGAAACAGTGTCGTTTTTGATAACGGAGACATTGCACAACACGTTTCAGGCTGGTGGTACTATGCCCGTGACAGCTGGCACTTCCCTCTCTTGCACACAGAAAGGCTTAACCATCCAGAGGGCGTAACGATTGCACTAACTGACAGCATCCCTCTGATGGCGCTGTTATTTAAAGCGCTGCTCACACTTTTCCCGAGCTGGTTTCCCCAACATTTCCATTACTTTGGCTGGTGGATGGGTTTGGTTTTTGTAGCGCAAGCACTCTCTGCAGTGATGCTAACGCGCGCATTAGGCGCAAAAAGTCTATTCGCTGTGGTTATTTCGATAAGCTTTGCACTGACTTGGCCTGTGCTTCATGCACGCTACCACCATGCTGCATTAATGATGCAAAGTATCATTATTTTTGCATTGTCATTTTATTTTTTGGGCGCTAGCAAAACATGGTCTAGCAACAAAACAAGTTTTGCATTTATCGCTTTGAGCTTGGTGGGCTTGACTGTTCACCCCTATTTTTTACCCTTCGTCGCTGGTCTATTTGTTGCATTCATGGCGGACCAAGTCGTCAGAGGCGAATCGTGGATTCTACAACTTAAGCGGTTACTGACTTTTGGTATCGCGCTGGGTCTAACGATGTGGGCTCTGGGGTATTTGGATCGCAAAGCGCCACTTGGTGGGTTTGGTGATTTCTTTTTTCTGGACTTAAAACACCCTTTTTGCGGCGGCAGCAAGCTTATCAAGTGCGGCATAGGGCCAGTTTACGAGTTTCCCTACCACGAAGGATTCAATTACCTGGGTGCGGGTTTGCTTCTTTTAATCCCGGCTGCCTTGTTGTTTAATGGCAAGGCTTTCATAGCAATTCCTAAAAAATACCCAGCGCTACTGCTCTTGGTATCCGGTTTTTTCTTGTACGCTTTGTCGAATCGTGTCCGTTACGCAGGGGTAGAGGTATTTTCGTACCCACTGCCGTCTTGGCTAAATGTCATCACTGGAACTTTCCGCGCTTCTGGTCGGTTTTTTTGGCTGGTCAGCCTGCTGGTCTTGTTTACTACCCTCGCCAGCTTGCTAAAAAAACGGGCCTGGCAGCCCACATTTGTTGTTGTTAGTTTGTTGACGACAGCTCTGGTTATCCAAGTCAAAGACGTTAAGCCTTGGCTAGACCGCATTAAAACCGAAGCGCAGAAGCCCAGCAAGGTAAATTATGCGGACTGGGCACCGGTGATGGCTCAAGTTGACAAGTTGATCATGTACCCAACGTACCAATGCGCGCACCCACATTACCAGCACTACATTTGGGTGATGCAAATGGCTGGGTATTACGGAAAATTACTGAATTCTGGCTACGTAGCGCGTAGCAATTTGAACTGCAACGCCGATAAGTTGGCAATTAACCAACCTTTTTTGCAACGCAACTTGTACGTGCTATCGAGTGCCATCTACGCCAATGCACCGTTTACCCCAGGTTTTGAACTACCTGCGCCTTTTGAGCAGGCTATGAAACGCGGCGAATGTGTGCGCCGCATAGATGACATGATTTGCTTACCAGGCAGCACCCCAGAATTTTGGAATAGCCTTGCGCCAATTGCCAGCCCCATCACAATGGTTAACAATGGCCGGCAATGGGGTGTGACGGAGTACAGCACGGTCATTGGCAAACCAATGGGTAAAGGTTTAGAACAACGTTTGGTACCACGATCAGCGGTTGAGGCAGGATGGCTTAGCTTTGGACCTTTTCTTTCTTTGCCAACGGGTGAGTACAGGTACGCCATTACTTATTCCAGCAATATTTCTGATGAATCACACACTGGTAATTGGGAAATAGTCTTAGAAAACGAAAAAATATTAAAGTCTGGAAAGCTTATGGGCACGCAAGGCAAGGCTCAGCGCATAGAGGGTACTTTTAGCATTGAAGCTCAAGATGCAGGTAAACCGTTTGAAATAAGAACGTTTTACCTAGCAAAAGGCGACCTGCAGATCGTCAACAGTTCACTACAAAAAATGCCTTGATGCCAGACATTCAAGCTAAAACTCAACTGCCTTCACACATAATACAGGTATGACAGCCCCCATGACCACCGGCCTACGAACCGCCTCAAGCATCTCTTGCGTGATGCCCGCCTACAACGAAGCAGGTAATTTGAACCATGTTGTTCCCCATGTTTTATCTGCATTAAAACAACTGTGTGGCCGCGTTGAGTTGATCATCATCAATGACGGAAGCAAAGACACAACCGAACAAGTTTTAGCAGAGCTGTGCCGCACGCACCCAGAACTTATCGCTTTGAATTTATCGCGTAACTTCGGCAAAGAGGCGGCATTAACAGCAGGGTTAGACACCGCTACGGGCGATGTCACCGTCATCATGGATGCTGATGGCCAACATCCAGCTGATTTACTACCTTTGATGCTACAAAAATGGGAGCAAGGAATTGACGTGGTATTTGCCGTCCGCAAAACCCGACATGACCAATCCAAACTTCAAATCGCGTTCACCAGCTTGTTTTACAGGCTGATCAATTGGCGTACACGGGTTCAAATTCCTGCCAATGCTGGCGATTTTCGTTTGATGGACAGCGCGGTCGTGAAGGCTTTACGGCAGCTCCCAGAACGCAATCGATTTATGAAGGGCTTGTATGCCTGGGTAGGACACCCCAGTATCGCGATTGACTACGAACCATTAGCGCGGGCTGATGGCAAATCAAACTTTGGCTTTCGCGGCGCTATGTCTTTGGCGATGACAGGATTGCTGGCATTTTCGGTCGCTCCGCTGCGACTTGTGAGCTACTTTGGACTACTCTTGTCTATGGCCGCACTTGGTTATGGTGCCTGGGTGGTTTTTGATTACTTTTGGTTTGGTGCGGACACACCAGGCTATGCCACCATCGTGGTGGGGATGATGTTTTTAAGCGGCATTCAGCTCCTCTCGATTGGCATTTTGGCTGAGTATGTGGGGCGCATTTACGAAGAAGTGAAACAACGACCGACCTACCTGCTGCACTCTAAAACGGGCAGCGGTTTGAATCAGCCATGAGTTCTGGATTTTGGTTTTTCGGCGTTGCCTCAGCGGCAGGACTCACGCATTTAGCCGTTTTCTTCCTGATTGAGCATTTTTTCCCGTCCGTTCTGCCAGAAATAGCTAATTTTTTAGCGTTTTGCGTGGCTTTTTCCGTCAGTTTCATGGGACACAGAAACCTTAGCTTCAGCGACACCACCAGTTCGGTTCAGCAAAGTTTAAGGCGATTTGTAATAACTTCTGTAGCTGGCTTTATCTGTAATGAGATCGTTTTTAGCCTAGCTATCCGCTTGCTCGGTTGGCCAAATTGGTTAGCTTTGTTTTGTGGATTTGCCGTAGCAGGTGGGCAGACTTACCTTTTAAGCCGTTTCTGGGCCTTTCATCGAAATTAAATTTATCGGAATTGATTTTTTCAGGTCAACGCTGGCATGCAGTAAAGCCTGAGCGAAATCATCGCTAGACAAATAATTGAACTCCCGCTGCCGCGCCTGCGCGATGGCATCGTCTGCATCAATAACACTGTCCAACGCATCTAAAACACCGTGGGCAGGATGACACATGATGATGGTGTAGTCGGGCGCTTCCCGTAACCACTGCGCCATCAGTCTAGCAAAATCGGCTTCCGAGCCCTCAAAGTTATAGATGCCAAATAAGCCTTTAGCCGGCGTAATTCCTGCCTTAGTAGCTATATTTTTAATAGCATTTGCATTTAATGCGGCAATCACATTAGCCTTCACATCCAGCCAGCCAGAAGCACCTTTTGAAATACGCAAATACGGTTTTTGATCGCTGGGAACGCCGTTGTAACGCTTCGCCATGATGTCCACCAAAGCATCGCGAATACCTTTGAATTGATGCACATGCTGATGCCCATCAATATGGCTTGGCGACACTTGCCAAACTTGCTCAAAGGCATCGAGTTGGCGTTCAATCACGACCCGCGCTGTGGTTTTGTTGAATCCACCCAAAACGGCCGACAGCATCGCGCGCTTCAAACCAAATCCATGCCCGGCATTGATCGCAAAAGGACTGGTCCAATCCAAATGCAAACCAACATCAATTTGCGCCCGAAATTCTGCTAACGCCGGCGCATCTGTCGCCCAGCGTGGCGACAAAGTCATGGCGCTCGTAGCAGTAAGTCGCCCTTTTTGCGCCAAAGTCACGATACCGCGCGAGACGGCGGCATTGAAGGCGAAGTCATCAGCGTTGAGAATGAGGTGTTTCATGGTTGCATGATTAAACACATCTTTACTTAGTTTTAGCTTGTTATCAGCGTGGTTTTAACCTACTTTTGACCACAAAGTAGCCAACAATTTGCCATGAATCCCACCAAAACCACCGTTGCTCATGCAAACAATGGTGTCACCAGGTTGCACGGCTTGCATGATTTGGCTCAACAATTCATCAATAGAATCAGCCACTTGCGCTCTTTCCCCCATAACTGCCAAGGGTTCACGCGGGTTCCAACCCAGGCCGCCGCTGTGGCAAAAAACCAAGTCGGCGTCTTTGAGACTGTCTGCCAGTTGCGCTTTCATGGTGCCCAGCTTCATGGTGTTGCTGCGGGGTTCTAAAACCGCCAAGATGCGACCTGTATTCGCTGATTTACCCAACTGCTGCTTCAGACCATCTAAAGTTGTCGCAATGGCACTGGGGTGATGCGCAAAATCGTCATACACCGTCACCCCTGCAACCGTACCGCGCACTTCCATGCGGCGTTTGACGTTTTCAAAGCTGGCTAAGGCATTAGCGGCCACGCTGGGCGCAACACCGACGTGCTGCGCCGCCGCAATCGCTGCCAAGGCGTTATTTTGGTTATGAACACCCTGTAGTCGCCATATTACCCGCCCGAGCAGCTCTTTATTTGATAGCACTTTGAAGTCATCTGGGCTGCCTTCTGCGGTCCAATTCGCTGCAACGTCTGAGCTGCCGCCAAAACTCACGCGTTCGCTCCAGCAGCCCATGTCTAAAACACGTTGCAAGCTGGCCTCTATTCCGTTGTAAACAACGCGACCAGATGCAGGAACTGTTCGGACCAAGTGGTGAAACTGGCGCTCAATCGACGCTAAATTGTCAAAAATATCGGCGTGGTCGAATTCTAAATTATTCAAAACTGCGGTTTTAGGGCGGTAATGGACGAATTTGCTGCGTTTGTCGAAGAAAGCGGTGTCGTATTCGTCGGCTTCGATGACGAAGTATGAACGCTTCGTCGCAGGGTCGCCCCAAGACGAAGCAGCCCCCTCGGGGGGCAGCGAACCACGCGAAGCGGGAAGCGTGGGGGTAACATGCTCACCTAAGCGTGCTGAAACGCCAAAGTTCAAAGGCACGCCACCCACCAAGAAACCTGGCTTCAAACCAGCGCACTCTAATATCCACGCCAGCATCGAAGTCGTCGTCGTTTTGCCATGCGTCCCCGCCACCGCCAGCACGTGACGACCTTGCAAGACATTTTCAGCCAACCACTGCGGGCCGCTGATGTAGGGCAAGCCAGCATCCAAAATCGCTTCCATCAGCGGAAATTTCGGTGTGCCGTCCTCTTTGTGGACGCGGCTCACCACATTGCCGATGACGAAGACGTCCGGCTTCAAAGATAGCTGCTCAGCCCCAAAGCCCTCAATCAAATCAATGCCCAAAGCGCGCAGTTGGTCGCTCATGGGTGGGTAAACACCTGCGTCGCAACCAGTGACTTTGTGCCCCGCTTCGCGGGCTAATGCAGCCACGCCACCCATAAAGGTGCCGCAAATGCCTAAAATATGAATATGCATGACTCTATTATCGCTGGCAATGTGGCATCTGACATCTCGATATCGGCAGCTAGGCTGATCGTTGAAGAAGGTTTGGACTATGGCGCCGCCAAGCTTCGAGCTGTCAAACAATTAGGATTGCCTGCGCGAACCCCATTGCCCAGCCACGATGAGGTAGAAGCCGAGGTGCGCGACTACATTGCTTTGTTTTGCGCGGATACGCAGCCAGCCGAACTTCAAGCGTTGCGGCAGTTGGCGCTGGTTTGGATGCAGCGCATGGTAGATTTCAGACCGTATTTAGGCGGCTCGGTCTGGCATGGCACAGCGACCAAACTGTCAGACATCTACATAGCGCTGTTTTGCGACGACCCAAAATCTGCCGAAATCACTTTGATTGACCACCACGCGGACTACGTTGCTCGATCTATCAAAGGGTTTGATGGTGGGATGGTTGAAGCTCTGAGCGTCCATGCACCTTGCAAAGCCTTGAATACTGAGATTGGCGTTCATTTGATGGTTTATGACTATGATGATTTGCGTGGCGCACTCAAACTGGACAGCCAAGGGCGCAAACCGCGCGGCGATGTGATCGAAGTGGCTAAACTTTTATGAACGACCCAGCTGAAATACCTCAAAAAACACCCTTGCGACGCAGACATGTCTTGACAGTTGGCGTTGCAGCAGTTGCCGCTATTGCTGGCGCTAGCCTCGCTTACTGGCAGGACAAGCAAAAGTCAATTGAAACACCGAAAGAACCGATAACTGGAAGTATTGATCAGCTCTGGCAGCTGCAATTTGACACGCCAGAAGGTCGAAAACTTGACATGCAGTCGTTCAAAGGGAAACCGCTACTTATCAATTTTTGGGCAACATGGTGTCCGCCCTGCGTAGAGGAATTGCCGTTATTAGAGCGCTTCTACCGTCAAAACAAAGCTAAAAGTGTGCAAATTGTTGGATTGGCAGCAGATAAATCTGAGGCGGTGCGTGCATTTTTAAACAAATTGCCGCTGACATTTCCTATTGTTATCACCGACTTATCAGGCATTGCCTTAAGCAAATCTTGGGGAAACCTTGCTGGTGGCTTACCGTTTTCTGTCATGCTGGCGGCTGATGGGCACGTGATGCAGCGTAAAATGGGGAAATTAAGCGAGGAAGATTTGAAAATTTGGTTGGCTGCGGCCTAAACAAAACTCAAAAACTCTCTTTTAAATTTACACAATTAGCGTTAAATATTGAAAATTAACGGAAAATAATGTTTTTTAGCTTTGATTTAGGTTAAATTGCGCTTTTCCAGAAAACACGAGGCATATGAGCATGGATTTACGCAAACTCAAAACTTTGATTGACTTGGTATCTGACTCCAACGTCACAGAATTAGAAATCACAGAAGCTGAAGGTACGGTACGTATCGTCAAGGGCGGTGGTGGTGCGCCTTATGTACAAAACCACATGACGCACAACCAGCAGCAACAGTCCATGCCCATGCAATATGCGGCTGCGCCTGCGAGCTCAGCAATTGAAGCGGCCCCGATTCCAGCGGCAGAGCCAGTTGCTGTTGGTCACAGTGTGAAGTCTCCTATGGTGGGCACGTTTTACCGCGCCTCCAGCCCTGGAGCCAAGTCATTCGTGGAAATTGGTGATGTGGTCAAAGTGGGAGACACCGTTTGCATCATTGAGGCCATGAAAATTCTGAATGAAATCGAAGCGGATATGTCGGGCACCGTGACACAAATTTTGTGCGAAAACGGCCAAGCTATCGAATACGGCCAACCTATGGTGGTGATTGCTTAACAAGCAAAGTTATATATGTTCAAAAAAATCCTGATAGCAAACCGAGGCGAAATCGCCCTGCGCATTCAGCGCGCCTGCCGCGAGCTCGGCGTCAAGGCAGTGATGGTTTACTCAGAAGCTGACAAAGATGCAAAATACGTTAAATTGGCGGATGAAGCCGTTTGCATTGGGCCTGCAGCCTCGGCTCAAAGTTACCTCAACATGCCAGCGATCATCTCGGCTGCTGAAGTGACAGATTCTGAAGCCATTCACCCAGGTTACGGTTTCTTGAGTGAAAACGCTAATTTTGCAGAACGTGTAGAGAAAAGCGGCTTCCAATTCATCGGCCCAACCGCTGAATCTATCCGAATCATGGGCGACAAGGTCTCAGCTAAGCAAGCGATGATTAAAGCGGGCGTGCCTTGCGTGCCAGGCTCAGAAGGTGAATTGCCAGATGACCCAGCCATGGTGCGCCGCATTGCCAAATCAGTCGGCTACCCTGTCATCATCAAAGCTGCTGGCGGCGGCGGTGGCCGAGGCATGCGTGTGGTACATACCGAAGCGGCGTTGATCAATGCGGTGCAAATGACCAAGGCTGAGGCTGGTGCCGCATTCAACAACCCTGCGGTTTACATGGAGAAATTCCTACAAAACCCGCGCCACGTTGAAATCCAAATTTTGACGGACAAGCACAAAAATGCCGTGTATTTGGGCGACCGCGATTGCTCGATGCAACGTCGGCACCAAAAAATCATTGAGGAAGCGCCTGCGCCAGGGATTCCACGCAAGCTGATTGAGCGCATAGGTGAGCGCTGCGTCGCAGCTTGCAAAAAGATCGGTTATCGCGGTGCTGGCACGTTTGAGTTTTTGTTTGAAAACGGTGAGTTTTATTTCATCGAGATGAATACCCGTGTTCAAGTCGAGCACACTATCACCGAAATGGTGACCGGTATTGATATTGTGAAAACGCAAATCATGGTGGCTGCAGGTGAGAAATTGCCGTTCACACAAAAGCAAGTTGAAATACGTGGTCATGCGATCGAATGCCGCGTTAACGCGGAAGACCCCTACAAATTTATTCCTTCGCCTGGTCGCATCACCATGTGGCATGCGCCTGGTGGTCCAGGTGTGCGGGTGGATTCGCACGTTTACACCAACTATTTTGTGCCGCCAAACTATGACAGCATGATCGGCAAAATCATCACCCACGGCGACACGCGCGAGCAAGCGATGGCACGCATGCGTACCGCGCTTGCTGAAACGCTGGTCGAAGGCATCAACACCAATATCGCACTTCACCGTGATTTGATGGTGGATGCCAAGTTCATGGCTGGTGGTACCAATATTCATTACCTAGAAGAGTGGTTGCTTCAGCACAAACGCTGAGTGTGTACTCTTCGCCCCACGACACACATCCATGTTTGAATTGAAAATCATGTGCCCTGAGGCACATATCGACGAACTGAGCGAAGCGCTTGAAGCTTTAGATGCACTCAGCGTGTCGGTAGAAGATGCCGATGCTGCGACCGATGCCGAGCAGGCCTTGTTTGGCGAGCCCGACATGCCGCCACCCAAAGGTGGTTGGCAACGTAGCCGTGTTACTGCGCTGTTCAACACTGAAGCACAGGCCCGCGAATCAGCGCAATTGCTGGCAGCGCAAGACTTCTTTGTCGCTTGCGCACTCTTGGGCGTTGTTGCACTTGTGGACCAGGACTGGGTACGTTTGACGCAATCGCAATTTGCACCCGTCGAAATCACGCCTGAGTTTTGGATTGTGCCGACCTGGCACGAACCGCCAGCGGCTGCGAAGCAAGTCATTCGGCTCGATCCAGGTTTGGCTTTTGGCACAGGCACACACCCAACCACGCGCATGTGCTTAAAGTGGATTGCCAAACAGCAAGACGCAGCCAACCAATTCAAACGCGTGCTTGACTACGGCTGTGGTTCTGGCATTTTAGCCATCGGTGCCGCCAAGTTTGGCGCAGTTGATATCGATGCTGTAGATATTGACCCTGCAGCGGTCGAATCAACATTACTAAATGCGGAAGCTAACCATGTCACACTGAAAACAGGGCTTCCTGACAAAGTAAGTGGTCACTATCAAACGGTTTTAGCCAATATTTTGGCATCGCCGCTCAAAGTATTGGCACCGCTTTTGTGTGCCCGCGTAGAAAAAGGCGGCTCTTTGGTTTTGGCCGGTATCTTGGCGCGGCAAGAAGAAGAACTGAAATTAGCCTATGCGCCCTATTGCAAACTGACCGTATCAGACACGGAAGATGGCTGGATATTGATGACCGCCACGCTATAGTTGGTTGTTATGAGTTTAAAAACACGTTGCCCAGCCTGCGATACGGTTTTTAAAATCGTTCCTGACCAACTCAAAGTATCAAAAGGCTGGGTGCGCTGCGGCCGATGCGCCGAGGTTTTTGATGCGGCCGCGCATGCGGCAGCGCCTGATGAAGCAAGTCCAGTGCTTCAGCCTATGCCGTCAAAAGCTACAGTAAAAAATACAGCTGCCATCATCAAAAGCAAAGTAATAGCTCCTAAAAATATAGCTACTGAGGCAGTAAATACCCTAGTCGACAGTAAATTATTGCCAATCAAAGAAGGAATAGAAACGAACCTTTCATTCGTCCGCGTTGCAAAAAACAAGGCTTTTTGGGAACAAAAAAATATCGTCATCGGCCTATACGTGGCATGCTTTGGCTTAGCTGGTGTGTTGTTTTTTCAACTTGTGCTTACTCAGCGACATCATTTAGTGGCGGCAAACCCTAGTCTGGCAGCCAATTTTGAATCGATATGCAAACTGATTGGTTGCAACATTGAGTCGTTAAAAAATATAGATGCTTTCAAAATTGACAGCTCAAGTTTTAACAAAACTCCCAACGTTGTAAATGACTCAAGCCGTGCTGAAGCTTTTGCGCTCAAAGTCAGCATAAAAAATAACATTGATATACCCTTGGCCATCCCATCCATTGAACTTACATTGACTGATTCAGGGGATAAACCTGTTTTGCGACGGGTATTTCCAGCAAAAGAGCTTGGTTTTCAAGGCGCGACAGTTGGAGCACATGGGGACTGGGCTAGCGAAGCTACGATCGTTGTGACGCCTAACCCAGCAGCTTCCCCTATTTCTGGCTACAGAGTTTTACTTTTTTATCCTTAATTATTTTCAACATTACCTGAGATCTAAACGCATATGGCAGCAATTATTTGTGGCTCCTTAGCCTTTGACAGCATCATGAATTTTGAAGGCAAGTTTGCCGATCAAATCCTTCCAGATCAACTGCACAACTTAAATGTGTCATTCTTTGTACCAACGCTACGCCGTGAATTTGGTGGATGCGCTGGCAATATCGCCTATGCGTTGAAGCAATTGGGTGGTACGCCCTTGATCATGGCAACGGTGGGTAGCGATGGTGCAGATTATGCTAAACGCATCGCTACTTTGGGCATGAGCACCGAGTTCGTGCGTGAGGTGAGCGACACCTACACCGCACAAGCCATGATCATGACGGACACCAACAACAACCAAATCACCGCTTTTCACCCTGGCGCGATGATGCAGGCGCACATCACCAAAGTGGTAGCACGCGCAGACATCAAAATCGGTATCGTGTCGCCTGATGGTCGCGATGCAATGCTGGAACATGCCGAGCAGTTTCATGCCGCTGGTATTCCTTTTGTATTTGATCCGGGTCAAGGTTTACCCATGTTTGACGGTAAAGATCTGGCCCATTTCATCGATTTGGCGACTTGGGTCACCGTGAACGATTACGAAGGAAAAATGTTGTGCGATCGCACTGGTTTGAGCAGCGCAGAGATTTCCAAGAAAGTAAAAGGTTTGATAGTTACATTGGGTGAGCATGGCTGTGAAGTATGGGTAGATGGCGAGAAAACTGTTGTCGCTCCAGTTTTAGCCAGCAGCATCGTAGACCCCACAGGCTGTGGCGATGCCTTTCGCGGTGCACTTTTATTCGGTTTGGAAAAAGACTGGCCACTTGCTCAATGCGCCAAGCTGGGTAACCAATTAGGTGCCATCAAGATTGCCCAACGCGGCGGCCAAAACTACCAACTGAATTTAGTTGATTTAGGCATCTAGCCAATGTATTTATTGACTTTAATGCTATCAAATTAAAAGCGGTTATTTGAAATTTAGACAATGAAAAAAACCCGATGCTTTGCAACATCGGGTTGAAAGTACAACGACTTAAAGCAAAACTCTAAGTCAGCTGACTTGTATGCATCAAGGCTTTTTCGCAGTCGGAAAAGGCCAAGCAGCTTGCGGGCTCAAAGTTGTTTGAGCTGCAGAGGCGGGTGCAGGGGCAGGCTTAGCGGCAGCGGGTGTTTTCGCGGCTTTCTTGGCTGGCGCCTTTGCTTTTTTAGCAGCAGGCTTTTTGGCGGCAGCTTTTTTCGCTGGGGCTTTCTTGGCTACGGCTTTTTTCGCTGGGGCTTTCTTGGCTACGGCTTTTTTCGCTGGGGCTTTCTTGGCTACGGCTTTTTTAGCTGGAGCAGCTTTCTTAGCCGGTGCTTTTTTAGCAACGACTTTCTTAGCTGGGGCTTTCTTGGCTACAGCTTTTTTCGCTGGAGCAGCTTTCTTAGCCGGAGCTTTCGTTGCTACAGCTTTTTTCGCTGGAGCGGCCTTCTTGGCAGGCGCCAGGCGCTTTCTTTGCTACAGCTTTTTTCGCTGGAGCGGCTTTCTTTACTGCAGCTTTTTTCGCTGGAGCAGCTTTCTTTGCAGGGGCCTTTTTTGCGGCCGGTTTTTTCGCAGTTGCCATTATTTTCTCCTTGTTTACATGTCAAAGAGCACTTCGTGTTTGTATTTTTATACACAAAGCGATTCATGTTGTTGCATCGCACTTTTATGCGCTGCAGCAGCATGAACGGGGTAAGCACACAAGACAGCTCAGCTCTTTGGCCAAATCAGTCATGCATGCAAGTTTCTACAAATACCTCAAATTTCAAATCTAAAAATCACTTAGTCCCAAGAAAGTGCACCACCTGATTGGTACTCAATCACGCGGGTTTCAAAAAAGTTACGCTCTTTCTTCAAATCAATCATTTCACTCATCCACGGGAACGGATTTTCTTCGTTCGGGAACAATGTCTCCAAACCAATCTGTACAGCGCGGCGGTTGGCAATGTAGCGCAAATAGCCTTTGAACATGGATGCATTCATGCCCAGCACGCCACGCGGCATGGTGTCTTCGGCATAACGGTACTCCAACTCAACGGCTTTCAAAAACAAGGCCTTGATTTCAGCTTTGAACTCTGGCGTCCACAAGCCTGGGTTTTCCAGTTTCAACTGGTTGATCAAATCAATACCAAAATTGCAGTGCATGGATTCATCACGCAAAATATATTGGTACTGCTCAGCTGCACCTGTCATTTTGTTTTGACGGCCTAAAGCCAAAATTTGCGTGAAGCCAACGTAGAAGAACAAGCCTTCCATCAAGCAGGCAAATACAATCAAAGACTTCAGCAGAGTTTGGTCGGCTTCATGCGTGCCAGTCTTGAACAATGGGTCACTGATGGCTTCGATGAACGGAATCAGAAACTGGTCTTTGTCACGAATCGACTGCACTTCGTTGTAAGCGTTGAAAATCTCCGCTTCATCCAAACCTAATGATTCTGTGATGTATTGATACGCGTGGGTATGAATGGCTTCTTCAAACGCTTGGCGCAACAAAAACTGGCGGCATTCTGGCGCTGTAATGTGACGGTATGTTCCCAACACAATGTTGTTGGCAGCCAAAGAGTCCGCCGTCACAAAGAAGCCCAGATTGCGCTTTACCAAACGACGCTCGTCTTCTGTCAAACCATTTGGACTTTTCCACAAAGCAATGTCGCGCGTCATGTTGACTTCTTGCGGCATCCAATGGTTGGCACAAGTCGCTAAATACTTTTCCCATGCCCATTTGTATTTGAAAGGCACCAATTGGTTGACATCCGTTTGGCCGTTGATGATGCGCTTGTCTGCTGCGTTGATGCGCTTATGTACTGCAGGCAGCGTCGCTGCATTGGACAAAGAAACATTATTCGAGAAACCAGATGAGTCACTTGTTGGAGTTATTGCTGGCGTTTGCAGAGGCATCACGAATTGCGGCGTGCCCGTTTGCGCGGGAATAGTTGCCGAAAAAAGAGGACGCTCGTCCATAAGGTTTGTTGGTAAACCATGGCTTTGTGTTGTCGGCAGTGAGGGCTTAACTTCGTCTTCCCAGGTCAGCATATTTGTTCCAATGTGTGAATTATGAAAGCTATAGAAAAAAAATGAAAGTGCTCATTCAAGTTCTATAGCAATGTGTTGCGCCTAAACATCGTTATTCATCGTTGTTTAGTGCTGTTATTTGCATCGATGTTTTACATTGCGATGCTTATTGACATGACTCGCACGTCGGATCGTCAACACCGCAAAATCTAATGTCAGTTGCAGGCATGCTGCTGAGCTGCATTTGTGCCGCAGCGGCTGCAGCATCCAACGCACTCATCGCCTTTGGTGCAGAGCTTTCCACGTTTGATTGACCACCGGAAGACACCGCATTCATGCGACCATTCATCACGGTTGATTTCTCAGCATGCGTTGCGCCTACTGTGCGCAGATAGTACGTCGTCTTCAAACCGCGTAACCATGCTAGTTTGTAGGTATCGTCGAGTTTTTTACCAGATACGCCAGCCATGTAGATATTGAGCGACTGCGCTTGGTCAATCCATTTTTGACGACGAGCGGCAGCCTCCACAATCCAAGTGGTCTCTACTTCAAACGCTGTGGAATACAAAGCCTTGATGTCTTGCGGCACACGGTCAATCGGGCGTAAAGAACCATCGTAATGTTTCAAGTCAACTACCATCACATCGTCCCACAAGCCTAGGCGTTTGAGGTCATGCACCAAGCGGCCGTTGATCACGGTGAATTCGCCAGACAAATTAGATTTAACAGACAAGTTGCCAAAGCAGGGCTCGATACAAGCATCTACACCAATGATGTTTGAAATGGTCGCGGTAGGTGCAATTGCCACGCAATTGGAGTTGCGCATACCGTCTTGCGCAATCTTGTTGCGTAACGCGTTCCAGTCCATCGTTGATGAACGATCCACCTCAACATAACCACCACGCTCTTCAGCGAGCATGTCCAGCGTGTCCAGCGGCAAAATGCCTTTGTCCCACAACGAGCCTTTGTAGCTGGCATATTTGCCACGCTCTTTGGCCAGATCGCTGGACGCCCAGTAGGCGTAGTAGCAAATGGCTTCCATAGAGGTATCCGCAAACTCCACCGCAGCCTGGCTGGCATACGGAATGCGCAACTCGTACAAGCAGTCTTGGAATGCCATCAAGCCCATGCCCACCGGGCGGTGTTTCAGGTTAGAGTCGCGCGCTTTTTTGACCGCATAGTAGTTGATGTCAATCACGTTATCCAGCATGCGCATCGCCGTGGTGATGGTTTTCTTCAGCTTGACGTGGTCTAACCGGCCATCTTTTAAATGCTGCATCAGGTTCACAGAACCCAAGTTGCACACCGCTGTTTCGGTGTCGCTGGTGTTCAACGTGATTTCAGTACACAAATTGCTGGAGTGAACCACGCCAACGTGCTGCTGTGGTGAACGGATGTTGCACGGATCTTTGAACGTGATCCATGGGTGCCCTGTTTCAAACAGCATGGTGAGCATCTTGCGCCACAAATCAGCAGCTTGCACTGTTTTTGACGGGGAGATTTCGCCACGTGCAGCTTTGGCCTCGTAAGCCACGTAGGCTTTTTCAAAGTCACGGCCAAATTTGTCGTGCAGATCAGGTACGTTATTTGGCGAGAACAGTGTCCACTCGCCTTTTTCCATCACGCGGCGCATGAACAGGTCAGGAATCCAGTTGGCGGTGTTCATGTCATGCGTACGGCGGCGATCGTCACCAGTGTTTTTACGCAACTCCAAGAACTCTTCCATGTCCAAATGCCATGTTTCTAGGTAGGTGCAAACTGCGCCTTTGCGTTTGCCACCTTGGTTCACCGCCACAGCCGTGTCGTTCACCACCTTCAAGAACGGCACCACGCCTTGTGATTCGCCATTGGTGCCCTTGATGTGGGCGCCCAAAGCACGCACACGCGTCCAGTCATTACCCAAACCGCCTGCAAACTTGGACAACAATGCGTTTTCTTTGATCAACTCGTAAATACCGTCCAAATCGTCCGGCACGGTGGACAAGTAGCAAGACGACAACTGCGAACGGCGTGTACCGCTGTTGAACAGTGTAGGTGTGCTGGACATGAAGTCAAACGACGACAACACTTCGTAGAACTCAATCGCGCGCGCTTCACGATCTGCCTCTTGCAGCGCCAAACCCATGGCCACGCGCATGAAGAAGGCTTGCGGCAATTCGATGCGGGCTTTACGGACGTGCAAAAAGTAGCGGTCATACAAGGTCTGCAAACCCAAATAATCAAACTTCAAATCTTGCTCTGGCTTAAGGGCTGCGCCCAAACGCGCCAGGTCAAACTCCATCATCTTTTCATCTAAGAGTTCGTTCTCTACGCCCTTTTTGATGAATTGAGGAAAGTATTCTGCGTAACGAACGCCCATTTCTTCTTGAGCGACTTCACCGCCCAACACTTCACGACGGATCGTATGCAACAGCAAGCGTGCGGTCACATAGGTGTAATCAGGCTCGCTCTCAATCAAGGTGCGGGTTGCCATGATGGAGGCTTTGTAAACCTCGTCAATCGGCACGCCGTCGTACAAATTACGCAATGTTTCAGCCAAAATCGGTGCCATTTGCACGTCTTTACCCAAACCAGCACAGGCAGACTCAATCAACCCAGTCAAACGGCGCATATCTAAAGCGACACGTTGCCCACCGTCCATGACATGCAGCACTGGCGCTGGCGGAGCTTCTTCAGCCACAGCTTTAGCGCGCTCTTGCGTACGCTTTTCACGGTACAGCACATAAGCGCGTGCGACTTCATGGTGACCACCACGCATCAAACCCAATTCAACTTGGTCTTGCACATCTTCAATATGGAAGGTACCACCACCTGGACGTGAACGCATCAAAGCGCGAATAACCGCCTGCGTCAAACCATCCACCGTATCGCGCACACTGGCCGATGCAGCACCTTGTGTGCCGTGTACCGCCAAAAACGCCTTCATCACCGCCACGGCAATTTTGCTAGGCTCAAACGGCACAACCGCGCCATTGCGGCGAATGATTTGGTAGTGGTCTAAAGTTTGGGTAGCACTGTCATCAGCACGGTCAACGCCCTGCGCTGTATGGGTTTGCAAAAACGATTGCTGCGTGTATGTGGGGCGCGTTGATTCAGCGGCTGGAGATACAGATGCTTGTTGCATGGGTAATGATCCTCTTGTCGTGGTGACTATTATTTTAATGATGAATACGTGATTAATGCTGCCTAATTACCCGCAAAAGGTAAGGAGATAACAGCATTGACAAAAATTTTGAAACACTATATGTAGTGGTTAATGCCACTTTAAACACTACCTATAGTGTCGTTTCAAGATTTCAGTTTACATCAATTTAGACAAAAAGTATGTAATTTTCAAAGACTTTTATTGATAGCAGCGAAGCAATATTTCACAATGCTTTGCGTACTTGTCGCCAGTCAAACTGTGCGCCAGGGTCGGCTTTTCGGCCTGGTGCAACATGTTCGTGGCCTGTTAAATGCGTGATTGGATAGATTTGCTGCAATGCAGCAGACAAGCTGACTAAACTTTCATACTGAGCAGGCTCAAAGGTATTACCCTCTAAGCCTTCCATTTCTATGCCTATTGAGTAGTCATTGCAATTATCTTTACCCATAAAACTGGATTGCCCAGCATGCCATGCACGGTCATCGCAACTCACAAACTGCCACAATTCGCCATTTCTGCGGATATAGAAATGCGCTGAAACCTTGGTATCGCGGATTTTTTCGAAATACGGGTGCGCTTCCCAATCTAAGGTGTTGGTAAACAGCTGCTGCACCTCGTCACCGCCAAATTGCCCGGGTGGCAAGCTGATGGAATGGATGACGATCAGGTTAATCTTCGTATCCGATGGTCTGGCGCCAAAATTAGGCGATGTTAAATGCCGCGCAAACTTGTACCAGCCTTTGTCAAACAGGGCTATTGGGACATCATGAGATTGTTCTGAGTGATGCATTTACCCGCAACCACTTAGTTTTGTTTAGCTTTATTTTGGCCAAACTGCCTATGCTCTGTGCTGCAAAACCACAATTGCGACCGCAAATCAGCACTTGGCGCAGCCAATGCCTCAATTTGCGGCAAATGGACGCCACAGTGCGCACACGCCACCATGGTTTTTTTGGCTTGTTGACGCTCAGCTTCTCTGTCGAAATTTTCTTGTTTGTCTTTGTTGATCGCAATTCGGTTGCTGCGCCACACCCACACGCCGATAAAAACAACCAATAGAACCAACAAATACTTCATAGCCCGCGCCCTAAAAGCACTTCCAAAACAAAACGCGAACCCACATAAGCCAGCAGCAGTAAACCAGAGCCGATATACAAGACCCGCACTGCTGTGCGTCCACGCCAGCCAAATTGTGCTCTGCCAATGATCAACACCGCAAAAGCCAGCCACGACAGCACCGAAAAAATCGTTTTGTGATCCCACTTCCAAACTTTGCCAGCGCCATACAGTGATTCACTAAACAGCCAACCCGCCAGCAATGTCGCCGTCAGCAGCACAAACCCCGCATTTACGAATCGAAACGTCAACCGCTCCAGCGTCAAAAGCGGCAAACCACTTGATGTAGCAGACATGGTATTTGGAGATAAACGCATCTGCGACTCAGCCCGCATCATCAGCCAAGCATGCGCCACCGCTGCAGCAAACAGGCCATAAGACGCCAGCCCCAAAGCCCAATGCACGGGTAACCACTTGGAAGCTGCGCTGTGCAAAGCTTGGCCAGGAAACACCATCGCCAAAATCACCGCCGCAGCGCCAATCGCCGCAAATACCCAAACTGCCTTCAATTTTGGGTACATATAACTCTCAACCGCATACACCGTCAGCCCCAGCCATGCGGTGACGGACAAAGCGGGCGCAAAACCGAAGCGCGGAAGATCGTCAGGCGATACACCAAACAAACTCCACAACACCGCCAAACCATGCAAACCCCAAGCGCACCACAGCATGACTCGAGTTGCAGCCAAGCTCAACTTATCGCCTACAAGCGCAGGTATGGCATAAGCCAGCACCGCACCCAAGCCCAAAAACAAGCTTGTAGCCGATATCGTGGTGAAAATTGCGTCAAAAAAAGTGCCAGCGGCTAAAATCATCCCTACAGTTTATACGACCTACATAACACCTAAAGTAATAAATCCCTATGGCATCCGCTCTTACCGACAAACTCTCGCTCCTAGTCAAACAAATGCGCGGCCAAGCCCGCATGACCGAGTCCAACGTGCAGGATATGCTGCGCGAGGTCCGCATGGCGCTGCTGGAGGCCGACGTTGCCCTGCCCGTCGTGCGCGACTTCATTGCCCGCGTCAAAGAAAAAGCCATGGGTCAGGAAGTGGTGGGCTCGCTCACCCCCGGTCAGGCACTGGTCGCCGTGGTGAACCGCGAGTTGATCGCCACCATGGCGGGTAACGACATTAGCAGCACATCAGTCAGCGAACTCAACCTCGCCGCCCAGCCCCCAGCAGTGATTTTGATGGCAGGCTTGCAAGGTGCCGGTAAAACCACCACCACCGCCAAACTGGCCAAACACCTGATTGAAAAGCGCAAAAAGAAGGTGCTGACCGTCTCAGGCGACGTGTACCGCCCAGCCGCCATCGAACAGCTCAAAACCGTCACCGCCCAAGCGGGTGCCGAGTGGTTCCCCAGCAGCGCCGACCAAAAGCCGCGCGATATCGCCTTTGCCGCGCTCGATTACGCCAAAAAGCACCATTTCGACGTGCTGTTGGTCGACACTGCCGGCCGTTTGGGTATCGACGAGGTGCTGATGAACGAGATCCGCGAGCTGCACGCGGTGCTCAACCCGATTGAAACCCTGTTCGTCGTCGACGCCATGCAGGGTCAGGACGCCATCAACACCGCCAAGGCCTTCAAAGACGCCCTGCCGCTGACCGGCATCATTTTGACCAAGCTGGACGGCGACTCTCGCGGCGGTGCGGCGCTGTCAGTGCGGCACATCACCGGCGCGCCCATCAAATTTGCGGGTACGTCAGAAAAACTAGACGGTTTAGAGGTGTTTGACGCCGAACGCCACGCGGGCCGCGTCTTGGGTATGGGCGACATTTTGGCGCTGGTCGAGCAAGTTACCTCTGGCGTGGACGTGGCGGCAGCACAAAAACTGGCAGCCAAAGTCAAAAGTGGAGGCGGTTTTGACCTGAACGACTTCTTGAGCCAGCTCCAGCAGATGAAGCAAATGGGCGGCCTAGCCAGCATGATGGAAAAGCTCCCCTCCCAGCTAGCCGCCAAAGCCGGTCAAGTCGACATGGGCAAAGCCGAAAAAGACATGCGCCGCAAGGAAGGCATCATCCTCAGCATGACCCCGCTTGAGCGCCGCAAACCCGACTTGATCAAAGCCACCCGAAAACGCCGCATCGCCAATGGCGCGGGCGTGCACGTACAAGAAGTCAACCGCATGCTCAACGAGTTTGAGCAGATGCAGGGCATGATGAAAAAAATGAGCGGCGGCGGGATGATGAAGATGATGAAAAAACTGGGTGGCATGAAGGGCATGCCGAAAATGCCGTTTTGATGTCGTTCTACGACGTTACAAGCGGTTTTTTGCCTTAAATGCCGCTATTTACATGCTATTTTTAGCTCTATCCAGCGTATTTACTGCCTATGCTGCTATTTAAATTATAGCAAATTAGGCATCTTCGTTTCAGTCTTTGCATTAAACCTCAGCCGTCACCACCTCACCGCGCAACATGCGTTGCGGCGCATCGGTGACTTTGATGTCCACGAGCTGACCAATCAAGCGATCCGGCCCGGTGAAGACCACGGCGCGGTTGCATTCGGTACGGCCGAACAGGGCGTTGGGGGTTTTGCGGGCTGGGCCTTCGACCAGCACGCGCTGCACCGTGCCTAGGCGGCTGGCGCTGATTTTGACAACGTTGGCGTCTATGGTGGCTTGCAGGTGTTGCAAACGCGCCAATTTCACAGCGTGCGGCGTGTCGTCATGCAGCGCGGCTGCCGGCGTGCCGGGGCGCGGGCTGTAGATGAAGCTGAAGGAGGTGTCGAAACCGACATCGTTGATCAGCTTCATCATTTTCTGGAAATCGTCGTCGGTTTCACCGGGGAAGCCGACGATGAAGTCGCTGGACAGCACCATGTCGGGGCGAATCGCCCGAAGTTTGCGGATGGTACTTTTGTATTCCAGCGCGGTGTAGCCGCGTTTCATGGCGCTCAAAATGCGGTCAGAACCGTGCTGCACCGGTAAATGAAGATGGTTCACCAGCTTGGGTAACCGTGCGTAGGCGTCGATCAAGCTTTGCGAAAACTCGTTCGGATGGCTGGTGGTGTAGCGGATGCGTTCGATGCCGGGGATGTCGGAGACGTAATCCAGCAAAGTCGCAAAGTCTGCAATTTCACCAGAATCACCCATCTTGCCACGGTAGGCGTTGACGTTTTGACCCAGCAAATTGACCTCTTTGACACCTTGGTCGGCCAAACCGGCCACTTCCACCAACACGTCTTCAAACGGGCGCGAGACTTCTTCACCACGCGTGTAAGGCACGACACAGTAGCTGCAGTACTTAGAGCAGCCCTCCATGATGCTGACAAACGCGCTGGCACCGTTGTTTTTGGCGGGTGGCAGGTGGTCGAATTTTTCGATTTCGGGGAAGCTGATATCCACCTGCGGGCGCGCCAGTAACTCTCTTTTTGCTAGCAGCTCAGGCAATCGATGCAAGGTCTGCGGGCCAAACACCACATCCACAAACGGGGCACGAGAAATAATCGCCGCACCTTCTTGGCTCGCCACACAGCCGCCCACGCCGATTTTGACGCCCTTGGCTTTCAAGTGTTTGATGCGACCCAGATCGCTAAACACCTTTTCTTGCGCTTTTTCACGAACGGAGCAGGTGTTGAACAAAATCAAGTCCGCTTCGTCCATGTTCTGAGTGGCAACATAGCCCTCGGCGGCGTGCAAAACGTCGACCATTTTGTCCGAGTCGTACTCGTTCATTTGACAGCCGAAGGTTTTGATAAAAACCTTTTTGGAAGCTACTTCAGAAGGTGCTAACGCGTTGATGGGATTCACAATTTCGCTCATTTCCATACTCAATTCCGCACTCATTTCTTTTCTCCAGCCAGTTTCACTTTTGCTTCTTCTGCGGTGAGAATCCACACCTCATGCACCATACCAGTTGCGGCCTCGCGTCTGAAATTCACGACGAAGTCTTTACCTTGCAGTGCCCCAGTCATCGCCAGCATGCCCAGTTCGTCACGAATACGCGCACCGGGCGAGAGACGGTCAGCTTTGCCGTCTAGCTCGATTTGCGGCGGCGATTTGAAGGCAATCTTGCCGCGCACGGCAGAATCCGGAAAATGACGTGCTATTTGAGCTGTAGCCGGCGTATTTATTGCCTGAATAGCTATAAATAATATAGCGAAAATTGATTTTTTGAATGCGGAGTGCGTCATAAGTGCAGCAGTGACTGGTTTATATCCAGCGGCTGATATTGATAGGGAAGCTGCGATTTTACCGCAGCACCGGCTGAAACGCCTAAAAGCTACTGCATCGCGCGGATGGCGGCAAAGCGTGTTTCCAGCTCGCGGCGCATCTCTTTGCGCACTTCGGCAGCGGCAAAACGCCGACGGTCTTCGGCGGATATGGGTTTCAGCGGTGTCACAGGCACGGGTTTGCGCGCTTCGTCCACGGCCACCATGGTGAAAAAGCAGCTGTTGACGTGGCGCACCTCGCGGGTGCGGATTTCTTCGGCAATCACCTTGATGCCGATTTCCATGGACGAGGTGCCAGTGTGGTTGACCGAAGCCAAAAACGTCACCAGCTCACCCACGTGGATGGGTTGGCGAAACATCACTTGGTCGACATTCAGCGTCACCACATAGCGCCCCGCATACCGGCTAGCGCAAGCATAGGCGACTTGATCGAGCAGCTTCAAAATCGTGCCGCCGTGGACGTTGCCCGAAAAATTGGCGGTGTCGGGTGTCATCAGCACTGTCATGGACAGTTGGTGGGCAGGTAAATCCATCCCTCTATTATGCCTTGGCCACCTCGTGCGCAGCCATGTGCTCCAGCGACTTGACGAGTGCCGAGTGGTCGAGTTGATCCCAGCCATTGGCGGCGCAAACCTGCATCAGTTGCGCGGCAGACGCGGTTTGCGGTAGTGCCACGCCCATGGCTTTTGCGCCTGACAACGCCAAATTCAGGTCTTTTTGATGCAAAGCGATGCGGAAACCGGGGTTGAAAGTGCGCTTGATCATGCGTTCGCCATGCACTTCCAAGATACGGCTGGCGGCGAAACCACCCATCAGCGCTTGGCGCACACGGGCTGGGTCAGCCCCGGCTTTGCTGGCGAACAGCAGGGCTTCGCCGACGGCGGCAATGTTCAGCGCCACAATGATCTGGTTCGCCACTTTGGTGGTTTGGCCGTCGCCATTGCCACCGACCAGGGTGATATTTTTGCCCATGAGTTCAAACAGCGGCTTGATGCGTTCAAACACCGCTTCGTCGCCACCAATCATGATGGTCAAGCTGGCGGCTTTGGCACCGACTTCACCGCCTGAGACGGGTGCGTCCAGATAATCACAGCCCAGCTCATTGATGGCGAGCGCGAAGCGCTTGGTTTCCATGGGGGAGATGGAACTCATGTCGATGACGGTTTTCCCCTTCGATAGACCTTCAGCCACGCCTTCTTTACCGAACAGCACTTTGTCCACATCGGGCGTGTCTGGCAGCATCAAAATGATGACGTCTGCCGCACGCGCCACGTCGGCATTGGTGGCGCAAACGGTGGCTGTGCTCAAGGCTTCGGGTACTTTGCTGCGTTTGGGAACAAACAACTCGTGCCCTGCTGCCAACAAATGCTGCGCCATAGGTGCACCCATGATGCCAAGTCCGATAAATCCGATTTTCATGCTCTATTCCTATAAATTTCTGTCTTTAATATCAATAGCCGCCAGCTACTTTAGGCGCAGACACTGCACGCATCTTGGCCATCACCGCCTGTGCACCAGCTGCCATCAACCTAGCGTCTGAGCCAATGGTGACGAACTGGAAGCCTTCGGCAATGCGCTTCAACGCCGCTTCGGGTGCACCGTTGTGCACGCCTGCCACCACACCGTGCGCTTTAGCGCGCGCCAAAATGTGCGCAACCGCTTCTTCAGCTTTGGGATCTAAATCGTCAAACTTAGGGGTACATCCCAAAGCGAGCGACAAGTCCGAGGGGCCGATGTAGATGGCGTCCAACCCTTCGACCGACAAAATATCGTCCAAATTGTCCAAGGCTTGCGCAGTCTCAATCATCGCGAAGGTCACAATGGTATTGTTCGCATGCTTGGCGTAGTCCGCCCCGCCGTACAACAACGCACGGGTTGGACCAAAGCTACGCGTGCCTTGCGGGGCGTAATGTGTGTAGGCGACCAGCTTTTGCGCGTCTTCACGGCAGTTGATCATGGGGCAAATCACACCGTAAGCGCCAGCGTCCAAAGTTTTCATCAAAATGCCAGGTTCTAACCACGGCACGCGCACCACAGGTACGGTGTTGGTGGTGGAGATGGCTTGCAGCATGGTCACCATGGCTTGGTAGTCCACCATGCCGTGCTGCATATCGACGACCAGCGAATCCCAGCCTTGGTGCGCCATGGTTTCGGCGGAGAAGCTGTTGGGAATGGCCAGCCAGCCGTTGGACACAGCACCACCGGATTGCCAGATGGTGCGTAAGCGGTTTTCTCTCATTTTTTTGCTCCTAGTTATTTTTAATATTGCTGTTTAATTATTTGCCACTTAGCGGTCTAACGCAGCGCCGTTTATTTATCAAACGCTGGGCAGTTATCGGTCAAACGCTGGGCGTTTGGGGTCAAACTTCCAATTCGGAATCAAGTATTGCATAGCCGTGGCGTCGTCGCGCGAACCCAAGCCGTGCTGCTTATATAGCTGGTGCGCTTTTTCGACCTCGGCCATGTCCAGCTCCACACCCAAACCTGGTTTTTTCGGCACTTGCACCAAACCACTTTTGATTTGCAGCGGCTCTTTGGTCAAGCGCTGGCCGTCTTGCCAGATCCAGTGCGTGTCAATCGCCGTCACCTTGCCTGGCGCAGCGGCACCGACGTGGGTGAACATGGCAAGTGACACGTCAAAGTGGTTATTCGAATGGCTGCCCCACGTCAGCCCCCAATCACGACAGGTCTGCGCCACGCGCACCGAGCCGGCCATGGTCCAAAAATGCGGGTCGGCCAAGGGAATGTCAATTGATTGCAGCGACAGCGCGTGGCTGAGTTGACGCCAATCGGTGGCGATCATGTTGGTTGCGGTTGGCAAACCAGTGGCGCGGCGGAATTCGGCCATCACCTCGCGACCCGAGAAGCCGTCTTCTGCGCCGCAGGGGTCTTCGGCGTAGGCGACGACGTTTTTCATGTCGCGCATCAGGCGGATGGCGTCTTTCAGCAGCCAGCCACCGTTTGGGTCCAGCGTGACGCGGGCTTTGGGAAAGCGCTCGTGCAAGGCGGTAACAGCGGCGATTTCGTCATCGCCACGCAGCACGCCGCCTTTGAGTTTGAAGTCGTTGAAACCATAGCGCTCGTGCGCAGCTTCGGCTTGGCGGACAATGGTATCGGGGGTCAATGCGACTTCATGGCGCACACGCGACCAGTTGTTGTCGGCATCAGGCTCGCTGTTGTAGGGCAAATCGGTCTTGCTGCGGTCGCCGACATAGAACAAATAACCCAACATCTCGACCGCATCACGCTGCTGGCCTTCGCCCAGCAAGGCGGCGACGGGCACACCCAGATGTTGACCCAGCAAATCCAGCAAGGCTGATTCAATCGCCGTCACCGCGTGGATGGTGGTGCGCAAGTCGAAAGTCTGTTGACCACGGCCACCGCTGTCGCGGTCGGCAAACTGGTTTTGCACCTTGCGCAGCATTTCCTGTACATTGCCCAAAGATTGCCCAACGACCAAGGCCGCAGCATCTTCCAGCGTTTGGCGGATTTTTTCACCCCCGGGCACCTCGCCCACGCCGGTGTTGCCAGCGCTGTCGGTCAAGATCAAAATGTTACGGGTGAAATACGGACCGTGTGCGCCGCTCAGGTTGAGCAACATGCTGTCGCGTCCTGCAACAGGAATGGCGCGTAAGCTGGTGATTTTTGGGGTGTTATTTGAGGTTCTGGTCATACTCATAGATTAGTCATTCGTTTATAATTCTAAGTTATCAGTTGTCTGATGTCTATCATAATTGATTTTTACCTAGACCACAAATAGTTTCACAGTTAAACAGATTACAACTTTCCCTTTCAGCAGGAGCTAGTCATGCCAACCCAAACCTTGCCGCTGACGATCAGCATGCACCCCAGCGACAACGTGGCCATCGTCGCCAACGATGGCGGTTTGCCTGTGGGCACCGTTTTATCGAGTGGCTTGGTCTTGAAAGACAAAGTCCCGCAAGGTCATAAAGTCGCATTGGTCGATTTGGCTGCAGATGCCCCTGTGCTTCGTTATGGTATTCCGATTGGTTACGCGCTCAAAGACATCCCAGCCGGTAGCTGGGTGCATGAGCGTTTGCTGCACATGCCCGATGCACGCGAATTGGACAATTTACCCATCGCTACAGTCAAGTCCGCAGTACAAGCACCGTTGGAAGGCTACACTTTTGAGGGTTATCGCAACGCAGATGGCTCGGTCGGCACTCGCAACATTTTGGCCATCACACAAACTGTCCAATGTGTTGCGGGCGTGACGGACTTTGCGGTACAACGCATCAAGGCAGAACTGTTGCCCAAATTCCCTAACGTTGATGATGTTGTCGCGTTAGAACACACTTATGGCTGCGGCGTGGCGATTGACGCACCGGGTGCGGAAATCCCCATCCGCACGTTGCGCAACATCAGCCTGAACCCCAACTTTGGCGGCGAAGTGATGCTTGTGAGCTTGGGCTGCGAGAAGCTGCAGCCCGAGCGTTTGTTCCCACCCAATACGATCGAGATTAAAACTGCCAGCGACACCCGTGGAACCGGCTCTGCTGGGCCACTGGGTGTGCCCCCACTTCAAGGGGGGGAGACGCGAAGCGGCACAGGGGGGTTAGTCTGTCTTCAAGACGATGCCCACGTCGGCTTCATGTCCATGGTCGAGTCCATCATGCGCCAAGCGACTACCCACTTGCAACGCTTGAATGCACGCCGCCGTGAAACCGTCCCTGCCAGCGAGCTGGTGGTAGGCGTGCAATGCGGCGGCAGCGATGCGTTTTCAGGCGTGACAGCCAATCCTGCCGTGGGCTATTGCACCGATTTGCTAGTGCGTGCTGGTGCCAGCGTGATGTTTTCAGAAACCACTGAGGTGCGTGATGGCATTGACCAGCTCACATCCCGCGCCTCCACGCCCGAGGTGGCCGAAGCCATGATCCGCGAGATGGCCTGGTACGACGCCTACCTGCAGCGCGGCAAGGTCGACCGCAGCGCCAACACCACACCGGGCAACAAAAAAGGCGGCTTGTCCAACATTGTTGAAAAAGCGATGGGCTCGATTGTGAAATCAGGCTCGTCCGCCATCACAGGCGTGCTGGCACCGGGTGAAAAGCTGAAACAAAAAGGCTTGACCTACACCGCCACACCCGCCAGCGACTTCATCTGCGGCACGCTGCAACTGGCCGCTGGTATGAATTTGCACGTCTTCACCACCGGACGCGGCACGCCCTACGGCTTGGCTGAATGCCCCGTCATCAAAGTCGCCACCCGCAGCGACCTGGCACGGCGTTGGCACGATTTGATGGACATCAACGCCGGCACCATCGCCGATGGCAGCAAAACCATTGAAGACGTGGGCTGGGAGATGTTCCACCTCATGCTGGAAGTGGCGAGCGGCCGCAAAAAAACCTGGGCTGAGCACTGGAAGCTGCACAACGCGCTGGTGCTGTTTAATCCAGCCCCAGTGACTTGATTCATGACCTGATCTGTGCCTCAATAAAACCTTTGATAAAAAACTTTAACCATGACAACCAGCACGTCCCCACACACAAACGACAGCATCGCCTGGATTCAGGTCTCCTCCTGCTATCTGCCCCTAGCCAACCCCATCAGCGACGCCAAAGTGCTGACCGGCAGGCAAAAACCCATGACCGAAATCGCCATGCTGTTTGTGGAGATTGAAACCGCGCAAGGCCACAAAGGCTTGGGTTTCAGCTACTCCAAGCGTGCTGGCGGCCCGGGCCAGTTTGCCCATGCCAAAGAAATCGCCCCCACGCTGTTGGGCGAAGACCCCAGCGATATTTCAAAATTGTGGGACAAACTGTGCTGGGCGGGCGCTTCCGTCGGCCGCAGCGGCATGTCCACCCAAGCGATTGGCGCATTTGACGTGGCTTTGTGGGATTTGAAAGCCAAACGTGCGAACCTGTCTTTGGCCAAACTACTAGGCTCGCACCGCGACTCCGTGCGCTGCTACAACACCTCGGGCGGCTTTTTGCACACCCCCATCGACCAGCTGATGGTGAACGCATCGGCGTCCATCCAACGCGGCATTGGCGGTATCAAACTCAAAGTCGGTCAGCCGGACGCGGCTTTGGACATCGCCCGCGTCACAGCCGTGCGCAAACACCTCGGCGATGCCGTGCCCATCATGGTCGATGCCAACCAGCAGTGGGACCGCCCTACCGCCCAGCGCATGTGCCGCATTTTTGAGCAGTTCAACCTGGTCTGGATTGAAGAACCGCTGGACGCCTACGACCACGAAGGCCACGCCGCCCTAGTGCAGCAGTTTGACACCCCCATCGCCACCGGCGAAATGCTGACCAGCGCCGGCGAACATGGCGACTTGATCCGCCACCGCGCCGCAGACTACCTGATGCCCGATGCCCCGCGCGTGGGCGGCATCACCCCGTTTTTGAAAATCGCCGCCCAAGCCGAACACGCCGGCCTGATGCTCGCCCCGCATTTTGCGATGGAATTGCACGTCCACCTGGCCGCCGCCTACCCCACCGAGCCGTGGGTGGAGCATTTTGAGTGGTTAGAGCCCTTATTCAACGAACGCATAGAAATCAACAACGGCCGCATGCTGGTGCCGACTCGGCCGGGTTTGGGACTAAGTTTGAGTGAGCAGTCCAAAACTTGGGTGCGGGAAACGGTGACCGTGGGTAAACGGCCATAAATACCTGTCGACTCACCGTGAATTGACCATGAAAAAAGCCTTTGACTCTCACGAATCAAAGGCTTTTAAATTGGTGGTCGTAGGTGGATTTGAACCACCGACTTCAGCATTATGAATGCTGCGCTCTAACCAACTGAGCTATACGACCGAGCCTGAGATTATAGCTGTTTTTAGGCTAACTTGGCAAATCCGGTACCAGCAATCAGTTAAGAGCTGAACAAGAAGTTCATCACGTCGCCATCTTTGACGACATAGTCCTTACCCTCGGCGCGCATTTTGCCGGCGTCTTTCGCGCCTTGCTCGCCTTTGAAGCCAATAAAGTCGTCAAACGCGATGGTTTGGGCGCGGATATAGCCTTTTTCGAAGTCGGTGTGGATCACGCCGGCTGCCTGCGGGCCGGTGTCGCCGACGTGGATGGTCCAGGCGCGGACTTCTTTGACGCCGGCGGTGAAGTAGGTTTGCAGGCCCAAGAGCTTGTAGGCGGCGCGGATCAGGCGGTCCAAACCCGGCTCGTCCTGGCCCAGTTCAGCCAAGAACATGGCGCGGTCTTCGTCGTCCATCTCGGCCATTTCGGCTTCCATTTTGGCGCTGATGGCCACCACGGGTGCGTTTTGTGCGGTGGCGTAGGCGGTCAAACGGTCCAGCATGGGGTTGTTGGTGAAGCCGTCTTCGGCCACGTTGGCCACAAACATGGCGGGTTTGGCGGTGATGAGGAAGAACTGCTTCAACAGCACGTGCTCTTCTTTGCTGAAATCGATCGTCCGCACGGGCTTGGTGTCGTTCAACGCAGCTTGGCATTTTTCCAAAATAAGCACGAGTTTGGCCGATTCTTTGTCGCCCGAACGCGCTAATTTGCTGACGCGGTGCAAGCCTTTTTCAACCGCTGTCAAATCGGCTAGGCACAGCTCGGTCTGGATCACTTCGATGTCGTCTATCGGGTCCACCTTGCCAGCGACGTGGATAACGTTGTCGTCCTCAAAACAGCGTACCACGTTGATGGTGGCGTCGGTTTGGCGGATGTGCTCTAAAAACTTGTTGCCCAAGCCTTCACCGGTGCTGGCACCTGCAACCAAACCGGCAATATCGACAAACTCCACAATCGCCGGGACGATGCGCTCTGGCGTGATGATGTCGGCCAGCTTTTGCAGGCGCGGGTCGGGCACTTCGACGACGCCGACGTTCGGCTCAATCGTGCAAAACGGGTAGTTTTCAGCGGCGATGCCGGCCTTGGTCAAGGCGTTAAACAGAGTCGATTTACCGACGTTGGGCAAGCCCACAATTCCGCATTTCATGCTCGAAAATTCCTAAATGATTTCAAAAATATTGAAAGATACTGATTTTGCTATGATTTTAATAGCTGTTTAGGCAGTAAATACGCTGGCTAGGTGCCAATTTAGGCTCTATTTTACCTGTTTTCATGACTTGTACCTAAAAGAATCAAACACTCTGTGCTCAAAGCTTCTATGGCATTAAGACTTCAAAAATGGCGCCATTGGTTATGTTATAAATCGAGTGTTTTATAACTTTATATAAAAATTATATAAAGTTATAAAATCCAAGATAAAACTACGATGCCAAAACTCTTTGCAAAATTACCATGTCAGATCAAAATTTATCCGTAGTGCGCGTTTTAACATCCGAAAGTCGTGAAAAAATACTCGAAAAGGGTGGGTCAGAAGCTTGGACGATGTCAGCTAAAAAAGCACAAAAACTGGAATATGTCGTTTGCATCCAAAATCGTGCGACTGAGTGGGCTGGCGTGGTTGTTCAGCCTTATGCAGCTTTTATAGTGGGCAAGGTAAAAGAAGTACGCCCGTCGACTGCTAAGGGTTTCGAAAAACGTTGGATGCTTGCGTTTAGTGAGTTCGCTGAAGTCAACATTCCCGATGCATGGCCTGGCCATCGGAATCCAGTGTCTTTTACGAATTTCGAGGGTTTAAATCTCAAACTCGAAGATCTTCAATTTAAACAAATGCCAACTATTGATCCACCATCTGCGGTTCAAGTAGCCGCAAAGTCTTTGAGTATCGCAGAGGCGAAGCAGGGTTTGGCCGCTACTTTTGGTGTTAGCCCTGCTGACATTGAAATCACTATTCGAGGTTAATTTTCACACACTTAATTGGAGTCAAAGTAATGGCTACTTTCACGGGTACAAATGAGGAATTACATCGACATCTTGGTTCAAGATTCACTAAGATTGTACAAAAACTAACGCAAAAACATAAAGCAACAACCGCTTGCCAACATTGTGGTGATCTTGCAAATTTAGAGTCTGCTCATGTTTATGGAAGAAGTAGGCATGACATCATCAACTTTATAGCTGGGGAATATACGAGAAATGATGTTGTATCTTTCAATTTGCTTGAATTTGAAGAAAAATTTATTGCACAGCACAATCCTATTGAAAAAACAATAATTATTTTGTGTCGATCCTGTCACCAAAGATACGACAATCCGCCAAAACCACCGACGAAAAACAGTGATCAACTTACGCAGGCAACGAACAAAGATGGCTTGCTACCAATAGCGCTAGAGCCAATTGAGGCTGATAAGTTCAAAGAAGCTTTACTTCAATCAAAGCAAGCAGAAATAGAAATCCGTTACAACGACGGTAGGACAGAAATCAAACCATGGAATGCTTCGCGATTTCGATCGACCTCAAACGTAATGGGTAATTTAAGGTCACGTCCCGAGTTTAGAGTTGGTAAGTGGGCGGCGAATAACATCGCGGCAGTTCATGTAAAGGTATTAGCATGACATATATTTCCGGCAAGTACATTATTGCTACTCCCTGCTGCGGTGCACATTTAGCAACATCTGCATATTCTTCCATAAATTTTACGGCGTCAGAGTACTGGACGGACGGCTACGATCACGAGAGTTTAGCTCCTACCGACGAAGGGTTGCGCCGTTGTGTGTGTGGTCGCCATTTTTTGCTTCAATCTTCTAAGTACATTTCGGCTATATCTAATCCCAAACGACGCGCCCCCGCCGGCTGGGAAACCAGAAAAGATAACTGGTGGAATCGATTTCGGTGGGGAAACGAAACTCGCGAACATATTCTGAAATATTGCGACACTAGACCACATGCCGAAATAGATGCAGAGGAGCGGTCAATCCCGCCAAATGCTATACATGTGCAAGATGAAGAGATTCAAGCTCTGATACGCGCAAATATTGGTGATCAAGCATTTATTACAGTGATTCGGCGTCGTTACTGGAGGTATCTTAATCACCCTGCGCGCGAAGTCTATCGAGCTTTTCGAGAGGCGCATAGAGGAGAGGTAGACAGCGCAGGGAACTCAGCTACTTTTCCAGAATATCAACCAAGTATGGAGCAAATTGAAAATATGGGGCAGTTGGTGAACTTACTGGAAACAGCAGTCTGTCCTAATTGGCTGGAACTCGCGGAGCTACACCGAGAATTAGGAAATATGGACGCGGCAGCGAGAGCACTAGCCAATATACCCGTAACCGAAGAAGTGGAAAATTTGCACTATGTCGTAGAAAAATTAACTTCACTGCGTGTGCGCGGTCCTGTAAAGTTCCATTAATATGCTCTTTATATTCAAAATTTGTGAGAATTTGCTATATTTTTAATAGCTACTTAGGCAGTAAATACGCTGGCTAGATGCCAATTTAGACTCTATTTTACCTGTTTTT
The DNA here is from genome assembly GCA_013298815.1 of Polaromonas sp. Lineage (GTDB taxonomy): Bacteria > Pseudomonadota > Gammaproteobacteria > Burkholderiales > Burkholderiaceae_C > Aalborgiella. The sequence goes on along the minus strand of JAAFJF010000008.1, from coordinate 20,314 downwards.
TCAATGTCTGAACGAATTCGCTGGCTTGCTGCAGGAGTGCCAAGACATCCTCAGGCTCAATCACATCTCCCGTGTAATCCGCAATTTGCCTGATGTTTTGAGCACGGTTTAGTGCGCGCCCCAACTCAACAGATACCAAACCTGTTTTCACCATATGCAGGCCAAAAGCAGCAATCAGGCCGTTGTGGGTTTTGCCAATTTGCGGGTCGATGGTCGGCACGGTTGCCAATAAAACAGCTTTTGCCGCATCAAACATGGCGTAATAAGCGCGGTTACAAGCGCCATCGATATCACCTGCATCGCTGAGCAATTTGGCGGAAGCCAAAGCGTTTTCCGCTTTAACCATCAACCCCTGAGGCGACAAAGCGCGTGGCGTGCTCATGTCAGCAGCACACCGTCACGTTCAATATTTCGCAGCAATTGCGGATTTCTGTAACTCTGCGGTTGCGCCCATTCGTCTTCCCAGACTGGCAGCGGCTCAATGCGGATGCCGGTATCCAGCAGTACATCAAAGGCCAAATCGGCCATGGCCAGCTTGGCATCCATAAACTTACCGCTTTGGCCAGAATGACCAGCCAGAAGGACGGCAACATCTGCGTCGCTATCCGACTCAAAAGCCCCACGTGCGCGGCTGCCAAACAAAATAGCCTGCTGCACGTTAAACACGCTGCTCACACGTGCCAAAAACGCCGCAACCGTTTTGGCAGTGGCAGGGTCAATGGGGTGTTGTGCGAGGGTTTGCATGGTGTAAAAGTTGCTAGAAGTAACTATAAGGCAAATGGGTTGAAATACTGCGAAATACGTTAAAACACGTAATTCGCCCCTACAGCCTGCCCCACGCGCAGGGTCGCACCCTCGCCGGCCAGGATGATTGCGTTCATGCCCAAAGTCACCGCACCGTCCATCATGGGGTTGGCTCGGTAGCTTTGCAGGGTGTCGGCCACGGCTGTGCCTTGTTTGCCGTTTTGTAAATCTACGTCTGGAATCGTGCAGCGGGCGCAGGGTTTGACGTGTTTGAGTTGAGCCACGCCTTCTTGCGTGGTGATGTGCAGGGTGTCCAAGCGGTCTTCGTCGTAGGCGTCAATGCCGGTTAGCACCACATTCGGGCGCAGGCGCTGCATGGTGATGGCTTTTTCACCGGCGGCGGTGAGCTTGTCGTTCAGCACTTTGAGCGACGCCACGCTGGTCACCAGCACCGCAAAACCGTCGTCAAAGCCGTTTTTGGCTTCGATGCCCTTGGTCCACTCCATGCTGGACAGGCGTTTTTGCTCAGGGTCGAAGCGCACCAAACGCACGGTTTGGTTCAAAAAGTCGCTGAACCAGTAGGCCGCCTCGTCGCCCATGTCGAAGGCTTTGACCGTATCGTCCCACACCGTCACGGTGACGGGCTCGGCCACTTCGTCAATCGCCAGCTTCAGCGCAGACATGCCAGGCGCTTTGACGATCAGGTCAAAACTGGTCAAAGTCGGTTGAATCAGCGCCATGCGCGGCTCTTCGCGCTGTGTCAAAAACACGCCGTTTTCATCCACCACCATCCAAGCCCGGTCCAAATCCAGCCCCGTGTCCGTCAAAACAGCCTCTTTCAGCTCAATAGCGCCGCAAGATTTGATGGGGTAAATGAAAAGTTGGGCGATTTTTGCGCGAACGTCGTATTGGGTAGGGTATTTTGATTTAGGTGTTTGGGTCATAAACCCATTTTACACCATAAAAACCTTTTATTTCAGGCCTTATTTTGACTGTAGCCGGCGTATTTATTGCCTAAGGCGCTATTTTATTTGTAGCAATAAAACTACTTGGGCATCCCAAGCTGCACCCGAATCGCCTCTTCCACCGCCAATACATCGGCCTTGGACAAGCTGCCAAGTTGGCTGGTTAAGCGCGTTTTGTCTGCCGCCATGATTTGGTCTGACATGGCTTTGCTTTGTGTACCTGACACGCTAACCAAGGCTTCGCCCGGATAGAGGCGCGTGGTGTTGCTGGTCAAGGGCACAACAATGACACGCGCCAAGTTGCGGTTAGCCGCGTCGTTGCTAACGATAACGGCAGGACGTGTTTTACGAACTTCGCTGCCAACGGCAGGGTCAAACTCGACCCACCACACCTCGCCGCGCTTCATGTCGAAGAGTTCTGGACTGGCTCATTGGCTAAGTCAGCCATGAGCGCGTTGCCCCATTCCTGCGCCTCAGCCTCCCGCGCTTTGTCCGCAGCCATAGCGCGGTAGCCACCATCTAAGCTGGTATCTAGCACCAATGGTCTGAGCAAATCCTCAATGAATTGGCTCATTTTTCGCTTGTTGATGGTGCGGTACAAACCATCGTAAACAGCCTCGTCCAACGTAATCGTCATTCTTTTGTGCATGCAAACCCCTTAAAGCGTTATACGTATAACGTATTAATTATACGACTTGAGCAAAAAATATGCTCGCTTTTGTCCGTATTCAGTGATTCTCCATCGATTTGATGCAAATACACCCTCATTTTAGGCTCTATCCGGCGTATTTATTGCCTAAGTAGCTATAAAATATATAGCATATCACAATCCCCAAAGGTTTCCCGTAACCTTTTACAATGCCTACATGAGCACCCACTACGACATTTGCATTCAAGGTTCTGGCATTGTGGCGCGGACGTTGGCGTTGTTGTTGGCTCGGGAGCGGTTTCGGGTGGCTTTGGTTGGTTCGGCTAAACCTGAATCTGCTGGCGGCGAAAAACATGACGTCAGGGCCTACGCACTAAACGCCGCCTCAAGAAATCTACTTGAATCGCTGCGCGTCTGGCCTGACGTAGCCCATGCCACCCCGGTTTTGGGCATGCAGGTGCATGGCGACACAACGGGGCGGGTGAATTTTAGTGCGGCGGAACATGGCTCTGAGGCGCTGGCTTGGATTGTGGATGTGCCGGCTTTGGAAGCACAATTGCTGCAAGCGGTGAAGTATCAGCCCCTAATTACCGTGGTTGAGCAGGTGGCGAGCACTCACTTACAAGACTCGAACACAGCCATTCGACGCGATTTGACAGTTATTTGCGAGGGCAAAAACAGCGTGACTCGGGAAGAGTTGGGCGTGGAATTTGACGTGACGCCCTACCATCAGCATGCCATCGCGGCGCGGTTGACAGGCACGTTGCCGCATGGCAACCAAGCACTGCAATGGTTCAAAAACGGAGAGATTTTGGCATTTTTGCCGCTTTCTGAGCCAAATCAAACGTATCCGGGGAACTCTGTGGCGCTGGTTTGGTCTGTAGCTGAACAACGAGCCAAAGAGCTGATGGCTTTGAATGCTGACGAATTTGCCAAAGAAGTGGCCGTGCACAGCGAGCATGCTTTGGGCAATATGAGTTTGTACAGCGAACGCGCCGTTTGGCCGCTGCAACTAGCGCGGGCGGATAAGTGGATTGGAAAACACGCCAAATTGGGTAGCTGGGCGCTGGCGGGGGATGCGGCGCACACGGTGCACCCGTTGTCTGGCCAGGGTTTGAACTTGGGGCTGGCGGATGTGGTGGAGCTGGCGAATGTACTTTCTGCGGTTAGAGGCAAAGAATATTGGCGGTCTGTCGGCGATTTGAAGCTTTTGCGGCGTTATGAACGGGCGCGTAAGCTGGATGCGCTGGCGCTGGGAACGGTAACGGATGGGCTACAGCAACTCTTTGCAAGAAGCGAATCGCCCCTGCAGGCGCTGCGTAATTGGGGCATGCAGGGCTTTGAGCGCAGTGGTGGCTTGAAGCAGTGGGTCACTAAAAGAGCGATGGGTTTGTAATTTAGATTTGGTTTTATTTAGTTTTATAGTTGGGATTCATACATGTTGGCATTTAAAAAGTTCTCGATACAGTTATTGCCGTCTTTAGTCGCAGGCTTGCTGCTCAGCGTCAGCGCTTTTGCAGCCACACCGCAAGATGCCACTATTACTAAGAATCTGAAAGAGCGTTTACCCAATTTGCCAGCGATTGATGAGATCAGCAAAACGCCTATGGATGGTTTGTTTGAAGTCAGAGTGAACGGTACGGAGATTTTTTACACCGATGCAGAAGGCAATTTTTTGATTCAAGGCAGCGTGTTTGACACCAAAGCGCGGAGCAATTTAACCGAAATTCGCACCAACAAATTAAGCGCGATTGACTTTTCGGCATTGCCTTTGAAAGACGCTTTCACCATCGTGCGCGGCAATGGCAAGCGCAAGATTGCGGTGTTTGAAGACCCGAACTGCGGCTATTGCAAGCGCTATGAGCGTGAGATGCAAAAAGTGGACAATGCGACTTTTTACATGTTCCTCTACCCTATCTTAGGTGCGGATTCCGTGACCAAATCCAACAACCTGTGGTGCGCCAAAGACAAAGCCAAAGCGTGGCAAGATTACATGGTGCGTGACCAAGCGGTGGTGCCAGCCACCTGCGACACGGCAGCAGTCGCCCGCAATGTGGAATTTGGGAAAAAGTACAAAATCACCGGCACACCGACCATGTTTTTTGTAGACGGCACACGCGTACCGGGTGCGATTGATGCGGCTCAGGTTGAGAAAATGCTGACTGCAGCCAAATAAGCTGCTGACATTTTCGAAATAGTTTTAATCAGCCCAAAGAACCTGCAACCGAGCTAACACGTCAGGCGACATATCGGCGGGCTGCGTCACTAACGATGTGGCTAGCGAGGTATGCGCGGCAGATACTGGCTTTTCAACCCCCAGCAAACGCACCGCTGCAGCAGCAATCAACTGCGCATAACCCGCGTTTTTCATCAAATTGGCAATGGCGGTATTGGCGGTGACATGCGCCTCGCGCGGATGCCAGCAATCAAAGTCAGTCACCATCGCCAAGCTGGCATAGGCCATTTGCGCTTCTTTGGCGAGCTTGGCTTCGGGCATGTTGGTCATACCAATCACTTTAGCGCCCATGCTGCGGTACCAGTGCGATTCGGCCATGGTGGAAAACTGCGGGCCTTCAATGCACACATAAGCGCCACCACGGTGCAGAGCAAAATCTGCGCCCATGTTGACATCCTTGTGCGTTTGCGTGACGGCTCTAGCCAGCACATCGGCCAAATTAACGCAAATTGGCTCGGCCAATGAAGTGTGCGCTACTGCGCCGTTGCCGAAAAAAGTGCTGTCGCGGCGTTTGGTGAGGTCGATAAACTGGTCGGGCAAAACCATATCCAGCGGTTTCATCTCGCCGCTTAGGGAACCTACGGCGGACAAGGAGATCAAATACTTAGCGCCCAGTTGTTTCAGAGCGTAAACGTTGGCGCGGTACGGCACTTCAGAAGGAATCAAGCGATGACCGCGTCCATGTCGTGCGATAAATGCAACGCCTACGCCATCGATATCACCCGTAACGACAACATCTGAGGGTTTGCCAAAAGGTGTATTAATGTGGTGTTCGGTCGCGTTTTGAAGCGAATCCATGTTGTACAAGCCGCTGCCGCCTATGACGCCTACCAAAGTTTTTTGCATGATGAATCTACCTCTTTAACCTTTAAAAACGTGCGGTTTAAATTGCAATATTTAATACTAGACACTGTAATATATGTGCAATAAACGCGACTAAGTTCACAAGCTTCAAAGAAAACCTAGTCAAAAACAGAGGAATCGCCATGCACGCCACCTTGCCGCTGCTTCAAACCAGCAACTTCCCAGCGCTGACGCGCAAGCGCCTAAGAACACTTCAGGTCAACCTTGGCTACTTGTGCAACCAGTCGTGCGTGCATTGCCACGTTGACGCAGGGCCGCACCGCACGGAGATGATGGACGACGGGCTGATTGACATGATCAGCCAAGTGCTCAAAAAACGCAACATCGAAACGCTGGATTTAACCGGCGGCGCACCAGAGCTGCACCAGGGCTTCAAACGCATTGTGGCTGAAGCGCGTGCGCAAGGCGTGCGGGTGATTGACCGCTGTAATTTGACGATTTTGTTTGAGCCTGGGCAAGAAGATTTGGCAACTTTTTTGGCAGATCAAAAAGTGGAAGTCGTTGCCTCTATGCCCTGCTATTCGCTCGAAAACGTGGACAAACAACGCGGTAAAGGCGTGTTTGACCTTAGCATTGCGGGGCTGCAAAAGCTCAACGCTTTGGGCTATGGTCAACCGGGTACGGGCTTGCTTTTGAATTTGGTCTATAACCCGCAAGGCCCTAGCCTACCGCCGAATCAAAGCAATCTGCAAGCTGACTACAAACGCGAGCTTTTGACACATTTTGGCATCGTGTTCAACGAGTTGTTTGCATTAACCAATATGCCGATCAAACGGTTTGGTTCGATGCTGATTTCTAAAAAAACGTTTTCGCCGTATATGCAATTGCTGCGCGACAACTTTTTAGCTGAAAACCTAGAGCATGTGATGTGCCGCAGCACGGTGAGCGTGGATTGGCAGGGCTATTTGTACGACTGCGACTTTAACCAACAGCTTGAGTTGGCCATCCCCACCGAAATCAATGCAGAAGCGACAACCATCAACCGCCCCCATTTGCGCGACCTGCTGAGCAACGATTTGCATGGAAAGCCCATTCGTGTGGCTGACCACTGCTATGGCTGCACTGCGGGACAAGGCAGCAGCTGCGCGGGCGCGCTTCCAGCTTGATAAGATGTATTTTTTTAGCAGCATGAAGATATCCATCGTTGTTCCGGTTTTTAATGAGTCGCTCGTTTTGCCGAGATTGATGGGCGACTTAGCAGCGCTTGAGGAAATTGCAAACCCTGACTTTGAACTTGTTTTTGCAGATGGCGGCAGCACGGATGGCACTGTTGCTTTGATTGAAAAAGCGGGCTTGCGCGTCGTCAGCTCGCCCAAAGGGCGTGCATGGCAAATGAACGCGGGGGCGGCACAAACAGCCGGTGATGTTTTGCTGTTTTTGCATGCAGATACGCAGTTACCGGCGAATGCGTTGGCAGCCATCACCTCTAGCTTAGTTGGCGATATCAGTTGGGGGCGGTTTGATGTGCGCATTGCGGGCAAGCCTTGGATGTTGGGCGTTGTTTCGCGCATGATGAATTGGCGCTCACGTTTAACGGGTATCGCCACTGGCGACCAAGCGATGTTTATGACTCGCATAGCTTTTCAAAAAATAGACGGTTTCCCAGAGCAGGCCTTGATGGAAGATATTGAAGCGTCGCGCCGTTTGCGCCAGCTATCTCGCCCTGCTTGCATCGCCTCACCCGTCATCACCTCGGGCAGACGCTGGGAATCCAAAGGCGTTTGGACGACGATTGTCTTAATGTGGCGGCTGCGTTGGGCGTATTGGCGGGGTCGAAACCCGCAGAAATTAGCGGAGTTATACGCATGATGCCGATTCGTATTGTCATCATGGCGAAAGCGCCTGTAGCTGGGTTTGCCAAAACGCGGTTGATTCCGGCTTTGGGCGCAGAAGGGGCAGCACAGTTGGCTAAGAAGATGCTTTCTCACACACTGGCAACTGCCTTGGCATCAAAACTAGGCGTTGTTGAAATTTGTGCCACACCTGATCCTAAGGACCCAGCTTGGCAAAACTTGGATTTACCAACCAACATGGTTTGGACTGCACAAGGTGACGGCGATTTGGGTGAACGTATGGCTCGCGCAGTTGCTCGCTCAACAAGCGCCGGTGAAGCTGTTTTACTGATAGGCACCGATTGCCCAGCCATTGACGTGTTTACATTGCACGAAGCTGCACAAGCTCTGCACGACTACGATGCTTCGCTGTTGCCGACCTACGATGGCGGCTATGCACTTCTTGCTTTAAAAAGTTTTGAGAATCGACTTTTTGAAAATATGCTCTGGAGCACAAGTACGGTAGCGCTTAAAACCTTGCAAATAATGGCGCAAATTGACTGTGAGGTTAAAGTGCTGCAAACCCTACACGACATTGACGAACCCCTTGATCTTGCCCAACTTCCAGTTGATTGGGGCTACGTTGACTCGCACAAAGCAAATCTAAACTCAAACGCCGTTTAGACATCTTATTGACCCATTTCACTTCAAAAACACACCATGTACGATATTGTCCAAGACTATTACGGCCGTCAACTCCAGAGTACGAGCGACTTAAAGACCAGCGCCTGCTGTGACATCAGCGCCATACCAGAATGGTTGAAGCCTTTGCTCAGCAACATTCACCCAGATGTGCTGTCTCGCTACTACGGCTGCGGATTGGTTTGCCCACCGCTATTGAAGGGTTGCCGTGTCCTTGATTTGGGCTGCGGCTCTGGCCGAGACGTTTACGCCTTGGCGCAGCTTGTGGGGCCCACGGGCTCGGTGGTTGGGGTTGATATGACAGATGAGCAACTTGCTATTGCTGATAAATACAGAGCACACCACGCAGAAGTCTTTGGTTTTGATAATGTCCAGTTTATACAGGGGTATATAGAGCGACTAGAAGATTTGAATCTCGAACCAGGCAGCTTTGATGTCATCGTGTCTAACTGCGTCGTCAACTTGTCGCCCGACAAAGATGCCGTCATGCGCGGCGTGCACCGCCTGCTCAAACCTGGGGGTGAGTTTTTCTTTTCTGATGTGTACGCGGATCGCCGCGTACCCGCTGCCGTACGTAATGACCCGGTGCTCTATGGTGAGTGCTTGGGCGGCGCTTTGTATTGGAACGACTTTGTTCGTCTGTCTCACCAGCACGGTTTTGCCGATCCACGATTGACCACTGATAGACCCTTAGAGATTACCGACCCCATACTGGCTCAACGTGCAGGCAACTTGCGCTTTTACTCTGCCACTTACCGCCTCTTCAAAATTGCCGAGTTAGAAACCGCCTGCGAAGACTACGGCCAAGCTGTGATTTACAAAGGCACGATACCTGAGCATTCAGATAAATATGCGCTTGATAAGCACCACGACATGGAAGTAGGACGCGTCTTTCCCGTGTGCGGCAACACATGGCGAATGCTACAAGACACACGATTTGCGCCTCATTTTGAGTTCATCGGTAACTTCGATCGCCATTACGGCATTTTTACGGGGTGTGGGACATCTATCCCATACGATACAAGCGCCAACAGCAACACTGCAGCTTGCTGCTAGGAGTTTTGCATGGAATTTGCTCTCATTGCCGTAGCCCTATTTTTAGCTTTCAACAATGGTGCTAATGACAACTTCAAAGGTTTTGCTACGGTTTGGGGCTCAGACACACTGAGCTATCGCCAGGCTTTGGCATTGGCGACATTGGCAACCTTGGCTGGTAGCGTTGCATCGTGGTTGTTAGCAGACAACTTGATTCAACAGTTTTCTGGCAGAGGGTTGGTGCCGAATGCTGTTGCAAGCACGCCCGCTTTTATTCTTAGTGTTGGGTGTGGCGCTGCACTAACTGTGTTTTTAGCAACACGGCTCGGGTTTCCTATATCGACAACGCATGCCTTGATTGGTGGCTTGATTGGTGCAGGTTTGGGGCAGACAGGTAGCCATGTAGATTTCAACAAGTTATGGCAAGCCTTTTTTGTACCTCTGTTAATTAGCCCCGTCATAGCAGCGAGTTTGGGGCTAGTACTTTACAAAATAATAGCCATGCGGAAGTCAAAAAACGATTGTGCATGCCTTGTTGATGCGATACCCGTGCGATTGACATCTACCAATACTGCAATGCTTGGCACCGCTATTCCAGCTATCTTAATCAGCGACAAAGCCAGCTGTGACAACATCAGCGTGCAGACTAGTTTTTCAATTTCAAGTTTACTGAGAAAAATCCATATCGGATCTGCCGCCACCATCTGCTTTGCGCGTGCCCTCAACGATACGCCCAAACTTGCTGCTCTTCTTTTTGCAGCGCAATTCACCAACTCAAAAATCCCAATCGCGCTGGTAGGTTTGTTGATGACCGTTGGTGGCTTGGTTTTCGCCAAAAAAGTAGCGACAACCATGAGCCAAAAAGTAACGCGCTTGGACGACAAGCAAGGCCTAGCAGCCAACTTGATCACCGCCACTTTGGTTTTGCTTGCGAGCAAATTTGGCCTACCTGTCTCTACCACCCACGTATCCGTAGGTGCCATTGCTGGTGTAGGTGCAAGTGCGGGAACCTTAAATTGGCAGGCATTGCGCAGTATTTTGCTATCTTGGTTAGCAACTTTGCCAGTGGCTTTGAGTATTGCTTGGGGTGTGTCGCAGTTGCTTTGAATGTGCGCCCAAAACCAACGAGTTGCAAAAAACTGCTTTTGCGGTTACAAACTGATGGCTAACGGCTAATAACTTTGAGTTAAGCACCGTTAACGTTTCTGTTATTTTCGATCGATTCTTTGAAATCACGACACTTTTAACCAGGAGACTTTTATGGCCGGAAAATTTGAGTTGAAGAAATCTAAAAACGGTAAAACTTTTTTTAATCTGCTTGCTAGCAATGGGCAAATTATTCTTTCTAGTGAAATGTACGAGTCAAAGTCCAGTGCTTTGAACGGTATTGCCTCTGTGCAAAAAAATTCTGCTGATATTGGTCGTTTTGCAAAATTAGAAGGCAAAAACAAAGCACCCTACTTTGTGCTCAAAGCGGGTAACCACCAAGTCATCGGTAAAAGTGAAATGTATGAGTCTGAGAAAGCACGAGATAACGGCATCAAGTCCGTTCAAACAAACGGACCTAGTGCTAAAACTGTTGATTTGACAGCTTAAGTTTTTACCTCACAACAAAAGCGCTGAATAGCAATATTCAGCGCTTTTTTGCTTTTGCTCTAAACCCTACATCTTTGCGTTATTCTTGAGCCTATGATTACCTACAAAGTTGAATTACATGATTTGAATGCGCATTTGTTTCAAGTCACACTGACCATCCCTGAACCCGCCATCACGCAGCATGTCTCATTGCCAGTGTGGATTCCAGGCAGTTACTTGGTACGGGAATTTGCTAAAAATTTGCAAAAACTCTTGGTCTTCCAAGGCAAAAAGCAGTTGGCCGCGATTCAAGCTGACAAATGCTCTTGGCAGATTGATTGTGATTCGACCAAGCCTTTGGTGATAACTTACCAAGTTTTCGCCCATGACAACTCGGTGCGCACTGCTTGGCTAGATGACTCTCGCGGCTTTTTCAATGGTACGAGCCTGTGTTTGCGTGTTGAAGGTCAAGAAGACATTGCGCACGTTTTAGATATCAAGCCACTTTCAGTCAAACGCAATTGGCAAGTTGCAACAGGTGCAACGGCGCTAAAGGTCAACAAACAAGGCTTTGGAAGTTACTCATTTGCTGACTATGACGAACTGGTTGACTGCCCTTTTGAATTAGGTGCTTTTTGGAGCGGTAACTTTACAGTGCGTGGCGCGAAGCACCGCTTTGTGGTTGCCGGCGCTGCAGCTACGTTTGACGGCGCAAAGCTTATTGCCGATACGCAGAAGATTTGTGAAACTGAAATGCAGTTTTGGCATGGAAAATCATCAAAACCACCTTTCAAAAGCTATGTGTTAATGCTCAATGCAGTAGACGATGGCTATGGCGGCTTAGAACACCGCAATTCCACAGCCCTTATTTGTAATCGTAAAGACTTACCTCGCTTGGGAGAAGTTAAACAACCCACTGGCTACACCACGCTGCTTGGTTTGATCAGCCACGAGTATTTCCATGCGTGGAACGTCAAACGACTTCGTCCTAAAGAGTTTGCAGAATTTGATTACTCCCAAGAAAATTACACTGAACTACTCTGGTTTTTTGAAGGCTTCACCAGCTATTACGACGACTTGCTGCTGCGTCGCGCAGGTTTGATAGACGATACTCAGTATTTAGACTTGCTCTGCAAAACCGCCAACCAAGTAATGCAAACACCAGGCCGCAAGGTGCAAGCGGTCGCGCAAGCCAGCTTTGACGCTTGGGTGAAATATTACCGTCCAGAGCCGAACACTGCTAATGCGACCGTGAGCTACTACACCAAAGGCGCTTTGGTGGCGATGTGCTTCGACTTGACACTTCGCGCAGAGGGTAAAACCACTTTGGACGATGTGATGCGTGGTTTGTGGGCACGCTGCAAAGCTGGCCCCTTGTCTGAACGCGATTTTGCAAGCGTGCTTGAAGAGCTTGGAGGACGCTCATTTATCAAGGAGATCAAAGCTTGGGTGCATGGCACGGGCGAATTGCCTGTGCGGGAATTGCTAGCCAAGCACGGTGTTACTGTTTCTGATGAACCCGCACAGCTTCAGCAGCGCTTGGGTTTGCGTCTCTCAGAAGCTGGTGGTATCAACATCAAAGTCGTGCTTACCGGCGGTGCCACTGAAACTGCGGGGTTTGCTGCGGGAGATGAGTGGCTGGGCATCACGGTTGGCAATGGCAGCAACGCACAAAGCTGGCGGATTCATAAACTTGACGATTTGGCGCAATACATCACTGACCACCCAGCAAAAAGTCAAAAACTAACCGCCATCGTCGCGAGAGACAAGCGCTTGGTTCATTTAACGTTGAACTGGCCGGCCAGGTCTGCAGAGTTGACTTGGCAATTCAAAGCGGGAAAAGAATTGAGTCAAGCTAAGCAGCTCAGCGCTTGGCTAGCTGCTTAACTCGACGACGTCCTACAACACGACTGTTAACCCAATTGACGACGCGCCAAGACGCCTTGTGACAGTGTCTCCAACACGCCAACCGAGTCGTCCCAGTCGATACAAGCGTCGGTGATACTTTGACCATAAGCCAAGGCAGATGGCTGATCTTTGCCAGGCGTGAATTTTTGCGCACCCGCTTGCAAATTACTTTCAACCATCACGCCAAACACGCTTTTTGAGCCACTGCTGAGTTGTGCGGCGATGTCTTTGGCAACGTCGATTTGCTTCTCGTGCTGTTTGCTGCTGTTGGCGTGGCTGCAATCTACCATCAAGGTAGGTGGCAACTTAGCAGCGACTAGGTCTTTGCAAGCTGCTGCTACGCTGGCCGCGTCGTAATTGGGCGCTTTGCCGCCACGCAGAATAACGTGGCAGTCTGGGTTGCCGTTGGTCTGCACAATCGCCACTTGGCCATTTTTATGGATTGACAAAAAGTGGTGTCCGCCGGCGGCGGCTTGAATCGCATCTGTCGCGATTTTGATGTTGCCATCGGTTCCATTTTTGAAACCTATTGGTGCGGAGATGCCAGAAGCCAGTTCGCGGTGGACTTGGCTTTCAGTCGTGCGCGCGCCAATCGCGCCCCAACTGATCAAATCACCCAAGTACTGCGGTGAAATGACATCTAAAAACTCGCTGCCTGCAGGCAAACCAAGACGATTGATTTCAATCAACAACTGGCGCGCCATGCGCAGGCCTTCGTCGATGCGGTAGCTTTCGTCCAAGTACGGGTCGTTGATCAAGCCTTTCCAACCTACGGTGGTACGTGGTTTTTCGAAGTACACGCGCATGACGATTTCGAGCGTACCGGCATACTTAGCGCGCTGTGCCAACAACTTTTTAGCGTACTCGAGTGCGGAAATAGGGTCATGAATAGAGCATGGGCCCATGATGACCAAGAGCCTGTCGTCTGTACCAACCATAATGTTATGGATGGTTTGGCGGGTGTTGCTGATCAATGATTCAGCGGCTGTACCCTGAATCGGGAAAAAACGGATGAGATGTTCTGGAGGCGGTAACACGGTGATGTCCTTGATGCGTTCGTCGTCGGTTTGACTGGTTCTGTCATTGCTATGAACGTTTTTTGGATACCAAGGCTCGTTTGCGGTGTTTGTCATGTCATCACTCCTGTAAAACTGTTGAGAATAAATAAAACGAAAAATAAATAAGTAAAAATATGGGCAAAAAAAAACCGCCAAGACTGGTGTCTGGCGGTTTGTTCGAGAAGGGCTTGCTTGGGGTTTACTTCAAGTGCTTGCCTCTCGTCCGCCGGGGACTGAGAACCAAAAATAAAAGTAAAAGAAGCTGAACTTCGCGATTTGCATGTTGTCAACTGTAGCACAAGTCTTGCACTGACCAAGAATTACCTGAGAAAATGTCTTTTATGAACAAATTTATCTATGCTGGCGTTGCCGCCGTGGTGCTAGCCGTAGGCGCTTATGTTTTTGTTGGAACTGGCGTCACCCCAGCGCCAGAATCAACCTTTGTACTGCTAGACGGTTCAAAAATCAACACGTCCAGCCTTAAAGGCAAAGTCACTTTAGTCAATTTTTGGGCGACCAGCTGCACCACTTGTGTGGCGGAAATGCCCAAAATCATCGCCACCTACGACAAATACAAAACCAAAGGCTTTGACACCGTGGCTGTAGCTATGAGCTACGACCCACCAGCCTACGTGGTCAACTATGCAGAAACGCGTAAATTACCGTTCAAAGTGGCTATTGACAACACAGGTTCTGTCGCAAAAGCATGGAATGAAGTGAAGCTGACACCGACAACTTATATCGTCGATAAGCAGGGTCAAATCGTGAAACGCTACGTGGGTGAACCCAATTTTGCAGAGCTGCATGCGCTGCTTGAGAAGCTTTTAGCAGCATCTTGAAGCACCGCCACGTCATCAACGCTTTAAAGCAGCTTGCACACACAAAAAGTCTATTTTTTTGAGTTAAATTAGACTCTAGCCAGTGTATTCACTGCCTGAGCAGCTATTGAATTCATAGCTATTATTGATGCATTATTCAGATCTAAATGCATCGTGACAGGCTTTACATGAGCCGCCGACTGCGCCAAATGCAGTTTTAATAGCATCCAAATTGCCAGTCTTGGTAGCTGCCTCCAATTTGGCAGCCTCTGCTACAAACTTATCGCTAGCTTCTTTGAATTTGCCAGCTTCTTTCCAAATTTCTGGCTTTGCGCGTGATTTGAGCGCTTCTGTATTTGCCGCAAACCCTGCCCACGGTAGGGCACTTAATGTGGCAACAACATGTGCGCTGTCTTGTGCGACTTTGGCGTCAAATGGAGCACGGCCATTGGCCATAGCACCAATGCGACCAAACTGATTGGCAATAACCGTCAGTGCACTTTGGCGAAATTTAACGGCATCTTCGGGCTTCTGAAACTGGGCACTGGCAGGCGCTGCAAATGTAAATGCAGCAGCGGTCAAAGCAAAAGTAGCTACGGCATGGAGGGCAGATGGCTTTTTCATAAATGTCCTTAAGTAGAATGTTAAATTACATTGTTACTGAGCTAAAAATATAGCAAACTCTTTCAGCAGGGGTTTTGCTATTATGCAGACTTATTTGGTTTTGAAAAGTTCATGAAGGCCTTATTAAATTCGGGTAACCACCTATCTAATCTATGACTAATCATCACGCTAAGACACGTATATGGGATTTACCAACCAGAGTCTTCCATTGGGCGCTGGCCTTTTGCGTTGTCTGCCTGCTCATCACGGGGTTCAGAGGCGGTGATGCTATGCCTTGGCATTATCGATTTGGTTACTGCGTGCTGACTTTGCTGATGTTTCGGCTGGTTTGGGGCGTTGTGGGAGGCAAATGGTCGCGTTTTGCATCGTTTGTTTATGCGCCCAGCAGCATTCTTCGCTACATGAAAGGCCAAGGAGACGCCTTACATTCGGTCGGTCACAACCCTTTAGGTGCTTTTTCGGTATTTGCGATGCTCGCGATGCTTCTGGTGCAAGTCAGCACGGGCTTGATCAGTGATGATGAGATCTCAGCGGCTGGTCCTTTAACCAAATTTGTTTCCAATGCAACAGTCAGCTTAGCTTCCAGTTACCACGTGACGATTGGCAAAGTTCTGGTTATCGTTTTAGTTATCACTCATCTTGTGGCGATTGTGTTTTACCTTTACAAAAAGCGGGAAAACCTCATCAAACCTATGCTGCATGGCGACAAATTACTGCCTAACAGCACGCCTGCTTCTGCCGACACGTCGGCGACACGAACTTTAGCTTTGGCAATATTACTGGCTTGCTCTGCAGCTGTATATTGGTTGGTTAGTTTAGGTGGGTAGATTCATGGCAAATTTGACAGAGAATTCTGTAGGCACGGCCACACCTCATATCCAGTTGATAACACCTGAAACTACAGATGAATTGGCTGCAACATCTGGTATTTTTCGCGAATATGCCACCAGCTTGGGGTTTGACCTGTGTTTTCAGGATTTTGAGGGCGAAATAGCCACCCTTCCTGGTGACTACGCGGCCCCTCGCGGTGCTTTGCTGTTAGCCAAAGTGAATGGCGAAGTAGCCGGTTGTTGCGCTTTGCGTCCGCTGGATTCTAGCGATTATGTGAATGCGGCTGAAATGAAGCGTTTGTATGTGCGCCCAGGTTTTCGTGGCTTAGGATTAGGGCGGCAGCTGGCTGAAGCGATTTTGGACGAGGCGCGCATAGACGGCTACGACAGTGTTTTGCTAGACACGTTGGATGACATGGAAATTGCGCGTGCCATGTATGAAGAGCTTGGATTTAGAGAAATCCCGCCTTATTATCACAACCCGCTGGCTGGCGCGCATTACCTCAAAGTTGATCTTTAAAATAGGCCCGTAGCCGGCGTATTTACTGCCTAAACAGCTATAATTTTAATAGCTATTCAGGCGATTGAAACGTAGCAAATTACGCTTTAGCTTGTGCCAGCATGGTTGCAGCATCGCTCACTTCAAACTTGCCAGGTGCCTCTATGTTCAAAGTTACAACTTTGCCGTCTTTGACCAACATGGAATAACGGTTGCTGCGCAAACCCATGCCCTTGCCACTCAAATCAAGCGTTAAACCCGTTGCTTTGGTGAAAACAGCATCGCCATCAGCCATCATGCGTACTTTACCGACAGATTTTTGATCACGCGCCCACGCGCCCATGACAAAAGCATCGTTCACGCTAACGCACCAGATCTCGTCAACGCCTGCCGCTTTGAAATCTGCAAGGTGGTTAACGTAGCCCGGTACATGCTTAGCAGAGCAGGTAGGTGTAAACGCGCCCGGCAGAGCAAACAAAGCAATGGTTTTAGCAGCAGTGGCTTTAGCTACGTCAACGGCGTTAGGTCCAAAGCTACAGCCTTCGCCCTCTACGTCCGAAAATTCCATAAGAGTTGCTGCTGGTAAGGTATCGCCGACTTTGATCATGTTGTATCCTGTAAATGTAAATTGATGGTGTGAGCGGTATTGCTCAATCAGACTGCATTGTCTCAAAAAACGAAGGCACAAATGCAAAAGCGGCCCACATAGTGAGCCGCTTTATAGGGACTTTAGGTCAATCTCTTGCGAGATCGAGCTTTGAAATCACTTAAACCTCAATAGCTTTCTGAACCAAACGGGTAGCAACCCAGTTTTTAGTTTTAGAAATTGGCCGGCTTTCGGTAATTTCGATGGTGTCACCCAATTTGTACTCGCCCTTTTCGTCATGGGCGTGGTACTTGCTGGATTTTCCAACGATCTTGCCATAGAGCTCGTGTTTAACACGGCGCTCAATCAGCACTGTCACTGTTTTGGTACGCTTGTCGCTGACCACCTTGCCAACCAAGGTGCGCTTGAGGGATGTTTTAGCTTCCGTCATTTAGTTGCTCCTTATTTGGCGGTTGTAGATGCAGCTGCTTGCTGTTGACCAAGAACGGTCTTCGCGCGAGCAATGTCACGACGCGCAGAGCGCAGCGTAGCGGTGTTGGTGAGTTGTTGTGTCGCTTTTTGCATGCGCAGACCGAAATGGGCCTTTTGCAAGGCTTTCACTTCAGTTTGCAGAGCTGCAACGTCTTTTTGGCGTAATTCAGTAGTTTTCATATCATTTTCTCCTGATTAAGTACCAAGGGCACGAGCAACAAAAGTGGTACGCAAAGGCAGCTTGGCAGCCGCCAAACGGAACGCTTCACGAGCCAATTCTTCTGGCACACCAACGATTTCGAACACGATTTTGCCGGGCTGAATTTCAGCAACGTAGTATTCAGGGTTACCTTTACCATTACCCATACGCACTTCAGCAGGCTTTTGGGAAATTGGCTTATCAGGGAACACACGAATCCAGATACGGCCGCCACGTTTAACGTGACGAGAAATCGCACGACGTGCGGCTTCGATCTGACGTGCCGTTAAACGGCCACGGTCTGTACACTTAAGACCAAAATCACCGAATGCGACTGAGCTGCCTCGTGTCGCGATGCCAGTGTTACGGCCTTTTTGCTCTTTGCGGTATTTCCGGCGAGCGGGTTGCAGCATAATTATTCTCCTTTACCGTCAGCCGCTGCAGGCGCAGTGGCAGGCGCGGCTGTTTTACGAGCAACACGCTTAACGGTAGTTTGCGGTGCGTCGCCTGAGCTAACACCTGGGGTAACAGAAGCGTTAGCTTCTGCTGGCTTGTCGCTGCCATCAGCAGCACTCACGATGCGACGTGGAGCGCGTACGGCTGGGCGGTCACCTGCTGGACGCTCAGAACCTGGGCGAGCGTCACGACGTGGACCACGCGGGTCACGGCGGCCACCACGATCGTCTTCTGGACGCGGGGTGTCAACCACTGCTGGCAAGTCTGTACGACCCAAGGTGTCACCTTTGTAAACCCAAACCTTCACGCCAATAATGCCGTATGTAGTTTGTGCTTCAGAAGTGCCGTAGTCGATATCAGCGCGCAAAGTGTGAAGTGGCACGCGACCTTCGCGGTACCATTCGCAACGAGCGATTTCAATACCGTTCAAACGGCCTGATGACATGATCTTAATACCCAAAGCGCCCAAACGCATCGCGTTTTGCATGGCACGCTTCATCGCACGGCGGAACATGATACGTTTTTCGAGCTGTTGGGTGATAGAGTCAGCAATCAACTTAGCATCGATTTCAGGCTTGCGCACCTCTTCGATGTTGACTGCGACTGGCACGCCCAATTGCTTGGCTAAATCACGCTTCAAGTTTTCGATGTCTTCACCTTTTTTGCCGATCACAACGCCCGGACGTGCCGAGAAAATCGTGATACGTGCATTTTTGGCTGGACGCTCGATCAAAACGCGTGATACAGATGCGTTTTTCAGCTTAGCCTTCAAGTACTCGCGTACTTTGATGTCTTCAGCCAGCATGCCAGCGAAGTCACGGTTGTTGGCGTACCAACGAGAAGCCCAGTTGCGGCTGATCGCTAGGCGAAAGCCTGTTGGATGGATTTTTTGTCCCATATGTCTTCAGGCCTTTCAGTTGCCAACCGTCACGTACACATGGCACGTGGGCTTGCTGATGCTGTTACCACGGCCTTTAGCGCGCGCGGTGAAACGTTTGAGCGTAGCGCCTTGTTCGACGTAGATGGTTTTCACCCTCAATTCGTCAATATCAGCGCCGTCGTTGTGTTCGGCGTTAGCGATAGCGGACTCAAGCACCTTCTTGATGATCACAGCAGCTTTTTTCTGTGTGAACTGCAAGACGTTCAATGCTTGGTCAACTTTTTTGCCGCGAATTAAATCAGCGACCAGACGGCCTTTGTCGACCGACAAACGCACGCCGCGTAGGGTTGCACGTGTTTCCATGGTCATTCCTTATTTCTTCACGACTTTTTTATCAGCCGGATGACCTTTGAAAGTACGGGTGAGCGCGAACTCACCTAACTTATGGCCAACCATTTGATCGGTGATATAGACTGGTACGTGTTGTTTGCCGTTGTGCACAGCAATGGTCAAGCCGATGAAATCAGGCAAAACCATAGAACGACGTGACCAAGTCTTGATCGGTTTTTTATCTTTGGTTGCAACAGCCTTTTCAGTCTTTGCAATCAAATGGTGGTCAACAAAAGGACCTTTTTTGAGTGAGCGAGTCATGTGCCTTCCCCTTATTTCTTACGACGCGACACAACCATAACCTGGGTGCGCTTGTTGTTACGGGTACGGTAACCCTTGGTGAGATTACCCCAAGGATCGACAGGATGACGGCCTTCGCCAGTTTTACCTTCGCCACCGCCGTGTGGGT
Organism: Polaromonas sp.; assembly: GCA_013298815.1. Lineage (GTDB taxonomy): Bacteria > Pseudomonadota > Gammaproteobacteria > Burkholderiales > Burkholderiaceae_C > Aalborgiella. The sequence continues at coordinate 623 of JAAFJF010000008.1, read as the reverse complement.
GATCAACAGGATTCATAACCACACCGCGAACGGTAGGACGAATACCCATCCAACGCTTCACACCAGCTTTACCCAAACGGCGCAGGCTGTGTTCTTCGTTAGCGACTTCACCAATCGTTGCGCGACATTCGATATGAATCTTGCGCACTTCACCTGAACGCATACGCACTTGAGCATAAATGCCTTCGCGAGCGAGCAAGGTTGCAGAAGTGCCAGCTGAACGTGCGATTTGCGCGCCTTTGCCGATTTGCATCTCGATACAGTGAATCGTTGAACCGACTGGGATGTTGCGAATTGGCAAAGTGTTTCCAGCACGGATCGGCGCTTCGGCACCGCTCATGATGGTTGCACCAGCCTCTAAGCCACGCGGCGCAATGATGTAGCGACGCTCACCGTCAGCGTAGCAGATCAATGCCAAGTGTGCTGTACGGTTAGGATCGTATTCAATACGCTCGACTTTTGCCGGAATGCCGTCTTTGTTACGCACAAAGTCGACCACACGGTAATGGTGCTTATGACCACCACCGCGATGGCGAATAGTGATATGACCATTGTTGTTGCGGCCAGCATTTTGAATTTGCGGCTCTAATAACGCTGCGTGAGGCGCACCTTTGTACAGGTGG
>JAAFJF010000079.1 GCA_013298815.1 Polaromonas sp. | reverse complement strand
AATGTCGACTATTTTCTAGCGCAATGGGTGACGTGGGTCGATTCACTGAACGAGAACGCCATATCACGCGATTTACCCATGGCAGCTTCTTGGACAAGGGGAGACGCGGTGAATCAATTGCAGGAATACATCACTCGTAATGAGTATGCCAAACGCATCGTCAAAGAGCCCAGCAAAACTACGGAGGTTCAGATCAAGACGATTAGTTACATCAATGAGGGAAAAAACGCCTTGGTGCGCTACGACATGGTTGAGCGCAGCTCTGGTAATGAGGTAGCGCGTACACCACGACTTTTGACAGCAACTCTGACTTTGATCACGCCAGAACCAGGTTCCGATGAGGAAAAAAAGAACCCAATTGGCGTAACCATCAGTCGATTCAGCATTGCGAATGAAACAACCCGATAGCCGCCTCAGTAACTACAAAAAAAGAAAGACGCTTACATGAAACCTCGTTCTATTTATAAAATGAAAAACCATACGAACCTTTTAAACGTGCTTGCTGGCTGTTTGGCCGTGTGCTTAGCATGTGTTGCCGCTCCTGTCAGCGCACAATCAAATAACTCAGCAGCACTCAAAGCTGTAGGTAAGTCGCGCACCGAGACATCTGTGGCCTCTCCACTGGACAGTCGCGTCGTTGTCTTTCCGTTCAACAAAGACGGCATTTATGACATTTTGACGCGAACCCAACGTTTTACGCGCTTGGAGTTCGCGCCCAACGAAACGGTCAAAGCATTTTTTATCAGTGACATGATCCAGTGGGAGTACCACGTTTCGGCTGATAAGCGAAACATCATGGTCAAGCCTATTCAACCGGGTATTTCAACGACCGCAACTGTTGTAACAACCGAGCGAACGTATGACCTTGATCTCACAGAAATCAAGAGTGAAAGCAAGCTAGGCTGGATGCAGCGCGTCAGTTGGACGCAGCCAGTTAAAGATATATCGCAAGCTTATTTTGATGAAACAGGCATATTACCCTCCTCTAGCCAAGCTATAAACGGCACGGCTAGACGTGAGGCTTTGGCTTCGCCTTGTAACGGAGCGTCATTGAATCAGCGTACGGGTTATAAGATTGAAAACAACACCGCCTTTTTTTCACCCACGCATATTTGGGATGATGGACGTTACACCTGTATCGCTTTACCTACATCGGTTCAGGAAATACCAGCTCTATTCGCTCTGGACAGCCAGGGTCAAACAGAGCTGGTGGACTACAAGTTTATAGATGGTGTCTTGGTAGCGCCGCGCGTGTTGGGCTACGGCGCTGTTTTGAAGCTAGGTAAAGAAGAGGTTCGTATCAGTGGTAGGACACCCACAAACGTGTCTAACCGCTTTGGTGCTGCGTCTGTCCGCCTGTCAGCTGGAGAGCAATAATGACCACCGCAGCGAACAATGCACCGCGCAAAGACCTGCTGACCATCATCCTCACAGGCGTGCTGATCATCATGGTTGGTGTGATGGGTTATCGGTATTTGACGAAAAGTACCAACGCTGACCGTCTCAAGGACAAGGAAGAGTCCGAGTCTATGAAGCGTATCACAGAGGCTAAGCCTGGTGATGCGCAATCTTTTGCGTCACGACTGAAAGGTGAAGTTGAGGCGGAGAAGCTAAAAGCCGACATCGAAAACCGAAATAAGCAGGATGGGACAGCTAAAAATACCTCTACAAATGACGCAGATCGAGCCGCTGCAGACGCACAGCGCAAAGCCTCGCAGGATGAAGCGGCACGTATAGAGGCAGATCGTATCGAGCGAGAAAAGCTCGCTCTGGCCATCAGGTCTAGCAAAATGAATGCCTACGATGCCAATTCACCTGCGGCTAACGGAAACGATTTTACAAACTCTGGCACTAATTTAAACAGTCTGCTTGCTCTGCTGGGCGGTGCTCAAGGGTCAGGTTCAGTGACGACGCCTGCACAAGCCACAGCTGCAGCCACAGCCGCTTTGGCTGCGAATCAAGGTGCTGCAGGTGCTGGCGGTTCTGGTTTGCCACCTGCCTTGGCTGCGCTTCTTGGTGGTAATTCTGCCACTGGCGGTGCAAGTGGCCGATCGCAAGATCAGGCTAGCCGCTCTTGGGTGGATGGACAGCAATCCCCCTCACTACAAAGCCCTTTGACACCTACTGCTGCCAGCAGCGCTTACACACTGCATCAAGGCTCAATCATCCCTTCGGTGTTGATATCAGCCGTTGACTCGGATCTACCAGGGGATTTGCGTGCACAAGTCAGTATGGACGTGTATGACAGCGTTAATTTACGCAATCTGTTGGTTCCAAAAGGTACTGTTTTGGTCGGTGCATACAACAATGAGGTGGTTGCTGGCCAGCAGCGGATTCTGTTTGGATTTAGCAGAATGATTTTTCCAAATGGATCGTCAGTGAGTTTGTTGGATACACAAGGGCGAGGTAATTTTCGAGGCTCTGAACGCAACGGCAAAGCAGGTCTGAACGCAGAGGTCAACAATCGATTTTGGGAAATTTTTGGCCCATCTTTGTTGATTGGTGCTGTAACCAACTTTACCAAACCGTTGACGGATGCGATGACGAACTGGCTGTTTCCAGCAAAAGTTAGCGGTACGGATGCCTCGGCCAACTCAACTGAAACGGGCAGAACGGTCACAACTGAAGTGACAGATCCCAAAACGGGCAATAAAACGACCACGGTGACCACCAGCACAAGTGCTAACAACTCCTCCAGCTCAACCGGTGGAGCGAACAGCGGAACCAATTTGACTGTAAGTTTGGGACAAGCTGCTGCTGACACCGCTTCGGGCACGCTGACTGAAACCGCACGTCGAATACTGGATCGCAATCAAAACATCAAGCCGAATTTATCACTCTCGTACGGTGAGAAATTCAATTTAGTGGTTGCACGTGACATGGTGTTACCACCTTCTATTACACAAAAACGTCCTGAATGACTAAGTAGAGAAATGAATATGAAGAAAATACCAAACTTTTGCAAAGTAACTTGTATCAGCATGGCGGCACTTGCCATGTTGGGCTGCACGACCTTGACACCAGAACCCGAAAATGTTTCGGCTAAGAATGCCATACAGTGGCGACAAGACTTTGATTACAGCATCGAAGGTCACATCATTGCTAGACCCACGCAAGTTTTTACCGATGGTAAAAACACCTATTTGCAATTTCGTGACCGTCAACCGATTGGAAAAATCACTGATGGCAACGGCAAAGCATTGACGGTTCGTGATGGCAACAGCTACAAGGAAGTGGTGGGTATTTACCCTAAATTGCTGATTAATTTAGCCAATCAGTACACCGCAACAGTCACCTACAACGCATTCGCTGAGCAAGCTGTCGCGGTTACACCAACCCCTACCCCAACGCCTAAGGTATTGCCTATTTCTGTGCCCTCAACAGTGCATATGCCAGCACCTGTCCCAGCAATAGCACCAACTTCTGTCGTTAAACAGGCTACAACAGCTATTGCTGCACCAGTAGCCGCTATCGCAACTACACCGATAGTTCAAACGCCTATAGCTAAGCCTGTGGCGGCTGTGCTCGCCCCTACCCCTACCCCTACAACTGTCGCTGTCCCAACGCCGGCTTCAGTGCAAGTCACAGCGCCTGTGAGCGTCGGAGGCAGTTTATCTAAAGATGAAGTCAAGATTGAGTCTAAGCCCGTCAAGCCAGCGGAAAAGCCAGCAGACAGCGCAGGATTGAAGCTTTACGCGATCGGTTCTTACGAAAAAACGGCTTTACAAGTGCTAAGCCGTTGGGCGAATGTTGCGGGTTACCGCCTCATTCTGAACGATGTACCGGCTACTGCGAAATTTCCAAGCCATGCCGCTGAATATGTAGATTTGCCTTTGCTTCCTGAGCATTACAAATTGCCAATTAGCGACACGCTCGAAGCTGCTGTCGCATCGTTGGCCAAGCCGTTTGGACGTGTTGATATGTCAGGTGTTCTGTTTGTGGTCAATCCACAAACCAACATAAAGACAATTATGGTTAGTTCGCGTGCTGCACCTGCTAAGCCAGTTGCAGCTCCTGCTACTGTTAATCAACCCGCAGCAGCTCAAGCGCAGGTTTCGACAGCTGTAACAGCGTCATCACAGCCTGCTGCGCCTGCTGTTCCAGCCTCTGCGCAAACACCTACATTGCCTGCAGTTGGTGCTTTTGCTTTGAATGCTTCAGACAAAAGCTTGATCGGTGTGTTAACACGCTGGGCTAAGCAAGCGGGTTACCAAACCCAGCTCAATGGCACAGCCGTGGATTCAGCGACCTTCCCTGTCCATGCTGCCGCTTTCACCGACTTTGGTCTAACACAAGCCGCTCAAGCACTCAAACCAGCCGGCACCTTTGTAGTTGGATTGCAAGGGATCATGGGCGCTTTTGCGAACCAGGATCTATCACAGTTCAGGATGCAACTCTTGAACGACAAGCGTGTTTTAGTGATTACGAGCAACGATCCGACTAAGGCGTCAATCAAGTAATCACCAAGTAGTCGGTAGTCATTTTTATTATTAATTTTTAATGAGGAACACATGAAATTCAAACTCTCACATTCAAATATAGCGCTCGCAGTACTGGTGGTCTTAGGTGGTCAGGCTATGCCATCACTTGCTCAGGTCACAGGCATGGGCACAGGAAACTCCGTCAGCGGTCCAAGCGGAACCATCGTCTTTGGTGATAACAACACAAATTCTGGACAGCCTAGCGCCATTTTTGGCTCAGGCAACAGAGACGTATCTGCTGGCGGTGCAGCGATTATTGGTAATGGCAATACGGTTGGCGGTACTGCTACTGGTTTCAATTTTGTCACTGGTAATAATAATAACGTCCAAGCCGGCGGTATGGCGAGTATCACGGGATCTGGCAATACAGTTGCTGCTTCAGCGAACGATGCAGTTTCCTTGGGAAACAACAACAATATTACTGGTGCAAATACAACGAATTTAGGTTCTGGGAATACTGTTTCAGGTGCTTCTGCGATTGTGGTGGGTAATGGCTCAAACGCAGCTGGTGCAAACAGTGGCGTTTTAGGGGGTGGCAGCACAGCCGCTGGAGCAGGGTCGTATGCCATCGGAAGCGGAGCAACCGCCAACAACGCAAACGATGTAGCCCTGGGCAGTGGCAGCAGCAGCGTAGCTGCTGTGGGCACTGCAGGGGTGACGCTCAATGGAACTGGGTACACCTTCGCAGGTACGGCACCGACTTCTACCGTCAGCGTGGGCGCTGCGGGTTCTGAGCGCACCATCACCAATGTGGCTGCAGGGCGGATTTCAGCGACTTCAACCGATGCGGTCAACGGCAGTCAACTGAACGCCACCAATACCGCCTTGGCGGTCACGGACGCGCGTGTGACTACGGTGGATAACCGTGCAACAACGATTGACAACCGTGTAACTACTATCGACAACCGCGTCACGGCTATTGATGCGCGTGTGACAGACATTGATAACAGAGCTACCGCTATTGATGCTCGTGTAACGACTATCGACAACAAAGTTACAGCTATCGATGCCCGTGTAACAACGATTGATAATCGCGCAACCGCCATCGACGCCCGAGTAACCGTCGTAGACGCTCGCGTGACCGACGTAGACAATCGTTTAACCAAGATCGCTGGAGACACCAGCACCACCTACACCGATACCAACGGCATAGGCATACGCTAT
>JAAFJF010000078.1 GCA_013298815.1 Polaromonas sp. | reverse complement strand
TTGCAGGGCAAAATGCTGGCAACCAAGGCGTGGTCAGTGTGGGCTCTGTTGGCAATGAGCGTCAGATTACCAATGTCGCCGCTGGCCAGCTTACCAGCACTTCTACCGATGCGGTGAATGGCAGTCAGTTGTTTGCAAGCAACCAAGCCATTGAACGCTTGGGTGGTCAAGCTACGTTGCTTGACAATCGAGTTACTGTGCTTGATCGCACGGTGTTGAAGTACAACATCAATGGTGATGGCACAGTCAACTACAACAATGTCACTTTAGGAGGTGACGATGGTTCAAAAGGTCCCGTTTCACTCAAAAACGTTGCAGCAGGTCGTGCCCCTAGCGATTTGGCCAACTTTGGACAACTCGGAGCTATGGACAAAACCACCAGTTCAGGTATTGCGGCTGCTTTGGCAACCGCTGCGATGCCGCAAGCACTGGATGCCAGTAAAACAATGGTTGCAGCAGCTTTAGGTGTTTATAACAACCAAGTAGCTGTCTCAGTCGGTGCATCTACCGTCTCGGACAATGAGCGTATGACGCTCAAAGCAGCGATTTCCGCTGGATCAAACAAAAACGTTGGCGTGAATTTCTCAGTTGGCATTCATTACTAATTCGTTCATTCATTCATAACTCATTCAATCAAAAATTGGAACAACTATGTTAACTATCACAAACAAAAAAACGGCACTAGCCAGCGTATTTATTGCAACTATTGCTATGTATTTTGGAACAGCTAACGCAGCAAGCGTGCCGCATGTTGTGTCTGACACGGATAAAACCGATGTAGCCTCTATCGAATTCAAAGAACCCTCAAAAGCATGGCGCGACGAAGGTATTTTTCCGAATTTAGAAAGCATTGCAAAAATGCAACCTGGTCTTACCAAGCAAGAGGTTTACACCGCTTTTGGAAAACCGCACTTTTCTGAGGGCTTTTTTGGCGTGCGCCAATGGGACTACATCTTCAAGTTCAATGTGGGCAGTCAAATTGAAGTGTGTCAGTACCAAATTCGTTACGGTGCAAATTCAACGCTGACCAATAGCTTTTGGAATCGTCCTGAATGCGCTGCGTACGCCGTGGATACCAAGACTATCAAAGTAGCCTCGGAGCCTCAGATTGTTGAAAAAGTCGTTGAGAAAATTGTTGATCGGGTTGTCGAAAAGCCAATCGCCGTGAATCGCCTGACACTACAAGGTGATGCCTTGTTCGGGTTTGGCAAATCCAGCATCACCGATATATTGCCTGGCGGACAAGCTCAACTTGCTCGTCTGGCCAAGTCCATGAAAGCCGATATTAGCAACATTGAACGTATTCAAATTACAGGACATACCGATCGGCTCGGTAGCGATGCGCTAAATAATCAGTTATCTTTGGCGCGTGCTAATACAATTCGTGACGCTTTGGTAGCTCATGGTATTGCTGCCACGGCTTTCAGCACCGTGGGTATGGGCGCTAGCAAGCCTCTAAAAATATGTCGTGGCAGCCAGTCAGAGTCCTTGATTGCTTGTCTACAGGACAATCGTCGTGTAGAGATTGACATCACGGGTTTTGCATTCGCACAAAACAACAGTGATAAAAATATTTCATCAAAATTAGCATCACAGTCTTCACAACTGTCAGAAAAGGTGCATAATTTAAATGCGCCTGAAAAAAGTGATTCACTTAAATGGACACCGATTTCCGTACGTGCTGAACCCTAATCTAATATTACTTGTTCACTTACCAGCTCTTGTCAGCCTTGCTGGTACGTGGTTTAGAGGTCTCAAATTTATCCAGAGACCACCCCTCTTTTTCATATGGTTTGCCGTGCAGGCGAGAGCAAGTTTTCAAATGGTTGAGAACTTGTACTTAAACAAACCGGAATCGACTTGATTCTTCCGAAAAATAGAAAGAACTGCAATGAAAAATACTAAAACGTCATTATTCGCCACTGTAGCTTGTGCTGCAACCATGGCTTTTACGCTCACCGCATGTGGCAGTGGCTCAAACAATGAGGTGGAACCCACGCCAACACCTTCAGCAACAGCGACACCTGCACCTACGCCAACCCCCTCACCTAGTCCAACGCCAACGCCTGCACCAGCGCGCGTGTCTAAAATGCCGGCAATCTATTACTTCGATGAGACAGGACAGTGGCGGTTGATGCCCGGTGTGACTTCAGGACAGGCAATGGATGCTGGCGTACTCTGCAAAGGTCCTGCCGATCCAGCTCAAGCTGCCGCTTGGATTGCTGGTGGTAAAACACAAGCTTGGGTTGATGCGAATCTCTACACCATTCTTCTCTGCCCAGGCTACTAAGCAATCTCCCCGCTCAAGCGGGGACATTTACTACAAATGATTGTATTGTGCAATACAATCAACTTGAATGTTTTGTCCACAAGCCTGTGTATAAACGGGTAAAATGATTTTTCCGTAACGTAATTACTGAGGAAATTACATGACTACCAGCTATGATACTGATGTCGTCGCGTGGGCCAATGAGCAAGCTCTTTACATTCGTACTGGCTCTTTTAATAAACTTGATCTTGAACACTTAGCAGATGAGATTGAAGACGTGGGCAAAAGTGAAAAACGTGAATTAGCGAGCCGCATGTCTGTTTTGCTTGCTCATTTGCTGAAATGGCAATTCCAACCTGCTAAACAAAGCAAAAGTTGGCAGAGAACCATAAAAGAACAGCGTCGCGCAATTCAGTTGCACATCAAGTCTGTTCCTAGCCTGAAAACCGCGCTAACTAACGCAGATTGGGTTGATGCTATTTATTCTGACGCCGTTTCGATTGCAATCAATGAAACAGGTTTTGATGCATTCGCAGAGGACTGTCCTTGGTTAATGTCGGATGTACTTACCGACGATTGGCTGCCAGCATGATCGGCAACCAACCACCCCGCTCAGGCGGGGTTATTTTCACCCTATAAATTGTATTGCACAATACAATTTAATTATTAAATATAATGAATACCCCTACTCAAGCTGTCTACATGGAGCTGCAACAAGCTTACGATCATCTCAATGCTGTGTTGTTTGACGCAAAACTACCAGCCTGTTTGATCACACTGCAGCGAGAGAAGCACACCTATGGCTACTTTTCTTCGAAACGATTCGCCAGCATAGCCGGCAGCACGACCGACGAAATTGCACTCAATCCTGCATATTTTGGTGTGACACCTATTTTAGAAACTCTACAAACATTGGCACATGAGATGTGCCATTTATGGCAGGCTCACTTTGGTACGCCTGGCAGGGGGCGATACCATAATGCGCAGTGGGCTAGCAAAATGGAAGGTATGGGCTTGATGCCCTCCTCCACTGGTCAGCCAGGTGGCGCCAAAACAGGCGATTGCATGGCTGACTATGTGATAGAGGGCGGCCTGTTCATTGAGGCTTGCAAGCGCCTTGTAACGAACCAGTTCCACCTGAGCTGGTATGACCGCTTCCCACCTATGCCGGTTGTACAAGCCGGCGCGAGGTCGGCCGCCTTGCAAATGCCCGAAGACGCTGGTGGTGGCAAATCTCATTTGTCTGACTGGGTGGCCAATACACTGGCTGATTCAGCAATTTCGAGTGATGGCAATCACCAAAACATACCCATGGCCAACAAGTCCAACCGCGTAAAATACAGCTGTCAATGCGGCTCCAATATATGGGGAAAACCTGATTTGAGGGTGTTGTGTCAGCAATGTGATTGCAGCTTTGTTGCAGTTTGAAAACTTGGCTGTAGCCAGCGTATTTATTGATGTATTTGCTATGAAATTATTTAAAACTTAGTGCAAATTATGCCTGTATCGATTTTTTGATAAACTGGCACCCAACAACAACTGACGAGGCTTAAATAGCCGAAACCTAGACAAACAAAGCAGTAGATGTCGATGGTCTTGTTGATTGATAGCCCTAAGCTATCCGATTGTTGTCGTAAACAACGCCCCGCTGCTCCCTGAGTAGCACAATGAGCATGACCACGCAGATGTGTACAGCGATGTACCCGTCTGATGCGACGCTACCGCAAGGTGGCTAGTGGTGATCTTGAAAACTTGTTTTAACCCGTTGGGAATTCCTATTCCCTACGGGGACATGGCGTTCCCTTTTTTTATTTAAAAGGAAAAAATCATGAAAACATTTGCACAATCTTTAAGTAATCTGTCTACCAAAACAGAGGCAAATCGCCCTCAACTTCAAGTTGTTTCACAACCAAGATCGCAAGATAGCGGCAATGGATTTGTCCAAAGCGAAGCAAGAAGTTTCGACGCTTTTTGTGCTGAAAAGAAAGGGGTTGAAAAACTCAACCCCCAAGAAATTGCGGCTTATTTCGATAACCGTTTTATTTGGTTGGCTTACAAGGAATTGCTCGATCGCAAAGCATCTGCACTACCGACTTTCTCGGACGCAATGCTTGCAAAAATCTTGCAAGGAGATGTCACTTTAATCTCGAAATTAAATATGTCAATTTGGCAACAAATGGCATTTAAACTTGAGAAGTTTTTTGCAAAATCTTCTGAGAAGAAGTAATTTTTGCTATATCAAACACCCCAAAACCCCAAGCTTTTCAGGCTTGGGGTTTTGTGTGGCTAATTAAATGAATTAAATGATTACTGACCGAAACAATAAAAATTTGACACACATGAATTATTTGGTAAACTTATCGGAACAGCAACTGATGAGGTCTATTTGACCGAAACCTAGCCAGGTAAATTTGAGGCGATGGTCTTGTTGATTGATAGCCCTAAGCTATCCGATTGTTGTCGTAAACAACGCCCCGCTGCTCCCTGAGTAGCACAAAGAGCATGACCACGCAGATGTGTACAGCGATGTACCCGTCTGATGCGACGCTACCGCAAGGTGGCTAGTGGTGATCTTGAAAACTTGTTTTAACCCGTTGGGAATTCCTATTCCCTGCGGGGACATGGCGTTCCCTTTTTTTATTTAAAAGGAAAATTATCATGTCTAACCAATCACAATCTAACTACATCAACCTCATCACTGAGGGCATCGGTTATTTAAGCCGCGCTCGTGAGGTGACTGTTGGTAAAGGTCGCAATTCAACTTTTTGGTCTGCCGACATCAATATGATGCACGGTGAAAAAGGTGTTGACAATGGAATACGCTACGTGCCGTTCCAAGTTAACCCTGCTAACCAGGAAGCTGAAAGCGTTTTGGAAAAGTTTGCTGAACTTTCAAATTCGAAAAATCATAAAGTGATGGTTCGAGTGCGAGTTGGCGATTACTACCCAGAAACCTATACCAAAACTCAAGGCGTAAATGCTGGTCAAGTTGCAACGGTTCTCAAGGGCCGCTTGTTAATGATCACGCATGTATGGGTTACAGACAAGTCTGTAGCCAATTCACGCCCTGAAATGGTTTACGAGCGTCCTGAAAAGGAAGCTGCTCAAGAGCCAGAGTCAGCATCTGCTGCGTAATTCTTCCACTCCCAAGACCGAAAGGTTTTGGGAGTCGGCAGTTAATTTTGTAAAAAATGGCTTAGCTTGAAGTACGCATTTATAAAGACGCAAAAGGCTTTGTAAATGAGAGTTTCTTGCTAGTTTGCTGGTGTCTAGTACAAACCAGCAATGGCTGCCTCTGGCAGCGCCAATTGCATAACTACAGCACGCAAGTGTTATGCAAGCCCGTAAGGGTTGTAGTTACATGAGTTGATATTGTTTGGTAGCTCCCTACCTTCAATTCCCAAAATTCGGGCACAGTAAACCATTCTTTCTCAGCTCCACCCTAACCCAAGGGGTCAAGTCCTTGGGTTCCCTCGTTCCTATTCATGTTCGACATGCTTGTTGTGCTGGTTTTGCAGCCAGTAGAACAAGCGCGTCAAACTGACAAGCAAAAACATACGGGAGTGCGGCCAGCCCTAAGAGCCGAAACCTTAAAAATGGCAGCTAAAACGTTCGCGTTGTATCTGCCATTATTAAATTGAACACAACAACTGATGAGGTCTATTTGACCGAAACCTAGCCAGGTAAATTTAAGGCGATGGTCTTGTTGATTGATAGCCCTAAGCTATCCGTTTGTTGTCGTAAACAACGCC
>JAAFJF010000077.1 GCA_013298815.1 Polaromonas sp. | reverse complement strand
TGGCGATTTCTTCAGCTTTTTTGAGAAGCAGACTGCTGATACCTCTGCCGCGAAATTCCGCCAAAACGACAACGTCATGGATGTTTAACAGCGGTTTGCAGGCAAAGGTGGAGAAACCTTCAATACAGTTGATCAACCCCGCCGGCTTATTGTCCACAAACGCTAGTACCGCGTGGAATGTGGGGCGTTTAGCCATTTCAACGATCAAATTGGCTTGGGTGTAGGCTGACAAAGGCTCACCGCCGCCCATGTCGTCTTTGGCGTACTCGTTGAGTAAGTAGACGATGGCGTTGGCATGTGCAGGATTGCTGAAATCAGCGATTTGTATCTCAGTCATAAATCTTAATCTAGAAATAGATGCTATTATTTTTATAGCTGCTCAGGTAGAAAATACGCTGGCTAAAGTCATATTTAGCCCTATAAAAGCATGTTTTCAGTGTTTTTTGGCTTTGATCTTACCGTTGGCAGTTGCTGTGGGCTTTTTTTCGCCTAATTTGGGTTCCACGCCCTGAATCAAGCGGTTGATGTTGGCGCTGTGGCGATAGCCTAATAGCACCGTCATGACGAAAAGCATGAGGGTGATGTACTTGTCTGTACCCCACAGTACGCGGTCGCCAAACAGATAGGCGACGGGTGCAAAAGCGGCGGCAACCAGTGATGCCAATGAAACAAAGCGGAAAAAATACACGATGATGGCAAAACTGGCCACACACAGCAGCCCCAGTGCCCAGTGCACGCCAAAAACCACGCCCAGCGCCGTAGCCACGCCTTTTCCGCCCTTAAATTTAAAGAATACAGGGTACAAATGTCCCAAAAACGCCGCGATGCCAACCATGGCTATGGTGCCGTCGCTCAGTCCGTAATCTTTACCAAACCATTGCACCAGTGCAACAGGGATGTAACCTTTGAGCGCGTCTAAAAGCAAGGTCAGGATAGCGGCAGGTTTGCTGCCCGAACGCAGCACGTTGGTCGCGCCTGGGTTTTTGCTGCCAAAAGTGCGCGGGTCGCTCAGCCCCATCAGCTTGCTGACGATGACGGCGAAGGACAGCGAGCCTACCAAATAGGCGGCAATGGCGGCTAGGATGGGGTAAAGACTACTGATATTGTCCAAAATATGTCTCCTATTTTTTTGATTTTTTTACAAGCTAAATGAATGCCGTTCGGACTGAGCCCTTCGACGGGCTCAGGACAGGCTTTGTCGAAGTCTTCTTCCACAACCCTTCGACAGGCTCAGGGCGAACGGCTGTATGTCGTTTTACTGTGCTGGATCGCGAATTTCCCAACGGATTTTGTCAATCTCAGCCAACACTTCCTTAGACAACACCGTGCCGTAAGCAGCCACGCACTCGTCCAGCTGCGCCACCGTGCGCACACCAATGATGGTGCTGGCGATTTGCCATTTGGTGTAGCAAAACGCCAAAGCCATTTGGGTGGGCGTCATGCCGTTGGCTATCGCCAAAGCGTTATAACGACGCGCAGCGATGAGTGCATCTGGCCGACCCCAGCGCTGTTTGCGGGTGGATTCAAACATGGTCAAACGGGCATCGGACGGCGCACCTTCGCCAGATAAACCGCTCTTGTCGAACTTACCGGTGAGCAAACCGAACGCCAGCGGCGAATAAGGAATTTGCGAAACACCCAGACGGTGCATGGTTTCATCCAAGCCGTTCTCTAGCGTGCGGTTCAGCAAGCAATACGGGTTTTGCACCGTGGCAACTTTGGCCAAGCCGTGCTGCGCAGCCAAATTCACAAATTCATGCACGCCATAAGGCGTTTCATTGGACAAACCAAACGCGCGGATTTTGCCCGCTTTGACCAATTTGTCCATCGCCTGCAACTGCCCCAAAATCGGCGTGGTGTGCACGTCTTTGTTGGGCGTGAAGTACACAGCGCCAAAAGCAGGCACCACGCGTGATGGCCAGTGGATTTGGTACAGGTCAATCACGTCCGTCTTCAGGCGCTTCAAACTAGCATCGCAAGCGTCAATCATCATCTTCTCGGTCAAATCAGGGTCGCCATTGCGTACCCAATCCATGCCACGCGCTGGGCCGGCTACTTTGGTTGCGAGCACCAGCTTTTTACGCGCATCCGGCCGCTTGGCAAACCAGTTACCGATGATCGTTTCCGTCAAGTTGTACGTGCCTGGACGCGGCGGCACGGCGTACATTTCAGCTGTGTCGAAGAAGTTGATGCCGTGCTCTAGCGCTCTATCCATGATGTTGAACGAGGTCGCCTCATCCACCTGCTCGCCAAAAATCATGGTGCCTAGACAGATGGGGGTGACTTTAAGATCGCTAGAGCCGAGTTGGACTAAATTGGTCAGCTTGTTTTGTAATGTGTTTGTCATAGTGAAATAAGTCGAGAAAAAATACGAAAAAGTATCGGTTGGTAGCTATAAGTCTAGTTTAGCTTAACAACTTTGTAGGAGCTTGTCAGTCACCTCCGCCGCAACCACCGCCACAACCGCTTGCGTCGCTACCGCCATCACTGCCCCCACTCGAACCCGAAGATTCACTGCCGCCAAAGCCACCCGAGTCGCCCGAACCACCACCGCTGTCACCAAAATCGCTGCCGCAATAACTGTCTGAGCCGCTTTTACCGTTGATGTCTTTGCAATCTGGCACGTAGGTGAATCCACCGGGAATATTGAGCTTTTTATCGAGTGCAAACAACAAAGGCAGCCGAGTGGGCGCTCGCGGGTTGATACTTTCTTCCTTGCACGCCCAGTACCAAGCGCGACGCAAACCATCGTTGCGCGCCCCGCTTTTGCCCAGCACTTCAGCCGGTGAATGGTGCAGCAGCTTGCCAAAAGCGACATCGCACCACGACTCGTACCCACGCGTATGCAAAATAAACTCGTGCCAAGCCGCATCAACCACCTGCGACGGCATGGCGACAAACTGCTTGCCACTGCGCAAATAAGTGATAAAAAATTGCCGCAGCCCGCGCATCACCAAATCGGTGTCGCTCAGCGTCAAATGCGGGTATTTTTCGCGCAGTTTGCCTGTAATAAACCGTGGCAACACCGACTCCCGCACAAACTGGCGTCTTTTGCTGACTTCCCACGCGTGAAGTGCAAACAGCAAAACCCAACAAAGTAGCCCAAACACAAGGCGGTGTGACGTTTTGTCAAATACAAAAATAGCCATCAAGACTGGCAGAACTGGGAAAACAAACCACTTGGCGTACCAAAGGGCTTGAATGCTGCGTTTGAAAGATATTGAAATGGGTAGTGTGTAATTTGCAATCATGAGGATAAGCTTACTTTATTCATCGCTAGCGCAACTCAGACGTGGTTTAAGCGTGACATATTTAATGTCAATACGGTACTGCAGGCGGGTTCCTCGGGTTGCGTAAAGTATGAGCCAACATGTCCAGCATGTTTAACGCATGTTGGCTGGGTGGTGCATCAGACGCGGAATATGCGCAAATGGGGATAAATTCTTGCTCATGTAGCTCCATGGTGACAATGCTGTCGCGGTTCAAATTACTTGCGGTTAAGAAGTCAACCACCGTCCAGCCCATCCCGAGATTTACCAGCTCTAACGCCATTCTTGAAGTTTGCACTTTGATGTTTGATACCAAATCGCCCTCCCGCTGGATGCTCAAATTTTCAATCATATGGCTCAAAGGGTCGTCGCTCAATAATTTAATCAAGGGGACTTTAGAAAAGAAACCCAATGGGTTAGATGGTCTGGCTTTGATAGCGCGCATCCAAATATCACGGCTCACAGCAATGTAGGAAGCGTGGCTCGCCAACACCTGACTCGTCAGCAAAGGATGGCTTAACGGGAAATGCGCCAGTGCAAAATCTACACCACGGTTGAGCAATACCTGCGTCATTTCGCTTTTATGTACGGTACGCACCTCGATATCTATATGCGGGTACAACTTGACATATTGCGACAACACCGAGGGTAAGAATTCGTGGCAAATGGCGGGAATAGCCGCAATGCGCAGCAAGCCTTTGTCCGCCAGTTTAAGATTTTTGGCTGTTTTTTTAAAACCGTCTAGCATGCCGTAAATTTGCGCAGCCTCTGCAAACAAAACCCTGGCCTCGGGTGTAGGCACAAGGCCGCGCGGCCCTCTGACAAACAAGTTGTAACCCAGCTGCAACTCGGCATGCGAAATGGTTTTACTGACCGCTGAAGGCGTCAATGCCAAGAGCTTGCCTGCCGCGCTCATATTGGCAGTTTGCATGACGGCTTGGAAGACTTCAAGTTGTCGTAAATTCATTGGCTATTGTCTACTGTCGGTTGTCTATTGGGTTTTGAATGGTAGACCGTGTTCCCTGTGACCAGCTGTGAATTTTACTCACAGGTCTATCTTAAAGTTTCATGACGCGCAGTGCGTTTTGCTTTTTATGATCCAAACAACCTTGTTGCGCAACGAGACTGGCTGTCGCCTCCACTTACCCCTTTTAACAACTCAGGAGATACAAACGTGATTTCTTTAAGAAAACTTCATCCACTTATCGTCAGCTGCTTACTTGCAGCAGTTTGCACATGGGCTAGTGCTCAAAGCGCTAAGCCTAATGTCATCATCTTAGCCACTGGCGGCACGATTGCGGGCGCTGGTGCTTCTGCGTCAAACAGCGCCACCTATACAGCGGCAAAAGTTCCTGTAGAAAAATTAATTGCAGGCCTACCTGAATTGGGCAATGTGGCGAATGTTAAGGGTGAGCAGGTTTTTCAAATCGCTTCTGAAAACATGACCAATGAGCATTTGATGACGCTGGGAAAGCGCGTTTCAGCCTTGGTCAAGCAAGCGGACGTCGACGGCATTGTGATTACCCACGGTACGGACACGCTGGAGGAAACAGCATACTTTCTCAACCTGGTCATTCGCACCAACAAGCCCGTGGTATTGGTGGCTTCTATGCGACCAAGCACCGCGCTGTCAGCCGATGGCGCGCTTAACTTGCTCAATGCGGTGACTGTGGCCGCCAGCAAAGATGCGGCTGGTAAAGGTGTCTTGGTAGCGATGAACGATGAGATTCAAAGCGGCCGCGATGTGAGCAAAAATGTCAACATCAAAACCGAGGCATTCAAAAGCCAATGGGGTGCGCTGGGCATGACGGTCGAAGGCGTGAACTACTGGTTTAGAGCGCCGATCAAGCGCCACACCCAGCAGTCCGAGTTCAACATTGACGAGATGAGCGCACTGGCCTCTGTAGAGATCGTTTATAGCTATGCCAACGTCCCTCGCGTCGCGTTTGACGCCGTAAGCAAAACGGGTATTCAAGCCATTGTGCATGGCGGCCCAGGCAATGGCTCAGTGGCGGACCGCATTGTGCCTGTGCTCAAAGACATTCGCGCTCAGGGCGTTCAAGTTATTCGCTCTTCGCGTGTGCCTGATGGCTTTGTTTTACGCAATGCCGAGCAACCAGACGACAAATACGACTGGGTTGTCGCACACGACCTGCGCCCTCAAAAAGCTCGCATCCTAGCCGCCGTAGCACTGACAAAAACCAACAGCAGCAAAGAATTACAACGCATTTTTTGGGAGTATTGAGTCCTAAAAAAGTGCTGGATAAGTGCTGGATAAGTGCTAAATCAGTCCTAAATCAAAACCTAGACCAAGATGAGAGCCATCGTTTACAACTGTACTTTGGCCCTCTCCTCCTCCAGCAGCCGCAGCACCCGCCGCTGCACCTTGCCGGTCGTCGTCATCGGCAGCGCGTCGATAAATTCAATCTCTTTGGGGTATTCGTAAGGCGCTAACAGGGCTTTGACGTGGGTTTGCAGCTCTAAAATCAGCGTTTTTGCTGAAAAAGTGCTGTTTTTAGGGTGTTTTTTGCCTTTAGCCAGCGTATTTACTGCCTGAGCAGCTATTGAATTTATAGCGTTTATTGCAGTGAGTTTGATGCCATATTTCTCTGCGTAACCTGCAGCCAAAACCACATACGCCTTCACCACCGCGCCGCGCTCAGCGTCGGGTTTGGGCACGACGGCGGCGTTGGCTACGGCGGGGTGTTTGACGAGGCAGTTTTCGATTTCACTGGGGCCGATGCGGTAGCCGGCGGCTTTGAAGACGTCGTCGGCACGGCCTGAATACCAGAGGTAGCCGTCGGCATCTCGCGTGGCCAAATCGCCCGTTCTGCACCAGTCTCCAGTAAATTTCGCTTGGGTAGCGGCTTCGTTTTTCCAGTAGCCGAGGAAGAAAATCGGGTCTGGCTGGCCGTGGATATTAAAGCGGTTGACCGCCACGTCGCCCGGCACGCCATCGGGGCAGATGTTGCCGTCGTCGTCAATCACCGCGACGTTGTGGCCAGGATACGGTTTGCCCATGCTGTTGGGTTTTGAGGGGTATTTGACAGCACAATTTCCCACAATATAGTTAATTTCCGTCTGCCCAAACATCTCATTTACCACCACACCCAATTTATCGCGGCAGTAGTCGTAAACCGCGTCGCCCACGGCCTCGCCCGCGCTCATGATGGCTTGTAAGCGAAATTTGTAGTGGTTTTTCGGCTCTGGGAACGCCTTCATCATGGCTTTGAGCGCCGTGGGGAAGAGGAAGGTGTGTGAGACGCGCTGGGTTTGC
>JAAFJF010000076.1 GCA_013298815.1 Polaromonas sp. | reverse complement strand
GTTGAGCAATTGGGCGAGTTGTCTGAAGATGCCCATGCAAAAATTAAGACCTTATTACTTGAGCTAGGGCTTGACTCCAGCTTGCTTATTCAAAATGGAACCATGCGTCCGGCGGCCATCTTTGAAGCTTGTGTTGCACACATCCAGAGCTTGCAAGCCGAATGGCAAAAAGCTTATTTTGCTGCAGTTGACCAAGCTTTGAATGTACAAAACTTGCATTTGAGAGGTGCTGCAGCGGACTGTTTGGGGCAAATCTGTAAATTTGCCCTTTCCAACACCTTAGAGCTGGATTCACCAACTGAAGGCCAAGAAGCTGTCTTCAATTCACTTAAAGATTCGCTGCGCAATCCTCTGTCCGGCGATTGGCCAAAAACGGTCATGGTTGTTGAAACGGTAGTAGGTATAGAGAGTTACATGCAAACCAATACTGGAGGTGCAGTATGACTTACATCGAATTGAAACCACACTACCCATGGCTTGTCCCAATGACGGCATTTTTTCTTGTATTAATCGGTATTTTGCTAGTCTTGGTCGTTGCAAGCGCTTTAATGAATCGTCAACATCAAAAACGGCTGAAAGCGCTGCAAAGCCATGTGTTTCCTGATCGCTATTACCAAGAAGTGATGCGGATGTATCCGCAGTTATCTATTGAGAGCGTGCAGATGGCTTTTGAGCAGCTGCGCCTGTACTTTAGGGTGTGTTTGATCAAACAACCCAAACGGGTTGCCATGCCTTCTAGGCTTGTGGATGTGTGTTGGCATAGCTTCATTTGCGATACAAGGCAATATCAGCGATTTTGCGATGATGCTTTTGGTGGTTTTTTACACCATGAAGCGATTGTTGATATGAGTTTTTCGATTCAAGGCATATCGAGTGAATTGTCAAAGCCTGAGGAAAAGGGAAATCGATCGGAAGAAGCTAAAGCTCAAAGGGACTTGGAGTTTCAATATCAGCTATCTGCCGCAAGGATTTATCACTGGTCTGCTCAGTTGGAACTCAAGGACGAGGGGCAAAGTTCAACTTCGACAGATGTTCCACTTATGTTCAGAATTGATGAGGAACTAGATATTGGTGATGGTTTTCGCTACTCAACAGATATAACTCGGTTTTTAGCGGACTTTGACCTCAAAGCAGCTGAAGCTCAAGAAACAAAACGTCAAA
The DNA here is from genome assembly GCA_013298815.1 of Polaromonas sp. Classification (GTDB taxonomy): domain Bacteria; phylum Pseudomonadota; class Gammaproteobacteria; order Burkholderiales; family Burkholderiaceae_C; genus Aalborgiella. The sequence goes on along the minus strand of JAAFJF010000076.1, from coordinate 5,612 downwards.
CGGATGGTGCATCAGGTACTGGTGCAGCTTGTGGAGATGGTGGAAGTGCTGCTTGCGGGGGATGTGGTGGATCTATTTAAAGCTAGTTAAATCTAAATTTCCGAAGAACAGCGGTTTAGCTTCATTCTTCGAAATTCTGGCAATATTCTGGCAAGAATTCCCAACTCAATCATCTTGGAATTTTCAACACTACATTTTAGATAGCAGAAAACCCCGTAAGCACAAGTCTTACGGGGTTTAAATTTGGTGGGACCTGCGGGGGTCGAACCCACGACAAACGGATTAAAAGTCCGTCAAATCTAGACTTTACTGGGTAACACTGGACAATCAAAAAAAATAATTTCCATATAAATCAACAAGATTCGTCTAAAGTAATCCGTTAACGTACAATCTCACTTAAGTAAAAACGGGTAAAAAACGGGAGACGAATTTTTTATCCACTTAGATTGGATTGATATGGCTATTGATTTCAAAACCTTGCAAATTGGTAAGTATGCGCAAGTGACATCTGCCAATACAGGTACATTACAAGCGCGTAAAGGAGCTAATGGCGCCATCACCCTTTACTGGAGATGGCGTCATGCCGGCAAAGACGGACGCGTAGAAATTGGACTTTATGACGGCTTGATTCCACCAATGAAGGCTAGCCCCACAAACGGTCGCTATAACGTTTTAGCCGCAACATTACGTGCAAATGAGCTAGCGGATCAACACCTTGAGAGCCTACGCATTGGTGCTGGGGGATATGCGGCTGTGCAACTTGAAACACAAACAAAACGACTTGCGGAAATAGCTCAAAAGGAAATAGATTCAAAAAACAGAATCGAAGCCTTAGAAGAACGCAATGCCTGGACCCTTTCCAAGCTCATGGCGATGTACTGCGAACATCTCGCGTCAAAAGGGAAAGGGGCGGCCAAAGATGCTGCAAACATTTTTGCAAACCATGTAGCAGCGCCCTACCCCGCCATATCTCTAAAACCTGCCCGTGAATTACTTTTAGATGATGTGGTGGACATGATGCGTCGTTTGAATGAGCTAAAAAAAGAGCGTACAGCCAATAAACTGCGCTCTTATTTACGGGCGGCGTTTAGTTTGGCTTTGCGTGCTAAGACCGATGCCTCCGTAAATAGACTTTTCACCCGCTTTGGCATAACAACTAATCCAGTCAGTGCAACGGTACCAAATTCAGCAGCAAATCGAACCGATAAGAACCCTTTATCAATTGATGAAATGCAAACTTATTGGCAAATTCTAAAGAAACTTGATGGTGCCAAAGGTGCCGCACTTCGTCTTCATTTACTAACTGGTGGACAGCGGCCCGCCCAACTGGTTCGATTAACACGTAAAGACATCAGCACCGACAGCATCGTTCTATGGGATGGCAAAGGTAAGCGTCAAGCACCGCGCAAACATGAGATCCCAATACTGCCAGAGAGCCAAAAAGAACTAGATTATTTTTTATCGCTATCTCCAGCCAATCCAACCAACCTCGATCCCTACGTACTGACAACGAATTACGGAAAAACTGCAATCTCGAATACCACGATCACCACGTGGGCAAGCAAAATTGTTGGGGACAACATATCGAAATTCAACCTAAAACGTGTTCGTAGTGGGGTTGAAACACTTCTATCAAAACGTAAGGTCGGGCTAGAGATACGAGGGGAATTACAGTCGCACGGTTTGGGTGGTGTACAAAAACGCAGCTACGATGGACATGATTTTTTAGATGAAAAACGTAGTGCTTTGACGCTGTTACTTGCAACTTTAGAGGAAACAACAGCAAAGGTTGTAAAAATCGGACATAGACGAGCCTAATCACTTGTCAAGCAACAATCGCCTCCAACCCTCTTTTCTCGATTAGCTGTAGCAATTTAGCAGCAGCACCACTTGGGTGCTTGCCAGAGCTAGGTGATTCCCATTTTTGAACAGCAGAGACACTAACATTCAAAAACGAAGCAAATACGGATTGACTGACTTTCGCTTTTTCTACTCTGATCGACATCACGTTTTCCGATGAATACTGCGGTGGCGCTTCGCAGATGAGCTTCATTTTGGCCATGTCTTGCTTAGAGATTAGATCATGTCCTTGCAAAGCCTGCGCCATTTCAAGCATCTCATCAAGAATTCGGTTGTCTTCGGTTATTTCGGTGGTCTTTTTATTTGACATGGCAAATCTCCTTCAATATGTCATGGGCTACTAATTCATCCAGTTTTGCTGAATCGGCACTTTCAAGCGCGTGGGCAATAACTTTCGCCGCGTTAACTTCTTTGTCCGAAAAATCAGCTCCAGGCGCATTCTTTTCACGGCCAGCTAGAAAGTAAATGACTTCTTTATGTTTTTTTGCAACCAAGGTGCGCGTTGATCCACTTTTACCTTGTCCCGCAATAGAGATGCGTTTTTTGCAAACACCGCCTCCAAGATCAGCTTCAAAAAGCCCTTGCTCTATTTCTCGTGCCGCTTGGCAAAGCAAAACATCACTCATGATTTTTCTAGCCCAACGGTCAAAAGTCTTGGTTTTGAATACTCGCTTCATAACTCAATTATATGCCTCTATAGCACTATGTGCAATAGCTTGCATTCATCATTTACATGCACCCTTGATCTTGGTAAAGGTGTGACACGCGTGTCACACGCGAAAAAGTACCGCGAGTGTTTATTGATCATGTCTTTTAAATTTGTGTATCTCGTCCGATTTAAAATGACATGGTAAAAGCTGAACTTTTAAATATTTGATGTTGATTGCCGAAGCATAAACTAGCCTCACTACCTCTGTAGCATCGAAGAAAAAATTTAAATTTGATTGGCTTACGTTAATCAAAAACCATCATTAAGACCATTGTGGGCATTGTCTATGCGCGTTCTTGCGCCTATAGACAAGCCACATAACTGGCTGGCTTCTTCTAAAAGCTCCCGAATATGGGAATGAAGAAAATTTATCAAGAAAACTTCATGGCAAACATTTCTGCGTTGCCAGCATCCTAAAACACGTCATCATTTCAATTCTTAGGCCTCTAGCCTTGCGAACCGCTACATACAAAAATGCGTGAAAACGCAGAGTGACGCACTATCAAATTCCGTTTGAATTGGTTAACTAAATGCGATCTAAGCTGGGTAAGAACAGCAATTGGTTCAGAACCACCCGAAAAATGACAACTCTCAAATTTTGGATTTCAGCAGAAAAATTCTTGGTCAATCAACTTTGAAATCAAAGCGGTGTTCCCCTTGTAGGGATTGCAACCTAAACACCTTTATTCGCCGCTTTGCTTCATGTTATTGACATTCATATTCATCAGAAAACACCCGGGGGATTGAAAACGTTAAACAGCAAGCCCGGGGCGTGCTGTTTTTAGATTCCTCGCCCCGCCCTTTTCATATTCTCAATTTGCCATTGTTTCAGGAGTTATGTCATGTCCATCAAATCTATTGCCTATCACTCGATCAGCGTCGCCAACAACCAACTCGGTGGTGCATTCACCAGCAAATCGGCACGAACTCGGCATGGTCGTGAATTTCTCGATTTTTGTCATTTCAGCGGTCTCAGTCTGATTGATATCAAGCTCACAACTTTTGATTTATTGAAAGATTGGGTCTCCAGCTTGAAAGCCGCCAAACTAAAAAATGGAACGATCAACAACAAAGTTGCTTCGGTTCGTGCGCTCTGTGAGCAACGTGGAGCTGATCTTGAAAAACTTGGGCTGACAGATACAGCTGGTTTAGGGGTGGAAATCCGGAACCGTAAAGGAACCAAATTACCCGTCACGGATGAGTTGTTTGAATCAGCGATTGTGCAGGCGATTGCAGCCAATGAAATTGGCTTTGTTCATGCGTTGAAGCTCGAAAGGTATTTAGGTCTTCGCGGCACGGAGGCAATGATGAGCACGGCGGCTCTAAAAACTTATGCAAAACAAGCGCATCTCATGGTTCAACGCCAGTTATCACCAGTACACATTAAAGATGGCACAAAAGGTGGGCGGCCGCGCGAAGTGGCGGTGATTGAACCATATGCAGAACAAACTTTTGAAGCCATCACCGAAGCATTGGCATTCGCGTCGCAAAACAATGGGTTTCTCATTGTTGGTAAAGCTGGGACTGGACTGAAAGGCGCACGCTCGAAATATCACCGGTTGGCTGCAAAGTTTGGTTTAACTGGGGTGTCTGCACCACATTCTTTGCGGTATCGTTATTGCGTCGATAAATTGATGGAATTGTGCGCGGCAGGTGTGCCGAGAAATGAAGCTTTGGCATTTGCAAGTGAAAGTCTGGGGCACGGCGCTTCGCGCACACGATTTGTGAGTTCGGTTTATGGACGGTCGGTAACTCATCTACTTCCAAAAACTACGCGCAAGCAAAATATTCAGCAGGTCATGATGGAGTTGGCAGAACTCGCAGGGTACTCGATTGACGTTGTCAATGAAGATCAGCAGCAGCCCCGCAGCACTTCTTGAATTTTTTGCCACTACCGCAGGGGCACGTTTCGTTACGACCCACCTTGGATTGCAAGGTTTTGGCAACCTCACGCTCATAGACTGCCTGACGCAGTGGCAACCAGTGTTCATAGATCGCAACAACAGCCACAGGGATTTTCAGGGCAAGTTTGCTTCGCATGGTGGGTGTTTTGGTCAAGGCATCTTGATCCGCCCCAAAGTCATCTTCGCCCAACAAGCCAATTGGTCTATACCACGTTCGGCCTTGTTGGGTTTGCAGCAAAGTCAGCCATTCAGGCTTGCACAACTTCACACCCTCAGAAAATCCGTATGCCCAGCCTTCGGCATCGTCATATTCTTTGCCACGAAACTCGCGTATATCCCACAAGGGGTAGATTTCTCTGGGTTGATCCTCTAGCCCCGCGATGATGCTGTTGAACAGGCGCATGATCAGTTCTAGGATGCGATTGAGCTTCTCAATGCTTTGAACAGGCGGCATCATGTTGGTGCCTTCGCCCCAAATTCCTGGCATCCATTGCCGTGGCGATAAGTTGACGGGACCAATTGCTATAGCATGAAGATAGCCATCCAACATGTCTAGGGTCATACCTTCTTCACAATTCGACTCATGCAACAGGAAGTTGTCAAGCTCGTCCAATTCATCATCTGATAGTGGATTAAAAGCGCTAATCATCGTGGAAATCCCATCGTCAATGTTGACCAATTTCAACATCTCGGAGTTTACGTATCAACGCTTCATCGACCTTTGCATGCCAATTTCCAGGCGCAGCTTCAGTTAGATGGTAAACGGCGCAATTCGGCATAGGCAGACCTGTCTGAAAACGACGAAATGAACTCATGCCGAGACTGTCCCGTGCACTGAAACCTAAAAGTTTCCAGATCAGCATCCCAATCCACATGCCATGGCCAAAGATCAAGGTTTGATCTGGCAATTCTTGCAAATGCGGTAAAAATGCTTGGACGCGTTGTTCAAATTCAGCGAATGTTTCTGCCTCCGGGCCCATTCGCTTGTTTGGATCAGCCTCTTTCCAAAAAGCCTCGCGAATTGGCTCACGTTGTGCACCATTCATGCCAGCAATCATGTTGAGATCAAAATTATCAAACTCGTACGCTAAAGGATGCACTTCCGCTGACCTACCTACCCGTTTTGTATAAGGTGCCGC
>JAAFJF010000075.1 GCA_013298815.1 Polaromonas sp. | reverse complement strand
TGCCGTCACAGGCACGATGCTGGTCGCTGCGATGAAGGAAGACGACGTCAACATCTGGGGCGACGGCAGCACCTTCAAGGGCAACGACATTGAGCGTTTTTACCGCTACGGCTTGCTGACCAACCCATCGCTGAAAATCTATAAGCCGTGGTTGGACCAGCTGTTCATTGACGAACTAGGTGGTCGCGCCGAGATGTCTGCGTTCATGACGAAAGCTGGATTTGGCTACAAAATGAGTTCGGAGAAAGCCTATTCCACCGACTCCAACATGCTGGGTGCGACGCACGAAGCGAAGGACTTAGAGTTTTTGAACAGCGGCATGAAAATCGTCAACCCCATCATGGGTGTGGCCTTTTGGAAGGATGACGTCGTCGTCAAAGCCGAAACCGTCAGCGTGCGTTTTGAAGAAGGCCAACCCGTTGCTTTGAACGGCAAAACGTTTGCCAACGCCGTTGACCTGATCATGGAAGCCAACCGCATTGGTGGCCGACATGGTTTGGGGATGAGCGACCAGATCGAAAACCGCATCATCGAAGCGAAAAGCCGTGGCATTTACGAAGCTCCAGGCTTGGCGCTCTTGCACATCGCCTACGAGCGCTTGGTCACCGGCATTCACAACGAAGACACGATTGAGCAATACCGCATGAACGGCCTGAAACTGGGCCGCCTGCTGTACCAGGGCCGTTGGTTTGACCCGCAAAGCATCATGCTGCGTGAAACTGCACAGCGCTGGATAGCACGAGCCATCACCGGCGAAGTTACCATCGAGCTGCGCCGTGGCAACGACTATTCCCTTCTCAACACCGAAAGCGCCAACTTGACTTACAAGCCAGAGCGCATGTCAATGGAGAAGGTCGAAGACGCGCCGTTTTCACCAGCTGATCGCATCGGCCAGCTGACCATGCGTAATTTGGACATTGTGGATACGCGGGATAAGCTGAGCATTTATGTCAAAACAGGGTTGTTGACGATGGGTGACAGTACGGCCTTACCTCAACTGGGAGCGCAGTTGGGTAGCGACAAGTAAGCAATCTCTGCAGAGCAAAAAAGCCACTTTCAAAGTGGCTTTTTTACGTCTGCTTCAAACCACCACCGGCTCTGGTTCCAGCCGGATGCCAAAGCGCTCGTAAACGCTGGTTTGAATCGCCTTCGCCAGCGTCATCACTTGCCCACCTGTGGCTTGCCCACGGTTCACAATCACCAACGCCTGCTTTTCGTAAACCGCCGCATTACCGACGCTTTTGCCTTTCCAGCCGCAAGCGTCGATCAGCCAACCAGCCGCCAGTTTAACCGTGCCGTCGTCTAGGTGGTAGTGCACGATTTTGGGTTCGCGCTGGATGATGTCGGCACATTGCTCAGCGCTGACCGTGGGGTTTTTGAAGAAGCTACCGGCGTTACCTATGACGTTGGGGTCGGGCAATTTTGCACTTCTGATGCTGCAAATCCACTCATAAATTTGTAGCGGCTCAGGCAGGTAATTCGCCGGCTCTAGGCCAATTTCTAACATCTTTTTTTCAATGTCTGCATAACCCAAAACTGGTTTCCAGTCTTTGGGTAGTGCAAAGCGCACATGCGTGATCAGCGCTTTGCCGCTCAGGCCAAAATCGCCCGCTCGTGCTGCAACGTGTTTGAAGACCGAGTCGCGGTAGCCAAAGGCGCATTGCGCGGCATTGAGGGTGAAAGTCTCGCCAGTTTCTAGGTTGATAGCGTCCAGCTCATGAAAGCGGTCTTGCAGCTCAACGCCATACGCGCCAATGTTTTGCACCGGGCTTGCGCCGACCGAGCCTGGAATCAGTGCCATATTCTCTAAACCGTGGTAGCCGCTGTAAACGCACCAGGTCACAAAATCGTGCCAGTTTTCACCAGCGCCAGCTTCGATGATCCAATGTTTGTCGGTTTCAGAAACGAGGTGTTTGCCAGTGATTACGACCTTCAAAACCAGCGGTTTGATGTCACCCGTGATGACGATGTTGCTGCCGCCGCCTAAGACGAATTTGGGCTGATCGGCCAACTCAGGATTGGCCAAAACCGCTAAAACGTCATTAACCGCCCCGATTCGCACCAAAGTTTGCGCTTTAGCGACGATATGGAAGGTATTTAGCGGCTCAAGGGCTACATTTTTCTCTATGAACATGGGACAATTGTCTCACTCAAAGTTGTATCTCAATCTCTCAAATTTCCTGAAATTAACTAAAAAAGACCGACCATGCCCTCATTTGACACCGTTTGCGAAGCCAATTTCGTCGAAATCAAGAACGCCATCGACAACACCAGCAAAGAAATCACCACCCGTTTTGACTTCAAAGGCACCTCCGCTGCTGTGGAGTTGAAGGAAAAAGACAAAGAAATCATCATGTACGGCGACGCTGCCTTTCAGCTCGACCAAGTGGAAGACGTGCTGCGCAACAAGCTGACCAAGCGCAATGTGGATATTCGCTTTTTAGACAAAGGCGATATGCAGAAAATTGGCGGCGACAAGGTCAAAGTGCACATCAAGGTAAAAAACGGTATTGAAGCCGACGCTGCAAAGAAAATCACCAAACTGCTCAAAGAAAGCAAGCTCAAAGTGCAGGCCGCCATTCAGGGCGATGCGATTCGTGTAACTGGTGCAAAACGCGACGATTTGCAAGGTGCGATGGCGCTGATTCGGTCTGAGATTACGGATATGCCAGTGAGTTTTGATAACTTCCGCGACTGATTTTGAAAGTCGCCAAAAATACCGTTCCCCCTGAGCCTGTCGAAGGGTTGCGTGCGAAGGCTTCGACAAGCTCAGCCCGAACGGGAGTGGTTTGTGCGGTGTCATTTTTTCTAGTGATGCTGTGTACAGCGCAAGTAAATGCCCAATCCGTCACTCTCACCGGCATGGTCGGCAGCAAAGCACTGCTGATTGTTGACGGTAGCGCTCCAAAAATCGTAGCATCGGGTGAGTCGTTCAAAGACGTCAAAGTCATCTCCACCCAAGGCGACACCGCCGTGCTGATGGTGGGCGGCAAGCGCCTGAACATGCGCGTGGGCGATGCACCTGCAAGCGTGGGCGAGCAAGCGGGCAGCAAAAGCAGTGGTTCTAGAATTGTGCTAAGTGTGGGCGATGGTGGACACTTTTTAGCGCAAGGCAGCATCAACGGCAAATCGGTGCAGTTCATGGTCGATACGGGTGCTACCGCCGTGGCGATGGGAGCGGCAGAAGCAAAACGCATAGGCATTGACTACACCAGCGGCCGCCCTGTGCGCATGAACACCGCCAACGGCCAAGCCTTGGGCTACCTGCTCACCCTCAACTCAGTACGCATTGGCGACGTAGAAGTCCAAAACGTAGAAGCCATCGTCTCCCAACAATCTATGCCGTATGTACTCTTAGGCAACAGCTTTTTAACCCGCTTTTCGATGCGGCGGGATAGTGATCAGATGGTGCTTGAGCGGCGGTTTTAGAACGACGATTTCACTATATTTTTAATAGCTACTTAGGCAATAAATACGCTGGCTAGAGGCAATATTACTCTTATATATTTCACCCTATCTCAAGTATTTAAATAGAAAATTTCCGACCTTATTTTCGTAAACTTTAGGTGCGAAATTATGCAAATCGACATGCGCTGCACCTTCGAAAATCAATAAATCTTTAGGTTCATTTGCAGCCGCAAATATGCTTTTAGTTTCTACCAGTGTTGTGTGTTTATCCAAATCACCTGCCATGATTAAAACGGGTGCATGCAATGCTGGTATCTCCGCAATTGGCCGCAATTGATCTGGCGAAATATTGATTCGCAAAGGCAATTGCCACAGCAACAAAGGCGCTAACAACTCGCCCGCTGGTCCGAGGTACAAATTCAACCTATCTTTGACAGCATCTTGTATGCTTGGAAACATGGATTCGAGCACGACGGCGCTAACCATTGAACCCTGCTTGGACAACACAAAAGAAGCCGCCCCTAACGATGCACCAATAACGCCAATCTTTTCGCTTGGAAATTCGTTTTTGATATGGTTGAGCGCAGATTTAACGCCCTCAGCCTCTTTCAGACCATAAGTAATCTGCTCGCCTGAGCTCAGCCCATGTGCAGGCAAATCCATCAATAAAACGCTGTAACCGAGTCGATTTAAAAACTTTGAACGCTCCAGCATCTCTCGTCTATCAGCTCTAACACCGTGCAACAGCAATACAACGCCAAAACCCGGTTTGCCACGCAGTTGCCACCCTGAAATGACTTGTTTTTCTGCTCCAGCGATGCTGACGGATTCATGCGGCAAATCAGTAGGCTTAGCACCAATATCTCTACGAGCATGGTGACTCAGCACTTCGCCTACGCCGAAAACGGAGGCAAAAAAACCTAAAAATATAATGATGGCTATTGTGGCCAAGCGCTTTAAACTTTTCGAAGTCTTCAAAGTCTTCAATTTTTTAAAGCTTCTTCTGCCAAAACATCGCCCGACCCATCTCTGGGTCTAGCTGGTAACCTGCAAACCCATTGGCGACATACGCAGCTTGCGCGAGTTTGTTGCCTTCTAGGACTTCTAGGGTGAGTTTGCAGCATCCCAAACCATTGGCGATTTCTTCGGCTTTTTTGAGAAGTAAGCTGCTGATGCCTTTTCCGCGGAATTCTGACAAAACGACGACGTCGTGAATATTCAGCAGCGGTTTGCAAGCGAAGGTCGAGAAGCCTTCAATGCAGTTGATCAAACCTGCAGGCTTGCCATCTATAAAGGCGATGGCGGCATGAAAGGTGGGGCGTTTGGCCATTTCCTTCACCAAATTGGCTTGGGTGAAGGTGGACAAGGGCTCGCCACCGCCCATGTCGTCTTTGGCGTATTCGTTGAGCAGGTAAACAATGGCGCTGGCGTGGACGGGGTTGCTGAAATCGGCGATTTGGATGTCGGTCATAGAGCGCAGGTATTACTTTGTACTTCTAGTTTGCGTTTAGTTGCAGTTTTTTTGACAGTTAAAGATTTGTTATTTTCAAATAAGTCTTTTATGACAGCTTTTATGACTGGAACAGATACAGAGTTGCCGAATTGTCGATAAGCATGCAAATCGATTGGATGATGCTGAAATACATCAGGATAGCCTTGGATACGGGCACACTCTCTAGGCGTTATTCTACGAAGACGTCCATCTTGAAATATACCTAATTTGTGCGCGTCACTGGTCACTAAAGTAATAGATATGCTATCAGGATCTAAAAACTTAAAAACTTCAAATGACATATTGCCTGAAACTGGATTAAATAATCCATCTCGTTCTCTCAAATATTTTTTCTTTATTAAATTTTCGATTATTTTTTTAATATTTGAGTTTTTATAAAAAGTGCTGATTTGCTCTAAGCTTAAACTTTTACCATCTTGATGAATACCGAAAATCTTTTTGCGCCTATTAGCAACCAACGCGTTCATGAATGCAATCTCATCTTTAGTGCACTCGCCTTTTATCCCCAACTCCCAAGAGTGAACTGACTGTCCATTCCTAAAATCGATTAGCCTGCAGCCATTCAAGCTTAATCCTCTATCTTTAGTTAAAGCGATTAGTCTAGATTGAAATTTCTCCGTACAGTTGTATTTACTAACAGGATTCGGTTCAAGAATATCGCCAACGACTGGTGACGCATTTAGAGGATTAAAAATATCTGCTTCAATAAGTCGTCTTTTATATTGATGCGAGTCCGCCGCACCCAAGCTTGATTTAAGAGTGAGTTTTGGAGCTTCATTTAATATACCGACAATATAAACTCGGACTCGATTTTGAGGCACACCATAGTCAGAACTATTTAATACTAAGTGTTGAACGCCATAGCCTATATTTTCAAGTTTTTCCAATATGGTTTTCAAAGTTCGACCATTATCGTGGCTAGTCAAACCGCGCACATTTTCGAGCAAAAATCCTTTCGGCTTATGCAAAGAAAGTAAACGTTCAATTTCAAAAAATAATGTTCCTCGCGTATCCCCAAATCCCTTTTGTTTACCCGCATATGAGAAAGGTTGACACGGAAATCCGGCGAGAAGAAAGTCGAATTCAGGAAAATGATCAATTTTATAAATATCACCATGCGGAATTTCACCGAAATTCAGACGATATGTTTCTTGAGCATGTGAATCAATTTCAGATGTCAATACACACTCATTTGGAACATTCAATTCTTTTAGAGCATGCTCTAAACCTAATCGAATACCACCTATTCCAGCGAACAAATCAACGAATCGAATCATCTAATTTGCCTCTTATAAAATCAACTAAAGTTAATAATTCAGCATCTGAGTAAGCTACAGTGCAATCACTTGACTGGCAAAGTGTAGCAATAGCAGCGGTTCTACTAAAGTTACCCGCACCATCTAAAACGTAAGCAATAAAGTGACCTTCTCTACGCATTAAGTCAATTCTTGTTTCAGCAAGTGCAGCCTTTCTTTCAATAACGCTGTTAGACGTAACTTGAAAACTAACTTCTACGCCGACAAGTTTATTTTTACGCGAAACCACAACATCAAATGGCATTCCATCCGTTTTATCGTAGCCTTTCAGTTTAATTTTTCCGTTACTTAAAACAATATAGCTTTCATCTAAGTTACTTCTTAAATAATCAGCAACATAAACTTGTGCAATTTGACCTAAACTATTTGCACTGGCACCAGTTGTAATTCGACTTACATGAATATATTTTTCACGTACATATCTATCAATAGCAGCGGCATCACCTAGTAAACCACCGATATCACAGCGGTCCAACCCGGCCAAATCACTTGCATTTGAAGTGGCACCATGTAATAAAAGCATGATCATATCTTTCAACAAATCATCTAATTCACGAGCTTGAACTATTGCTTCACCATCAATACTTAGTTTCGTATTACTTAGACCTTTTACAGGTAGCGCTTTGAACGTGTATCGCTGAGCTGAGCCTTTAAATCTATAGTCAAAGTATGGTTTTTCACCTTTATTTGTTGTAATAAATATATCTAAAAATTCAGAACCTAAACGCTTTATTGGTTCACCACCATAATCTGCCAAGACGATAAGGTGCTTTAAAAATAAATTGGGGGCAATTGAACCTGCATTTATCACATTAAAAATCTGCTCAGGAGAATCACCTGCAAGTTTGAGAACTGAGATAAATTGATCTTGAGTTTCGAGCAACTTGGGAATAACACTTTGCTTCGCAACAATAGCCTCTAACTCTTTTGGCCACCAATGTATCGCGACTTTTTTCAATTCAGCTAGTGTTTTTTTGTACTTCATATATTTAATTCTATCATTAGCTGTATTTTTGTACAGTTTATTCGCTTTTACAGTAAAAAGCTATGAATTTAATAGCTACTCAGGCGATAAATACGACGGCTAGAGGCGTATTTACCTCTAAAAAGCATATTTTCAATGTTTTTTGGCTTTAGCCTTGAGCTCAGCAGTTGCTACGGGCTTTTTGCCGCCTAATTTAGGCTCTGCGCCTTTGATCAAACGGGTGATATTGGCGCTGTGGCGATACGCAAGCAGCACCGTCATGACGAAAAGCATGAGGGTGATGTACTTGTCTGTACCCCACAGTACGCGGTCGCCAAACAGATAGGCGACGGGTGCAAAAGCGGCGGCAA
>JAAFJF010000074.1 GCA_013298815.1 Polaromonas sp. | reverse complement strand
GAGTAGGCTGGTTTCACGCCTGGCTTGCCATTGTCATCTGGCCGGCTCTCTTTGCAGTCAGGATACCCACTACACCCCCAAAACGGGCCTCTGGCGCTCGTTCTAAGCCTTAACGGCTTCTTGCATGCAGAACACGGAAAAACTGCCCCACCGGCTTGATTGGCTGTATTTGAACGCCCTGCCCCAGTTGGTTGGGCTTTGCTTGTCCCGTTGGCATTGCCACTAGCCCTGGCTGCAACTTGCATGGTTCCCGCTTTAGCTTTAATCCTACCAATCAGATCCCGAAGCCACTGCCCCAGCTCACTTTCATATGCCTCCAAAGTCAACGTTCCTGCTTCAATTTGCGCAAGCTTGTCTTCCCAAATGGCCGTCAAAACAGGATCCGCTAAAGATGGTTCAATTTTTTCAATTAACTCGATGAGCTGTGCACCGCGCTGCGTGGGCAACAAATTTCGTTTCTCAGCAATGATGTACTCACGTTTGAATAAACCTTCGATAATTGAAGATCGAGTTGCATCCGTGCCGATACCCGTCTTTTCTTTGTTTTGCATGATTTTCTTGAGACGTAGATCATCAATTTCTTTATCGATGAATTCCATCGCTCCTAGCAGCGTTCCCTCTGTATATCTTTTAGGTGGTTTTGTTTTTTTGCTTGCGACATCTGCTTTGCGATTGATTGCTTGATCACCAATTTTGACCGCCGGCAGCATAATCATCGCCGAATCTTCAGCATCTTCACGCACGTCAGCCATAGCTCCTTCGTAGGCACGCTTCCAACCGATGAAGGTGGGCGTTTTTCCAGTTTGCGTAAATGACTCATTTTCACAAACAAGGCGAAGAACGGTTTTCGTGAATTCAAAGTCTCCCAAGAACTGCGCCAAGTATCTAGTTCGAATCAGTTCATAGACTTTGAGCTCAATAGCACTCAAATCAGCCAGCCTGAAATCTGGATTTGAGGTTGGAATAATCGCATGATGTGCGGTTATTTTTTTATCATTAAACGCTCGGGACATCTTCTCCAATTTGGTGGCAATCACCAATGGCTTGATGCTAGAGCTGATACTTGATAATGCTGACAATATTTGCGGCACATCAGCAAACATTGAAACTGGAACATATTCACAATCGGTGCGGGGGTAAGTTGTAACCTTGTGCTTTTCATAAAGAACTTGGCAGGCATCCAAGACTGCTTGCGCTTTGATTCCGTGGATGCGCGATGCGTCGCGCTGAAGACTACCTAATGAATACAAAAGCGGGATCGGCTCACGTTCTGGTGTAGCCTGTACGTCAGTAACGCGCCCTACCCTATCTTTGATTTTTTTAGCTAACAGTTCTAAAACGCTACGATCAACCACATGCCCGTCTTTGTCTAAAACACCAGCTGCAGGCATCCAATTTACGGTCACCAATGTTCCCATCATCTCAAAAGCAACGTTGATAACGTAAAAAGTTTTCGGAACAAAGGTTTGAATGGCACGTTCGCGGCGCACGATTAACGCCAAAACAGGCGTTTGAACCCGTCCACAATGCAACACAGAGCCCTTGCCACCGGTGCCATATGCTTTGGTCAAAGCCATAGTCAAATTCATTCCAACTAACCAATCTGCACGAGAACGACCTAGCCCAGAAAAATACAAGGAGAGTGTTTTTGAACCATGTCGCACATCTGCTAAAACTCTTTTTACTGAGACATCATCCAGTGCACCGATCCACAATCTGGAAACGGGCCCACGATAATTCGACAGTTGCATGACCTCACGAGCAATCACCTCACCTTCTCGATCGGCATCAGTAGAGATAACGACTTCTGAAGCAGATTTGAGCAAAGTAGCGACTGCACGATACTGTTCTTGTGTTTTGCTTTTAATCTGCATTTGCCACTGAGTGGGAACGACTGGCAGAAAGTCAATATTCCAAGTTTTGAGTTCGGGTTGGTAGAACTCAGGCGGCGCTTGTTCTAACATATGTCCGATACACCAAGTCACTGTGACGTTTGAACCAACAATACTATGTTGATTTGCTCGGGTTGCACCAACGTGTTTTGCAATTACTTTGGCTTGTGATGGTTTTTCGCAAATATAGAGTTTCATAGTTTGAATTTTTCCTATTTATGGATGACGACCGCAAGGACAGCAATCAATTTCAATACCAGTCAAATCGCACTCGCCCTCTCGTGCTTCATAGGGTTTGAAATCTGGATCAAATCCACGTTTTCTAAGTGCAGCTTCGGTATCAGCACGATCTTCTTTAGATGACCTTTCCAAGATGCCCGCATATGCGCCCTGTACCCGCGTTTCGTAGAGTTCATATGACAGACCGCATCCACGATTTGCTTCAGTTTCTGCTGCAATAATGAGAGTTTCGAGATTAGTGTTCATGTGATTCCTAATTAAAAATGGGGGACTCCATGGCGTTGATCGCCCTGGTTCTACTTTCTACGTTCGCTTTGACGTAGATCGCCGTTGTTTGAATACTGCTGTGCCCCAGCAGCTGCTGAACGATCGACAAATTGTTGTCAGTCGCTGCAAGCACCTGGTGCGCAAAGGTATGGCGCATCCAATGCGCGGAAGCCTTTTCAAAATCAGCATGCACTGAGTGCTGCTTGGCTACATTTGCAAAAAATGCTTTGAGTACGGAATACATGCCTGCTGTGGACAAAGTGCTGCCTGGCATAGTTACCTGATTCGCATACTTGCATGGTGCCTTGACCAACGTGCCGATCAAGGGCAATTGGTTTTCTGGTGTATCACATACCTTGGCCAAGTCAGCCTTGTGCTGGTTGAGCGATTCAAGCAGCTCAACACGCAACGGCACAATGCGCTCTTTGTTGCCCTTGCCTATCACGGTCAACCCCATGTTTTCGCTGACATGTTCACGCTCACGAAGCCTGATGATTGATGCATGACTGGTTTGTGTTTCGCTGGCACGTAACCCCGCGCTCATAAGCAACATGACCAGTGCGCGAGTACGCCGCCCACTGGCTGTATCTGGCAAGGTTTTGAGGGTATTTGCAATGTGTACTTGATCTTCAATCGCAAATGACCGCATCACGTCTAATCGGACGGTTTCGCTGCGGCTACCACCCATGCGTGGCATGGAGTTGGCGCGCAAGTACTGCGCAGAAACCAAATCATCGAACAACCGAGAAACAGCTGCCAAGCTGCGCTGCGCACTTGCTGCTGATAATTCGCCTCTAAACGGCTTCCACCGAGCATGGGTACGTGGGTATGGCAAAGCACATACCCAATATGCCGGTGGCTTCTGTAGAAATGCTTTATAGGATGCACAGTCAACCGCGTCTAAGCTAGACAATGGTTTACGACATTCCAGCAATGCCCACAGGTAGAAGCGTTCAATTTCGCGTTTGTAGGCTATTTGCGTTTGATTTGATGTGCTGACCAACAGCTTGAACCATGCTTCAATCGCTTGTAGGTCAGTGTTGGCTCCCAATGTATTGGTCAGATGTCCCCTAAACGCTCCCGAACTCCCGTTTAAATGCACAGGCACGTAGAGCTGCTCCAATGGCACCAATGATGGTATAAGTAAATCGTTTTTTGATTCAGTAACCGGGATCGGCTTGACCGGCAATCCCACTAAAACCTGATTCAGCGTCGTGTTTGTATGTTCGCAAAGTCTTTCTTGACAGTTTGGCTGGATCTGCTCCAGCCAAGACATCAGACGCGCAGCGCGTTCGCGCCCAAGCCTAGGAATCAACCTGTACCAGGTTCGTCCTGAACGATTGATAAAGGTAATCAGATTGTTGAGAGACAGAACGCCATACGTGCGCAATGGCACACATAGCCGCGCAGGTAACCACTGAGCTAGGCTGTCAACGCCGTTTGGTGTTTTGGCCAAACGTCCTTGAAGGTAGTTCAAGGCTTTAAGTTTGGTCTTGTGCCCAAGATCGACCGCTTGGCCAGCATCGCCATAGCGCTCCTGGTACAACTCAATCAACTCGCTTTCGCTGTACATATCCGATTCAAGGGTATCGGCAAATTCACTGAGCGATGGTAATTTTGCTGAGCTGGCGGTGTTTGCGGCTTCCGCTGCCACCAGCTGCTGACTGGCTTCTCTGAGTTCAATGTCATTCAACGCTTTTGCGACCGCTACAACGCGATCAAGTAGTTGTCGCTGTATCACCCTTGCCGTGCGCGAATCAACGCGCTCCAGGCCCAGTAAATAGCGTTCAGCGCAGATGCCAGGCTCTACACCTTGTGCCATCGCACGCAAAAATGCAAAGTGGTGTGAACCAAGCTGGCCATCAGCTACCACGCTGGTCTGTACTCCGCATGGACGACCACGTTTACTTTTTTGAATCTCAAAAGAATACATATACAAGCTACCTACGAGGTTTGTCGGCTATCTTGTCTAAAAATGGAATGTAGTGACCGAGTCGTTCGACGGACGTGGTTATCAAAGGTCGCATCTTGTAGGCGGCATCTTTATCACCAGCTTTTTTCGCCATGTCGGCCAGCCGTGTAGCCAATCGAATGATTCGAACAAAAAGTTTCAGATGTCCGATATCCGTTTCTTTAACCATTTCGAATTTCCTACCTGGACGCAGTACCATCACGAAACCAGAACACCACATATGACCGCGAAGTTTGGTTTTACCCACATGCAACATCCACAAGGCACTGAATCGAAGCCCGCCCCTGACTCTCTCAACTGATGCACTGGCAGACTGTGGTTTGCCATCAGTAAACATCGGAGGTCCATAGAAATCCATGAGCTCAAAAACATCCCCGACACGCATTTGACGCAGAGATGAAATCGTGCAGTAAGGCAATCGCAAGTCCTTGAGAAAGCAATCGCCATCTGTGACTAGGCAATTTTTTTGATGATGGGAAATTTTTGGCATGATTTGAATTAATCCGCTTAAACGCCACCGTGATAACTATTATTATCACGGTGTACGATTAATTGCCTGAACTCGACATGCCAAAAGTAGCTAGAAAAAATAATCATATAAATCAATAACTTATGACATAAAAGTAGGTAAGGTGGGGGTTCAATCCGAGTAAGATATGTGTAGGTGTTGCACTTCCAAGTTAAACACCTACCCATGAAACATAACTAACTTTAAGGATTGAACCCCCATGAAAATTTGCGTAACCTGCTCAAATCCGTTGCACGAATCAGCGCAACACTGCCCCAAATGCACGAATCCCAATCCCTTTGGAAAAATCACCCAAACCAAGGGATTCAGAACTTTGATAATCTTGGGAATCCTTGGCTACCTTGCTTACGCGTTCTTCACTGGTGACTACTCCCTGATTAAATTCGGAGCTAAGTGACTGGATACCCTGAGCTAAAGTCTCAAAATCTTGATTGAGCAAGCGTCGTTTAACAAACGTCCTTGAATCACCTGGTTTCAGCGTCCAGCACAAGCCAATATCAGCCACATGCCGTCCTTCAATAAGCCAGTAGTAGTTCAGCTTTTTTGAAGCTATGAGTTCATCAACCATCTGTGACAGTTGCAACGACAATGGCATGTCGCATACAAAATAGACAAACGGGCTAGCCTCAGTCACCCATGGCCAGCCATGACCTGCACAACTTGCGCGTGTGCCACATAAGCCGTCGACGTTCAACGCACGAACTAGACGTGCAATTGGTTGCTCAATCACGCCTTGAGTAACAGCGTCACGGTATGGCAACACTGGGACGCTAAATCTGGTTGTTTTGTACATTTTCGTATCTCCGTTTTTCATAGCTATTTACCTTTAATACTGTTAATTTTCTATATATATCAATGACTTAAATAAATAAATCAAGATTGGGTGGGGATTCAATCCGAGTAAGATATGTGTAGGTGTTCAACTTGCAAGAACAACACCTACCCATGTACCCATAAACCTAACTTTAAGGATTGAACCCCCATGAACTTTGCAATGAACCCTGTTACGGGTCAATTCATAACTGCCGAAGAGTTCGTTAAAACTTACGGACAAAAAGCCTTGGGTGCTAACTTTGATCATCGACCTATACCATTCTGTGATTACTGCAATCAAGATATGTCTCATGTTGCTGGCAAAACCGAAGGCAGTTACGGTCACTTCTCTCATCGTCCTAATTCTGGCTACTGTCCCAGTAAAGCCAAAACGGGCGAGCCATATGGAAAATTGACACCAAGCAACCCCGATCCTGAACGTGCAAAATGGCTCAAAACATTGGTGCGAGAACGCTGGCGCTGGGTGTTCCATGAAATCTCGAAAAAAGTCAATTATTTCGATGCTCTTGAATTTATCGAACTCATTAAAATAGCTGACCGCGATGGTCTTTGGGGTTACCGACATCTTGAACTTGTTCAAGTCCCCGAACTGCTTTTGGTAATTCGTGATTTCACACCTACCACGAGCAGAATAATTGATGGCAAACGACGTACAAAATGGGTTCGCTTTTGGTTTAGTGCGAACATCAGGGCTATAGAGGATTTGTGGATTGTTCCTCCAGAAAACGTTCGACTTTGCGTGGTCGAACTTGATCCCCCGAGCGGTCGGCGAACATACCCCGATCCGCAAACCATGAGTAACCCCGAGTACGTTGAGCGAGTCAAATTTGTGCCACATAGTGATCCGCTCTTGTATTACCCATATGCTGAAACAGTCATTCCACGAGAGCTGAAGTGCAAATGATGACTTTTTTCAAATGCAGTTTCCGTATCAACTGGTTCTGTGACATTGTTAGGCCACAAACCCCACAATTTATCGACAATTTCCTGACCGTTTGGTTCAATCAAATAGTTGATCATGTGGTTAGCAAGATCGGAAATTGAATCGCCCTTTAGTAGCGTGTAACTACCCAAATAAAGGACAGAAATAGACGGTCCAAGCATAAACTCATAGCCATGACAGTAAATATCTAATGGCAATATTTTTAAGCGTTTGAAGTCTTCTTTAGTAATAAAAGGACCCCATCCAGTGAAAGTTCGTTTGGCGTGTGGGCCGATACCGAAAGCATGCTCATTTTTCATTTCACCGACTGAAAAAGTCATGTGTAGATGTTTGGATTTATCGCCAGGATAAATCCATGCAGACACAAATGCGAATCCGCTGGGAGGAAGAACGAAATGCTCTTTCAAATCAAATTGTGCGCTATTTATATTCTGTCTTGTAGGTTCTGTTTTCCACATGGTATTTCTCTAGTTAGGGTGAATGATTACGCCGCCTTATGAACAATGCCGTCACACGTAAACGAACCATCTAGCTCATAGACGCAACGACGGTTACCCACATTCAAGTCACGGTCACTCAGAATTTGAAGTTTCATGGCTTGCGGAATGGAAATGCCAAATTCAACTAACTTGTTTTCAAAATAACTAAATTCTTGACGCGCTGCGTTCTCATCAAACAAATTACTGTAGATGTAGACTTCCTCATCGCTTGCATCAACCAAAGGATTCAAATCCTCAATCACCAAAAAGAACTGCTGCATCGGTCGATCCCAGCCGGCCAGTACCGTGACAGGTTTGCCCTCGAAGCTTGTTGAAAAATAATGTTGACTCATACGCATTCCTCTTTTTGATGTTGGTTCTGCTCCAAGATCCGTGCCAGCTCAGCTTGCACGGCTTTTTCCGCTTCCTCTGGATTGAGTGTTTCAGTCGCAATATTCTTCTTCACCTTGAGCATCTGCCACAGGTCGTTGTCGATGGTGTTGTCAATCAATGGAATTTTGACAATCACCGTTCGCTGCTGACCAATGCGGTAGGCTCTGTCCTCGGCTTGCTCTTGTAGCGCTGGCGTCCAAGGCAAAGAGGCAAAAATCACATAATTGGCAGCTGTCAGGTTGATGCCAACGCCGGCAGCAATCGTGGTGCCGATAAAAACACGCACTTCAGTATTTTGTTGAAACTGGTCGACAGACTGTTGCCGCTTCTTGCTGGTGTCCTCACCCGTCAAGGTGACGGTTTGGATATTGCGTTCGGATAGACGTTGATACAAGGTGCGAACAGATTCTTTGAACTCGCAAAATATCAGCACCTTATCCTCTGCACCCATCTCTGACACCAAATCCATCACCGCATCGAGCTTGCTGGCTTCAAGCTGTATGCGTAATCGGATAATTTTGACAAAGGCCGTCAGACTTGGATCCTTGGCGATAGCACTGTACGCGAGTGCATGGTTTTCGCTTGGGTTTACGTACAGGAGCTGGTGCTGCTTGCCTTTGAGTGTTTTGAGAACAACTTCTTTGATGCGTCTCAACATCCATTCCTTGATTCGTCCGTTGAGTGATTTTCTGAACTCAGAACTGCCGGCAAACTCCTTCACAAAATCC
>JAAFJF010000073.1 GCA_013298815.1 Polaromonas sp. | reverse complement strand
GATGACATCACGCCTTCGCGCGCCTTCATCCAGTTGTAGTTGCCTTTGACGGTGTTGATCTCGCCGTTGTGGGCGACCATCCGGTACGGGTGCGCCAGCGGCCACTCGGGGAAGGTGTTGGTCGAGAAGCGCTGATGCACCAGACCGAGCGCGGAAACGCAACGCTCATCCGCCAAATCCAAGAAGTAAGTGCCCACTTGGTCTGCCAGCAGCAATCCCTTGTAAATCACCGTGCGGCTAGACATACTAGGCACGTAATATTCTTTGCTGTGCGTTAAATTGAGGTTTTGGATATTCTTGCTGGCGCTTTTGCGAATCACGTAAAGCTTGCGCTCCAAGGCGTCTTGCACTATCACGTCATTACCGCGACCGATGAAAACCTGCTTCAAAATTGGCTCTTTTTCGCGCACGGTCGGCGACATCGGCATGTCGCGGTTCACCGGTACGTCGCGCCAGCCCAGCAGGACTTGACCTTCGGCTTTAATGGCGCGCTCCATCTCTTGCTCGCAAGCTAGGCGCGATGCGTGCTCTTTCGGCAAAAAGATCATGCCCACGCCATATTCGCCTGCCGTTGGCAGCGTAACGCCCTGCTTGGCCATCTCTTCACGATACAGCGCATCAGGCAACTGAATCAAAATTCCCGCGCCATCACCCATCAGCTTATCCGCGCCGACAGCACCCCGATGGTCCAAGTTTTCTAAAATTTTGAGCGCGTTTTTGACAATATCGTGTGACTTCTTGCCTTTAATATGCGCCACAAAGCCCACACCGCAAGCGTCATGCTCTTGGCTACCGGCGTACAAGCCATTTTTGGTCAAATGGGCGACCTCTTGAGCATGGGTCAATGGAGTAGTTGGAATCAAGTTCGTCATAGCGCAGTCCTCGGTCAGCAAATAGGATTAGGGTGGTGATTTTACTGCACTGCAACAAGCTTGCCAATAATAATAATTAGGGTCAGATTCTAATTTTAACTGACTAAATTACTTAGTATTTAATTAGGGACAGATTGAATGAATGCAAACTGCATCTAAGTTACTATTGATTTAATAGCTACTCAGGCATTAAATACTTTGGCTAGGAGCATAAAACCCTCTGTTTTAATGCTTCGACAGTGTGCAAATGCCGTTGACCTGATGCGTGTCTGACCCGCCGTAAAGTAAGCGCTTGCAAAGCCGCGAAGCAAATTTGGTCTTATCAGGCTCGGCTTTGAAACTTAGTACGGCGCAATTGCACATTTTTGCGACGCAATGATACCGATAGGTACCAATTAGGCTCATGCCCCTCTAGTGCAAACCACGCATCACCTGATTTAATCAGAACAGAATTTAATTAGAATCTGACCCTAATTATTTTTGCAATATCAAGCGTGGTTTTTCACACAGTTACACATATACTTTTGTGTTCACAAACAACAATTCACGAGACAGCCATGAACAATTTAGACACCTTAGGTTTGATTGCTACTTGCTTCACCACCAGTTCGTTTGCACCTCAAGTTTGGCGCACTTGGAAGACCAAAGACGTCAGTGGCATTTCTTTGCCAACATATTTGATTTTGACTTTCGGCTTAGCGCTTTGGCTTGCATATGGCTGGCTGAAAGGTGATTTACCACTGGTAGTTGCCAACTCTGTCATGGTCGTTTTAACTGGCGCTATCACAGCTATGAAGCTGATGTACAGCAATAAAACTTCTACATAAGCGCAGACATGAAACTCCTTGTTTTAGGCAGCTTTGTGCAAGCATGCTGCTGGAAAGTGGAGCGACTGCCCTTGCAAGGCGAGTCGTTGACCGCTGATGCCTTGTCCATAGAAGCTGGCGGCAAAGGGTTGAACGTGGCTATTGGTAGCCGCCGATTAGCGCCCTATGCCCAAGTCGATGTGATTCTGGGTGTCGGCAAAGATGCGGCCGCTGACGGTTTGTTACAGCTTTTGGCAGACGAGCGGGTAGGCAGTCAACATGTTTATAGACTTTCTTCTCAATCTGGTTACGGCTCAGGACACATTGCTGCAGATGGGCAGAATGCGATTGCCGTCTACCCTGGGCCCAACCTGCTACTAAAAGCCGAGCATGCAGATTTGGCTGCAGCAGTTATTGAAGCTGCCGATCTAGTTTATGGTCAATTTGAGACCTCGTTAGCAGTGCTGACACGTGCGTTCAATATTGCAAAGCAGGTACCTAAAGACCGCCAACCATTGACAGTTTTAAACCCATCGCCCTGGCAACCAATACCTGCTGAACTTTTAGATTGCGTCGATGTTATGGTGGTCAATGAGGTGGAAGCTACTGCGCTTCTAAAGCTGGAAAACCCCTTGTCAGGATTCGACCTAGCCCGCGCCACTCGCACCATAGAACCTGTTCTGGATTCTTTTTGGACTTACTTTAAAGGCGAATGGTTGATAGTCACTCTGGGCGACCAGGGCAGCCTTGCCTGGCAACGTAATGCACCACATGACTCGCCTGTTTCATCTACCGCTTTTGATATCCAAGCCGTCGATACCGTGGGAGCTGGGGACGCTTTTGCAAGCGCCTTATGTGTTGCACTGGCCAGAAAAGACACACCCATGGCGCTCGCTTTGAAAGAGGCAAACGCATGTGGCGCTTTGGTGGCAAAACAGCTTGGCGTTTTGGATGCGCTGCCTGGGCGTGCAAAGCTAGACGAGTATTTGAGCATTCATTAGTGCTCCTCTAAAAATAGAGCAATAAACTTAATAAATACGCCGGCTACGGGCATTTTGGCTAGACAGACAACTGAATCTTGTAAGCATAGGCATCACCGCGGAAGGTGCCCTCTACGTACTCGGCCAGTAACTTACCAGCAGCGTAGGAGCGACGCTTGAACAACAGGCAAGGCGCGGGTGCGCTGAAGCCAAAAGCTTGTGATTCCTGTGACGAGCTCATCACCGCTTCAACTGTTTGGTCGGCGGAAACAAAACTCACGCCGCAGTGATTTTTTAAGAAATCATAGGCAGAGCCGCTGGTGTCCCAATGGGCTAAATTAGGCGCCAATGTGAGGTCATACCAAGCCACCTCACGAGTCATCACAACCCCATCTGCACTGCGAAGACGCACCAGCTTGAGGAATGTAGCGCTCGATGGTCGCTGAAATATAGATGCCACAGTGCGGTCTTGCAACACCTCGTGCTCTAGCACCTGGCTTGACGGCGTCATGCCCAACTCACGCATTTCTTCAGTGAAACCCTTGAGTTTTCCTAGGCTTGGGCTGACTCTTGGCGGCGTTTTGACTACGGTACCACCTCTGCCGTGCGTGCTCAAGGCATCACTTTCTCGCAAAGCATCGTAGCAACGTTTGACCGTTGTTCGGCTCACCCGCAGGGCTTCGGCCAGGTCGCGCTCTGAAGGTAAATTGGCACCAGACTCCAACTCACCGGCATCAATCAACGCTTGGATTTGGCGCGTCATTTGTTGGTAATAAGGCTCTGAAGTTGCTTCATTCAGACTCAACTTAACAAGCGCAGCAGGCATGTCAGTCGTGACTTCTGGGGTTGATCGTGGGGATTTCATAGGCTCTTTCGCTAATTTTAGTCGCAAGCGCAAAAGAGTCCAAATAATTTATATGTGTCAATGTTAATATCCACATTATTTATTGGTATCTTTTTGGTATACTTTTATGACACATATACATGTTTAACTTTTTACAACACCTTAGGAGACATCGACATGCTTGAAAAAACGATCCAAAAAACCTTTCTTTTACTTTTCTTGTTGGTAATTACTGCGGCCATCTTGGTCAGCTTATCGCAGCAAGTTAGCGCCGGTGACAGCGTTGTCCCCGCAAAAGTTTTGCCTCAAGCTGCAAGCAATCGAGCTCTCATGAACTTTGATGAAGCAATTCAAGCATCAGGGCTAACACTTGGCGGTGCAAACCCCATCAAACCCTTGAAAAGCGTAGAGGGCATGGTCTTGCTTGCCAATTCAGAAGGAGATCTGGTAGGCCACATTACTGATGATGCGAGAGGGGCTACCACTTTGAGATTGCTTGGCCAAGAGCCACAAGTTATCAGCGCCTTGAAATAATTTCACCCACACACAGGAAACAGCCATGCAGATATTTGTAAATTTGAATCGTCTTGTAACGCCTCGCGCTTTGAGGAATATCCTTCTATTGCCTGTTATTTTGGTCAGTTTGCTGATGACGGCTTGCAGCAACTCTAGCTCCGATGCTGCAGCAATCAACGCCGAATTCAGCGCATTGGGCATCAAAGGAACGATCAGCGGGCAAAATATCAATCTAGATCTCAGCAGTCTGGGTAACTGCGCCACCAATATTGAAAACATGGTGATTGGTGTCAATGCTTACGGCGCAAGTATCAGCCCAGACCCACGCATTGCCCGCGATTACAGCAAACCAGTAGATTTCACGCTCACAGCACCTGACGGTACCAAAGCGGTTTATACCGTCACTGTAAAAGGGGCAGATTGCATATCAGCGCCAGCTCCTGCACCAACTCCAACCCCAACACCGACCCCAACTGCATGCACAGCAGCTCCCACTGGCAGTACGGGTTATAGCTTGGTATTTAAAGGCTGCGATGCCAACAATGTGGCCACTTATTACGACAAAACAGAATGTGTCCGTGACAACGCGACTGGCTTGATCTGGGAGGGTAAAACCGATGACGGTGGTTTACGCGACAAAGATAATTCATACACAAACTATGACGACCCTGAATCTTTCCAAATCACTGGAGATGGATTGCGCAAACCTACGCAAACGCAAATTGACTCTGCAAGCAACTCCGTTGGATTTACACAAGCGGTCAACGCTACGAATTTATGTGGATTTGCAAATTGGCGTTTGCCTACCAAATCTGAGCTGTCGAGCATAGCCACCACAACCTATCCATTTATCAACGAAGCATGGTTTTCAGTTTCCACCAGCGGAACTGGTAGTAATTACTGGACATCATCTCATTACTCAACAGACCCTAACGACGATACTGCCAATTGGGCTGTCACTTTCTCTAGTGGGCTGGTCAATGGTTGGTATCGGTGGTACGAACATAAAGTGCGTTTGGTACGGAATTAAACGACTGCCAACCATGCCAAAAGCAATGCATATCGCCAAGGTTATGGCTAGCCTTGCGGCTGTGTTAGTTAGTAACAGTCAAGCCAGCCAAACCGCCAGCACTTGCGCAAGCGTTCTGCCAGGAGGCTGTTACACCAAGTCATCCTCCTTATCGCCAAACATCATTCCACTCAAAGAAGCTGTCCCAATGAAGCCCGGCTTGTGGCGCGATGAACTGTTAGATAAGAACGGTAAACCACAAAAAGACGCGTCCATTGAATCTTGCCGAACGGTCAGCGATTGGCGAGACCATGCTTTGGCTGCAGGCAGTGAAGCCAGCGAGGGCTGTAGTCGGACAAAACTTATCAGCCGGCAAATAGGTAACCCGCCTAGGCAGCAAGTTGGCGTGACTGAAACCTGCCGCGAAGAAGGTAAAACTTTGCTAATGACAAGCTGGTTGGTTCGTCAAGACAACTCTAACCAGCCACTTAGCCAATACGAAATGCACAGCACGATTACTCAAGTGTCAAAAAATCTATCAAAACAATCATCTGCATCAGCTGAACGAACACGCCACACATGGGTAAGTGCCTGCAGCAAACCATAAGCTTTAAATATTTCTTCTTTTACTTTTATTCAACAAAGAGACAACCATGAAAATTATGAAATCTAACCCATGCTCAGCCGCACTAACGGCTATATGCCTGAGCATTTTGAGCGCTTGTAGCGGCGGAGGTTCTGACGCCAGCGCAACAACAGATACGGTGACTGCGCCAACATCAACACCGCCCCAAACAACGACTACGCCCGGCCAAAGTTGCGCCCCTGCCGCCATCAACCCCGCTGAAGCTTTCAGCTTGGTCTTCAAAGGCTGCAGCGTAGCTGCTGTGGCAGAGTATTACGACAAAACTCAGTGCGTGCGGCAAAACAGCACTGGTTTAATTTGGCAAGGACAGACGCCCGCGGGGACAGGGTTGAGAGCCAACGATAAATACTTCAGTAACCTGGACAGCACCACAGCAGAGCAAAAATACGATGCAAACGTGTTGGGCTTTTACCGGCTTCCAACTCAAGCCGAAATTGATGCAAGCACGAACAGCATAGGCTTTAAAAACGCCGTCAACGCAACCAACCTGTGCGGCTCTAGCGCATGGCGATTACCTACCGTAGATGAGCTATCAGCGCTTGTGAAAACAAGCGAAAAACCGACCATTGACAACACATGGTTTCCCAACATGACAGACCAGAACTACTGGACATCGACAACCTTCGGCGCCAATACGAGCTTCGCCATGTCTATTGATTTCAACCTAGGCATAGCTAATGGTAGAAGCCGTGGAAACGCTAATGCTCTTGTCCGCTTAGTTCGCTAATCTCACCTGCTTTCTATTTTTCTATTTTTCTATATATGAGGAGTCATCAAATGAAAATAAAGTATCTTTCCACGATTTGCTGCTTAAGTGTCGCAGTCCTTTGCACATCGTCTTTTGCCATGCCAAAGAACAATTGCAAACAAGGCTTTGTTTGGCGCGAAGCTGTTCCCGACGACTATGTTTGCGTCACGCCTGAGGAACGCGACACTGCAAATGTTCAAAACCGCAATGCACAAGCTAATCGCAACCCTAAAGGTGGTGCTTACGGCAACGACACATGCAAACAGGGTTTTGTATGGCGTGAAACATTCAAAAACGACCACGTTTGCGTGACAACATCAGAACGAGAGGTCGCCAAGGAACAAAATGCACTACATTGCGAAAGAGCTACAAAATGCAGAGCAAAAAAATGAAATTCACCCTGAGAAATGTCTTATTGGCTATCAGCTTTATGCTAACAAGTGCTACTGCCTTTAGTTTTGAGCTTCCCAGCGATTGGCCACAACTCAAGCCTGGTATGTTCAAGACTGAGATGAAGATGACAGGTATGAAGGCTATGACAAGTCAGCAATGCGTCACAAAGACCTTGCTTGATGAGGCAAAAGTTGCATCTGACAATGCGCTGAAAGCAGAAAAAGGCTGCAAAGCGTTTGAATACAGCAAATCAGGCGCAGTGCACACCTCAAAGCGTGAATGCTCGCCTCCTGGGGCATCACCGTTTGTAGACTTAACCGAAGTGACGGTTCTATCTGCAAGTCAAATCAAAACAAAGTCCTCACGTATTGAAAAGGGCAAGAAAGTAGTTTTTGATCAAGAAACGCTGACTACTCGTTTGGGAGACTGCACTGGCAAAGAATCAGCAAAAGGTGGCACGATAGAAGATGCTATTCAAAAAGCCATGGAAGAAGCGCAGGCCAATTCTAATAAAAAGAGTAAAAAGTAAGCTCAATACAGCACATTTAATGCCTAAACAGCTATATTTTTAGTAGCTGCTTAGGCAGCAAATATGCCGGCTAGAGGCATAAAAGCACCTTCTATTTCTATACTTCAGGCACTTTCATAGGCCGCCCAGCCGCTGATTTGCTCACCCGCCGCTGGGTGAGCGTTTGCAAGCCCGCCACAAAATCTTTGCCTCCCAACGCCCATCCGCGCAAAGCAGCATCCGTCAACTGTACCGTTTGCGACGCGCTGATGCCGCCACGCACCAAATCGGCATACGCCGCCTCACGCGCAAACGGCGTGTTGCCCAGCCCCCAAACCAGCGGATGCGGCGTGATTAATTTATCGACTTTTTGCCCAATATAGTGCCCGTGGCTAGACCAAGCGTAGTCCGCCGCCCCACCCGAATTAGACACCAGCCCCGCGCGAACAGGGTTCAAATCCAAATACGCCATGCAAGTGAGCAAATACTGGTCCGTATCAATCACCGTCGATTTGTACCGCCCCTCCCACAACGTGCCCGACCGCCCCTGCGCATCGTTAAACCACCGCACATACCGCCGCCCCACTGCCTGCATCATCTGTGGCAGCCCATCAGCCGTTTCAGGCGTGGCCAGCAGGTGAAAATGATTCGGCATCAGCACGTAGGCATGAATCGCGACCTTGAACTTTTGCGCGTTTTCAAGCAGCAGGTTCAGCAGCGTTTGGTAATCCGCCTGAGAGGCAAAAATAGCTTGACGGTTATTCCCCCGCTGAATGATGTGGTGCGGGTAGCCAGGGAGGGTTAAGCGGGGTAATCGAGCCATGAACCAATTTTAATTGGAATCTGACCCTGATTGTTGTGCCCCTGATTATTGGGATTTGTAGATGCTCTGTTTTTAATAGCTGTTTAGGCAGTAAATACGCTGGCTAGAGGCAAATTTCACACCTAATTGAGCCTAAACCGCGTCTGCAACAGCTCATCCAACCCAAACTGCGTCAAAACTTCGCGTAAGTGGTTGGCAGCACTCACTTTTTTGGCTCCGGTGTACTTCGCTAGGATCAGCTCGTTTTTCATGCTGTGCTCCCAGCCGACCAGCTCTGTCACCGTGACTTGGTAACCGCTGGCTTCTAGGTAGAGGCAGCGCAGGACGTTGGTGATTTGGCTGCCTAGCTCGCGGGTGTGTAGGGGGTGACGCCAGAGTTCGGCTAATGGGGTTTTGGCGACGGCTAGGCCTCGGTTATCCCTTAGTCTAGCGGCCACTTCGGCTTGGCAGCAGGGGACCAGCACCATGTATTTAGCGCGCTTTTGCAGGCCGAAGGCGATGGCGTCGTCGGTGGCGGTGTCGCAGGCGTGCAAGGCGGTGACGATGTCGATTTGAGGGGGTAGATCGGTGGATTGGGCAGATTCAGCGACGCTGAGGTTGAGGAAAGACATGCCTTTAAAGCCTAACCGAGTGGCGAGTTCACGGGATTT
>JAAFJF010000072.1 GCA_013298815.1 Polaromonas sp. | reverse complement strand
CGCTTTGTCAATACTGCTTCAAGAGGGTATCGGCGACACCATCCGCGTCTCTTTAACTCCGCAGCCCGGAGAGGCACGCACCCAAGAGGTCGTGATTGCATCCGAAATATTGCAATCCATTGGCTTGCGCAGTTTTGTACCTAGCGTGACAGCTTGCCCAGGCTGTGGTCGAACGACTAGCACGACTTTCCAAGAATTGACTAAACAAATCGACGATTTCTTGCGTGAGAAGATGCCAGTATGGAAAAACCAATACCCTGGCGTTGAGAAAATGAAAGTGGCCGTGATGGGCTGTATTGTTAATGGACCAGGTGAGAGTAAGCACGCCGATATTGGTATCAGCTTACCTGGAACAGGCGAAGCGCCTGCTGCCCCTGTTTATATAGATGGTGAAAAAAACGTGACTTTGCGTGGAGAAGGTATTGCGCAAGAGTTTCAAGTCATCGTCGAAAAATACATTGAAAATCGTTATGGCAAAAAGTGACAAGCTAGTAGCCGTCAAAGGCATGAATGATATTTTGCCGCCGGACTCAGCGCGTTGGGAATGGTTTGAAGCGCATGTGCGCGATGTGATGGCTGGCAGCGCTTATCGCAATATTCGTACACCTATTGTTGAGCCAACTGCTTTGTTTGTGCGCGGTACAGGCGAAACGACAGACATTGTTGAAAAAGAGATGTACTCTTTTGAAGACCGCTTAAATGGCGAGCAACTGACTTTGCGTCCTGAAAACACGCCAGGCGTCGTGCGGGCAGCGATTGAGCACAACCTCACCTACGAAGGCGGCAAGCGCTTGTATTACATGGGTCCCATGTTTAGACATGAGCGTCCACAGCGCGGCCGTTACCGCCAGTTTTACCAGCTTGGCGCTGAAGCCTTGGGCTTTGCTGGGCCTGAAGTGGATGCGGAATTGATGTTGCTGGTCGATCAGATTTTCAAACGCGTCGGCGTCAAAAATGTTCGCGTTGAAATCAACAGCCTTGGCATTCCGTCAGAACGTCAAGCACACCGCGCAGCGCTTATTGCATATTTTCAACAAAATGCCGAATCACTAGATGCAGATGCGCAACGCCGTTTGCAAACCAACCCGCTGCGCATTCTGGACACGAAAAACCCAGCCATGCAAGCCATGGTGCAAGCAGCACCGCAATTGTTGAGTTTTTTAGGTGAAGCATCGTTAAAGCATTTAGAAACAGTGCGACGACTGCTCACGGCATGTGATGTGCCATGGACTATTAACCCAAGATTGGTTCGTGGTCTAGATTATTACAGCCACACTGTTTTTGAATTCATCACGACAGAGCTAGGTGCTCAAGGCACGCTTTGTGGTGGTGGTCGATATGATGGTTTGTTTGAGGTTCTCGGTGGCAAACCAACGCCGGCGGTAGGCTGGGGTATGGGTATTGAGCGCGTGCTGGAGTTACTCAAAGAGCAATCCATTGAAACTGCAAATACCGTTTTAGATGCTTATGCCATCGTGCCAGATTTGGCGGATTCGATACGCGTTGCACCTGTGCTGCAACAACTGCGGGCACAAGGTATCAGCGTGCAAATGCATGCAACTGCTGACGGTGCAGCTGGCGCCATGAAAAGCCAATTCAAAAAGGCGGATGCCAGCGGCGCACGTTATGCCTTGGTATTTGGCGCTGAAGAGTTGGCCAAACAGCAAGTTGCCGTGAAATCTTTACGCGACGGGCAGGGTGCACAAACGCTGCAGTCCTTACAATCCGTAGAATCATGGGCTAAAACCTTGTTGGTCTAAGCTAAATCATTAGGCTTTATTAAAATCCAAAGCGCCGTATTTTTGTATTTCACATTCATTTTTTATAAATAAGTATTTTTATGGCAAACCATCTCGACCTAGAAGAACAAGAACAATTAGACCAATTCAAGCATTTTTGGAACCAGTACGGCAACCTCATTACTTGGGTGTTGATTGTGGTTTTAGGCGCTTTTGCTGCTTGGAATGCTTACGAATACTGGCAGCGCAGCCAAGCCACACAGGCTGCAGCTATGTTTGACGAGGTTGAACGCAGCATTGCAACTGGCGATGTAGCCAAGGTCGAGCGTGCATTGTCAGACATGAATTCAAAATTCGGCATTAGCCCGTATGCACAACAAGCGGGTTTGCTGGCGGCTAAGACGTTTTACGAAAAAGGTAACCTTGATGCCAGTAAAAAGGCCTTGGCTACCGTTGCCGAAAAATCATCTGACGTTGGCTACCAAGCCATTGCTAAATTGCGCTTGGCAAGTGCGCTGATTGAAGGCAAAAACTACGACGATGCGATGAAGCAATTGTCAGGTACTTATCCTAAAGAATTTGAACCCATGGCGGCTGACCGCCGTGGCGATGTGCTGGCTTTGCAGGGCAAACCTGCGGAAGCGAAAGCTGAATACGTTAAAGCGTATAAGGGTTTTGACGACAAATCAGGCTATCGCCGTTTGGTTGAAGTTAAGTTAAACGCCTTGGGCGGCGACCCAGTTACCAATCCTGTTACCAGCGCAGCAACTGAGGTGGCCGCTAAAGATGCGATGGTGGAGCAGAAAAAATGAACTTAAGCGATGCCGGCGCCAGATTTGCTAAGCGTGCTGCGCTTTGTTTAACGGCGGCTTTGTTGGTTGCCTGTGCTGGAGGCAGTGACAAAGCCAAGCCGGCTGAGCTTATAACCAATTCGCCCAAACTAGGCGTTCGTTTAGCGTGGACGACGCGTATAGATGCTGTTAATTTCCCTTTGGATATCGCTGTAACTTCAGTGAATACTATCAGTAATGCTACTATTATAGTAGCAAGCGGTGATGGTGTTGTGATAAATTTTGATGCTGCAAGTGGGCGTCAATTGTGGCGCGCACAGGCTGGCAAAACGCTAGCGGCGGGTGTTGGTTCTGATGCTGGCTTCGCGGCAGTCGTTACGACTGCAAACGAGTTGATTACATTTGACAATGGGCGCGAAGTTTGGCGACAAAAATTAGGTACTTCAAGCTACACCGCGCCTTTGGTTGCTGGCGGTAAGGTGTTTGTTTTGGGTTCTGATCGTGCGATTTCTGCCTTTGAATTGGCAGACGGCAAAAAATTATGGTCACAAAAGAAGTCAACAGAGGCTTTGACCTTGCGTCAATCTGGTGTTTTGTTGATGGTATCTGAGACCTTGGTGTCTAGCGCATCTGGTCGTTTGTTAGGCATCAACCCCTTGGATGGTAACGTTCGTTGGAGCACGCCCATTGCTACGGCACGTGGCACCAATGAGATTGAGCGCTTGGTCGATCTGGTAGGTCGCGTGTCCAAGAGTGGCGATGTTGTGTGCGCTCGGGCTTACCGCATCAGCGTTGGCTGTGTTAACACCTTACGCGGTAATTTGGTATGGGCTAAGCCAGCCGTGGGGCTAGAGGGCGTTCAGGACGACACTCGCACCCTGTTTGGCTCAGAATCAGATGGGAAAGTCATTGCATGGAACCGTGTCAATGGTGAACGCTTGTGGCAAACAGAGCAGTTGCTTAATCGGAATTTGTCCGCTCCAGCCGTATTGGACAAGGCAATTGCTGTCGGCGACAGCAGCGGATTTTTGCATTTTTTGTCTAAGACTGATGGCTCGCCGCTCAACCGCGTAGCGACAGACGGCTCTGCCATGGCCGCCGCGCCAGTGGTTGTGGGGGCTACACTGGTGGTGGTTACACGCAATGGTGGCGTTTTTGGGTTCGTCGCTGAGTAACGCGAGTAAAATAGATAGGGTGGCTGCCTTTCAGTCATTTCAGTTCTAGCCATTTCAGCTGAATAATAAGAAAAATAACATGAAACCCGTTTTAGCACTCGTCGGCCGACCGAATGTCGGCAAATCTACCTTATTCAATCGCCTAACGAAAACGCGCGATGCTATCGTCGCCGATTTTGCAGGTTTGACACGTGACCGCCATTACGGCAACGGCAAGCAGGGCAAACTAGAATATATCGTTATCGATACGGGTGGTTTCGAGCCTGACGCCGAAACTGGCATCTACAAAGAAATGGCCAAACAAACCCGCCAAGCCGTGGCAGAGGCGGATGTGGTCGTCTTCATGCTCGATGCTCGTTCTGGTGTGTGCGCACAAGACCACGACATTGCCAAATACCTGCGGAAACTGGGCAAGACTTGTCTTTTGGTGGCCAACAAAGCCGAAGGCATGACCAATAGCCACCAGTTGGGCGAGTTTTTTGAACTGGGCTTGGGCGACGTGCATGGCATTTCTGCTTCGCACGGTCAGGGCACGCGTGAGTTGGTTGATTTGGCATTCCACACCCTACAACTGGGTGCGCCTGAAGCCGAGGAAGAGATTGACAACGGCGCTATCAAACTTGCAGTAGCTGGTCGCCCGAATGTGGGCAAATCAACTTTAATTAACACTTGGCTGGGAGAGGAGCGCTTGGTCGCTTTTGACTTACCAGGCACCACGCGTGACGCAATTTCAGTGCCTTTTGAGCGTGATGGCCAGCTTTTTGAGCTGATCGACACAGCCGGTTTGCGCCGCAAAGGGCAGGTTTTCGAAGCAATTGAGAAGTTCTCAGTCGTTAAAACGCTGCAAGCCATTGCCACAGCCAACGTCGTTTTGCTGCTGATTGATGCAGAGCAGGGCGTGACCGACCAAGACGCTCATATCGCCGGCTATATCCTAGAAAGTGGCCGTGCGGTGGTGATTGCCATCAACAAATGGGATGCGGTTGATTCTTACCAGCGCGATTTGGTGCAACGTTCGATTGAAACACGTCTATCTTTCTTAAAATTCGCTGAATTGCACTTCATTTCAGCCAAAAAGCGCCAAGGCTTGGGACCTGTTTGGAGTTCGATTGCCAAAGCGCACCGTTCTGCAACAATCAAGATGACCACACCGGTTTTGACGCGTTTGCTTCTAGAAGCAACCCAATTCCAAAGCCCAGAGCGTGCCGGTATGTTCCGTCCCAAACTGCGTTATGCGCATCAAGGCGGTATGAATCCTCCCGTGATTGTGGTTCACGGCAACTCGCTAGAGCATGTGTCTGCTTCGTACAAGCGCTTTTTAGAAGGGCGTTTCCGCAAGGAATTCAAACTGGTGGGCACACCACTGCGGATTGAGATGAAAACCAGTACCAACCCGTACGCGGGTAAAGAGAGTAATCGGGTTAGAGAATGATCCTCTATTATTTGAGTAAATAGTGCTGTAGCCAACATATTTACTGTCTAAGCAGCTATAAAAAATATAGCATATATTCTTTCTATTGAATTAATCTAATTTGCCCTCATTGTATTTAGCAAATGTATTCGTTCGGTTTTGAAGAATATTAGATTGAATTTCCCGTATTTTCACAGCTTATTACAGTTATAAGGGCAGAGCCTGCTACAAGCTGTGGTAACGTTAAGTCCCTTGAGTATTAAAATTTTATAACAACGTTTGAACACGGAGCATATCGTGACCAATAAAGGCCAACTCTTGCAAGATCCCTTCCTCAACCAACTGCGCCGCGAACATGTGCCTGTGTCGATTTATCTCGTCAACGGCATCAAACTGCAAGGCCAAGTCGAATCTTTCGACCAATACGTTATTTTGCTGCGCAACACGGTAACGCAAATGGTCTACAAGCACGCCATTTCCACCATCGTGCCTGGTCGTGCGGTTAATTTTCAAGCGGCCATAGACGACGGTCAAGCCGCACCAGCTGCTGCGCCAGCGATTGCAAACTAAACTGGACAAGCCAAACCTGTGTCAGAGCCTAAAGCCGCGCTGACCATCTTGGTGGGCGTGGACTTTGGTCACGACCACTTTGATGGTGAACTAGAAGAACTCGCGCTGCTTGCCGAGTCTGCCGGTTTACAACCCGTCGCCCGTATCACTTGCAAGCGCAAAGCACCCGATGCAGCCTTGTTTGTCGGAACGGGAAAGGCTGACGAGATCAAACTGCTTGCCCTGCAAATGGGTGCGACGGAAGTGCTGTTTGACCAAGCTTTGAGCCCCGCCCAGCAGCGCAACTTAGAAAAAGCGCTGAAGCTGCCAGTCAATGACCGCATTTTCTTGATTCTGCAAATCTTCGCCCAACGCGCCCGCAGTCACGAGGGTAAATTACAGGTCGAGCTTGCCAAATTGCAGTACGTGAGCACCCGTTTGGTGCGCCGTTGGTCGCATTTAGAGCGCCAAAGTGGCGGTATCGGTATGCGTGGCGGCCCAGGTGAGAAGCAAATCGAGCTGGACAAGCGGATTATTGGTGATTCGATCAAACGCACAAAAGAACGCCTAGAAAAGGTCAAAAAACAGCGCAACACCCAGCGCCGCCAACGCGACAAACGCCAAACTTTCAATATTTCACTGGTCGGCTATACCAATGCTGGTAAATCAACATTGTTTAACGCTTTAGTTAAAGCCCGTGCGTACGCTGCCGATCAGTTGTTTGCCACCTTGGACACGACGACACGGCAGCTGTATCTGGGCAATGCGGACGGTGCGGTGGGGCGATCAGTTTCTCTTTCAGACACAGTGGGTTTTATTCGAAACTTGCCGCACGGCTTGGTTGACGCATTTCGCGCGACCTTGCAAGAGGCCATTGATGCTGATTTATTGATTCACGTGGTAGATGCAGCAAATCCTGACTATCCTGAGCAAATCGCCGAAGTGCAGCGCGTGTTGAAAGAGATTGGCGCAGATGCTGTGCCGCAGCTTTTGGTGTTTAACAAGCTAGATGCTCTTGAAATATCGCAAATACCGCTGCACCTTAGCGATATGTATGAAGTAGATGGTTTTGATACGCCGCGTATCTTTGTGAGCGCCCAAGCAGGTGCTGGTTTGCCCGAGTTGCGTGCCCATTTAGCCAGTACTGTGCAAGCGGTACTGGGTGCGAGCGATAATCCAGAATATGATCCACGGTTTGGCATCGTCGAGAGTTAAGCAGAGCATTAAACATAGAATTGAACAGTACGAGATTTACAAAGTACGACATAAAAATATGAATACCCATCTACGAACGGTTAATTTGCGAGCTTCTGAGCAGGGCAGCTTGATGCAGCGTTTTAAATTAGCGCTGCATGGCATGTTTAACTTGAATGATTCCAAGTGGGGGCGTGAAGGTGAAAAGCCCACTGGAGATGGCTCTGATTTGCCGCCAAGTTCACAACCTTCTTCACAAGAAGACAAACCTAGTCAGCAACCACCACGTGGAGGCAATAAGCCCAATGCCGGCCCGCCGGATTTGGACGAACTGTGGCGCGACTTTAATAAAAAGCTGAACGGTTGGCTCGGTGGCTCAAGTAATAAGGGCCGTAATCAAAACAACAATCAGGGCATTGGTAACAATGGCGGTAACAACAACGGCTCAGATAATGGGGGCGGTTTCCAGCCTGACATGAAAAGCGCAGGCCTTGGCGCTGGTTTGATCGCTGGCGTGTTGGCTTTGATTTGGTTAGGTACAGGTTTCTTCATTGTTCAAGAGGGGCAGCAAGCGGTGATTACCCGTTTTGGCGAGCTCAAAGGTACACGCGAAGCTGGATTTAATTGGCGTATGCCGTACCCGATTGAACGCCATGAAACCGTGGCGTTGACCCAGTTACGTTCCATCGAAATTGGTCGAGGCTCAACTGGGCAGGCTACTGGGTTGAAGGACTCTTCGATGTTGACGCAAGATGAAAACATTGTTGATATCAAATTCACAATTCAATACCGCCTAAAAAGTGCTGCTGACTACCTTTTCCAAAACCGCAACCCTGACGATGCTGTTTCTAAGGCTGCCGAGTCTGCCATCCGCGAAGTTGTGGGTCGCGGCAATATGGATGCCGTTTTGAGCAAAGACCGCGAAACGATACAGCGCGATGTTGTCAAAAGCGTTCAAGCGCAGCTAGATCGTTACAAAACTGGTATTCAAATCCAAACGGTTAATATTCAGAACGTCCAACCTCCCGAGCAGGTCCAAGCGGCTTTTGACGATGCTTTGAAAGCTGGGCAAGACCGTGACCGTTTGAAAAATGAAGGACAAGCTTATGCCAACGATGTTATTCCCCGTGCTAAAGGTACGGCGGCACGATTGAAAGAAGAAGCTGATGGTTACAAATCTAATGTCATCGCGCGTGCAGAGGGTGATGGGCAGCGCTTTAAGTCCATTCAAGCTGAATATCAAAAAGCGCCTCAAGTCACGCGCGACCGTTTGTATCTGGACGCTATGCAGTCCATCTACAGTAGCGTCACCAAAGTGATAGTTGACTCCAAACAAGGCAACAACATGCTGTATTTGCCGCTCGATAAAATTATGCAATTAACAAACAATTCGAGTGCAGACAACACCGTTTTACCCAATACAAGTGCCCCAGCAGCTGCGCCAGCACCCACTGCCACCGTAGACTCCCGCTCACGTGATGCCAGCCGATCGCGTGACCGTGACGGACGTTGATTAGACCGATTGGAACAGAAGAACATGAATAAAATTGGACTCATCATTTCCTCACTGCTGATCGGTATCGCAGTGCTTGCATCTACCCTGTTTGTGGTCGACCAGCGCCAGTTTGGCGTGTTGTACTCGTTTGGGCAGATCAAAGAAGTCATCACCGAACCAGGTTTGCGCTTTAAATTGCCTCAGCCATTCCAAAATGTGGTTTTCTTGGATCGTAGGGTCTTGACTTTGGATAGTCCAGAAACGGGTTCCATTCAAACCGCTGAGAAGAAAAACTTAGTGGTTGATTGGTTGGTTAAATGGCGCATTGCAGATCCAAAACAGTTCATCCGTAATAACTCAGGTGGCGCTACTATTTCGACCGCTGAGCAGCGCTTGACGTCAGTGGTGCAAGATGCCCTGAACTCTGAAGTGACCAAGCGCACCGTGAAGGACGTTTTATCGACTGACCGTGACAAAATCATGCAAGGCGTTCAGCAGCGTTTGGTAGACGATGCCAAGACATTCGGCATTGAAATTGTAGATGTGCGCATCAAACGGGTGGACTTTCCTGCTTCTGTGGCGGATTC
>JAAFJF010000071.1 GCA_013298815.1 Polaromonas sp. | reverse complement strand
GGGCTTGGGCGGCCTTCAGGCCCGCTACCCACATGAGCTGTCTGGAGGGCAGCAGCAGCGCGTGGCCCTGGCACGCGCACTGGCACCACGCCCCCGCTTGCTGTTGCTGGACGAGCCGTTTTCCAACCTAGACGTCGATCTGCGCGAGCGCCTCGCCCACGAGCTGCGCGCCATCCTGAAAAAAGCCAACGCCACCGCGCTGTTTGTGACGCACGACCAGTTGGAAGCCTTTGCCATTGGCGACGTGATTGGCGTGATGCATGAAGGCAAGCTCCACCAATGGGCCGATGCCTACACCCTCTACCACCGCCCTGCTACACGTTTCGTAGCGGACTTCATCGGTCACGGCGTGTTCTCCAAAGCCACCGTCGAATTACATGACGAGCCAGATGGCGTCCACAAACACGTTGTGACACCGCTTGGCGAACTGCACGACATCAGCCCCGAAGTTCTAGAAGCCCTGCCCGTGGGTGAATGCGACGTGCTGCTGCGGGCGGACGACATCGTGCACGACGACGCAGCCCCCACCAAAGCTCAAATCGTACGCAAAGCCTTTCGCGGCTCTGAATTTCTCTACACCCTCCAACTAAAAACCGGCGAAACCATCGTCGCCCACGTCCCCAGCCACCACGACCACCATTTAGGCGAATGGATAGGTATACGCGCTGAGGTTGACCATGTGGTGACTTTTGAACGGGTTTGAGCGGGAAAATGCCGCTAAAATCGTCATTTTAGGGGTTAAATATGGCTTTAGCCAGCGTATTTACTGCCTGAGCAGCTATATTATTAATAGCAGTATTATCGATATCCAAGTATACTTATTTGCAATAAAACGTGTATAGGAATTATCATGGCATTTATC
Organism: Polaromonas sp.; assembly: GCA_013298815.1. Lineage (GTDB taxonomy): Bacteria > Pseudomonadota > Gammaproteobacteria > Burkholderiales > Burkholderiaceae_C > Aalborgiella. Next base: position 9,199 of record JAAFJF010000071.1, on the reverse strand, counting down.
AGCGCTGTTCCCAAACTAGCTTCCATGGATATTCAACGCAGTATCGCGTTCTACGAAAAGCTCGGTTTTACCCAATCTGCCCACTATCCTGATTACGGCATCGTGGAGCAAGACGGCGTTCAAATCCACCTGTGGCTCTGCACCGACCCCACCATACCCAAAGCCACAGGCTGCCGTATAAATGTTTCGGGCATAGACGAACTGTTTGCCACCTACTCAAAACTAGGCGTCATCCACCCCAACGACCCGCTAACCCTTAAACCATGGGGTTTGCGGGAGTTTTCAATCCTCGATGTGGATGGCAATTTGGTAACGTTTGCTGAGTAGCTGCTTTTCTGAGTTAATTTCACTTTAAAAGTCATTTTTAACCTATAAATATGACTGTAGCCAGCGTATTTACTTCCTAAGCAGCTATATTATTTATAGCAAATAATAGTTCGATGACCATCATCTAAATTCCCCTTCGTGGCGAAGGGGTGCCCAAAGGGCGGGGTAGTCCCTCTCCGTCCAGCAACTACCCCGTCGCTTCGCGCCACCCCTTCAAATGAAGGGGAATTTTGACGGTATGCGGTCGAGTGAAGCTTCTACCAGCAGAGGTGAAGAAATTGGGGTCAGACCCCAATTCAGGACAATTCGCCCTTCGGCGGACAGCAACATCACATCGAAATTGGGCTCTGACCCCGATTTATGGAGTGGGTTTTACAGAATGCATTGACAAACTTGCCCTATTAAGATATCTTTGAGATATCAATTTTGGAGTTCACCATGACCACCCGCGCTTTAACCAACAGCTCATCCAGCCAAATCGCCTTCCGCTACCGCCCCACCGACAGCGCCACGGGCGTCAGCCGCGACACAGCGAAGCGCTTGGCGGCGCAATTGGGGGTGGACGAAACGCAGGCCATCCACATCGCCCTGCACGACATGGCCATGCGAGTGCTGCCGCAATACGAGGCAGACGACGGCACTTTGTCGGCGGCACAGATGGAACAAATCAAACAACAAGCGCCGCAAGGCACAAAGCGCTCTGTCCGCAGCAGCCTGTTTGAGCTTAATTCCAACGACAAGCTGACCGCATGACGCCTCTGTGGTGGCGCGAACCCACGGCAGGTGACATCGTCTGGTGCCACTTCCCCGACAACATCCACCCCCGCCCCAAACCGCGCCCAGCGTTGGTACTGGCCGTGTTTGACGACGATGCACCGCAGTTTCACGTCAAAGTGGCTTACGGCACAAGCCAGCGGACAACCACGCTGTACAAAGGCGAATTCGCCATCCTGCGGCAGCAGCACGGCGCAGCCTTCGAAGCCGCTGGTTTGAGTTTTGACACCAAGTTTGACATGAAGCAAGCGCTGGATTTGCCCTACTCCACAGATTGGTTTTCAGTCCCGCCCGCCGCGCCGCATGGGCAAACGCCAAGGCTGGGGACACTGCATCCGTCAATGGTTCGGGCGGCTGGGGCGGCGTATCAAGCCATCTAATTTAACCCTATAAATATGATTGCAGCCGGCATATTCATTACCCAACCAGCTATCATTTAAATAGCGCCCTCCCCGTCCGATACCGAATCATCCAAACCGCCACCGTGAATAAAACCAACCCACCCAGCAAGGTGCTGTAGGCGATTTGGACGCTGGTCCAGTCTGCTAGGTTGCCTATGAGCAAGCCGGCGAGTTGTGCGCCTAGGGTGAAGCTGATCATCAACAGGGCGGAGAGTTTGGAAGATTGGGTGGGGGCGGCGTTGATCATGAGGGACAGGAGCATGGGGAAGACGACGCCTACGCCTAGGCCGAATAGGAAGTTGCTGACGCTGAATAACCAAGCAATGCCGTGCTGCGGCAGCAATACAGAAACGCCTAAACCCAATAGCGCCAGCATGTTTAACCGCCACAGTTTTTGATGCAAACCCAAGGTGCTGTGAAAAAATGCCTGCCAGCAGCGCACCACCAACATGCCTGCAACGAAGCTTTGCAGGCCAAAACGGGCGGCGTTGGCGGAAACGCCTTGGGACTGGAGGCCGTAGCTGACGGACCAAAAGTATTGCCCCCATTCGATAAAGCCCGAAAAAACACCCGCAATCAAACACCACAGGATAGTGGGCACGCGGATGAGAGTGAGGTAGCTTTGGGGCTGGGCCGCAGCTGTAGCGGGACTTGCGTCACCGTCAAAATGGCTTTTGACCTCTAAAAATGGCTTAGTGGGTATAAACAGCAGCATCGCCAAGGCCAAGGGCACGAAATACAACTGGTAAGGCAAGCGCCAACTGGTGCTGAACTGGTGCAGGCCGATGATGAGAGCTGGCGTGATAACGGTGCCGGCGCTGAAAGCGACATCAATGAGGCTGAGAACGCGAGCGCGGGCCGTGGGCTCGGTGTAAACCTCAGCCAAAATGCCGTGCGCCAGCGCCAGCGTGGCTGATTCAACGACAGCAACCAAAAAAAACCCCAGCAACAAGACGTTGAAATGAGGCGCCCACACAATCAAGGCCAACCCCAAAAACGCGACAGCAAAATAGCCCAAAAACAATGGCCGAGGGCGGTATTTGTGTGCCAATCGTCCGCCCTGAAAAGCGCCAACCATAGCGCCAGAGACCCACGCCAGCATCAACACGCCCATGCGCTGGTAGCTGCCGAGTTCGGCGCGAAGCTCAGGTGTGACAGCGCCCAAAATCGCCGCAAAGAGGCCAAAACACAGGGCAGCGAAAGTGACTGCCCAGCCGACAAAGGGGATACCCCCCATAAATTGCTTGAATTGCATGAAAAATTAGAGTTTATTTAGTGATTAGCCATTAGCGCCCATTCCGTTCGGACTGAGCCTGTCGAAGTCTTCGCAAAACCCTTCGACAAGCTCAGGGTGAACGGGGGTTCATGGAAGACGCCTTCAATGAAGCAATTTCCGTGCTCAAATCTGCCGCCCAAGTGCGGCGGTCTCGGCCTTTGGCCCATTGTGGCACGCCGTAGGTGGCAACGGCCGCTAAGTTACAAGATTTCAGCGTGTTCCAGAGCGAGCCCAGCAGGGTTTCATCGCCCACGAAGCTAGCGGCTTGGCTGGTTTGGCCTGTGGTTGCATCGATAAACGACAGCGCTAGCGGCTGAACAGGCGCATCCACAGCAATAGCGGCTTGCAGCAAATTAGCGTGGAATGGTAACAAAGTTACGCCATTGCCCGTCGTCCCCTCGGGAAATACGGCTACGATGTCACCATCGGTCAGCGCCTCACTCATGTGATGGACAACGCGCATGGCGTCGCGTCTGGACTCGCGCTCGATGTACAGCGTGCCGGCGGCAGTGGTGAGCGCGCCTAAGATGGGCCAGTGTTTGATGTCTGCCTTGCTCACAAAACGACAATGCCCAGCGGCATGGATGACCAAAATGTCTAGCCACGAAATATGGTTAGACACCAAAAGCATGGGACCAGCTCCAGCAGGTTTGCCATTTACTATTAATTTAATAGCAAGCTTGGCAAGTAACGCGCTGGCCCAAACCTCGATTCGCCTGTTTTTTTGAGCTTGCGTGAGTTTCGGGAAGTGAAAATAAACCGTAAGCAAACCAACCAGCAGGTGCGTGAGGACTTTTGCCAGTTTGATGGCGGCTACAAAGTTTCGCATCACGCCTGAATCACTTCGAAATCATCGTTGGCTTCATCGCTAACTCATCGCTCGAAGGCAACATGCCCAGACACCAGCGTCGCACGTACTTGGCCGGGCAGTTCGTAGCCGGAAAACGGCGTGTGTTTGCCTTGGCTACGCAAGGTGTCATTGGCCACAACCCACATCGCTTGTGGGTCAAAAACGCAAATATCAGCTGCGCCGCCTACCGTTAATTGCCCCAATTGGCCTAAGCTGGATTTGGCTGCGGGCAAATTGGTAGAGAAGACTTTGGCAGGCTGGCTGGTCACGGTGGCTAAGGTTTTGGCCAAAGTGAGCGATTTGTCGGAAGATTCTGATTGCCATTTGAGGGCAAGACTGAGGAGCAGTTCCAACCCCGTTGCACCCGCTTCGGCTTCGGCAAAAGGCAGAGTTTTGGCGTCTTCGTCCACGGGCGTGTGGTCAGACACCAGCGCGTCAATCGTGCCGTCTAGCAAGCCTGCACGCAAAGCATCGCGATCGCGCTGTTGCCGCAGGGGCGGGTTCAGGCGTGCGCGGCTGTCGAAGTAGCCTAAATCAACGTCGGTCAGGTGAAGCGAGTTGATGCTCACATCGCAGCTGACTTGCAAGCCGTCTAGCTTCGCTTGGCGCACCAAAGCGACGCCAGCAGCGCTGCTGATGCGGCAGATGTGGACTTTGGCGTTGGTCGACTTCATCAACTCAAAAATCGTGTGCAGCGCGATGGTTTCTGCTGCAACGGGCACGCCGCTCAGCCCCATGCGGGTGGCCAGCGCGCCGCTGGCGGCCACGCCTTTGCCCAAATGCATGTCTTGCGGGCGCAGCCAAATGGTGTAGCCAAAGGTGCTGGCGTATTGCAGGGCGCGCTGCAGCACTTGGGTGTTGCCCAGCGGCACTTCGGCCTGGCTGAAGCCAACGCAGCCCGCCTCTGCCAGCCCGACCATTTCGGTCAAGACCTCGCCTTTGAGGTTGACCGTCAGTGCGCCCAGCGGGAAAACGTGCGATTGGTGCAGCTTTTCAGCGCGGAACTTGAGCATTTCAACCAAACCGGGCTCGTCCAGCACGGGGTCGGTGTCGGGCATACAGACCAGGCTGGTGACACCGCCGGCCACCGCAGCAGCCAGCTCGCTTTGCAACATGCCGGCGTGCTCGTAGCCCGGCTCGCGCAGGCGTGCGGCTAAGTCGACCAAGCCGGGGGCGACGACGCAGCCTGTGGCATCAATCGTTTTATTCGGCGCAAAGTCGATACCGGCATGACCGATGGCGACAATGCGGCCAGCTGCGATGGCAAGGTCGCAGACTTCGTCAAAACCGGTGGCGGGGTTCATGACGCGGCCACCTTGAATGAGTATTTTCATGTTGAGCTCTTATTTTGTTCTTTTAATGACAAACAGTGATTTTTAAAGCACTTTAAGCTTCGTTACCGGCGACGATGCTCATCACCGCCATGCGTACCGCAATGCCGAACGTCACCTGCGGCAAGATCACACTTTGCTGGCCGTCGACCACTGCGGAATCAATCTCCACGCCACGGTTGATCGGGCCAGGATGCATGACGATGGCGTCGGGCTTGGCGAGTTGCAGCTTCTCAGGGGTAAGACCGTAGCTTTTGAAAAATTCCTGACTGCTGGGCAACAGCGCGCCGCTCATACGTTCGCTTTGCAGGCGCAGGGTAATGATGACGTCGCAGTCTTTGATGCCCTCTTCCAGCGTGTGGCAGACCCGCACGCCCATTAGCGCCATGTCGCTGGGTACCAAGGTTTTAGGGCCGACGACGCGAACTTCGGCGCAACCCAAAGTCGTCAAAGCATGGATGTCTGAACGTGCGACGCGGGAGTGCAGCACATCGCCCACGATGGCGACAGTGAGGTTGGAGAAGTCTTTTTTGTAGTGCCGGATGGTGAACATGTCCAGCAAACCTTGTGTCGGGTGGGCGTGGCGGCCGTCACCGGCGTTGACGACGTGGACGTGCGGGGCGACATGCTGGGCGATCAAGTACGGCGCGCCGGATTCGCCGTGGCGCACGACAAAAATGTCAGCTGCCATGGCACTCAAATTGGCGATGGTGTCCAAAAGCGACTCACCTTTGGAGGCAGAGGAGCGGGCGATATCTAGGTTGATGACGTCTGCACTGAGGCGCTTGGCGGCGATCTCGAACGTGGTGCGGGTGCGGGTGGAGTTTTCAAAAAACAAGTTGAAAACGCTTTTGCCGCGCAGCAGCGGGACTTTTTTGACTTCGCGGTCGTTAACAGAGACGAAGTTGGCTGCGGTGTCCAAAATATGCGTCAAAGTCGCTTTGGGCAGACCTTCGATGGACAGCAGGTGAACCAACTCGCCATGTTTGTTGAGCTGAGGGTTTCTTTTGTAGAGCATGTTTGTTCTTTTTTTGAAGGTTTATGCTGTTCTGGGAAGCTTTGCTAGACCGCTTTGGTCTTGATTTGGAAACTGAAGCTACCGGATTCGCTTCGCGCCAAAGCCAAAGATTGGTTGGCGGGTAAAACGAGTCTTGCAGCGGCAAATTCAGCATGGATGGGCAGTTCGCGCCCACCCCTGTCTACCAGCACTGCTAATTGAACACGCTGGGGCCGGCCGTAGTCAAACAACTCATTCACCACGGCGCGTATGGTGCGGCCGGTGTAGAGCACATCGTCAAACAACAAAATATCGGAGCCAGTCACGTCAAACGGCAGCACCGTTTGCCCGCCTGCACTCATGCCGCGCTGCGAGAAGTCGTCACGGTGCATGCTGGATGAAATCATCCCACATGGCAACGAACGCTTTAAATCATGCTGCAAACGCTCCACCAGCCAGGCGCCGCCGGAGGTAACGCCTACCAATTGTGTGGCAGGTGAGATCGTTTGCTGAACGTAACGCAGAAGCTCTTTGTAAAGCGTCTCTGCATCAAGTACGGCGTCTAACATCAAGGTGCCCGTTGCTGGGCTGTGCGGTGGCGTCAAGGCAAACTCCTTAAAAACTGCTCTAAGATGATACAGGCTGCGCCAGCGTCTGGATCTGGATTTTTGATGCCCATTTTTACGCCCATTTCTATGGCTTCGGTGGTGCTGTAGCGTTCGTCTACTTCGAATACAGGCAAGGCAAAGCGGGCATGTAACTGTCGACCAAATTTTTGCGCTCTGCGGGTGTTATCGTGTGGTGCGCCGTCTTGGTAGTAGGGAACGCCGATAACGATTGCATCGGGTTGCCATTCTTTGAGTCGGGCTTGAATCAATGGCCAGCGGGCGTCGCCTTCAGCTTTGACTGTTGCTAAGCCTTGAGCCGTGCGCATTAAGCGGTTGCCCACAGCAACGCCTGTGCGCTTAAGTCCGAAATCGAAAGCTAAAAATGACTGAAAATGCGTAGGAACTTGAGGAACTTGAACTGATGCGGTTTGATCTGACATGGCACTCATGCACGACCCGCTACGGGAGACAGCATCCAAGCTTCAATACCCAACAATTTCAAAGCTTGATCGTAGCGTTTTTCAATGGGCGTGTCGAAAATAACAGCAGTGTCAGCAGCTACTGTCAGCCAGCTGTTGTCAGCCAATTCAGATTCGAGCTGGCCTTCGCCCCAGGAGGAGTAACCGAGGGAAACCAAGACACGGCTAGGGCCGGAACCGGTGGAGATCGCTTCAAGCACATCGCGTGAGGTGGTCATTTCCAAACCGCCAGGAATCGTCATAGTGGAAGCGTAGACAGATTCCTCAGAAGGTATGTCTCCCGCAGATGGTATGCCGTGCATGCTTTCATGGAGCACGAAACCACGCTCTGTTTGCAGCGGACCACCTTGAAAAACGGGCGTATTGCTTAAATCTTGGCGTTGCATCGGTAAATCGACCTTGTCAAACAAATGCTGGAGATTCAATTCGCTGGGCTTGTTGATGACCAAACCCAAAGCGCCACGCTCGCTGTGTTCGCACAAATAAACGACTGATTTTGTAAAGCCAGAGTCTGCAAGACCCGGCATAGCGATCAAGAAATGGTGCGTGAGATTAATTGGTGCAAAATCGACTGACATAAAAGTATTTTAACGGTAACAGAGACTGCGATACATGGATGAAAATTTCAATGGGTAAAGAATTTGACACAGGTTTAATGTGGTTCAGACGCGACCTGCGCACAGACGACAATGCAGCGCTCTACCACGCACTCAAACGTTGTAAAAAAGTGCATTGCGTTTTTATTTTTGACAAAGAAATTTTGGAGTCACTTCCGAAATTTGACCGTCGAGTTGAATTTATTCGTGAATCGTTGGTGGAGTTGGATGCCTCAATTCGGCAATTCGCAAAAAACAACGATGCTGGCTTGATTGTTCAACACGCTTGGGCAAGCGATGCACTTCCCAAATTAGTCCAAGAACTAGCGGCGCAAGCCGTCTTTACCAACCACGACTATGAACCACAAGCCGTTCAACGCGATGCAGTTGTACTTGGTAAATTAGCAGATCTAGGCGTTGCCTTTCACACTTTCAAAGACCATGTTATTTTTGAACGAACTGAGGTACTCACGCAAATGGGTAAGCCTTACGGCGTATTCACGCCATACAAAAATGCATGCCTCAAAAAGTTGACACCGTTCTACTTGAAGCCTTATCCCGTTGAAAAATACGCAGGCACATTGGCGGAACGACCTGTTGCACACAGGCATTCCGTGCCCTCACTTGCTGAAATAGGCTTTGAAACAACCAATTTAGCCGCCCTGAAAATCCCGACAGGCATGACAGGAGGGCGAACACTGTTTGAAGATTTTTTTGACCGCATGGATGACTACCACGTTACGCGAGATTTCCCTGCGGTCAAAGGTCCGAGCTATTTGGGCGTACATTTGCGTTTTGGTACTGTATCCATTAGAAAACTAGCGGCTACTGCACATCAGCGCATCCTAGTGGGCAGCCAAGGCGCAGCCGTTTGGTTGAGTGAGTTGATCTGGCGAGATTTTTATTTTCAAATTTTGAGCAATTTTCCGCACGCTGCAACTGGCGCATTCAAAGCTGAGTACAACGCCATCAAGTGGGAACATGGGGAACATGCAGAAGAGTTATTTGCAGCTTGGTGTGATGGCCGAACGGGCTATCCTTTAGTAGATGCAGCCATGGCACAAATCAACCAAACAGGCTACATGCATAACCGCTTGCGTATGGTGGTTGCCAGTTTCTTGGTGAAGGATTTAGGCATCGACTGGCGATGGGGTGAGCGATATTTTGCAGAGCATTTAAACGACTTTGACCAGTCTGCTAACAATGGTGGTTGGCAGTGGGCTAGTTCAAGCGGTTGTGATGCGCAGCCGTACTTCAGAATATTTAATCCCACCAGTCAAAGTGAAAAATTCGACTCGGAGGGTAAGTTTATTCGCAAGTATCTGCCGCAATTAAGCAAACTGCCGAACAGCGCGTTGCATGAACCCTGGAACGCCAAGCCTATAGACCTGCAAGCTGCTGGCGTCAGCTTGGGTAACAATTATCCACACCCCATTGTGAATCATTCGCAAGCCAGAGATAAGACCTTGCTACGATATGCAGTGGTAAAGAAGTCATTGAAAGTCATTTAAAACCTGCAATGACCTGTTTCAAATTAGACTTTTTCTGATTCGCTTAACT
>JAAFJF010000070.1 GCA_013298815.1 Polaromonas sp. | reverse complement strand
GGTAGCGGGAACGCGCCCAGCGTGGTGACCAGCTTGCTTTCATCCGCAATGCAGACGAACTGCTTGGACAGCGCCGCCACAATCTTCTCCCGGGTGAGCGCTGCGCCACCGCCTTTGACCATGTAACCGGCGTGGTCGATTTCGTCTGCACCGTCGATGTAAACGGCCAGTTCGGTCACGTCGTTCGCATCAAACACGGGTACGCCCAACGCTTTGAGCCGCTCGGTACTCGCCACTGAGCTGGACACCGCGCCTTTGATGGTGCTTTTGATGGTCGCTAGCGCATCGATGAATTTGTTCACCGTCGAGCCCGTGCCCACGCCGACAATTTCCCCCGCCACCACGTATTGCAAAGCGGCTTGGCCGACCAGTGTTTTGAGTTCGTCCTGAGACATTGGTTTAGTCATGGTGATTTCTAAGTATTTAGGTGTGAAGTTCTGAGAAAATAGGGAAATACAACGCCTATTATCCGATAACAACATTCGCGAAACCTTTCATGTCCCTACTCCCCTACGCCCTCGCCCGCCCTTTTTTATTTGGCCTTGACGCCGAAACCGCCCATGAAATCACCATGTCGGGCCTGACTGCCACGCAGGGCACGCCGCTGATCTGGGCGTATTGCAACGGCCGAATCGATGACCCTATCACCTTGGCTGGCTTGAAATTCCCCAACCGCATCGGCATGGCCGCAGGTTTGGACAAAAACGCCAGAGCCATCGACGGGCTAGGAGCGATGGGCTTTGGCTTTGTCGAAGTCGGCACCGTCACCCCGCTGGCGCAGCCCGGCAACCCCAAACCCCGCATATTCCGCCTGCCAGCGGCCAATGCACTGATTAACCGCCTCGGATTCAACAACGAAGGGTTGGACGCTTTCCTCGCCAACGTCCAAAAAGCCAAGTTTCGCAGCGCCAACGCCGCAAATCCCATGCTTTTGGGCCTAAACATCGGCAAAAACGCCGCCACGCCCATTGAAAATGCCACAGACGACTACCTGATCTGCCTGCGCGGCGTCTACCCGCATGCCGATTACGTGACCGTCAATATCTCCAGCCCAAACACCAAAAACCTGCGCGCCCTGCAAAGTGACGAGGCATTGGACGCACTTTTGGGCGCTATTGCGGCAGAACGCACCGTTTTGAAGCAAAAATACGGCAAATCCGTCCCCATCTTCGTCAAAATCGCCCCTGATCTGGACGAAGCTCAAATCGAAGTCATCGCTGCAACTTTGCTACGCCACAAAATGGACGGTGTCGTCGCTACCAACACCACCCTAAACCGCGAAGCCGTCAAAGGCCTCCCCCACGCTGAAGAAGCCGGCGGCTTGAGCGGAGCCCCCGTCCTGCAAGCCAGCAACCAAGTCATCCGCCAGCTCCGCGCCGCACTGGGTAAAGACTTTCCCATCATCGGCGTAGGCGGCGTGATGAGCGCGGCAGATGCGGTCAGCAAAATCGAAGCGGGTGCGGATGTGGTGCAAATCTACACAGGTTTGATTTACAAAGGGCCGGATTTGGTGAAAGATGCGGCGTTGGCGATTAAGAATGGGCTGCAAACTGTGAATTTAAGGATTTAGAGGCTTAAATATGTCTCTAGCCGGCGTATTTATTGCTTTAGCAGCTATAAATAATGTAGTATTCTATGTACTTAATTTCACTCAGAATTGCATCATATGATCGTATTTTTAATAGATGCCGACAATTTATCAATGCCAGCATGGATTGATGAGGCTTTTGACAAGATCAAATTAGTTGAGGGCGCAATTTCAGTGCGTCGCGCCTACGGGGGGGCTGAAAAATTGAAAGGATTGGAAGATGTGCTGCAACGGCATGCAATTCGACAATTTCTAAATCTATCGCTTACAAAAAATACGACTGACGTTGCTTTAGCTGTTGATGCAATGGAACTTGCATGCAAAACACCTTTGCCTAAGACCATCATTATTGGTTCCGGTGATGTGGATTTCTTACCTTTGGTGGTTAGGCTTCGTGAGCGTGGGATTAAGACTGTATGCGTTTCTGCGCGGAACAAAATGTCTAAAGAGGCAATATCTGCATACGACCAAGTTATATACGTGGGATTGGATAAAGCAACAGAAGATCAAGTCTCATCGGAAGTTGTGAGTTTGTCAGTCTCTATTCCTGCGGTGATACCCGCAAAGAAAGTAGCGGTTAAAAAACCTGCTGCAAAAAAAGTAGCCGTTAAAGCCGTTCCCGCTAAAAAAATTCCCGTTAAGAAAGTTGTGGCAAAAAAAAGTAATACCACGCCGCTTGTAGCTACAGTTGCATTGATTTTAGAATCGGTGCAATCACTGTCCGACGGAGGCTGGCATTCTTTAAGTGAAGTCCACAAACCGTTAATCGATGCAAAATTAATTGGTAAATCTGCTGCGTCGACCAAGGTATTTAAGAAATTCCCGCATCATTTTGAATTAATGCCCGAGAAGCAACCCAATAAGGTGCGATACATACTACCGCCGAAGAATTAACTCCGCGCTGTTCGTGTTCATTTGTCACAAAAAGTCAAAAATACCCCATAAAATATGCCTCTAGCCGGCGTATTTATTGCCTGAGAGGCTGTAAAAATAATAGCAAACTTAGCCCACTCTATGCGCCTGCTGAATACGCATTTCCAGCTCTGGCGGTAGCGGCATAGGTTTGAAAGGGCTGACGTCGGCACCACCAGTGTTACCGTGGGGGACAAGGCCAAAGGCGGTTTTGGTGGCTGCACCGACTATACGAAGAACTTGACCTAGACATTCTTTGGCGTCGCGCTGTTGCAACCCCCACATGAACATACGCCAATGAACGCGCACGTGGTGCACTGTAGACGCTTGGCCTAGCACATGAGCGCGCTCTAGGTGGCTGAAAGCGGGCTGTGCTTGACCTTGTGCGACTAAAGCTGTCGCAGTTTGTAACTCATCATCAACAAACGGACGGATGTTGTGCGCAAAACTGCTTGTTTTCATCCTTAACTACTATTTGGGCACTTAGTGCGCACTAGCGCCAATCTTCGCGCCAGGCTTGATTTGGTTCAGCAGCGCCATCATGTCAGTTTCAATACGGTGCAAGGCTTCTTGCGTGTGGCCTTCAAATCGCAGGACGAGCACAGGGGTGGTGTTGGAGCCGCGGATGAGCCCAAAACCGTCTGGCCAGTCAATACGCAGGCCATCGATGGTACTGATTTGAGCAGGCGCGGCAAATGTGGCATCTGCTTTGGCTAGCGTCACTGCGTTAGCAATCAGCTTGGGGGATTCACCCTCTTCGCAAGTAACGTTCAGCTCAGGTGTTGAGAAGCTGCTTGGTAAAGCGTCCAAAACGGCGTTAGCGTCTGGCGAGCGGCTGACAATTTCTAGCAGGCGGCAACCTGCGTAGGTGCCGTCGTCAAAGCCGTACCAGCGTTCTTTGAAGAAGATGTGACCGCTCATTTCACCGCCCAGCGGAGAATCAACCTCTTTCATCTTGGCTTTGATCAAGGAATGGCCGGTTTTGAACATCATGGGCACGCCGCCAGCCTCGGCGATAGCTGGGGCAAGGCGTTGCGAGCACTTGACGTCAAACAAAATCGTGCCACCTGGAACGCGAGACAGCACGTCGCGGGCGAACAAAACCATTTGGCGGTCGGGGAAAATGTTGTTTCCTTGTTTGGTGACGATACCTAAACGATCGCCATCGCCATCAAAAGCCAAACCCAATTCGGCGTCTGAGCTTTTCAAAGCTGCCATCAAATCGCGCAGATTCTCTGGTTTGCTAGGGTCTGGGTGGTGGTTAGGGAAGTTGCCGTCGACTTCGCTGAAAAGCTCAATCACCTCACAACCCAAGGCGCGAAAAATGGCTGGTGCGGAGGCGCCCGCAATGCCGTTGCCACTGTCAACCACAATTTTCATAGGGCGTGACAGCTTGATACTCGTGGTAATGCGCGTCAAATAAGCAGCATCTACACTGGCTTGACGCACGCTGCCACCAGGTTGGAGCGACCAGCTCTCTGCTTCCATCATGCGGGCAATGGCTTGGATTTCTTCGCCATGTATGGCACGGCCACGCATGACCATTTTGAAACCGTTGTAATCTTTGGGGTTGTGACTTCCTGTAACTTGAATACCGCTGGTGGTCAGTGTGTTTGCAGCGAAATACAATATGGGTGTAGTGACCATGCCGACATCTATCACTTGTAGCCCTGTCGACGCTAAACCACGAACAAGAGCAGCAGCCAAAGATGGTCCGCTAAGGCGGCCATCACGCCCGACGCTTACTGACGTCTCCCCCTCTAAGCGGGCAATTGTGCCAAATGCTCTGCCTATGCCTTCGGCGGTTTCTTCAGTCACAGTGGTGGGGACGATGCCACGAATATCGTAGGCTTTGAAAATGGACGATGCGACTTGCATGATGAGTTTCCCTTTGCTTGTTTTGCTTTCAATGGTCACGTTCAAATCTATGTCCTTAATGTAACAGCAAGGATTTAATTCAAGGGCGACGGAAAGCTGGTTTTCACATTTTATTCGGATATATTGCGGACATGGACACTAAAAAAGCAATTGATACGACGACCTCACAAAGTAAGCCCAAGCCCTTTTCAATGATTCGGGAGTTTCATTTGGCGGACTGGTTTACGCTGGGCAATGCAGTGTGTGGTATGGGTGCACTGTTTTCAACCATGAGCTATTTGGAAACATTGGAAGAAATGCACATTTTGTTTGCTTGTGCTCTGGTCTTAGCCGCGTTGGTTTTTGATATCCTTGATGGCAGGATTGCTCGTTGGCGGCAAAAATCATCTGCTTTGGGGCGTGAATTGGATTCTTTGGCAGATGTCATCTCCTTTGGCGTTGCGCCAGCCATCATTGCTTATGGCTGTGGCATGCAAGGTTTGTATGACCGCGTTATTTTGGTGTTTTTCGTAGCCTGCGGTGTTTCACGTCTGGCCCGATTTAATGTTACAGCGGAAGGTTTTGCCAATGAAGAAGGTAAAGTCACCTTTTTCGAGGGTACGCCAATACCAACTTCCATCGTTTTGGTTGCAGTCATGGCGCTTGCGACTTGGTTTGATGCCGTGCGCGAGTCCATGTGGTTTGGTGAATATCTCATCGCTGGCTTCAAATTTCATCCTTTGGTACTGATGTTCGCGATTTCAGGATCGCTCATGATCAGTCGCATACGCGTACCCAAGCCTTAACCTTGAAACGCCAATGTTGCGCACAATGTTTGCGCCCAAATATCACTTGTATTTGCCATTTAATATCTGCTGTAAAGACTGATATTGAAGTTTTAATACTTCAACACCCATTGGAGGTAGCGCAGACCAAAGGTACTGCTAGGTTGTTGCATTTATGCTTGCCAAATAGTCAATTAATGATTGGTGAGCTATTTGATACTCAAGCTCTCTCGAGTGCAAAACATTCTATTTTGCTTTACCCAATAACGGGCGAAGATCATTCTTTGGGTATCTCACAAGCGCCAGAACTCAATGCCTCAGCGTTGGCTGATTTTACAAAAGTTCGGCTTGTTGTGATTGATGGAACTTGGCGTAAAAGTCGCAAGATACTATGTAAAAATCAATATTTACAAGGCTTGCCAAGATTAGTTTTGAAAGATTTGCCCATAGGTCAATACACGATCCGCAAAGCACGAAAGCCGCATCAACTATCCACCATGGAAGCAGCCAGCGCAGCCTTGTCGCAAATGGAAGCTAGCACCCAAAAATATGCACCGTTAGACAGTGCCTTCAGTTCATTCAATGCGATGTTGACGGCGCAAATGAGACGTTGAAGGCTCACAAGCCTTCTAAAATGACTACGCTTCGACGGGCTGAGTTCAAGCTGATAGGTAAAACGGCTTGGTATTCTTCAGAATCATAAAACTTTTCAGCTTGTTCGAACGTTGGAAACCTTACCAATACCAAGCGCTTAGGAGACCAGAGTTGCGTCTCTTTAAGCACCATTTTTCCGCCGCGTGCCAAATATTCACCACCATACTTTTCAGCTATCGGGCGGGCTTTGATTTTATATTCTTCATAAACTTCGGGATTGGTTAAATCAGTATCAACAACAAGGTATGCGGCCATGGGTTTTCCTTTAAAGTTTATATATGCGTTTTGCATTCATGCAAAAAACCTGCTCCTGCTGGTTTTTAGTCAGGGATTGAATGTATTTTTGATTGTCTTTGAACCAACCTTCAAAATCTCCTGCCAACTCCAAAACGGGCCAATCGCTGCCCCACAGCAAGCGTTCAGCACCAAACAAACGAACCACATGCGCTATCCAAACTTGGCAATCACTAAATCGCTGTAATTCGCTCGCCTCGGTTAATAAGCCTGATAGTTTGCAATTTACATTAGGCAATTCAGCCAGAGCTTTCATGCCATCTGCCCAGGGCTGCCAAGCCGATTCAGTACCAAGCGCAATATCAGGTTTGGCGCAGTGGTCTACGACGATGCTTAATTTTGTGTATTTTTCAGCGATTTTGGAGATATGCGCTAAGTGGACGGGGCGAATCAATGCGTCAAATACCAAACCGAGCTCCTCCATAGCGGCAAGTGCTGGCTGCACGGCTGGTTGCAAAATCCATTCAGGATCGGGTAGGTCATGCAACATCGGGCGC
Source organism: Polaromonas sp. (assembly GCA_013298815.1). GTDB lineage: Bacteria > Pseudomonadota > Gammaproteobacteria > Burkholderiales > Burkholderiaceae_C > Aalborgiella. Next base: position 3,646 of record JAAFJF010000070.1, on the reverse strand, counting down.
AAACCCTTGAGTTTGGGTTGCTTTGCCATGTTTTCTATTTGAGTGACGGCATCTGCAGCAGTGAAATCAACCCAGCCGACGACGCCCAAAACGGCTGGATTTGCCTGTGCCAGCGCCAGTAAATACATGGTTTCTGCAACTGTAGGTGCAGCTTGCACGAGGATGCCACCTGTGATGCCCAAGGGCTCCGCGTGCTTTTGCCAATCTGCCACAGAAACGTCTCGGTAAATCGAGCCTATTTCAGGCGTGAGCCAGCCATAATCACCGCGCGACAACTGCCAGCTGTGGAAATGGGCGTCAATCATGCGCGTGGACTCAGACTGGAACTGGCGCATTTACAGGAACCAATCCCTGCATTTTCAGTTTCTGCCAAAACGCCACAGGAATTGAGTGCTGCAACATCGCCACAGCATCTCCCCAATGGTTCAGCTGGTTTGCGCCCAGCAGGACCGTGTCAACCACAGGGTGCGCCAATGGAAACTGCAAAGCCGCAGCGCGAAGTGGCACTTTGAATTCTTCGCAAACAAGCTCAATCGCCCGCACGCGCTCGACCCATTCGGCTGGTGCGTTATCGTAATTGAACAAGAGTTTGTCACCCTTCCTCTCTTCATCACGCACACCCGTCGCTAAAATCCCCGAATTAAACACGCCGCCAATGGCAATACGCATGCCACGCTGCTCGCAAATCGGTAGCAACTCTGCGAAGCCTGTGTGATCAACCAAGGTGTAGCGACCCGCTAACAAAATACAGTCCAGCTCGGTTTCTTTGAGCACATCCAAGCAAACTTGCACATCGTTGACGCCCAGACCGATGGCGTGAATCAAACCTTCACGCTTCATTTTTTGCAGCTCTGGCAAAGCTTCGTCAATCACTTGGCGAAGGACTTTGGGATAGTTGTCACCATGGCAAATAGAGCAACAATCGTGTATGAAAGCCACATCTAAATGACTCATACCCATACGCTGCAAGCTGTCCTCGACACTACGGCGTACGCCGGCGGCGCTGTAGTCCCAATGCTGGTTGTACGGCAAGATGTTGACAAAGTTCAACTGGTCGCGCTCAGCCGTGGCGCTTGGCCTCAAAATACGCCCTACTTTGCTGCTTAAGGTGAAACTGTCACGCGGTAACTGGCGAAGCGCTTGGCCAAAACGCTGCTCGCTCAAGCCGTGGCCGTAGTGCGGCGCTGTGTCGAACATGGTGCAGCCGTCTTGGATGGCTTGTTGGATGATTTTTTGGGCGTCCGCGTCGCTAACAGCGGTAAACAAGTTGCCCAGAGGCGCACCGCCTAAGCCGAGTTTCAGTTCACCAAGTTCGGTGTTTTTGAGTGGGGGGAATAATATTTCTTGGTTCATGCCGTAAGTGTACGTGTAACATATGATGATTGCACGACTAGCTTCTAAACCCTTTCCAACATTTGTAACCTCAATCAACGCCATGAAATACCGTACCTTAGGCAACAGCAATCTTAAAGTTTCCGAGCTTTGCTTGGGTAGCATGATGTTTGGCGACCAAACTGACAAGGCGGAGGCGACAAAAATCGTCGCCGATGCGTATGCTCACGGCGTGAACTACATCGACACCGCCGATGTATACACCAAAGGCGCGTCTGAAACCATGGTGGGTGAGATATTGACTGGTCAGCGGCACGACTGGGTGCTGGCAACCAAACTGGGTAACGCCATGTCTGAGCGCGTTAACGTTGGGCATTACTCGCGTAGCTGGATGATGCAAGAAATCGATGCATCTTTGGCGCGACTTAAAACCGATTACGTCGATATTTTGTACATGCACCGCGACTACAACGGCATGAATTTAGAAGAACCGCTACGCGCGCTACACGCCATGCTTCGTGCAGGCAAGATTCGCTACTGGGGTGTTTCCAACTTTCGCGGTTGGCGCATTGCTGAAATGGTGAATATCGCCAAGCAACTCGGTATGCCCGACCCCGTGGTGTGTCAGCCCTATTACAACTTGCTGAATCGCATGCCAGAAGTGGAAGTATTGCCAGCCTGCCAGCATTACGGTATTGGTGTGACATCGTACAGCCCGATTGCACGTGGCGTGTTGACAGGTAAATACTTGCCCGGACAACAGCTCGACCCTAACTCACGCGGTGGTCGTGCAGACAAGCGGATGACTGAAACCGAGTTGCGCGAGGAGTCTTTCGTCATCGCACAAACGCTGATGAAGTATTGCCACGACAAAACGAACAGTACAACAGCTTCAAAAGTCAGCTTGGCGCAGTTTGCCACGGCTTGGGTGCTGGCAAATCCTGCTATCAGCGCCGTCATTGCTGGGCCGCGCACTTTGCAGCAATGGCAAGATTATTTGCCTGCGTTGGATTATGTGGTCACCGCTGAGGATGAAAAGTTGATTGACAGCTTGGTGCGTCCTGGCCACCCATCTACACCGGGTTATACCGACCCAGCCTACCCCTTAAACGGGCGAGAAATCAAATAACGAAGAATGAAATAAAGCCAAGTGATGCAGATCATAGACAGCCACGTCCACATCATCGACCCTACGCGCTTCCCCTACGCGCCTGACGCTTGGTACAAGCCCATACGCGCTGAAATGGGCACGGCGGAGAACTTGCACCAAGTCCTTGACGCGCACGGCATCAGCAACGCTCTGTTGGTCGGCCCCAATTCGGGCTACAACTTAGACAACCGCTGCATGCTGGACGCCATCAAACACAGCCAAGGTCGTTTCAAAGGCGTTGCCTTGGTGCGCAACGATGCGTCTGTCGCTGAATTGCAAGACCTCAAAGCTCAAGGCGTGATTGGCGTCGCGATGAACGTGTCTCTCTTAGGGGTGGATTTTTACAGTGATATGACGCCTTTACTTCAAAAATTGCATGAGTTGGACATGTTCGCACAAATGCAAGTACAGCATGACCAATTGCTACCGCTACAGGATATGTTGCTAGACAGTGGCGCAAAGCTGTTGTTTGACCACTGCGGCAGACCCGACCCAACCAAAGGCCTTGAGCAAGCAGGTTTTGCCGCATTGCTGTGTTTAGCACAAACGGGCAGAGCATTTGTGAAATTGTCGAGTCTGAGCAAATGCTCATCACAGCAACACCCCTATCCTGATGCGTGGAAGTTCGTTCATGCGCTCATAGCCGCCTACACGCCGCAAAACTTGGTGTGGGCTTCCGACTGGCCTTTCTTACGTGCTCCAGCCCGTATTGATTATGGGCCTATTGTCAGCTTGTTTGAGCAGTTGATACCTGATGCCACCGCGCGCCATGCTATCCAATGGGAAACACCAAAGCGTTTGTTTGGATTTTAAAGTTTCAGAGCGACTCAGCCAATATCGCCGCTACCCGCTGCCCTATCGCCATAGAGCTGGTCAACCCCGGTGATTCAATCCCAAACAAATTCACCAAACCCGCAATACCGTGGTCTCGTGGACCTTGAATCATGAAATCAGCCGCAGCTTCTGTCGGCGCGTTGATTTTTGGGCGCATGCCTGCGTAGCCCGTTTGCAGTGCGTTATCTTGTAGTTGCGGCCAATATTTACGCACTTCGGCGTAAAAAGCATCGCCGCGTGCGGGGTTGACTAGCAAATCATCTGCCGACTCAACCCACTCAACATCTGGGCCAAATTTGGCTTGCCCGCCCAAATCTAACGTTAGGTGAA
>JAAFJF010000007.1 GCA_013298815.1 Polaromonas sp. | reverse complement strand
CGTGTGCTCTTCCGATCTTTACGCACTTCGGCGTAAAAAGCATCGCCGCGTGCGGGGTTGACTAGCAAATCATCTGCCGACTCAACCCACTCAACATCTGGGCCAAATTTGGCTTGCCCGCCCAAATCTAACGTTAGGTGAACACCCAAACCAGCGACTTCGGGCACGGGGTAAATCAAGCGGCTGAAGGGCGATTTGCCACTGAGCGTGAAGTAATTGCCTTTGGCGTAATACGCCTGCGGAACGAACTTGGCATCCAAGCCCTGCATGCTGCGCGCTATCAACGGCGCAGACAAACCTGCAGCGTTGATAAGTGTTTTTGTGTGTATTTCAGTGCCGTCCTGCATGACTATTTTGATAGCATCTGAGGCAATAAATACGCCGGCTACTGCCGAATTAATCACTGTTAAACCACCCGCATTTTCAAAATCACCTTGCAGTGACAGCATCAGCGCGTGGCTGTCGATGATGCCAGTACTGGGGGAATGCACGGCAGCGACGCATTCAAGCTGCGGCTCCAGTGCGCGGGCTTGCTCTCGGGTGAGCAGCACCAAATCGTTGACGCCATTTGCTGCAGCTTTAGCAATGATGCCTTGCAACTGCGCGACCTGCGCATGGTTGGTGGCGACGATTAGCTTGCCGCAGCGTTTGAAACCGATACCGCGATCTTCGCAGTAGTCATACAGCATCGCCTTGCCTTCAACGCAAAGTTGCGCCTTGAGCGAGCCGGCGGGATAGTAAATGCCAGCGTGAATCACTTCGCTGTTGCGCGAGCTGGTGCCTGTGCCAATGGCGTTGGCGGCCTCAAGCACCAGCAGTTCTTTGCCTGCAAACTTGGGACTAAGAGCTAAGGCTCTAGCAACCGCCAAACCTATCACCCCTGCCCCAATCACTACTGCATCGACACAATCGATATCCTCTACGCTACCCATATCAATCACAATCAAAAATTATTTAAAGCAGTTCTAGGCAGATGTCGCCAATTTCAAAACCGCAGGATAAGACGCTTGAATTTCCATACGAGCTGTCACACCTTTTTTAATCAACAGTTGATGCGCAGTTGGCAAGTTCCAGCAGGGGATCTGCGTAAACATGTGGTGTTCACAATGGTAATTTACCCAATACGGTGCGACAAATGCACGCTCTAACCAATTGGCATACGTCGTCCGCGCATGTCGTAGCGGGTCAGTGCCGTTTTCAACAATCAAAGCATGTTCGGCAATGTTGCGAAGGCGGCTGACCAACGGCAACCATGTCATCATAGGCAACAACCACATCAACACCCACGCCCACCACAAGCCTGCCAAGCTGAAAGCCAACAAGCCCAAACCGTTGCAGATGTAGAACATGCGGGTTTTGTTGTATTGTTTGACAAACGTTTGCCCCGTTAAATCTCGAACGACTTTGCGCCACAGTGACGTGCGCGTGATGGGAAAAGGCTTTGACAAAACCAAATCTGGGTCTTCCGACTGCTGCACAAAGCGGTGATGCTGCAAATGGTAGGGGCGATAAATAAAAAGCTCAGGAGCACAAAACCAATAGGCGATGAAATCGTTGACCTTGCGATTCTCATGCAGCAGTGCGTGGGCGGCATCGTGCATCAAAATATTCAAACCCAGCTGACGGTTGCCAATCACCATCACAGCCAGCGGAATAGTTACAGGCCAAACCACACCGACAACCATTGCCAAACCAATGACAGCCCAACAATGTAGAACAACAGCTATGCCTTTCCAAGATGAACGCGCAGACACACTTGCCCACTCTTCGGGGGTAAAAAAGTCTTCGGGTTTGACGCGGGCTGCTGCACTCATGGATATTACTTTGGCTTAATAATGACGCTAGATTACACCATCTCTGTATTTTTTGTGATGAGTGCAGGGCGGAAACCAAAATAGGGACGTAAAAAAAGGACTTAGATTTCTCTTAAGTCCTTGATTTATAACCATCTTCTTGATTGAATTTGGTGGGCAGTACAAGTTTCGAACTTGTGACCCCTGCAGTGTGAATGCAGTGCTCTACCCCTGAGCTAACCGCCCTGAATCTGGTTCAGTACAGCCTCTGATTATACATGCTTTACGACCAGTTAAACAGGCGCAGACGCTTGCCGCCACACCGTTTTGCCTTTACTGGCTTTGTCAATTTGGTTCAACACATCTTCATGCGCCGCAGTTTCTTGCTCGTTCGCTAAAAGCACATCTAGCTTGAAACTGCTGAAATCAACTTGAATCACCGAACCATCTGCATTTTGGCCTGCGGCAGTATCTATCAGCAAGGCATCCTGCCCACGCGTGAGGTTGATATACATGTCCGCCAGTAACTCAGCATCCAACAGCGCACCGTGCAGTGTACGACCAGAGTTGTCTACGCCAAGACGATCACACAAAGCATCTAAAGAATTACGTTTACCCGGGTAGATCTCTTTGGCCATAACCAAAGTGTCAGTCACGCTGGTAACAAAGCCTTTGAACGAAGGCTTACCGATCAACTCCAACTCTTTGTTTAAAAAACTCAAGTCAAACGGCGCGTTGTGAATAATGATCTCAGCACCAGCGCAAAACTCTAAAAATTCATCTGCAATTTCAGCAAATTTTGGCTTGTCTTTTAAAAATTCGCTGGTGATACCGTGCACCTTCAGCGCGTCCTCATGGCTTTCACGCTCAGGGTTGAGGTAAAAATGCTTGTTGTTTCGGGTCAATTTACGGTTGATCAACTCAACGCAGCCAATTTCAATCACGCGGTCGCCGTTAGCGGCGGACAAACCCGTTGTTTCAGTGTCTAAGAATATTTGACGCATATCTGTTCGTACTTAGTGGCTCTCAGTGATTTTCTTTGGCGTGGTTGATGGAGTATTTCGGAATCTCCACCGTCACGTTGGTTTGTGCAAGGATAGCTTGGCAACTCAGGCGTGAATTCGGCTCTAGACCCCAGGCGCGATCCAGCAAATCGTCTTCCTCTTCGTCTGTTTCCCCCAAAGACTTAAACCCTTCGCGCACGATAATGTGGCATGTGGTGCAGGCACGGCTCATATCGCAGGCGTGTTCGATGTTGATTTTATTGTCTAACAACGCCTCGCAAATCGACGTACCAGCAGGTGCTGTGATGGTTGCGCCGTTCGGGCAATATTCAGCGTGGGGAAGAATGGTGATGATGGCCATATCTGTGTTGTCTTAAAGTATTTGAATGCAACTATTTATGTATTAAACAGTTTCTATATTTTTTCCAGCCAAGGCTTTCGCAATGCCGCTGTTCATGCGCATGGCAGCAAAAGCTTCCGTCGCTTTGGCTAAATCTGTCGTTGCAGCTTCTACGATCGCCGCATCCTCAGCTTCTTTTGCTATCAATAACGCAGCTATTGAGGCAGCAATAACGCTGGATTCATCTGCATTTAGCAGGTGTCCATCGATATCTAAGGCACTTTGCGTCGCTAAAACCATGCGATCTGCATCGACGCGAGCTTCAATCAGCGCACGGCTCTTCATATCTTGCTGCGCAGTGCTGAAGCTGTCTTTCAGCATGGTGGCAATTTGGTCATCACTGAGTCCATAAGACGGTTTCACGGTAATTTGCGATTCCACACCACTGCCAAGTTCTTTAGCCGCAACGCTGAGCAAGCCGTCTGCATCAACGGTGAAAGTCACCCGAATCTTCGCCGCACCGGCTGCCATAGGCGGAATGCCACGCAGTTCAAAGCGTGCCAAACTGCGGCAATCGGCCACCAAATCGCGCTCACCCTGCACCACATGCAGCGCCAAAGCAGTTTGGCCATCTTTGTAGGTGGTGAAGTCTTGCGCCATCGCTGTCGGAATCGTCTGGTTGCGAGGCACAATGCGCTCGGCCAGGCCGCCCATGGTTTCTATGCCTAAGCTAAGCGGAATCACATCCAGCAGCAACAAATCCCCTGCCCCGTTGTTCCCTGCAAGTTGGTTCGCCTGAATCGCCGCGCCCAAAGCGACCACTTCGTCCGGGTTTACATTGGTCAACGGTGGTTTGCCAAACAAATCGGCCACCGCTTGTTGGATGTGCGGCATACGGGTACTGCCGCCCACCATCACGACGCCTTTGATCTCATCCTTGCTTAACTTGGCGTCACGTAAAGCTTTTTTGACGGCGGTGATGGTTTTATCGGTCAAATGCTGGGTTGCAGCGACGAATTGCTCTCTAAAAAGCTCAAAAACACCACTTTTAGTGCTTTTTTCGCCCATAGCCTGCGTATTTACTGCCTGAAAAGCTATATTATTTGTAGCAGAAAGGACTTCTTTACACCTACGGGCTTCCACGAGTAGCGCAGCTTTTTCACTTGCCGTACTTGGTAAATAGCCAGTTTCAGCTGAAATGAAATCTGCCAAAGCACGGTCAAAATCGTCACCACCCAGCGCTGAGTCGCCACCGGTGGCAATCACTTCAAACACGCCTTGTGTCAGCCGCAAAATCGAGATGTCAAACGTACCGCCACCCAAGTCATAGATGGCATAAACACCTTCGCTGGCGTTGTCTAAACCGTAGGCAATTGCTGCTGCGGTCGGCTCATTAATAAGACGCAACACTTTGATACCCGCCAGCTGCGCCGCGTCTTTGGTTGCTTGGCGCTGCGCATCGTCAAAATACGCCGGCACGGTGATGACTGCGCCAAACAGGTCGTCATTGAACGTGTCTTCTGCACGGTAGCGAAGGGTTGCCAAAATCTCGGCGCTGATTTCTACGGGCGATTTGACACCGCCTACCGTATCAAGACTGACCATGCCGGACGCAGCCTCTCCTTCTACAAATTTGTAGGGTAATTTCTCACGGTGCCCAATATCGTACAAACCACGCCCCATCAGTCGCTTAACAGAAGCAATGGTGTTCTGGGGATCAATAGCCACATTCGCCAAGGCTTCAAAACCAATTTGTCGTTTGTTATCAGGAAGATAGCGCACCACAGAGGGCAAAATCACGCGACCCTGGTCATCCGGCAAACACTCCGCTGCGCCGCTTCTGACAGCAGCCACCAGCGAGTGTGTGGTCCCCAAGTCAATGCCCACGGCGATGCGACGCTCATGCGGGTTGGGTGTTTGACCGGGTTCGGAAATTTGTAAAAGTGCCATGAACTAAATAATTTTTATGCGGAAGAGTTGCTTATATTTTATCGAGCCGTGCTTCGATTTCACCGACAAACCTCGCTACAAACATCAGTGCTCTAACCTCTTTGGCAGCGGCTGCATAATCGTGTTTGAGATCGATAAACTGCTCTATTTTTGATAGCTGCTCACGCTTATAATTCGCCGTCTGGTGTTCAATTTCTTCTAATTCTGCAGATGTTTCAGCCTCTTCCAGTGCCTCCCGCCATTCGATTTGCATCATCATGAATGCCGGCGGCATGGATGTGTTGGTGTGGGCTTCAATAGGTGCACCGTTCAACTCACACAGGTAAGTCGCACGTTTTAGCGGATCTTTGAGGCGGTTGTAGGCTTCGTTGATGCGAACAGACCACTGCATCGCGATGCGTTGGGCAGCTGCTCCTTGGGCTGCGAATTTGTCAGGATGCGCTTCTCGCTGCAGGTCTTTCCATTTAGCGTCTAAGACGCTTCGGTCTTGGGCAAACTGGGCTGGAATCTCGAAAAGCTCGAAATCTGTAGATTGGAGATTCACCTTAAAAAATTAACCCAGAAAACTTAAACCCGAAACGACTCGCCGCAACCGCACTTGTCACGCTCGTTCGGGTTGTTGAACTTGAAGCCTTCGTTCAAACCTTCACGCACGTAGTCCAGCTGCGTACCGTCGATATAAGCCAAGCTTTTCGGGTCAACAGCCACTTTCACGCCAAAGCCTTCAAAAATCGTGTCCTCAGGTGCGAACTCGTCCATGTATTCCAAGGTGTACGCCAAGCCTGAACAGCCCGTGGTTTTAACGCCCAGCTTGACGCCCACGCCCTTACCGCGTTTATTTAAATAGCGGGTGACGTGTCTTGCAGCGGGTTCTGTGAGGGAGACGGACATGAAGTGGCGTATTTTATTTAGATTAATGAACTGCTGTGGCTGAATCGGCAGTGGCCAAACCGTTCATATTGGGATGTCTGGCCTTGTAATCACTCACAGCGGCTTTGATGGCGTCTTCAGCCAAGATGGAGCAGTGAATCTTCACCGGTGGCAAAGCCAGCTCTTCGGCGATTTCGCTGTTTTTGAGCGCTGCCGCTTGGTCCAACGTTTTGCCTTTGACCCATTCGGTCACGAGCGAGCTGGACGCAATCGCCGAGCCGCAGCCGTAGGTTTTAAAGCGTGCGTCTTCAATCACGCCAGTGAGCGGGTTGACCTTGATTTGCAGCTTCATCACGTCGCCGCAAGCGGGTGCACCCACCATACCGGTGCCTACAGAGTCGTCGCCTTTTTCAAAGCTGCCAACGTTGCGTGGGTTTTCGTAGTGGTCAATTACTTTATCTGAATAAGCCATGGTATTTACCTCTTAAATTTCTCGAATTTTCAAATTTCTTTAAAGCGCAAATAACGCTTAATGAGCGGCCCACTGGATTGTGGAAATATCAATGCCTTCTAGGTGCATATCCCACAGCGGGCTCAGGTCGCGCAGTTTCGCGACATTGAGTTTGATGGTTTCTACGGCGAAGTCGATTTCGGCTTCTGTCGTCCAGCGGCCAATCGTCATGCGCAGGCTGCTGTGTGCCAATTCATCGCTACGACCCAAAGCGCGCAACACGTAGCTAGGCTCTAAAGAAGCTGATGTACATGCCGATCCAGACGATACTGCCAAACCTTTAATGCCCATGATCAAAGACTCGCCCTCAACATAGTTGAAGCTCATGTTCAAGTTGTGGGGAATGCGTTTGTCGGCATTGCCGTTCAAAAATACTTGGTCTATGTCTTTCAAACCATTCAACATGCGCTCGTGCAGGGCACGAATACGCACATTGTCAGACGCCATTTCTAGCTTGGCAATGCGGAAAGCCTCGCCCATGCCCACACACTGGTGGGTTGGCAATGTGCCTGAACGCATGCCGCGCTCATGACCACCGCCATGCATTTGCGCTTCCAAACGAATGCGCGGCTTGCGGCGCACGTACAAAGCACCGATGCCTTTAGGGCCGTAGGTTTTGTGCGAGGTCAAGCTCATCAAATCGACTGGCAGTTTGGATAAATCAACATCGATACGACCCGTTGCCTGCGCGGCATCGACGTGAAGAATCACGCCATGTTCGCGGCAAATATTACCAATGGCGGTGATGTCTTGAATCACGCCGATTTCGTTGTTGACAAACATCACACTGGCCAAAATCGTGTCTGGACGAATGGCAGCTTTGAAAACGTCCAAATCCAACAAGCCGTCTTCTTTGACATCTAAATAAGTTGCTTCAAAACCTTGGCGCTCCAGCTCACGGAAGGTGTCCAACACAGCTTTATGCTCGGTTTTCACGGTGATGATGTGCTTGCCTTTGGTTTTGTAGAAACCCGCAGCGCCTTTGATGGCCAGGTTATTCGACTCAGTCGCGCCAGATGTCCAAACGATTTCTCGTGGGTCTGCACCAATCAAATCAGCAATATGGCCACGTGCGGTTTCAACGGCGGCTTCCGCCTCCCAACCCCAAGCATGGCTACGCGAAGCTGGGTTGCCATGATGTTCACGCAACCAAGGAATCATGGCATCAACAACGCGACCATCACATGGTGTGGTAGAGCTGTAGTCTAGATAAATTGGGAAATGAGGGGTAGCTTCCATTTTAGTTGCTCAAATAAAGTAAATATGGCTTTAATATGGCTGTAGCCGGCGTATTTATTGCCTAAGCAGCTATAAAATTAGTAGTGAAATCAATGACTGGCTAAGAAAATTTAAAAATTAATTACACTTTGGCAGCATACATAGCTCCCAAGGCGAAAACCGAGTTTGGAGCATTGGTACGCACTGGTTTTTGCACTGGCATGCTGGAGATACCACGTTTAGAAATTGGGGCACTGACTACCTCAACACCGCCCTTCGCATGGTGGTCGTCCATCAGTTTTTGCAGCGATACAGAGTCTAAAAACTCTGTCATTTTACTGTTCAATGAGGTCCACAGGTCGTGCGTCATGCATTTACCCGTACCTTCTCCATGGCAATTTTCGCGGCCTTCGCAGTGGGTGGCGTCTAACGGCTCATCCACGGAGATCACGATGTCAGTGACTGAAATATCAGCCGCGTTGCGCGCCAGGGTGTACCCGCCGCCAGGGCCACGGGTGGATTCAACCAATTGCGCCCGACGCAATTTACCAAAAAGTTGCTCTAAATATGACAAGGAAATGTGCTGGCGCTCGCTGATCGTCGCCAGTGTCACTGGGCCGTTGGTCTGGCGCAGTGCTAAATCTATCATCGCGGTAACGGCAAAACGGCCTTTTGTTGTGAGTCTCATAACAGCATCCTAGTGGTTAACCCTATAAAAACCTTGCTTTGCTAGCCAAATGGTCTTTACCGAGTAATTAAGTCAAGTATAACAGAGGTGGAGCTAATTAGTCAGGTAATCCTCTGAAAAGTTGCCCGACAGGCTTATTTTACTCCCATTCAATCCGTTTTCATACCGTTTGGTATCAAAAATAACTGAGTAGTCATGTATGGATTCTCAAAATGAGACATATTTATTGCATGTTTACGTGAGCTAAGGCTTAAATCCCCCTCAATCCCCCTTTTGCAAAGTGGGAAGACTGCCGCCAGGATCACTTCTTTCGACTTATCTTTTGACTTGATCCCCACTTTGAAAAAGGGGGCTAGGGGGGATTTAAGCTTTGGAGCCTCGCAAAATCAAGGCTTTGAGGGGGATTTTTACCTCTCAATAGACACAATATTGTCCGTCCCAGGCGCGCCAAACGCCTGCTCTTTCAAGATGTGCAACTGGTCGCGCACCCTCGCCGCTTTCTCAAATTCCAAATCCTTGGCATGCGTCATCATCAGCTTCTCCAAGCGCTTGATTTCGCGACCAATGTCTTTTTCGGACATGTCTTCCACCTTGGCGCGGTTCATGGCGTCGTTTTCCAGGCGCTCCATTTCCAGCCCAGCTTTGGTGCTGTAGACGCCGTCGATCAGGTCTTTGATCTTCTTGTTGATGCTCATCGGCGTGATGCCGTTCAGCGTGTTGTGGGCAATTTGTTTATCGCGGCGGCGCTGGGTTTCGTCCATGGCGCGGCGCATGGAGTCGGTGATTTTGTCGGCGTACAAAATAGCGCGACCATTCAAATTTCGGGCTGCACGGCCAATCGTTTGGATCAACGACCGCTCAGACCGCAAAAAACCCTCTTTGTCCGCATCCAAAATCGCCACCAAACTCACCTCGGGCACATCCAAACCTTCGCGCAGCAGGTTGATGCCGACTAGCACGTCAAACGCGCCCAGCCGCAAGTCGCGCAAAATCTCTACCCGCTCCACGGTGTCGATATCGCTGTGCAAATAGCGCACTTTCACGCCGTTGTCCGCCAAATAATCGGTCAACTGCTCGGCCATCCGCTTGGTCAGCGTGGTGATGAAGACGCGCTCGGATTTTTCGACGCGAATGCGGATTTCCTGCAGCACATCGTCCACCTGGCTGGTCGCGGGGCGTACTTCGACTTCGGGATCCACCAAACCAGTCGGTCGAACGACTTGCTCGACCACCTGCCCTGCGTGCTCTTTTTCCCAATTCGATGGTGTGGCCGATACCAGCACCACCTGGCGCATTTTGGTCTCAAACTCGGCAAACTTCAGCGGCCGGTTGTCCATGGCGCTGGGCAGCCGAAAGCCGTATTCCACCAAGGTTGATTTACGCGAGCGGTCGCCCAGATACATCGCGCCAAACTGCCCGATGGTGACGTGGCTTTCATCCACAAACATCATCGCGTCTTTGGGCATGTAGTCCGTCAATGTTGATGGCGGGTCGCCAGGATTGGAACCACTCAAATGCCGCGAGTAGTTTTCAATGCCTTTGCAATGGCCGACTTCGGTCAACATTTCCAGGTCAAACCGCGTGCGCTGCTCAATCCGCTGCGCTTCAACCAGCTTGCCTTCTTTTAAAAAGTGCGAAATCCGCTCGGCCAGTTCGATTTTGATGGTTTCAATCGCGGTGACGACCTGGTCACGCGGCGTGACGTAATGGCTGCTCGGGTAAACCGTGAAACGCGGGATTTTCTGGCGGATCTTGCCCGTCAGCGGGTCAAACAACTGCAGCGACTCGATCTCATCGTCAAACATCTCGATCCGCACCGCCATCTCCGAATGCTCCGCCGGAAACACGTCAATCGTGTCGCCCCGCACCCGAAACGTGCCGCGCGAAAAGTCCATGTCGTTGCGTTTGTACTGCATGCGGATGAGCTGGATGATGGCATCGCGCTGGTTCAGCTTGTCGCCCGTGCGCAGCGTCATGATCATCTTGTGGTACGCCTCGGGCTGGCCAATACCGTAAATGGCCGACACCGTGGCCACAATCACCACATCGCGCCGCTCCAAAATGCTTTTGGTGCACGACAGCCGCATCTGCTCGATGTGCTCGTTGATGGCAGAGTCTTTCTCGATGAACAAATCGCGCTGCGGCACATAGGCCTCGGGCTGGTAATAGTCGTAGTAGCTGACGAAGTATTCCACCGCATTTTTCGGGAAAAACTCCCGAAACTCACTGTACAACTGCGCCGCCAGCGTCTTGTTGTGGCAAAACACAATAGCCGGCCGCCCCAACCGCGCAATCACATTCGCCATCGTGAACGTCTTCCCCGACCCCGTGACCCCCAGCAACGTCTGAAACACCTCCCCGTCATTCACCCCCTCCACCAACTTGTCAATCGCCTGCGGCTGATCGCCAGCAGGCGGGTAAGGCTGGTACAACTCAAACGGCGAGTTCGGGTAACTGACGAACGTGCCCGTCTCTAACGGTAAATCCGGAACGATCTCGGCGGGGTTGATGGCTTTTGGCTTGGGTTTGGACATAAACGCTATGTATTTAATAGCAGCTTAGGCAGATAATATGCCGGCTGGAATGGTTTTTTGCCTTTAAATGAATCGACTTGTGCGCTGGGTATTTGTACAGTATACTTCATAATTAGATTCACAGCACATTTATAATTCGAGGTTTCTCAATGCATCTGGTATAAATTTATAGCAATGTCAACCAAATGGAAGAAATATGAAAAAAATAGTATTGCCGCCTCTATTGTCGGAAGTAAAAGACGGTGAAATAATATGGAAAAAAATAAATTCAATAGATTTCGATGAAATTGGGCATTTATTATGTTGTCACTTAATAATAGAGCATTACCTAGAAGAATACATAAAAAGCAAATCTGACAAAAAATTTAATTGGGACAAAGCGAAATTAAGTTTTAATCAAAAATTATCCTTATTAGCTGCTGATGGGATATCAAATAACGTAGATTTTATCCCTGCAATTAAACATCTAAATATTTTACGAAATAAACTGAGTCATAATTTAGATGTGAAATTAACATTCGACGATTTCCTACCTCTCATGAAATTCATACATTCAAATATTAGTGAAGAGGTACAGATGAATAAAATTAATATATTGAATACTTTTACGGGATTCGTGTGTGCTTGGATTGCGTCTAAACTAGCTTTTTTGGCTAATCCTTTAATCTCTGACGAAGATGTAAGACGTCAATTTGAGGAATGGATAATGCAGCATTCAGGTGTCACAAGTAGAGAAATATTGAAAAGACATCCTGATGGTCAAACCTAATGAGTATAGCTAATTTCTTCACTTTCACTATGAATTTAATAGCGTCTTAGGTAATATATACGCCGGCTAGCATCATATTTATACAGATATTTGCACCGTCTGACCCGTCCGCACCACCATATCAATCAACGCATCAACCGTGAAGTTGCCGTTCTTATGACGAATCACATCTGACACTCGGGGGCGGGAGATGCCTAGTACGGTTGCGGCTTTGGCTTGGGTTAATTTTTCAGTAACCATCCACGTTGCCAAAGTATCCATGAGCTGCGCTTTGATAGCGAGTTTTTTGGCGATGGCTTTTTGCGATTGCTCAAAGAGAGCTGCAGCCTCGGCAGGCTCAAAACCCAAATCTGCGAACACATTGCCTCCGGCTGGGGTGATGTGACCGGCCAAATTATCTGAGGTCATAGCAGGCGTTGCAGCTTGCACTGCGGTGTTTTTAGTTTTCATATCCGATTCCTCTCTTGAATCACGCCGTCATACCGCGCTTTCGCAACTGCTTTGTCTTGCTTGCTGGTTGCGTTGGTTTTCTTCTTGAAGCAATGCAACACATAAACAGCCTCTGCAAACTTGGCGACGTACATCATGCGATACCAGCCGTCTTTCACATCAATAATGATCTCTTTCGTCCCCGAACCCACGTCGTTAAACGGTTTCCAATGGTCTGGGTCTAGTCCAAACTGCACCTGACTCAACTGCCTGCCCGCCTCGCGGCGCGCATCTACAGGGAATAAATCATCGTCACACAAATCACGAAATGACGAACCGCGCCAGTTGATAGGTTTTTCTTGGATTGACATGATTGTATCAGTACTTGTACAAATTGGATATTTTCATATTCGATAAAATATGGTTATTTATACAGTATGTCTCATCAGACTCAGAAAGCTCACAATGAATCACTATAATTTTAATAGCTGCTCAGGCAGTAAATACGTGGGATACTCTCACATTTACGTCTAAAATTAGCCTTCCAACGCTTTTAATCGTGAGATTTAAGTGCTTTCAGTCTCTGTGTAGCGTCAGTACGCGATTCACGGCGCTCA
The DNA here is from genome assembly GCA_013298815.1 of Polaromonas sp. GTDB lineage: Bacteria > Pseudomonadota > Gammaproteobacteria > Burkholderiales > Burkholderiaceae_C > Aalborgiella. The sequence goes on along the minus strand of JAAFJF010000007.1, from coordinate 69,950 downwards.
AACGTTGTACGATGGTAGTAGGATGCAGCTCTAAGTCAAATCACCCATGAAACAAATCACTTTTTCACTGATATTGCTGTTGTCTAGCTTGTTTACAAGCGCGCAAGCTGCCCAGCCAGCAGCCACCGAGCTGGAGATCGGCCAACTCTTCACCGCCTTAGAAACCTCAAACTGCCAGCTCAACCGCAATGGCACTTGGTACAGCGCCAAGGAGGCTTCAGCGCATTTGCAAACAAAATATAAATATTTACAAGACAAAAACTTGGCACCTACGGCTGAAAAGTTCATAGAACGTGCTGCGACAGAAAGTAGCTACAGTGGTAAAAATTACGTGATGTCTTGTAGCGGCAAAGAGATGCAAGCCAGCGGCCCGTGGTTGTTAGCGGTTTTGGCGAAGTACCGGGCAGGCATTAAAAAATAATTAGCTGATTTTCTGACCAGTTTCTAGTATTATTCTTTCATTGAAACGACTTCTAGGACTTGCTATGAAACCTTCTACATTGCTAACTGCCTTTTGCCTAGCCGTGCTGACTTTGGTTGGCTGCGCCAGCAAGGGTAACGAGTCGTTGCGCAAAGAGACCGAGTTTTCTATTGGTACCAAATTAACAGAAGGTCAAACCACCAAGGCGGAGGTTAGAAAAATGCTAGGTTCGCCTCTGAAAACGTCTTTCACCGACGGTGGCTTGGAAATATCGACCTATGAGTTTGACAATGTGACATCCGACGCCATCAACTACGTGCCCGTGCTCAATTGGCTCGGCAGTAGCGCCAGCGGCACGAAAAAAGAATTGGTTATTTTGTTTGACAAAGGCAACGTGGTGCAGCGCTACTCCATGAGCGAATCTAATGTCAAAGTCAAAACTGGTTTGTACAACAATTGATATTCGGTACCCGCGCACTTTTCAGTTGTCCCATCATCCAAGCCCCCATGGCGGGGGTGCAAGACCACCGTTTGGCGGTGGCGGTAAGTAATGCAGGTGGGTTGGGTTCATTGCCTGGGGCGATGCTGAGTTTGGACGTTCTAAAGGCGGAGTTAACACAACTCAGCGCTAAAACCGACAAAAACTACAACGTCAATTTTTTCTGCCACACGCCGCCATTGTTTAGCGAAGCACGCGAGGCAACTTGGCGCACCGCTCTGAAACCGTTCTATGACGAGCTGGGTTTAGACCTCAACAACATCCCCAGCGGTCCAGGTCGCACACCGTTTACCCATGAAACAGCGGATGTGCTGGAAGCTTTCAGACCGCCTGTCGTTAGTTTTCACTTTGGCTTGCCTGCGGCAGATTTACTGGCAAGAGTTCGCGGTTGGGGCAGCAAAATCATCTCATCCGCTACCACGTTACAAGAAGCGCTGTGGCTTGAGTCGCAAGGTGTCGATGCGGTGATTGCTCAAGGCCTGGAAGCTGGCGGACACCGTGGACATTTTCTCGACCATGATTTAACGCATCAAATGGGCACATTCGCCCTGCTGCCGCATATTGTTCAGGCGGTGAAGATTCCCGTCATCGCTGCTGGCGGCATTGCGGATGCTGCGGGTGTGAAAGCCGCATTGGCTTTGGGCGCTGCAGCGGTACAGGTCGGCACGGCGTATTTGCTGTGCGATGAGGCGACGACCAGCCCTGTGCACCGTGCCGCTTTGAAAAGCGCGAATGCACGACACACCGCGCTTACCAACCTCTTCACGGGCCGTCCCGCGAGAGGCATCGTCAACCGCTTGATGCGTGAATTAAGTGAAGGTGGAGGCGCTATTTCAAGCAAAGCACCTGAGTTTCCGCTGGCTACGGGTGCAATTGCCCCGCTTAGGGCTGCTGCGGAAAAGGCTGGAAGTGGCGATTTCTCGCCCTTGTGGTCGGGACAAAATGCGACAGGTTGCCGTGAAATTGGGGCTGCAGCGCTAACCCTTTCATTAGGTATGCGTTGATGTCGTAAATGCATTCATTTGAGGAAGAACTCTTGGTAAAATCTAAGGGTTTTCACCGAATTACGCTCAAAGTTCCTCTCTTTTCAACATCTCTAGGATATTTCAATGTCATCAGCATCGTCCATGCCAAAATCGTCCATGTTTTCCGCCGTCGAAATGGCCCCTCGTGACCCGATTTTGGGTTTGAACGAGCAATTCAACGCAGACACCAACCCTGCTAAAGTCAACTTGGGTGTGGGTGTGTACTTTGACGACAACGGCAAGCTGCCTTTGCTGAAATGCGTTCAATCCGCCGAAGCAGCCATGGCCGCCGCGCCAAAACCACGCGGTTACTTACCGATTGACGGCATCGCAGCTTACGACTCTGGGGTCAAAGCGCTGGTGTTCGGCGCTGACTCTGAGCCGGTGACTTCTGGCCGTGTCGCCACCGTGCAAGCCATTGGCGGCACGGGTGGTTTGAAGATTGGTGCTGACTTTTTGAAGAAGCTGAACCCGAACGCCAAAGTGCTGATCAGCGACCCAAGCTGGGAAAACCACCAAGCCTTGTTCACCAACGCTGGTTTCAAGGTTGAAACTTACCGCTACTATCAACCACAAAGCGACGCTACCACCCGTGGTTTGAACGTAGCCGGCATGCTGGCTGATTTGACCGCCGCACCGGCTGGCACCATCGCCCTCTTGCACGCCTGCTGCCACAACCCAACCGGCTACGACATCACCGCCGCCCAGTGGGACCAAGTCGTTGCCATCTGCAAAACCAACAATCTCGTGCCGTTTTTGGACATGGCCTACCAAGGCTTTGGCTACGGTTTGAAGGAAGACGGCGCGGTGATCCAGAAGTTTGTCGACGCCGGTTTGACCTTCTTCGTCTCCACCTCATTCAGTAAAAGCTTCAGCCTGTATGGCGAGCGCGTGGGTGCTTTGAGCGTTTTGTGCACCGACAAAGCCGAGGCCGATCGCGTGCTGAGCCAGCTCAAAATCGCCATCCGCACCAACTACAGCAACCCACCGACTCATGGCGGCAGTGTTGTGGCAGCGGTGTTAAATAGCCCAGAACTGCGTAAACAATGGGAAGATGAACTGTCTGAAATGCGTGTACGCATCAAAGCCATGCGCGCCGCGTTTGTCGAAAAACTCAAAGCCGCCGGCGTCAAGCAGGACATGAGCTTCATCACCACGCAGATCGGCATGTTCAGCTACAGCGGCTTGAGTAAAGACCAAATGGTGCGCCTGCGCAACGAGTTCGGTGTCTACGGCACAGACACAGGCCGCATGTGCGTGGCCGCGTTGAATAGCAAAAACATCGACCATGTGTGCGCGTCGATTGCTAAAGTGATGTGAATCACAAACCTGCCCTGCGCGGCGGCCTGCTCGCACTCTTGGCCGCCACACTTTTCGGCCTGAGCACGCCGCTGGTCCAACGCTTTGGGCAGGGTTTGGGGGCTTTTTCAACGGCGGCGCTGCTGTATGCAGGCGCTACTTTTGTGGCACTGTGGATGCGCCAACCTGTTGAATTAGAAGCAAAATTACAGCGGAGCGACTTGCCCAGACTACTCGCCATGGCGGGTTTCGGCGCGGTCATTGGCCCGGTCGCGTTGGCCTGGGGCTTGCAGCGCACCAGCGGCACCAGCGCGTCTTTGATGCTGACTTTGGAAGCGCTTTTCACCGTCGTCCTAGCATGGCGTTTGTATGGCGAAAGCATGGACAAACGCGTTGCCACCGCGATGCTGCTCCTTACGGCAGGCGGCACGGCATTGGTAGCTGACCAGGGTTTGGCTGGCAACACGCCATTGCTGGGTTTGTTAGCCGTGCTGGCTGCCACCGCCGCATGGGGTTTGGACAACACCTTGTCGCGCGGCGTCGCAGACCGTGACCCTGCGCAAGTCGTTATCGTCAAATCTGCTCTGGGTGCAAGTGCATCAACCGTTCTCGCCCTGATATTTGGCGAATCGCTGTCGAGCTGGACATCAGCATTAGCCCTTTTCGCTGTAGGAGCCTTGGGTTATGGCCTGAGTTTGCGCTTTTATCTTTTGGCACAACGTGCTTTTGGGGCAGCACGTACAGGCTCGGTGTTTGCATTTGCACCGTTTATTGGAGCCATGGGTGCTTTTGCGTTTGGGGATCGGTCAATGGGTTGGACCATGCTCGCTGCTGGCGCTTTGATGTTGGCTGGCGTGGCTTTGCATCTGATAGAGTCACACAGCCACCCACACACGCATGAGGTTTTGGAGCATGAACACGCTCACAGCCACGACCCCAAACAGGCAGATGGGCATCATATGCACACCCATGATGTGTTGTCTACTGGTTCTCACAGCCACCCACACAAACACGAACCTATGCAACACGCACATCCGCATGTGCCAGATGTGCATCACGGGCATGCACATTGAGGGTTTTTCCTTTAAAATTGACACCTAGCCAGCGTATTTACTGCCTTAGAAGCTATAAAATAAATAGCAATAACTCGATTTTAAAATAGGATTGAGAAATTAAGATTTAACCCTGAGCGTTGAGCGGCCACCGTCAACACTCAAAATTTGCCCAGTCATCCAACTGGTTTCATCGGACAGCAAAAATGCAGTGAGCGAAGCGATGTCCTCGGGCGTTCCAATGCGTTCGAGCGCATGCATGCCCGCAATGGCCTCTACCATTTTGACGTTAGAAACAATGCCCTGTGCAAGCGGCGTGTTCGTCAATGATGGCGCAATGGCGTTGACGCGAATCTTAGGCGCGAGCTCCGCTGCCAGCGACAGGGTTAAGCCGTTGACAGCGCCTTTTGCCAAACCGATGGAAGCATGCATCGCAAAACCTTGAACCGCTGCGACGCTGGAGTAAAGTACCACTGATGGCGTATTTACGCTATTCTTAAGCGCGGGCAAACTTGCTTGCACAGCCAGCGCAGCGCCCATGGCGTTGACCCTAAAGTCGTTGATGAAGTCGCTTTCCTTTAAGCGACCAATGCTGCGCAAATTTATCGTGCCCACAGCATAGACCAAGCCATCCAAACTATCGCCAGCTTCTGCAGCTACTTTGGCAAAAACATCAGCGTCATTCACATCACCCACCGTGAATGTTGCACCAAGCTCATGCGCAACGGCAGCTAGTCGACCTGCATCACGGCCAACCAAATGCAAACTGTGACCTTTGCTGTGCAAAATCCGCCCTGTGGCCGCGCCGACGCCACCCGAACCGCCGTAAATTAGAATTTTTTTAGACATTTTTTTGTCTCGTAGCTTGTTGATTTTTAATTCTATCCTGCTACATTTACCCACAGTGCCAGCCCTGTTATCTGACTGTTATCGGTTCGATCCTATTTTTATCGGTCGATAGCTTTGAGCTAAATCTGCGGCTAATTTAAAGGTCTGAGTTGCCATCATAGGCTCAGGCAATGTTACGAGGGATTCAAACATGATTGCGAAAAACACAATTTGCCTTTGGTACAACGGCGATGCTGAAGAAGCCGCGCACTTTTATGCGCAAACCTTCCCAAACAGCGCGGTGGGACGTGTCATGCGCGCACCTGGCGACTACCCTGCAGGCAAGCAAGGTGCGGTGTTGACCGTGGAATTCACAGTATGTGGCATTCCCTGCTTAGGTCTCAATGGCGGGCCTGGCGTACCACACTCAGACGCGTTTTCGTTTCAAATCTCTACCGAAGACCAGCTTGAGACCGACCGTTTATGGAACGCTATTGTCAGCAATGGCGGCTCCGAGAGCGCTTGCGGTTGGTGCAAAGACAAGTGGGGTTTGTCATGGCAAATCACCCCGCGCGTGTTGATCGAGGCCATCACGAACGCCGACCCGGCTGTCGCCCAACGAGCGTTTAGCACCATGATGACCATGGTCAAAATCGACGTGGCCGCGATTGAAGCGGCGGTTCGTGGGTAATTAGGATAATGACAACTACCACCATCACCACCCTCCCCGCCCTGCGCGAACTCTACGCACCCGTCAACCCGCGCTCCGCACTCAAAGAGCTGCCTCAGCTGGACGCCCATGCCAAGCGGTTCATCAGCTTGTCGCCATTCATCATTATTTCAAGCTACGGATCAGATGGGCGGGCGGACACGTCGCCGCGCGGGGGTGAGGCGGGGTTTGTGAATGTGGTGAACGCTGGTACGCTGCTGATTGCGGATTCGCCGGGTAATAACAGGCTGGATTCGCTGGAAAACATCATCGCCACTGGGCAAATTGGGTTGCTGTTCATGGTGCCCGGTGTGGATGAAACGCTGCGGGTGAACGGCACTGCCGTGTTATCTACTGATGAATCAGAGCGAAAACTCTGCGAAGACAGCCGACGTGTACCCAAACTGGTGATTCGCGTCAGCGTACATGCCAGCTACTTGCACTGCGCCAAGGCGCTGATGCGCTCAGACCTGTGGAACGCCAACAAACACCTAGACCGCAGCCAACTGCCCAGCATGGGCGAGATGCTGCGCGACCAAATGGTTGGCAAATTGCCAGATGAGACCGTGTTTGAAACGCAGGAACAGATGCTGGTGCGGTATCAGCAGACGCTTTAGACGCGTCAAAAAGCTGATTTGAAGGTTAAATTTGGCATCTAACCAGCGTATTTACTGCCTAAGCAGCTATTAATTTTGTAGCTGATTAAACCTCTCAGCCATCTCCACCAACTTCCCCACCGTATTCATATTTCGTGCTGTGCCCGTCTTCGCCGCTGGGATTCTCAGCTTTCTTTGCGCCATACCTTTGCCTGAATGGACATGCCAGTGCCGCCAAGGTTGACGGCACGTAACAAGGCAATCTAGGTCGTCAAAACGAGGGCTTTGCGCTAGAAGCTTAGGCAGGAATAGCTGCTGGATCCATCCAAAACGGCTCCCAAATATGGCCATCTGGGTCTGTCAGGGCGCGGCTGTACATAAAGCCTAGATCTTGCTTGGGGTTGATGTCTGCCGTGCCGCCGTTAGCTTGGGCGATGTCGTTCATGGAGTCGACCTCGGCTTTGCTATCCAAGGATAAAGCCAGCATCACCTCGCTGGAACTTGACGGCGGAATTGGGCGCTGGGTGAATCTGCGCCATGAAGGCTCGGTGTGCAGCATGACATAGATATGTTCGCTGTAAACCATGCAAGCGGCAGATTCATTCGTGAAATTCGGGTTATTTTTAAAGCCCAAGGCATCATAAAACGCCATAGATGCCTTCAGATTGCCAATTGGCAAGTTAACGAAGATTTGTTTGGCCATGTGGTTACTCCTAAATTGATATATGAGCGAAATTTGTAGATTCCTGCCTTCGCGGGAATGACGGATACGAGTGGTTAAATCCCTTTTTTGACCATGGCCACAAGCTGGTCCAGCGCTGCCCCCCAACCGCCTTCAAAGCCCATGGCCGCATGTTTTTGGCAGCCCGCTTCATCGGCATGGATGACGGTGGCGCGGTATTTTGTGCCGTTTGCACCGTGCGGTTCAAATTCCACCTTGGCGGTGAACATGAATTCGGTGTCATCTCCGCAGGGCGCGTTCACGGGTGCTGGGCGAAAACCGGGCAGCATGGCGTTGGTCCAAACGATGCGCTCGTTTTTGACGGTTTCTAGGTAGCAACCAGTGTTCGGGTACTCTTGACCCTCAGGGCTTTGCATGGTGCTGCGGAAGATACCGCCTGGGCGCACATCAAGCTCGGCATCGATGGTCTTCCACGGCAGTGGGCAAAACCACTGCTTCAGCAGCGCTGGCTCGGTCCAAGCACGCCAGACGAGGTGCGGCGGCACGTCGATGATGCGTTCAAAAGTCAAATCCAATTTGTTGTTGAATGTCGTGGTCATCAGTTGTCTCCTGCGATTTGATGGCTTCTTTAACGGGTTTGGGAGCTTTAGCCTGTTTTTTAGGCTTATTTTTGGCTCTATCCAACGTATTTACTGCCTTAGCAGCTATCTTTTTTGTAGCAATTTTGATACTGAATTGATCTATCCAGTCCACGGCTTGTTTGAGCTGCAAGCCGTCAATTTTGCAAGGGCGCTGTTGGGCATTGATGGTTTTGGTCAGCAGACCGGCTTTTTCTAGGACTTTGATGTGTTTGGAAACAGCGGGCAGGCTCATCTTGAAGGGAGCGGCAAGCTCGTTCACTGAGGCCTCGCCCTGCGACAGCCGAGCCAGCATCGCTCGCCGAGTCGGGTCCGACAAGGCGCTAAATACGGCATTTAGCGCTTCGGTTTCAGAGACTGTGATGGCTGACATGGTTTATTTACTCGCAGAGTTAATTAACATTTCGGTTAAATATAAAACAAGCAAAAAGTGGTGTCAAGCTGGTGCTATTTACAGGTTTTCATTACAGGTTTTCATACATGCGCAAAAAGCTGGCAAACCGTGGCTTGCCGCTGGGCGTGACATCTCTGTAAGTGTAGGTCACCTTGGTTCCAATAGCTGGTGGCGTTTTGTGTTGCGCATCTGACAAACCCGTGCCCAAGTTAAACCGTAGACCGTTGTCGGTTTTGACGACCAAAGCGCCCGTTAGTCCCGCATATTTACCTTTGCCTGCAATGTAGCCTACGACGGTAGCTTCAGCGTCGCTCAACGGTTTGAGCTTCAAAAGTACATCGTTTCGACCCGTTGCCAGCGGCGCGCTGGACAAATGTAGCATCAGCCCTTCCCCACCGCTTTGCACCACATCGTCGAGCTTGGCTTGCAACGTGGCGCGGTTGGCGATGTCGGTTTGCTCTATAACCTGTAGCTGCGGCCATGCGGTGGCGTTGACGATAGATTCCAGAGCCAAAGCCCGGTCTTTGAATCGGCTAGAGCCAGCGGGCAACTCAAAAACCATATAGTTGACTTTTTGCCATTCTGCATCAATAGGTCTTGCCTTGCGAACCGTGCCAGACAACGCATCGAATTGCCCACGCCCTATCCAAAGCTCACCATCCAACGACTCTTTGGGTAATTTGGCGATAAACCAAGCGGGCGCGGCGATGGGTCGACCGCTGCGAAACCGCAGCGCTTTGCCGTCCCATAGCGCCCGCACACCATCTAGCTTCTCGCTAACCAAATAGCCAGCAGGGTCGATATTGGCAGGCGCGGTTTTAGCAAGTAAAACGCTGTTAGCAGCGTTGTTTTTGGCAAAAGCGTTGACTGCAAGACCTGAGCTGGCTAGGAGCGTGAATAGCCGAATACTGAAAGAGCGACGCCGAATATTGGGTTGATGCATGTAAATCAACTCCAAATCACCGACCGCATTGAAATCGACCCCATCGTCAAACTATCGTTGAAGGTGGTGACGTTGTCTTTGCTGTCCACCGCGCCCGCTGCGTACAACAACGGTAGATAGTGGTCATGCGTGGGGTGTGCCATCGTTGCTAAATTGCCTAGTTTTAGAAAATTAGCCAATTCGTCGTAGTTTCTGTCTGCCATTTGTGCTGACGTCCAAGTGTCAAACTCGATATTCCAGTCGTGCGGTTTGCCATTGGTGATCATGCGCAGGTTGTGCACGATGTTGCCGCTGCCGACAATGAGCACGCCTTGGTTGCGCAGTTCGCGCAGTTGTTGACCCAACATGTAGTGTTCAACAGGAGCGCGACTGTAATCCATACTGAGCTGCATGACGGGGATGGTTGCGTTGGGGAACATGGGTTTCAGCACCGACCAAGTGCCGTGATCCAAACCCCACTTGTCCATGTCTACGCCGACGAATCCTTTGGGAATGGGTGATACGAGTTGCTTACTCAACTCCTACGCCACAGCAGGCGCACCAGGTGCTGGGTATTGCTGGGCGAAGAGCTCTTGTGGGAAGCCGCCAAAATCGTGAATTGTTTTCGGGTTTTGCATGCCAGTGAGCCACCAGCCGCGCGTGATCCAATGGGCTGAGATGCACAAAATCAGGCTGGGCATGGGGTATTTTTTGCCTTCGCCGAATTCTTGCCCCAAGGCTTGCCAGCTGCGGCGGTAGGCGTTGTCTTCAATCGCGTTCATCGGACTGCCGTGGCCTAGAAACAGCACTGGCATTTTGGGGGAGTTTTTTAGTGTTTTCATAGGTGTTTTGATACGTGATTTGGTGCTTGCATTGCTGCTGCGCGGGAGCTGAAGCATAGCTGACGCCAAGCTAAGGGGAATCAAGCCTGCAGCACTTAACAGTTGTCTTCTTTGCATGGAAAATTGCTTAAATTTGCGAATATGTCACTCAATTGTAGTTATTACAGTCAAATCGACTAGAAATTGGTGGTAGCCCCCTTATTTTCTATAACGTTTTAAGTTATATTGCACTGCAACATAACATTTTTTTACACACTACACTGGGTTCAACATGCTCTACCAAATCTACGAAACACAGCGCGCCATGATGGAGCCGTTTGTTGACTTTGCGAAGGCTACCTCCAAGGTGCTAGGCAACGCAAAGTCGCCGTTCAGTCAAAATCCGTTGGTGCAACGCGTATCTGCTGGCTACGATTTGATGTACCGACTGGGAAAAGACTACTTAAAGCCAGAATTTGGTATTCAAACCGTGAAAGTTGGCGAAACTGAAGTCACCATCCACGAGCGGATTGAAGTTAAAAAGCCGTTTTGTGATTTGATTCGTTTCAAGCGCTACACAGACGATGTCGAAACACTCAGCCAACTTAAAGGCCAACCTGCTGTGTTGATCGTCGCGCCGCTGTCCGGACACTACGCTACTTTACTGCGCGACACCGTGGCTACGATGCTGAAAGACCACAAGGTTTACATCACCGACTGGAAAAACGCACGCACTGTGCCTTTGTCAGAAGGTGAATTTCACTTGGATGACTACGTCAACTACGTGCAAGAGTTCATTCGCCACGTTCAAGCCAAATACGGCAATTGCCACGTCATGAGCGTTTGCCAGCCGACTGTGCCCGTGCTGGCAGCCGTGTCGCTGATGGCAACACGTGGTGAGATCACGCCTCTGTCCTTGACCATGATGGGCGGCCCGATTGATGCGCGTTTATCACCGACAGCGGTGAACAACTTGGCGATGAACAAACCGTTCAGCTGGTTTGAAAATAACGTCATCTACAAAGTGCCAGCCAATTTTGAAGGTGCGGGCCGCCGCGTTTACCCAGGCTTTTTGCAGCACAGCGGCTTTGTCGCCATGAATCCGCAAAACCACCGCAACAGCCATTTTGATTACTTCAACGACTTGATCAAAGGCGACAACTCCAGCGTTGAATCACATCGCAAGTTTTACGATGAGTACAACGCTGTATTGGACATGGATGCTGATTACTATTTAGAGACGATTGCAACAGTATTTCAAGATTTCAAATTGGTCAACGGCACTTGGGATGTGAAAAACCTTGAGGGCAAGCCTGAGCGCGTCAAACCAGCGGATATCAAAACGTCTGCATTGTTGACGGTTGAAGGCGAGTTGGACGATATTTCAGGCTCCGGCCAAACGCAAGCTGCGCACGATTTGTGCAGCGGTATTGCTAAATCCAAACGCCAGCACTTCGAGGCCAAAGGCGCGGGCCACTACGGTATTTTCAGCGGCCGCCGTTGGCGCGAGCAGGTCTACCCACAGGTGCAAGCCTTCATTTTGGCGCACCATGTCGCACCAAAAGCAGATGGCAAACCCGTGCTGAAGGCTGACACAAAAGCCGTTGCAAAGCCAAAGGCTAAACTCAAGGCATGAGCCTAGAAAAGCAAACCCATACCATCTCTGAATTAATATTTGCCGCCCTGCCCCAAACTCAGTGCACGCGCTGCGGATATCCTGATTGCCAAGCCTACGCCAACGCCATTGCAAACGATGGTGTGGCAATTAACCAATGCTCACCTGGCGGCGCTGAGGGTATTTCGCGGTTAAGCAAAATCACGGGGCAAGCTGCTTTACCTCTTAATCCAGAAAACGGCATTGAAGGCCCACGCAGTGTCGCTTTTATAGATGAAAACTGGTGCATTGGCTGCACTTTGTGCATCGATGTCTGCCCCACAGACGCCATCATCGGCAGCAACAAGCTGATGCACACGGTCATCGAGCCACATTGCACGGGCTGCGAGCTGTGCATTCCGCTCTGCCCCGTCGATTGCATAGAACTTGAAAATGTGAGCGGTGCGTTAACTGGCTGGGCAGCCTGGTCAGCAGAAGCAGCCAATCATGCCTTGAATCGCTACACTATTCATAGCAACCTAGGCAGAAAAAACAACGGCTACAATCAAACAACCCCATCTAAGAGCACTGTAGATACTGTAGCAGTTGATAAAAATGCTGTGATTGCTGCAGCCCTAGCCAAAGCACGCGCTAAAAATCTAAAAAGCTAAAAGGAAAAAAATATGAGCCTCAGCACTTGGTGGATATTCGTCACCGCCACCTTCCTCATCAGCGCCGCACCAGGGCCGAACATGCTTCTCATCATGAACCAAAGCGTGCGTTTTGGACTGCGTGCCAGCATCTACAGCATGGCGGGTTGCATGACCGCACTGATGATCATGTTCACACTGTCAGCGCTGGGTTTGGGTGTGGTACTGCAAAATGCACCAGCAGTGTTTGATGCGTTGCGTTGGATGGGTGCTTTGTATTTGGCGTACTTAGGTTACAAGGTATGGACAGCACCCGTGACACCTGCTGCCATTGATGAAAACAACACCATCAATAGCAAAAATAATAGCGCCTTAGGCAGCAAAAACGCTGGCTATAACGCATTTGGCCTTTACAAAACCGGCTTCTTTACCGCAGGCAGTAACCCAAAGGCGTTATTGTTCGCGGCTGCCTTTTTGCCACAATTCATACAATCTAGCTTGCCACAAGCGCCGCAATTGCTGGTTCTTTTAGCAACTTTCAGTGTCCTAGAAATCCTGTGGTACTTCATCTATGCGCTGGGTGGACTGAGTATGGCGCAGCAATTGCGTAAACCCAACGTCCTGCGTTGGTTTAACCGCGTCACCGGTGGTGCATTCATCGGTTTTGCAGGTTTGATGGCTGTGATGAAACGCTAAAAAACCTTTGTATTTGAGGCTCAACGCTTAAATTTGCCATCCGCGCTGATGATAGATAAATCAGCAAAATCTAAGCCAGTGTGGTCCGTTGGGCTGAAGTTGACTTCTAGCCCACCCATGTCAAACCTTTTCATATTCTCAAGTGATGATTGGAGTTTTGCTCTCGTTGGACTAGGTCCACTGCGCTTTAAAGCTTCTACCAGCACTTTGGCTGCAGCAAAGCCTTCCAACATAGCAGGGCTCAAGCTAACAGCGTCTTTGCTGTCTTTGAGCAAGTCTTGTGCTTCTTTGATGAAACCGTAATTGATAGCACGTTCGTTAGGAAATACCTGAGTCACCACCACACCCGGCCCGCGCTCAGCCAAGCTTTTCACAAAGCCACCAGACGCGTTGTTAGACAGAGTCACCACCTGCGCGCCAGAGCCCGCTGCGCGCAGGGCTGTTATACCGCTAACGACAGCACTGCCAGATGCAATCATGATCACCGCCTGCGTGTCCGCAGCCACAATTTTAGGAACGATTTTTGAGAAATCAGGTTTAGAACGGTCAAACTTCTCAGTTACCACCGCTTCTAATTTTGCAGTAGCCAATCCTTTTTGTGCGCCGACCACACCATCTGCGCCAAAGCTGTCGTCGGGGTAAATCAAGGCTATGCGTTTGATACCCAAGGTACCCAAATGCATCACCGCTTTTTCAGCTTCTCGCTGGTAGGTTGCACGAACATTGAATACATGTTTCTTGACCGGTTGGTGCAACACCATCGCGCCAGTAGAAGGGCCAATCAAAGGAACACTGTTTTTATCTAAAAAAGGCAATATGGCTTCTGTGTGCGGCGTGCCACGCGTCAAAAACATCGCGACAACGTTTTTCTCTTCGATCAAAATACGCGCATTCTCGGCAGCTAATTTAGGCTCAAACTTGTCATCCAAGGCTAAGAGCTCAATTTTTTGACCGTTAACACCGCCTTTGGCATTCACTGCATTGATGTAAAGCTTAGCGCCATCTGATGTTTCTTTCACACCTGATGCTACAGGGCCAGAATAGCCTGCAGTTTGACCGACCAAAATTTGTGCGCTCACGCTGGCCGCACACATTAAAAGCGCAGCAAGTGCATTTGATCTTAAATTTATAAGCATAGACTCGTCTCCTAGGCGACAAGTCTATGAGATAAGAATGGCAGCAGTGTGAAAAATTTATGAAAATTGAATAGGATTACCCTTACACAAAAAGTATTAATTACTTTTGTGAAAAGCGCTGAAATGCGCTGACGACTTCAGCTGGCGCTTGCACGAGTTCTATCAAAACACCCTCGCCCGAAATTGGAAACTCGTCGTTAGATTTTGGATGCAAAAACGTGATGTCAAATCCAGCCGCCCCTTTGCGAATGCCGCCCGGCGCAAATCGTACGCCCTTTGCAGTTAGCCATTCCACCGCTTTTGGTAAATCATCAATCCACAAACCCACATGGTTCAGCGGCGTGGTGTGAACCGCTGGTTTTTTCTCAGAGTCAATCGGTTGCATCAAATCAACCTCAACTTTGAACGGCCCACTGCCGATGGCGCAGATATCTTCATCGACATTTTCACGCTCTGACTTGAAGTTGCCAGTCACCTCTAAGCCCAGCATATCCACCCACAGCGCACGAAGCTTGTCTTTGCTAGGTGCGCCGATAGCGATTTGCTGGATGCCTAGGACCTTGAAAGGACGATTGGTCGTGGAACTCATACAGCGAACTCCACAATGATTTGATCCACCACCAAGGATTCACCCCTGCTAGCCGAGATCTTGCTCACCACGCCATCTGCCGCTGCGAATAACACGTTTTCCATCTTCATGGCTTCAATGACAGCAACGCGCTCGCCAGCTTGCACTTTTTGGCCGACTTGCACGGAAACTTCTGCCAATAATCCTGGCATGGGCGACAAGATGAAGCGGCTCATGTCTGGCGCTGCTTTGTGCGGCATCAGCTTATGCAGCTCGGCCATGCGAGGTGACACAACCATGGCGTCGATTTTGGTGCCGTTGTGCTGAACGCGAAGAGCCAACGGGTTTTTCATAGCAGCGTTGTTTGCGCCGCGCTCGACCTGCGCAGTAAAGGCTTTGCCGTTGACCGCGCCAGTAATACAGATGTCGTTCAAACGTGATGTGCTGCAAATTTTGTAGCTGTTATGGCTTTCTTTTCCGCCAACTTTTACTTGCGCTGTACCCGTCTCACCCACGAACTCGTCTACGTGCACGGGCGTATAGACGTGTTCACCGCTCGCACCTAAAGTAATGACCGTGTAGTCACTCCCCGCTTGCACGCCGTAACCCGGCAACTGGCCGCTCAACCCAGCAGCGCGTTCGCGCGATTTGCGGCGCACAAAGGCAGCCAGCGCGACCAAAAAGTCGGCATCTGCATGCGGTACGTCTTCGGCTTTGAAGCCTTGGCCGTAGTTTTCTGCAATGAAACCAGTATTGAAGTCACCCGCTACAAACTTGGGGTGCGCCAGTAAGGCCGCCTGAAACGGAATATTACTGCTGACACCACGAATCACAAAGCCATTCAACGCTTCACGCATCTTGGCAATGGCGTCGTTGCGGTCTTTGCCATGGACGATGAGTTTAGCGATCATCGAGTCATAAAACATCGGAATCTCGCCACCGTCTTGCACGCCGGTATCCACACGCACGCCGTACCAGTCGTTCACATTGGCTTGGAACATAGTCTGTGCTGGCGGTGCGAAACGTACCAAACGGCCGGTAGAGGGCAAAAAGTTGCGGAACGGGTCTTCCGCGTTGATGCGGCACTCAATCGCCCAACCGTCACGTTTGACATCAGCTTGCGTCAGCGGCAGTTTTTCGCCCGCAGCGACGCGAATCATCAGCTCCACCAAGTCCAGCCCTGTAATACATTCAGTCACCGGATGCTCCACCTGCAGGCGGGTGTTCATCTCCAAAAAGTAGAAGCTCTGGTCTTTGCCGACCACAAATTCCACCGTGCCAGCGCTTTGGTAGTTGACCGCTTTGGCAAGTTGCACGGCTTGTTCGCCCATGGCTTTGCGGGTTGCATCGCTGATAAACGGGCTTGGCGCTTCTTCGATGACTTTTTGATGGCGGCGCTGAATGGAGCACTCGCGCTCGTTCAAATAAATCACATTGCCAAAGCTGTCGCCGACAAGCTGAATCTCGATATGACGCGGCTCTTCGACAAACTTCTCGATAAACACGCGGTCGTCACCAAAGCTGTTGCGGGCTTCGTTGCGGCAGCTGGTGAAGCCTTCAAAGGCTTCCTTGTCGTTGAAAGCCACCCGCAAACCCTTGCCGCCACCGCCCGCAGAGGCTTTGATCATGACGGGGTAGCCAATGCCTTGGGCAATTTCAACCGCTTTTTCAGGCGTTTCAATCGCATCATTCACGCCCGGGATGCAGTTCACGCCCGCTGCACCCGCCAGTTTTTTCGACTCGATCTTGTCGCCCATGGCAGCAATGGAATGGTGCTTGGGGCCGATAAAGATGATGCCCTCTTCTTCCACCCGCTTCGCAAAACCCGAGTTCTCAGATAAAAACCCGTAACCCGGATGTACGGCTTGCGCGCCGGTTGCTTTGCAAGCAGCAATGATTTTGTCAGCCACCAAATAGCTTTCGCGGCTGGGCGCAGGGCCGATGTTGACGGCTTCGTCGGCCAGTGACACATGGCGTGCGTCTTTGTCAGCATCCGAGTAAACAGCCACGGTTTTGATGCCCATTTTGCGGGCAGTCTGGATCACACGGCAAGCGATTTCGCCACGGTTGGCGATGAGGATTTTGGTAAACATGTCTATATTTCTTTCAAACAGCGTTGGTTATTGATGTTGTTTCTGTGAATGATTTACAGAGGGATATTTCCGTGTTTGCGCCACGGATTCTCAAGCTTCTTGTCTTTCAACATCACCAGACTGCGGCAAATGCGTTTGCGGGTTTCGTGGGGCAGGATCACATCGTCGATGAAGCCGCGAGCACCGGCGACGAACGGGTTGGCGAAGCGGGCTTTGTACTCGGCTTCTTTGGCTGCTAATTTCGCTGGGTCGCCTTTGTCTTCACGGAAGATGATTTCGACCGCGCCTTTGGCACCCATCACCGCGATTTCGGCATTCGGCCAGGCAAAGTTGACGTCGCCGCGCAGGTGTTTGGACGCCATCACGTCATACGCGCCGCCGTAAGCTTTGCGGGTGATGACGGTGATTTTTGGCACCGTGCACTCGGCGTAGGCGTAGAGCAATTTCGCGCCATGCTTGATGATGCCGCCAAACTCTTGCGAAGTGCCGGGCATGAAGCCGGGCACGTCGACAAAGGTGACGACCGGGATGTTGAACGCATCGCAAAAGCGCACAAAACGCGCTGCTTTGATGGACGATTTGATGTCCAGGCAACCCGCCAGCACGAGCGGCTGGTTCGCCACGATGCCGATGGTCTGGCCGTCCATGCGCGCAAAGCCGATGATGATGTTTTTGGCGTACTCGGGCTGGATTTCAAAAAAGTCGCCATCGTCCACGGTTTTGACGATCAGCTCTTTCATGTCGTAGGCTTTGTTGGCGTTGTCAGGCACCAGTGTGTCCAAACTCAAATCCATGCGCTCGATCGGGTCGCCGCTCTTGCGCACGGGGGCTTTTTCACGGTTCGACAGCGGCAGGTAGTTGTACAGGCGGCGCAGCATCAAGAGCGCTTCGACGTCATTGTCAAACGCCAGATCGGCCACGCCGCTCTTGGTGGTGTGAGTTATCGCGCCACCCAGTTCTTCTGCGGTCACTTCTTCATGCGTCACGGTTTTGACCACTTCGGGGCCGGTCACGAACATGTAGGACGAGTCTTTGACCATGAAAATAAAGTCGGTCATGGCGGGTGAATACACCGCGCCGCCAGCCGAAGGCCCCATGATCATGCTGATCTGCGGAATCACGCCGCTGGCCATGACGTTGCGCTGGAACACGTCCGCGTAGCCGCCTAGCGATGCCACACCTTCCTGAATCCGCGCACCGCCCGAATCATTCAAACCGATGACCGGCGCACCGACCTTCATGGCCTGGTCCATCACCTTGCAGATTTTCTCGGCATGGGCTTCAGACAAAGCACCGCCAAACACGGTGAAATCTTGGCTAAACACAAACACCAAGCGCCCGTTGATCATGCCGTAGCCTGTGACCACACCATCGCCGGGGATTTTGGTGTCTTCCATGCCAAAGTCCACACAACGGTGCTCGACAAACATGTCCCACTCTTCAAACGTGCCCGCATCCAGCAGCACCTCAAGCCGCTCACGCGCGGTGAGTTTTCCTTTTTTGTGCTGCGTGGCGATGCGTTTTTCACCACCGCCCAAGCGGGCGAGCTCACGTTTGGATTCGAGTTGTTTGAGGATGTCTTGCATGGTTTGTCTTTTAAAGTGAAATGAGATGAAGTGTGGCGCGGTGCGATACGGTGGAATCAAGAAGTTACTATAAATTTAATAGCAGTTTAGGCAATAAATACGCCGGCTAGAGGCCAATTTGACCCGTATTTTCGACATTTAAGAGATTTCTGGCCGCTGTAGACGCCGCCAGCCGCCCCTCGGACACCTCTTTGAGCAGTTGCGGCAACATGGCTTTCACCTGCGGGTTTTGCTTGAATTGCAGCTTCAAACCCGCATCAATCCGTTCCCACATCCAAGCCAGCGACTGTGCTTGGCGACGCTCTGCCAACTTGCCATTGGCATTTTGCAAAGCCTTGAATTCGTTCACCGCAGCCCAAAAAGCATCAACGCCCTGACCGTTCAAAGCACTTAAGGGCAGCGCCTTGGGGTGCCAATTCAGCTCCGAATAGCCCCCAAACATGCCCAAAAGTTGCATCGCAGCCGTGATTTGCAGCCTAGCCCGCTCGGCAGCCAGCGGGTCGATGTCGGCCTTATTGATCAGAACCAAATCCGCCAACTCCATCACCCCCTTCTTGATGGCCTGCAAATCGTCGCCCGCGTTGGGCAACTGCATCAGCACGAACATGTCGGTCATGCCAGCCACCGCCGTCTCGCTCTGCCCCACGCCGACGGTTTCAACAATCACAATGTCATACCCCGCCGCCTCGCACACCAGCATGGCCTCGCGGGTTTTTTCGGCCACGCCACCTAGTGTGCCGCTGCTAGGGCTGGGGCGGATGTAGGCGCGCTCGTCAACCGAGAGCTTCTCCATCCGCGTCTTGTCGCCCAAAATCGAACCACCTGAGACGGTGGAAGACGGGTCAATCGTTAAGACCGCGACACGATGACCTAGTTCAATCAGATACAAACCCAAAGCTTCAATAAACGTCGATTTACCCACGCCCGGCACACCGCTGATGCCTAAACGCAGCGATTTGCCGGTGTGCGGCAGAAGTGTAGTCAGCAACTCGTCAGCCTGCGCCCGATGGTCGGCGCGGGTGGATTCAAGCAGGGTGATGGCTTTGGCGATAGCGCGGCGCTGGGCAAGGGATTCGCCGCTTAATACGCCATCCAGCAATGTCCGTTCGCCCTTTAGTCCTCGTTCGTCCAGCGCCCCTCCCCGTTCGCCCTGAGCCTGTCGAAGGGTTGCATTCGTTAGTCCTGAGCTTGTCGAAGGATTAGTTATCCGTTCACCCTGAGCTTGTCGAAGGGCTTGAGAGACTTCGACAAGCTCAGCCCGAACGGATGGGGTAATTGTGTTCAATTTGGATGTACTTTGGGGTTTAGCAAGCTGCTTGATCCCCTCCCAATCCCCACGAATCAACGCCTCTTTCTTCGCACGCGACCAACCCTTTATTTGCTGCTCGAACTCAATGGCACCTGCTCGGGTTTCAAATTCGCCTTGCCAAACGAGTTCAACAGGTTTTCTGGTCGAGGTGTAACCAATTTTTCCCTCTTGATGCTGCTGCAGACGGCTATCTATACTGTCGGTTTGACCGCAGTAGTAGGAATTGTCAGAACAACGCAGTAAATAGACGAAGAACATCATGCTTGACTATTTTTATCTGGCAAGACAACTAGAAATTTGCCAGCCATTGAGAGGAAACATGCTGCCATGAAATCGACTTCATTCGCAGAATCAGGTTTCAACTTTGTAAAAGGCTCAAAGAAACCACGATTTTCTCCAATAAATATCCGAAATAACTCACTTGGTCTGCTATGTGATGCAGCACATAAACGTTTCCAAATAATCTTCAATTGTTCCGCTAATTCCGTGTTGCTATAAAAATCACATATGACGTTCAAACGCTGCTCCATATTCAAAACTGTTATGTTTTGCAGCTGAGAAAATTTTGCTTCTACTAAAGCAATAGCTATATCTGCTTTTTTCTCATCTGGAAAAGACGCTCTCATAGCTTTCATGCTATTTAACTGGTCTCGTAAACCATCACGCTCAAGCTCATTAAATCTTGTTTGAGTCATTTTTGAATCGCAACACAAATAACTTAGTTTGATAGTTGCCTCAAACATAGCCCGCAACAACACCCATTGAGATTGCTGTAACACGTGTCCATCATTAGATATTGGCTTTTTTAGTACATCTAAACCACGACTTAAATCGTTAATCTGAAGCGCATACAGAAGCATCAATTCATGCACTTGATTGCTAGTTTCAAATGACTTGGTATTTATTAATTCCCAATGAGCAATTCGCAGATTCTTAAAATCTACAATCTCTCTCAAATCCAACCCTTCGACAAGCTCAGGGCGAACGGGGTGAGTAATATTCACCCGATGGCCTTCTCGATCTGCAACAACACATCCCTTGCACTCACCGGAATCGGCGTACCCGGGCCGTAGATGCCTTTGACACCTGCTGCATACAGCATGTCGTAATCTTGCCGTGGAATCACGCCGCCTACGAAGACGATGATGTCGTCCGCACCTTGCTTGCGTAGCTCGGCGATGATGGCGGGGACTAGGGTTTTGTGGCCTGCGGCGAGCGTTGAAACACCAACCGCGTGCACGTCGTTTTCAATCGCTTGGCGGGCGCATTCTTCGGGGGTTTGGAACAGCGGGCCCATGTCGACGTCAAAACCGAGGTCGGCAAAGGCGGTGGCTACCACTTTAGCGCCACGGTCGTGGCCGTCTTGGCCTAATTTTGAGATCATCACCCGGGGGCGACGGCCTTGTTTGTCGGCAAAGGTGGCGATATCGGCTTTGAGCTGGTTCCAATATTCCATGGTGTCGCCTTCGTTTGATGCGGTGCCGTCGGCGTTTTGACCGTAGGCTGCCGCATAAACGCCCTGCACTTTTTGTGGATCAGCGCGGTGACGGCCGTAGACTTGTTCCAAGGCGTCGCTGACCTCGCCCACGGTCGCACGTAAACGCATGGCTTTGATGGTCAAGTCTAGCAGGTTGCCAGAGTTGTCTTTTGCTGCGTTTGTGATAGCTGCTAAGGCAGCAGATACGACGGCTGCATCACGTTTTGACTTGATTTCATTGAGACGTGCAATCTGCCCATCGCGCACCGCCACGTTGTCGATGTCGCGGGTTTCAATCGCGTCTTCGGTTTTGAGTTTGTACTTGTTGATGCCAACAATCACGTCTTTACCGCTGTCGATGCGGGCTTGCTTCTCCGCCGCTGCCGCTTCGATTTTCAACTTGGCCCAGCCGCTGTCCACCGCTTTGACCATGCCGCCCATGGCTTCGACTTCTTCGATGATGGCCCAGGCTTTCTCGGCCATTTCGTTGGTCAAAGACTCCATCATGTAGCTGCCCGCCCACGGGTCGATCACGCTGGTGATGTGGGTTTCTTCTTGGATGATGAGCTGGGTGTTGCGGGCGATGCGCGAGCTGAACTCGGTCGGCAAGGCAATGGCCTCGTCAAAACTGTTGGTGTGTAGCGACTGTGTACCGCCAAAGACGGCCGCCATGGCTTCGACCGTGGTGCGAACGACGTTGTTGTACGGGTCTTGCTCGGTCAAACTCCAGCCGCTGGTCTGGCAGTGGGTACGCAACATCAATGACTTGGGCGATTTGGCATCGAAGCCCTTCATGATGCGGCACCACAGCAGGCGTGCGGCGCGCATTTTGGCGACTTCCAGATAGAAGTTCATGCCAATTGCCCAGAAAAAGCTCAGGCGACCGGCAAATCCGTCCACGTCCATGCCTTTATTGATAGCAGTCTTGACATATTCTTTGCCGTCTGCCAGCGTGAAGGCCAGTTCCAGCGCCTGGTTCGCGCCGGCTTCTTGCATGTGGTAGCCGGAAATGCTGATCGAGTTGAACTTGGGCATGTGTTGCGCCGTGTACTCGATGATGTCCCCGATGATGCGCATGCTGGGCGCGGGGCCGTAGATGTAGGTGTTGCGCACCATGAACTCTTTCAGAATGTCATTCTGAATCGTGCCGCTCAATTTGTCTTGGCTCACACCCTGCTCTTCCGCGGCCACCACGTAGCCAGCCAGCACCGGCAACACCGCGCCGTTCATGGTCATGGAGACAGAGACTTTATCCAGCGGAATCTGGTCGAACAGGATTTTCATGTCTTCTACAGAATCGATAGCAACACCGGCTTTACCCACGTCGCCCGTGACGCGAGGGTGATCGCTGTCGTAGCCGCGGTGGGTTGCCAAGTCAAATGCCACCGACACGCCCTGCCCGCCCGCCGCCAAGGCTTTGCGGTAGAAGGCGTTGGATTCTTCAGCGGTGGAAAAACCTGCGTACTGCCGAATCGTCCACGGCCGTACCGCGTACATGGTCGCCTGCGGGCCGCGCACATAGGGCTCGAAACCTGGCAAGGTGTTGGTGTACGGCAAATCTTTGGTGTCTTCCGCCGTATACAGCGGTTTGACGGCGATTCCGTCTGGCGTGTGCCAATTCAAGGCGTTCACATCGCCATTGGGTGCAGATTTGGCAGCGGCTTTATGCCAATCGGCAAGATTGGCGGGTTTGAATTCTGAAGTCATGGTCTTTTTACGGTTGTTGGTTTTATTCTACGTTATTTATAATTATTAATGCAAAATATTATTCTGAGCTTACAATTCACACCATGCCAGCCGTCATTCAGCTAAAACAACCTCTCTCCACGACAAATACCTTTACTTTAGCGACAGATGCGCGAAGTACGGGCGATTTAGCCCCTGCACAGCCTGCTTCCAGAGCTTTATCATCCAAAGCACTCTACTTAGAAGTGGCCGAATTGCTGCGTCAGCGCATTTTTCAGCGCAGCGCTGGCGATTTGGAGCCTGGCAGCTGGATTGACGAGTTAAAACTGGCGGAAGAATACGGCATCAGCCGCACACCCTTGCGTGAAGCGCTCAAAGTTCTAGCAACCGAAGGCTTAGTCACCATGAAAGTGCGACGAGGCGCGTATGTGACCGAGGTATCTGAGCAAGATTTGAACGATGTTTACCACCTGCTCAGCCTGCTAGAGAGCGACGCTGCCGGCGTGGTAGCCACCACCGCGACGGATGCACAAATGACCGAATTGGGCAAGTTACACGAAGCGCTTGAGGCCACCGTCCCCGACAACTCAGACTCAATCATCAACACACAACTAGTTGATACAGATAGATTTTTCTCAGTTAACGAGCAATTCCATATGCGACTTTTAGCCATTGCCAATAATAAATGGCGCGACCAAATGGTGGCTGACTTGCGTAAGGTGATGAAGCTTAACCGCCACAACTCCCTGCTTAAAACTGGTCGCATTGCAGAATCTTTGGACGAACACCGCGCCATCATGTCGGCACTCTACGCCAGAGATGCAGCGGCGACAGTAGCGGCAATGAAGGCGCATTTTAAAAATGGCTTGGAAGCTGCTGGATAATAAATTATGCAAACTGGCATTCTCAAACCCATTCCCCACCTCGCCACTTACCTCAGTTTTAACCTGCAAAGCATGGACGCCAAGCCATCTGCGCTGGTATGTTTGAAGCAGCTTTTGCAAGCGGCGGATGGCCAGCGCATCGTTGTCGGTTTGAGCGCTGATCTGTGCAAAACGCTGGGCATCAAAGCGCCCAGGGAGCTACGCGCTTTCAAGACACCAGCAGGCACCAAGTTGAAATTGCCTGAAACCCCCATTGATTTGCTGGTCTGGCTGCGCGCCACACCCGCGCAAGACAGAGGCGACTTGTTGGCCATCTCCCGCAAAGTTAAAGCCTTGCTCGGCGAAGCCTTCGTTTTAGCGGAGGCTGTTGAAGCTTTCCAACATTTGAGTAAAAACAGTACGAAAAGCCGGGATTTAACGGGTTTTGAAGACGGCACAGAAAACCCCAAAGGTCAAAAAGCGCGTGATTTTGGCTTTGCCGTTGACGGCAGCAGCTTTCTAGCCCTTCAAAAATGGCAACACAAATGGGACAACATCGCCAAAATGAGCCCCACCGAGCAAAACCAAGCCATCGGCCGCAACAAACAAACCAACGCCGAACTAGAAACCGCCCCACTCTCGGCCCACATCAAACGCACCACGCAAGAAGACTTCACTTTGTCCGACGGCACAGAAGGCTTCAACCTGCGCAGATCTATGCCTTGGAGCGATGGCGTCAATTCTGGACTCATGTTTGCGGCTTTCGGTAAAAGCTTCGAAGCCTTTGAGTTGCAACTCGCCCGCATGGCAGGTGCGGATGATGGCATCATCGATGCGGTTTTTCAAATGTCGAAGCCAATAACGGGCAGTTATTTTTGGTGTCCGCCTGCGGTGGCTGGTGAAATCACTTACAAACTGTGACTTATTGCTTGAAAAACGCGTTTCGTTTACTCCTAAATATATAGCTGCTTAGGCAGTAAATACGCTGGATAAGTGCATAAATTATCACATTAGTTAACATTTTATTGAACGCTAGGTGCTCAGCGTTCAGCTAGAATCATTTTTATTACAAATTGTGTAATGTTGATGAAGGTTAAAAAATGAAGATAACTATGAGTCGATTAATTAGCTTGGTATTGTTGACCAGTACGCTATTGGTAACAGGTTGCGCTACCCGAACCAAAATGGCTTTTGAAGATGAGTCGGAAAAATTAACAGCGACCAGCAATCCTGTTTTCTTAATGACTACTACGGTCAAAAACACCTATAAAAACTACCAGCCAAAGATCATCGTCGCTAACATTGAAAAGCCAGGGGCTAAAGATGCCAACGACCGATTGAATTTCCTCATCGACAATGCGGCAAAAATAGAATCTGATAATGCATCAACTGGCAACACCTATTTGTTACGCTTTCAATTGCCACCAGGAGAGTACAACTTGGTCGGCATGCTCGGATTTGCAACATCGTTTCCTATCCGTGGCACCTTCATCGTTCCTTTGCACTCAACCATTCAATCTGGACCAAGTGGCGTTTACTACTTAGGTCATGCTGAGGCGGTCATTCGTGAGCGCGTCGGCAACGAATTCAAAGCAGGTCCATCTATTCCATTGCTAGATCAAGCTTTGTCTGGCGCTTCCGGCGGTACATTTGATGTAGCTTTCAGCGACCAATGGGATGCGTACGAGAAAACATTCCGAGCTAAATTTAAAGCACTAGAGGGCGTTGAAGTCAAAAAAGCCATTCTTCCAGCGTTTGACCGCGCAAAAGCTCAAGCATGGTGGGAAAAGAACTAAATTGAATTTAGCTATAATTTTTATAGCTACTTAGGCAGAAAATACGCCGGCTAAGTGCGTATTTACTTGCCCTTATAGCTTTTTCTGCCTATTTTTGTGTCTGCTTCGTCACCAAAAACACCCCAGGCAAAATCAGCAAAGCACCTATCAAATGGTGCCAGCCTAGGGGTTCACCTAAAAAAGTCCACGTCAATACGGCGGCATAGAGCGGTCCAAGGTACAAAGCCACTGCCGTGCGGCTTGCGCCTAAAATCTTTTGCGCCCAGCCGTAAATCCAATACGCACCCAAACCTGGCACCAAGCCGGCGATGACGATCAGCCAAATAGCTTCTGCCCCCCAAGCGGTCAAACCCGGCTGGAATAGCTCCCAAATTGAAAACGGTAGCAAACTGACGACACCACCTAAGCAAATAGCGGCTAATCTTGCCGTAGCGCTGAGTGGACTTGGCCATTTTTTCTGTAGCAACGCATAACCCGCCCAGGCGATGGTTGCCGCCACTATCCACAAGTCACCGACGACGAATTGCACGTTGGACAATGCCGTCCATTGCCCCTTCACCACAACATGCACCACACCCAACAAAGCGAGACAAACACCCACTATTTGACGTTTGTTGATGCTCTCTTTCAACATCCAAACCGAGCCAAGACTAATCAGAACAGGCGAAGCAGCGTAAATCAGCGCGATGTTCATGGCTTGGGTTGACCGAGCGCCTTGGTAAACCCAAGCACCGCAAACCAACATGCCCAAAGCGCCCAGAATCAGGTATTGCCACCACGCTTTGGCGATGTTGGCGCGCTGCATCCATAGCTCTCCTCTGACCAAGACTACCAAAACCAGTGCAGCTAAACCCCAGCGCCCTAGCGCCAGCAAGTGCGGGCCAATCACACCGGGGGCTTTGCGAGCGACGATGTAGTTCACCGTCCACAGCGCGGGGACGACCCACAGCAAGATCAGCGCTCGGCTGGTTTGTTTTTGCAGGTTGTCAGGCATGAGCTAGTTTCATTATTTCTGAAGGCGGCGTATCACGCAGTTTGTGGTCGCTCCAGACCTGCCGCCAGCGCCGTGAGCCAGCTAAACCATGCCGCAGCCCCAGCATGTGTCGTGCAATAGGCGCCCAGTGTGTGCCATGCAGTGCCTGTTCGCGCGCCATGTAGGTGACCATTTGGGCTTCTATCGACTCGCGCGTTTCAATTTGTGGGTCTGCGCCGAAGAACGCCTCATCCCACGACGCCAACAACCACGGGTTGTGATAAGCCTCACGCCCCACCATCACACCATCTAAGCCTTGTAATTGCTCTGCAATTTGCACATTGGTGGTGATGCCGCCGTTGATGGCGATGTTGAGATGCGGAAAATCTGCCTTCAATTGGTGGACGATCTCATAACGCAAGGGCGGAATATCACGGTTTTCTTTGGGCGACAGGCCTTTGAGCCAAGCGTTGCGCGCATGGACGATGAAAGTTTGGCAGCCCGCATCGGCCACTTTACCCACAAAATCACGCACAAAGCCGTAGCTTTCAGGCGTGTCTTCGGTTTTGTTAATGCCAATGCGGTGTTTGACGGTGATGGGCATCTTGGCAGAGTCGTGCACCGCATCCAACATGGCTTTAACGCAATCGGCCACCAGATCTGGCTCAGCCATCAAACACGCGCCAAAAGCACCCTTTTGTACCCGCTCGCTCGGGCAGCCGCAGTTGATATTGACCTCGTCGTAACCCCACTCTTCCGCCACGCGGGCGGCAACTGCTAATTTGTCGGGCTCACTACCACCCAATTGCAAAGCCAAAGGATGCTCTTCAGAGTTATAACGCAAATGACGCGGCACATCGCCGTGCACGATCGCACCTGCGTTGATCATCTCGGTGTAAAGCAGCGTGTTTTTGGACAACAGGCGGTGAAAATACCGACAATGGCGGTCGGTCCAATCCATCATGGGGGCGACTGAGAGCCGCCAAGGTTGGGTTAATCTGGAATTATTTTTAATATTCAAGTATTACATCTAATAATTGCGGGAAGAAAATCGCTTGAAATCAATAATGAAATCTGGTGAATATGCATCTAGATTACATAATTCGCTCTGTAAGAGCCTATAGCTCAACAATTATGCAACAAAGTACACCATAATTTCAGAAGGGTAGTCATTTATAAATCAACGCACATTCAAAGTTAAAGTTTTTAGCATATGAATCACACAAAAATTTTACTCGTAGATGATCAGCCTGTTAGCCTTCTTTACTTAAAGAAAACGCTGAGTAAATTGCCTAATATGCAAATCACGACTTGTGGTAACGCGCATGAGGCTCTAAATCTATTCCCCTATCAACAATGGGACTTGATCGTAGCGGACTACCAAATGCCTGGGATGAACGGTCTAGACTTCATACGCCAATTCAGGCAAATTAAGGGCAGCGAGGAGACACCCATTTTAATGGTGACAGCCTCTACTGACCCTAACGTGAAATACCAGTTGTTAGATTTGGGAATTGTGGACTTCCTTCATAAGCCGGCAGATGCTTCAGAAATAATTGCTAGAGCTAGAAATTTAATCTCACTTCACAAGGCAACAGTTTCTCTCAAAAATCATAATATTGAGCTCAAAAAAGGTGTTCAAGAGATGACAAAAGTTCTTGCAGAGCGAGAACAAGAAAGTTTGATTGTCTTGGCAAGAGCTGCTGAATCGAGGGACCCACAAACTGGCTCGCACTTACTGCGCATGGCATCGTATTCAAGAATAATTGCATTGGCACTTGGGCTTTCTGAAGACGAGGCGGAAGAAATATACCTAGCAGCACCTATGCATGATGTTGGCAAAATTGGTATTCCAGATCGCATATTGCTCAAAGATGGCAAACTGACGCCAGATGAGTGGCTAG
Organism: Polaromonas sp.; assembly: GCA_013298815.1. Taxonomy (GTDB): domain Bacteria; phylum Pseudomonadota; class Gammaproteobacteria; order Burkholderiales; family Burkholderiaceae_C; genus Aalborgiella. The sequence continues at coordinate 41,733 of JAAFJF010000007.1, read as the reverse complement.
AAATGAAGCGTCATACTAACTATGGCTATGATATTTTGAGATCTTCTGTGACACCTATTTTAAAGTTAGGCGGTGTGATAGCTTTGAATCACCACGAAGCTTGGAACGGTAGCGGCTATCCAAATGGGAAAAAGGGTGATGAAATCCCTTTGTGCGCACGCATTGTTGCTGTAGCAGATGTTTTTGATGCGCTTATGTCACCCCGCCCCTACAAAGAGGCTTGGTCATTGGACCAGGCGCTGGATGAATTGACCAATATATCGGGAGTGCGTCTGGACTCGGCATGCGTTGATGCATTTATGCAATCAATTGATTCAGTTAAACATATAATGACCAATTATGTTGACGTATAAAAATATCGTTGAAAATTTAGACGTTGGTATTGCTATTGTTCGCAATGGCAAATACTTGTCTAATATCAATATAGCTTTTAGAGATTTCTTGTCACTTAAATATGATGTACCTGACATTAAATCTTTATTGACACTGATTGATTCAGATACTATTTCTTTGGATAAGTTTAAAATTTTTATTAATTTTCCAGAAAATATCACCTCATCTTATATTTTAAATTTAAATACAGGTATCGTACTAGGCTGTAACTTAAAACGTCTGTCAATCGACGATGCTGAAACTTTGGATCTTTTATCGATTCAAGATCTTACGAGTCAAGAAGTTAGGATCAGGCAACTGACGATTGAATCCCAGCAAGACGAATTAACTGGTATTGCAAACCGTAGAAAATTTGAATATGAATTCTCTCGTATCTACGAGTTTGCGCAGCGCACAAAGATTACTGGCGCCCTCATACTTTTAGATTTGAATAATTTCAAGTCTATCAACGACCGGTTTGGACACAGCGCTGGTGACCGTGTGCTTCGTCAAGTTGGTTTAGCGCTGTCACCTGTGGTGCGAAATTATGAAATGGTGGCTAGAGTGGGCGGGGATGAATTTGCGATTTTGATCTCACACTCAGGCGAAGAGGCCATCGAGAGGTTGATTAAACAAGTACCGCTGGCTTTAAACGCCATCAAAATAAATCCCGATGACAATAGCGATCTTGCTGAAACCTTAGAAATATCTATGGGCTATTGTGTGTTTCCATTGAAAAATGCTTCTAACAAAGAAGTCTACGAAATGGCAGACAAGATCATGTACAAAAACAAATTTTCTAGCAAGAATTTAACTCGCGCCTAAACAAACAATCTAATCATTTTTTAAATCATCAAAGTTTTTAAATTGATTGCCGGCAAGTGTAGCCGCAATATATCGACACATGATCCCCATAGCCAAAGCCAACACAGCATGCTCTAGTATGTTGCTAACGCCACCATACCAATTGATGACGACGGCTAACAGCAACATGTCTTGCATATCTTCCCTAGCTGTACGACCAGAAAGTTTCAATAAAGTGGAAATACCAAGGATGAATATTGGTATTGCCAAGACGCCCACTAACACATAGCAATAAACAAACACATTGTCGCCGGCGTTTGCCAAGGCAGGTTCAAAAATACTTACAGGTACACCGATACCACCTAGACCACGCCCTAGCAAGGGCAAGCCGTGCTCAGTAGTTAACTCCAAAGCTCTGGGCCACATATCATTCATTCGGTCTATGAACGAGCCATACAGCGGGTTGTCGATATCGGTACGAGCAGCCTCCTGCCAATCCATCGTCCAACCCATCATGGGTGGCACAAATAGCCAAAAAATACCCATCACAAAAGTAAATTTTAAAAGCCAAGAAATATCACGAATGAGAGCTTCACTTGCAATAACCGTCATTAACAAGGCCAATAGAATCCCTTTTGACGTGGACAACGACACGGCAACTGTGCAAAAAATCCACAACAAAAATCTAAAAAACCCTTTCGGTATTCTTAAACTCAAAAGCCCAGCTGCAACGACTATTTGACCAGCCACATCGAAAGAAGACCGAGCTAAACCTGAAAGTCGTTGGCTACCACCGCTAGTTTCCCATTCTCTTGCGCCCTCAAGCTCTACACCGCCGACTTGATAAGATACCCCAACCCAAGGATAGGCGACAAAACTGTGCACGATAACTCCGCCGACTGCAATAAAAAACATCGAGTAAAGAACCAACATTCTGTGCGGTGGCTTCAGCATAAATGCTGGTGCACACGTGAGACCAAACATAAATGGTGCTAAGACCCACAATCCAAAAACTGGCTGTACAACACTGTTTGTTGTAATGATGCCCACAAGCAAGGAAAGAAATATAAGCGCTATAAATAAAAAAATACCTAATGTAAACCTTTGAAAATATAGCTTGTAAATCAAGATTGATATCGTGCATCCCACCATTAATAAATTAGGAATGTATGTCAACGGCGCAGCACCCACCATATCCAGAACCCAGCGCACAACACCACCATTGAGCTGCATCAGCAAAAATAGTACCAACGCAGCTTGGCACATGAATTGCCATTTTCGAATAAAACTCGGATTTAAGTTGTCATGAACCCAGCTATCTAGCGCCTTCATGTTCAGCTTGAAAGTAACATATCTTGAAATAGCACTTCAAACTTATCACACTGAACTTGTGAGCTGTAGCTTGATCTCAGAAACTGTGCATTCTGTCCCTTAAGAAAAACTTCTTCGGGGTTTGCAATGCAATGATGCATCAACCTTGCAAGTTGCTGCGCATCACCGGCTGAAAAGATCCAACCACTTTTCCCATTTTCGACTCGTTCAGGAAGTGCACCGCGGTCTGAGACTATAGCTGGCCTGCCAAGACAACCGGCCTCCATTACAACGTTGCAAAAGGTCTCATGCGCGCGTGAGGGTGTTACCAAAATGTCAACAGATGATAAAAATTCAGCTGCGTTAACCAAGCCTAGAAATTCAACCGAGTCCGCCGGAATTTCAGAATCCAGCCATAGCTTTCGTAGTTGCTCGGCATCACCATAACCACCAAGTTTAATTTTAAAGCTACCTATGGGTAAATATTTCAACGCAGACAGCAATGTATCAACACCTTTGCTTTCGTCTAACCGGCCTAAAAAACCAAAAACCATGGTGCGGTTAACTACCAGCTCGTGCTGCATAACTGGCCAGTTGTCTGGCAACGCATTGGGTATAACCTTCATTTCCTTAATTTCACCGAACCAACCAAATTTGCGATGCCTATCTAAAATAATTTGAGAGGGACCAACAACCACATTTGGCGGCGTAGCTAAAGCTTTTCGCATTTTCGAATAGATAGCGCACTGTGTGCAGACACTTTCGCACACTTTTGCCCCTTTTGTCATAGCAGTAGCTGGGCATATCAAGGCATGGTCGTGCGTCATGTGCAAAATTTTTGCACCTGATCTCTTTGCTTCTTTCCATACGGCAACTGAAAAACCTTGGAGAGTATGCGTCATCACAATATCAGGCTGTATTTTTTGAAATAAACGTCTAACTCGCGACGACATTTTCACGTTTGAAACATCCAAAAAATGCCAAAGTGCCTTTTTTATAGTTGAATTTGGAAGCGGCTTTTTGACACCGTCTAACCCATACGGATCGTATATTTGCGCCAAAGGTAATTGCCAAACTGTTGCTCCGAACTCAGTTTCAAAACTGCTCTCCTTGCTATTAATTGCTCCTAATGAAACTATGGAAACCTCATGCCCGCGCCGTACTAGATTGTTAGCAAGAATTGCGGCTGTTCTCTCTGCACCGCCAATCGCGTCTTCACCGTAGACGCTCATTACCATTGCGATTTTCATCTGGTTCCTTTGTTTATCCAAACGACTGCAGTCATTGTTAGAACAAGCTCGGCAAAACATAAGCCGACAGAGGCACCTAAAGATCCTGACCAATAAGCACCAAAGCCTGCCATAGCACATACTAAAGCAGCCTCTAGCCATTGAATGATGGCAACAGCTTTAAGCTGCCCCGCAGCAGACCAATAAAAAGTGACCATCGCTTTGCGTAAACCATACAAGAAAAGCCAAAGACACAGAATTTGTAAAGTCAAGGAGGCAGGTAAAAATGAATTGCCATATAACAATTGCAAAATCCAATTGGACATAAGTGCGACAGAGCTGCAACCTATCAATAAAGTGGCACTTAAAACGAAGAGCGCTTTGACACGCAGACGATCTGCATGTTTTAAATCTTTATCATTTTCTTTCGCGAACCATCCCATGCATGATTGCTCAACAAAACTCAAAACGTGCGCAGCTGCGCGTGTCAACCTATCAGCTGCTGTAAATATCCCAGTTTGAAATGTTCCTGCAAAAAACCCCAACGCTAAAACAGGAATAGAAACACTCGCGCTAGAAAAAAATCCTGAAAATATATTATGACGAACGCTATTTAAATAGCCCCTCCATGAAGACCAGTTCAGCCCAGCACGCTGCGCCTTAAAGTTTGGCCACCAGCTTGGCAGCAATAACATCCCTGCTATAAGTGTCCCACTAGAAGAAGCCACACAGGCAATTACTTGATCGTTGCTTGACTTTACAAATAAAAAAATTACCAGTGCACTAATTGAACGACCACCCATTAGAGCAATGCCCATTTTTAAACCCTGCTGTCTGGCGACATACCACCATTGAGGAAAAATCAATGTCCCTAGCAATAACAAAAGCGATAAAACAACCAATTTGAAAGGCAAATCAGGAATGAGAAATCCTACAACCAGTAGTACTAAAAGTACTGGAACTGAACAAACCAACCGCGCAATAAAGTTATCTATCAATATCTGATGTGCGTCTAGCTTGCTTGTAGCTATGGCAGCCTTTCGCTGCGATTCAGTATTAAAGCCTGCATCCACAAAAACAACGCCTAAAAATACAACTGCTTGTGCAAGCATAATTTGACCAAATGATGTTACACCAAGACTTCTAGCTAATATCGGTAAAGTCAATAATGGAATAACCAACCCTATGACTTGAAAAATGACGAGCCATACCGTTGCTTTGGCAAAGGTACTGGTAGACGCCATTTTTTTATTCATATTTAATTTGCAAGGTTAACTGAAAATTTTTGTGCTAATAATCAACTAATTTAGAAACTAAATTTTCGATTTTCTAAACCGTAAGAATGCTGTAAAAACTTTTTTCCATCTGTCTCTTCGATCACTGTCTGTAAATAGAATATCCCAAGAAAGTGCCAGAATAATTGCAAGAAAAAAGCCGACTAAAAACCCCACCGCTGCGTTAACGAATACACGAGGTCCAGATTTTTTTGTAGGTGCTACGGCTGGATCTAAAATTGAAATGACTGAAAAGTCTCTTGACTCATCAATTCTTGACAATGCGCGGGCTTTGGTAAGCTGCTCAAACACATTGTTGTTTATCTCTTCCTCACGCCTAAGGGGTTCAACCTTTGAACGTAATTCTGCATACGACTCAAATGGAACAAAAATTTCGTCGCTAGCTTTGACTTTTCCATCGCGACTTCTTGTACCCTGCGTCGTCTTTGAAAGCGGGCTAGCGATTGTCGAAAGCTGAGACTTTAAAGCAGCTAATTCAGTTTGCATTCTTACGACTTCAGGGTGATTTTCAGTAGCAACAACTGCCATTTTCTGCAGCTCAACTTGTCGGGTTGCAATCATTCCTCTCAATTCGACAATAACAGCTGATGAAGCCTCCTCTTGACCTTTAAGCCTGGTTAAACCAGTAGCACGCTCCATATCAAGGAGGTTTTTAGTTGATATTTCTAGGTTCTTACGTGCTTCAATAAGTAAACCATCATAAAACTCGAGACGTCGTTCAGACTCACCTCTAGCCAGTTTTCTTGCAATGGTATACATTGCGCTTATCATTCCGTTTGCGATTTGTGCAGCTGACTCTCCATTCTTATCCGTGTAAGACAAGGTAATGATTCCATCGCGGCCAACTTCAACTTTCGTTCGTTTGCCCACAAGAACTCGGAGATCATCTATATCGTCAACGCTGTAGTGTTTTTTTAACTCAAACTTTTCAATAACATCGTCTTGCACGGATCGGCTAAAGAACAAGCTGGCATATAAATCGGACGGATTTTTGATGGTTAGAGCTGATGCACCCAGTACCGCTGTACCACCAATTTGATTGAGCAAAGAAGACGCTGTCGCTGTATTGGTCTGTGGAGGCAATAACCGCGCATAAGCTGTAAATATAGGTAGCGCCCTATACGACTGAACACCAACAGCCAGGCCCACAACAGCAGATAGCAAAATCAATAGCCATCTGTATCTTGACAGCCGCAATAGGAGTCCTGAGACTCCGACGTTTGGAACGCTCATAGCGTTGAACGCAGTATCTTTATAGCTGCGCCTCCGAGGCCCATTTGATAAAAAATTTGACTCCAATCACGGAATATTCGAGTCCAACTTGGAGACTGAACATCCTCCGGTACAACAATAGTATCCCCTGGATTAATTTCAGAAGACGCGCCGTTCAACCAACCGCCCTGCTGCCGAACAGTTCCATCCGCACGAAATATTACTATTCCTGAACGATCAGCATGTTGTCTCAATCCCCCGGAGTTATCTATATAGTTTTGACTTGTCCAAGCGGAGTTCCACAACAAACTGCCTTGCCTAAATACGGAACCAACAACCGTTACAGTGGCTGGCTTTGTAGGAATTAATACAGAGTCGAGGTCCTCTAGCAATATAGATGGGACATCACGATATTGAGCGGATGCATTTGAAAGGTTTAAAGGTATGCGCCCCTCTGGCTGAACGCTGCGCAGTCGTCCAACCAAGGACTTAATCGATTCCAACTCCCCTGTGCTTACTACGCCCTCCTCTTGGGTGGTGGCATTTCTAGAACGACTCGCTAAATATCTAAAGTAATCCTGCTCGATGCGATCTGTAGCATCTTTAAGCCGCACAGCTTCGTCGCGTTTTGCACTGTCTCTGCTGAAAATAGTTCCAAAAATATAAGCTTGACTTGTAAGCCCCCCAGCTCGGTTGATCACTTGACTTAATGTTTCGCCCAACCCGACTGAATAAATTCCTGGCGCTTTGACCTCACCTTCAACTTTAACAAGCTTTAGTTTTTTCTCTTGAGGTTGTTTGAAATCTATCTTTGAAAAAACAACGATAGCGTCACCTGATATAAGCTGTAAATCGCTCTCGGTATCTTTGGCTAAAGCTTTTGCCAAACTAAAGGGTATAACACTTGCGGATAAGGTAACAGGATCAATTCTTTCTATTGCAGCATAATCCCATTCCATGTCAGGGAAATCTCTACGGAAATCTGTATCTCGTGACAAATCAGATAATCCCATCAGACTGGCCCGCCCATTTTGTTGCATCCAAGCAGCAGGTCGTATCAAGCCGTCTTTAGGACTCAGAATGTCTGAGACTCGCAAACCTGGAGTCCATGGTTGCCGTAAAGGTTGAGAGACATTTCCGCGCACCGTTATGAACTGATCAAAACGCGGTGACGCTGGCAATACCATCAAGATGTCCCCATCCTGTAATGCCTTATCTGAGCCAGCCAGACTTAAATCAATATTTTCAACCTGTCGCCCGCCATCTTTCAAGCGCTCTAAACGGATCCGAGGTTTTTGCTGCATTAAGCTCAAACCGCCTGCAAATTTGAGCACATCAGAAATCATTGTTGCATCGCGCAAATGATACATTGCTGGTCTTCTCACAGATCCCGCTACAGCAACAAACCCTTTAGCTGCTGGAATAAAAATCACATCTCCCGGAAGCAATGGAGGATCGCTTGTTTTGTCACCATCGATAAGCAACTTATACGCATCAACGACGGCGACCACCTTGTCCCCGCGACGCAACTCAATACGTCTAAAATCGCCCGCTGGTAGCGGCCCTCCTGAAGCAAGCAACCCATGTAATGTCGTTGCCGTCGACTCTGTTGTATGAATACCGGGTTTCTTTGCAAACCCCGAAACATAAAACTGAATTTGTCTTAATGCACCCAGCGTCACGGTTAATTCAAAACTTTTGAACTGCTTGGCTATGTGTGAGTTAAGAAGCGACTTCAGATCAGATATTTTTTGACCAGCGACCATGATTTGACCAATTTTTGGCAAAAATATCAATCCAGACCGGTCAATTTGTCCTTGGAAGTCAATATCGATTTGTCCCCACGCACGGATCAATAACTCGTCACCAGGACCCACGCGGTAGTCTGCAGGCACTGTTAGTGGGTCTAATGCAGACTGTAGTGAGCGGCCATCGAAAAGTTCAGTTCCGAAAATAGGCAGCGCCGTTCCAACAGAACTTTGCACCAAGTCTGATAACTCGTATGAAAACTTCAATGCTGAGGGCGCAAAACTGGGTGCAGCCGCCTCTGTCGGACCACCAAAACCATTCCCACCACCGATATGATTTGTCGTCTTGTTCTCAACCTTCGTTTCTATTGTGGTTGATAAATGCATAGGAGTTGGCTTGGGAGCAGGTCTGTCTTTTAAATCATACCCAACTCCAGCACCTGCAGGTTTTGCAAAGATGCGAGATGGTGAAAAGATTCTATTATCCTTAGTCAAATCGCCAGGCAGCGGAGCTTGTAACAATTGAGAAGCACTGCTGGTGGACGGCTGACTTGTATCAGCCTGTGACCACGCCGAACAAGAACCCAAAGATATGATACTAATTAATGCAGCTTGGAAATACTGACTAATAAAGGTATTGTTAATCTTGAATATAAACATACTATTTTCTAACTTTATAAATAAGTTAATATGCATTCTTACCAGTTACAACCAACTTTACCGTTCGTAATATGACATAAATATCCAACATAGGTGTCCAATTGCGCAAATACTCCAAATCGTATTCAACTCTTTTTTCCATTTTGTCAATAGTATCAGTTTCACCGCGAAAACCATGAATTTGCGCCCACCCGGTTAGGCCGGGTTTAACTTTGTGGCGCAACATATAGCCTTTGACCAATCCTCTATACTGTTTATTGTGTCCAGCCGCATGGGGTCGGGGTCCAACAATACTCATGTCCCCTTTAAGAATATTAATCAATTGCGGTAATTCATCAATAGATGTGCGACGAATAAATGCCCCCACTTTGGTGACCCTCATATCATTCTGAGTCGTCTGCACGACGGTCTCACCATCACTGGATGCACTACTCGTGGCCTGTGACATTGATCTGAATTTGTAAATCTGAAATGGCTGCGCACCATTTCCCCAACGATTTTGCATAAAAAACACTGGCCCTTTTGAATCAATCTTTATCCATATAGCTACCAGTATTAACAAAGGCATCAAAAGAATCAAACCGATAGCAGAACCCAGAATGTCAAAACTGCGTTTAACGGCTGAATCAATCCCCGCACCAGGAGAATCAATGATGGTAAATACAGACATGCTGCCGATAGGCGTCATAGCCTCTCTGATGGGACGAAACAGCAAAAAATCATGCAAATAATGTACAGAACATGTGCTGTTCAACAGCTGTTCTAAAACAAAACCAAATCGATAACCGGCCTCTGTGGGTAAAGAAACCAAGACATGATCAACCTCTTGCCCTGTAATATAGTCAGCAATCGCATCAATTCGAGCTAGAATTTTAAAAGGTAAGTAATCTGGGATCCGGTCGTCTGTACGGTCTTCAAAAAACCCCAGAAAATCGATCGCTAGAAATTTTTGCTCACCTAAATTACGAGCAAATGCAACACTCGAGCTTGTAACAGCAGCAATTGCAATTTTGATTAGCTTCCTTTTAAAGACAGTCAGAATTGAAATTTCAATGAATACTACCGTTAATATAGAGGTAAGCATCCACAAGAACACGGCATAGTAAACGACTTGCCTCCATCTATTATCTAAAGTTCCATCTATAGCGAAAATAACATTAATTAAAAAATATATTACCAAAGTTCTAGTAAATAAGTCACTAAAAACGATGAATCGATAGCGCTTAATTTTAGTTAATTTGTGAATATCGAATCTTGCCCAAGTCATTGTCATTGTCAAAACAATTAAAACAGGCCACAGAACTTGACTACCCGTATCGAACCAGCCATAAAACCAAGACAGGAAAATAGCGCAAGCTGCGGGTACGACTAATTGAATAATGTACCTAAAAGGACTACGAATGGCTAGAAAATCTGAACCTGAAGCATATTGCACTTGATCGTCTCCACAAAATTTAACATTTGTTGGTGCTTTTACTAAAAATTTCTTGTATTGATCTTGTAATCAACTCCAACTCTAATATAGTAAAGCAAATCGATGCAAACTTTTTCATTTTTTTAAACTTTCTTCAAAGCTATCAACATGAATTCAAAAACAATTTGGGTTAACGGTCGATTCTTGACACGAAAAATAACAGGCGTGGAAAGGGTAGCTGGCGAAATCTTGTCTAGCCTTTCTCATGACTACTTAGACGACCAAGGTCGCTACGATCACAACGGTCATCAATTACATTTCAAACTGGCCATTGAAAACGACTCATCGTTCCCTGTCCCGTCTTTTGCAAAAGGATGGGAGATCAAGACAGTTGGACGACGCAAAGGGCATATTTGGGAGCAGCTTGATTTGGCAAATTTGCCACCTGAGGACTGGGTGCTAAGCCTGTGCAACACCGGGCCCTTACTCAGAGCTAACCAAGTTATCTTCTTTCATGATGCCCAAGTTTATGCTATTCCTCAAAACTTTGATTGGAAGTTTAAGTGGTGGTACAAAGCATTGCTAAACATCGCAGGAAGGAGGAGTAAAAAGATTTTGACCAATTCAGAATTTTCTAAATCTGAATTGATTAAATACACGGGAATATCTCCCGAAAAATTTGAAACAGTTCTTCTTGGTTGCGAACACATACAAAAATTTAAACCGCAAGCTCCTATTGATGTATTGTCTAAACTCAATGGTAAACCCTATGTGCTTGCAGTATCTAGCGCAAGTCCTAATAAAAATTTCGCTAGTGTTTTAAAAGCGCTTGAACTTCTTGGGACAGATGCTCCTCATTGCGTTATCGTTGGTCAACAGTATTCAAAAGTATTCAAAGAGTCGAAATTGAATAGCGATCGTGTTGTTGAAATGGGGTACGTCAGCGACGAAACTTTAGCAGGCCTGTATGAAAATGCTATGTGTCTTGTCTTCCCTTCTTTCTACGAGGGATTTGGCCTCCCACCTTTAGAAGCTATGCTGCTCGGATGTCCTGTTATAACGAGTAATTGCTCATCATTACCAGAAGTGTGCGGATCAGCTGCTTTGTATTGCGATCCCAATGATCCCTCCACTATAGCTAATTCAATTTCTTTTTTAGTCAAAAATCCAGAACAAGTAAGCGTCATGCGCGAAGCAAGTAAAGTTCACGCAAAACAATTCACATGGAGGAAAAGTGCTACACATTTGCTGAAAATTTTAGAAAAGTCAGTAAAAATTTGAGCAAGCATTAAATACATTTAATGAAATAAACATATATAAATCAAATATTATAGGAGCTTGCAAATGAGAGTAGCAGTTGTTCATGATTGGCTAGTTATATACGGTGGTGCTGAACGTGTTTTGGAGCACATACTAGACATGTATCCGCAGGCAGATGTTTTTTCACTTATTGACTTTGTTCCAGATAATCAACGCCATTTTTTAAGAGGTAAAAAACCGATTACAAGTTTTCTACAAAATTTGCCTGGTGCAAAACGGCATTACCGCAAATTTTTGCCTTTAATGCCATTTGCTATTGAACAATTTGATTTATCACATTACGATTTAGTTATCTCGAGCACCTACTGCGTGGCTAAAGGCGTTTTAACTGGACCTAACCAGGTACATGTTTCGTATTGTCATTCACCCATGAGATATGCGTGGGATCATTACCATGAGTATTTACGTGAAATGAACTTAGAAAAAGGACTTAAAAGCTGGTTTGCTCGCTGGCAATTACATAAAATCAGAACATGGGACGTTCGATCAAACAACAGTGTTGATCATTTCGTATCTAATTCAAAATTTGTATCCCGTCGTATTTCCAAATACTACGGCAGAGAAAGTACTATAGTCAATCCGCCAGTTGATACTTCTATATTTAAGCTTCAACATGAAAAAGACGATTATTACGTCACAGCAGGAAGATTTGTTCCCTTCAAACGGTTAGATATCGTAGCCGAGGCATTTAAGAATATGCCAGATAAAAAACTGTATATTCTTGGAGATGGGCCTGAGATGGAAAAAATAAAAAATAAAGCTGGACCGAACACAATATTTCCTGGCTTTTTACCTGCTGCAGAAGTTAATAACTATTTATCAAAAGCAAAAGCTTTTATATTCCCGTCGGAAGAAGATTTTGGAATTGTCCCCGTTGAGGCTCAAGCTTGTGGTACACCTGTCATTGCGTTCGGCAAAGGAGGTGCTCTAGAAACGGTTGTATCAATTGGCGTGCCAGGTTTTGCGCCGACAGGCATGTTCTTTCACGAACAAACCGCGTCATCGATTATTCAAGCCATACAAGATTTTGAAGTTAATGCATCAAAATTTGTACCAAATGACATACATAACCATGCTCAGGCTTTCGCAATACCTAAATTCAAAGAGAAATTTCAAATTGAAATTGACAAAGCTTTAGTTAAATTTAAATAAGTTATTCATTTTTAAAATCACCTTGCTTAAAATTTTATATAGGAGACATCACCATGGCACTTTCTGATTTTACTAACCATGTCAAACCAAATATTGCTAGAGCTGCAGTTACAAAAGCTGTATTCCCAGTTGCCGGACTGGGCACCCGATTTTTACCCGCAACTAAGGCGCAACCTAAAGAAATGCTGCCTGTTGTTGACAAGCCTTTAATCCAATACGCAATAGAAGAAGCCTATTCAGCTGGTATCAGGCATATGATTTTTGTGACGGGTCGCAACAAGCGGTCAATTGAGGACCATTTCGATACAGCATATGAACTTGAAGCGGAGTTAGAAACCAACAACAAACATGCATTATTAAAGTTAGTTCAAGACATAAAACCTGATGATATGGACTGCTCGTACGTTCGACAACCGCGATCGTTGGGACTAGGACATGCAGTTCTGTGTGCAGAACGCATGGTTGGCAACGAACCATTTGCAGTTCTGTTGGCTGATGATTTGATGATTAACAAACCTACTCCAGACCAAATTAGTGCAACACATTTGTCTGTTTTGGCGCAAATGGTCAAGCTTTATGAGCATTTAGGAACATCTATCTTAGCTGTGCAAGAAGTACCAATGGATATGGTTAGCAGATACGGTATTGTGGCTAGCGAAGAGGTTGAAGAACGTTTGAGCAGAGTAACAAAAATAGTAGAAAAACCTAGGCAAGAGAACGCACCGTCAAATTTAGCCGTTGCAGGTCGATATATTTTGACACCTGAGATTTTCAACCAAATCAGACAACAAGCAACTGGCGTTCACGGCGAAATTCAACTCACAGACGGTATCGCAAATCTACTGAAAACGCAGCACGTACACGCTTACCAGTATTTTGGCAAAAGATACGACTGCGGCAGCAAAGAAGGTTTTTTGGAGGCTACCGTAGAGCTTGCGCTGCAGCATCCTGAAGTGGGCGCTGCTTTTCGTCAATTTTTACAAAATATGGAGCTCTGATTTTTGCAAGATGAAGGGGGTCAAATAGTAATTTTTTGTTGCGCTTTGACCCACAAATCTAGTTCATACATAAAGCCTTGCATTTGAAAACGCAGATCGTCCGTCGAGCTTTTGATGTCAGATTCGCTTGAAGAAGTTCGCAGTAGCGATTCGGTTTTCTGCATTATTTCTTCAGTTTTTCTATCTGAAAAAATCGGTATCGTGCCTTTCATCCCATGCAAAACATTGGCTGCTGATGCAAACTGGCGCAATTTGGAAAAATTTTCAAATTCAGACCAATCATTTTGAATCGACGCATGAAGCATGAATAACATTTCATGCACCAGATCAATATCACAAACCTTTTTTACAGCTTCAGCTACATAAAGGTAGTTATTATTTGCGCGCTCATCAATGGTTTGTTGCATCATGACCTATTCACTTCTTTCCACGCCCAAAGATGGATAATGTAGAAATATATCACGATGCTTGTGCAATGCCTACGCCTAGCGAAGTTGCACAGTTCCGCTTACTGTCACAACGACACTGGTTTTACCAGCTTCTACGGGTACGGGTGCGTCAGCTGATGACATTTTGATACTCATTTCAGCCATACGAGGTCGCGCGACAAAGCCTTGGTCGCCCGCGTTGACAGCCACTTCTCGCAAGCTGTAGCTGGTCATGCCAAAGTTTTTAGCAATATCTGATGCTTTGGCACGAAAACGGTCTATGGCCATATGTTGTGCTTCTGTTTCTACTTTGGCACGCTGGTCACGACTAAGGCTAAAAGCAACATTTGCAATCGTTAAAGTTTGAATTTTTCCTGCAACTGAGCTGATTTTTGCGAAGTCTCGCCCTTCTAAAATCAACTCTGTCGTACCCTGCCACCCATTGATTTTGCCATCTCTGCTGTAGCGAGGATACAAACTAAAGTTGCCGGTCTTGACATCAACTTGCCCGGGCTGGACATTTTTTTTAGCCTCTGACAATGCTGCCTCTAGCGCCGTTTTAAGCTGTGTTTGAACCACATTCGCATCTGCAGCTTCGCGCGTTGCGCTCAAACTGATGGTCAAAATATCTTGTTGTACTTCAAGTGCGGCGTTAACACTTAGCTGCACGATATTTTGCGGTTCTTTGTAACGACCAATATCTTGATTTGATTGGGAAAATACGATACTAGCCGGCATTATTATTAAATTTATCGCTATAAATTTAATAGCAAAATTAATACACTGCTTCATCATTTATATCTTAACTTCGTTTAAAAATAGCTTCATGACTGGGTAACGTTTACTTTTGACGTAACTGCTTCCTCAGCTCTATCAACTCTTCTTTAGAGAGGTACTTTTCATTGACTTTAGCGGTTGCAGTTTCCACTGGCGCCAGGCTGATTTTGCGAGCACTTGTTTCGCTGTTCATCGTTGTTGTTGGGGTTGTGGTTCCCGCAGTCGGTGATGCTGTTATCGTGACGATGGAGACAGAATTTGACGAAGATATAGGGGTGGTCGTAGTTTTTAATTGCGCGACTATTTGTGTCTGCTCATACCGCTCTGAGTTTCGGGCATGAAACTCCATGACCTTAGCCGCTATCCACTCTGGATATAGCCAATGTGGCACCTCCATACCGGCGTAACTGGGCAATGGCATGCATGCAGCCAACCATAAGCCAAACTGAAGATAAACGCTATAAGTTTTCATGATGAAGAAGTAGTTACTGTAACGGATTGGTGCACGTAACTTGTCCATGTGGCTTAAAAACTATATGCTCAATTTCGCAAGAGTTGTAAGAATTTGTCAAAGTAAGGCTTTAAAGTCTTGCAGAAGGCGTTCTACGCTGCAAAATACGTTCTTGTAAATGTAACCGCGTATTTTAACTTTCAGGCAACATATATTTCAGGCACTCTATGAACCAAAGCACCACACAAACCACCCGCATTTTGGTCGTTGACGACGACACCCGCATCCGTGACTTGCTGCGCCGTTATTTGACGCAGGAAGGATTTGACGTGATTTTGGCGGAAGACGGCAAAGCCATGGACAGATTTATGCAACGTGATGCTATTGACCTGATCGTGCTCGACCTGATGATGCCTGGTGAAGATGGTTTGTCTATTTGCCGCCGCTTGCGCTCTGCGAATAACCGCATCCCAATCATCATGTTGACCGCTAAAAGTGAAGATGTTGACCGCATTGTTGGCTTGGAAGTTGGCGCAGACGATTACCTGAGTAAACCCTTCAACCCACGCGAATTGTTAGCCCGCATCCACGCTGTTTTGCGCCGTCGCCCAGCAACTGAAGCACCTGGCGCACCGTCCAGCGATGACACCCCAGTCAGGTTCGGAGAGTACTTGTTTGACATGGCAGCCCGCAGTTTGTCCAAAAATGGCGAGGATTTGCCTCTTACCACAGGTGAATTTGCTATGCTCAAAACGCTGGTACGTCACCCGCGTATCCCTATGTCGCGCGACAAATTGGCGCAGCTAGCGCGTGGTCGTGAGTTTGAAGCTTTTGATCGCAGTTTAGACGTGCAAATTTCACGGTTACGAAAACTTATTGAAATCGACCCTGCAAAGCCGCGCCATATTCAAACCGTGTGGGGTGTGGGCTACGTATTTGTTCCAGATACTGAGCAATCCAGCTCAACACACTAAATTTGTCATTCAATTTGAGCCATGTATTGGCTTAAACTCGGGGTGACTACCTGAGCTATAGCCATGAAAATTCGCCATCTTCTTCAAATCAGTTTATTCTGGCGCACATTTGTGCTGCTGGTACTTCTGATTTTGGCTTCCTCTATAGTTTGGTATATCAGCTTCAAAGCATTGGAATACGATTCACGGGCGCAGTTAGCAGCACGTCAAATCAGCTCTGCAGTCAATTTAACCCGCAGTTCTTTGGTTCATGCTGATGCGATTTACCGCACGGCGTTGATTAAAAATATTTCTGACCAAGAAGGCTTGTACATCCGTCCACGTGAGCCCGAAGACAAAATATCTACCTATGCGATTGACAACTACCGTCAACTGCTAGAGCTTGAGCTTAAAAAGCGACTTGGTAATGAAACGATTGTCTCAGATCGCGTCAACGGTATGCCAGGTTTATGGGTCAGTTTTGCTATCCAAGGTGACCCCTACTGGCTACAAACCGACATGGTTAGGATTGAACCAGTTAACAGCGACGCATGGTTGTACTGGATTGCCTTAGCGATCGCTATGTCTATGGTAGGTTCTTTGGCAATTGGTGGTTTGCTCAATCGCCCCTTAAAGCAGCTATCTTTAGCAGCTAATCACGTTCGGCAAGGTCATTTTGACAAAGTCAAACTCAATGAAAACGTATTCACCACTGAAATTCATCAGGTGAATCGAGGTTTCAACAAAATGACGGCTCAACTGTCCAAGGTCGAGGCAGATCGCATAGTCATGCTGGCGGGCATTTCACACGACTTAAGAACCCCATTAGCCAGATTACGCTTGGAGACAGAGCTTAGCGTGTCAGACAACGATGCGCGTTTTGAAATGAGTCAAGACATAGAGCAAATCAACGCCATTTTGGGTAAATTTTTAGACTATGCGCGTCCACATGTGTCTCAGTTGCAGATTATTAATTTAGCAACTGTGGTTGCAGCTGCTGCCCAGTTCGTCAACAACGCTGCCAAAGATGCGCAAGATATTGCGGTGTCCAATAATGTTTCACCCGATTTACAGGTCATGGCTGATGCCGTGGAGTTACAGCGCGTGATTGCAAATTTGCTTGAAAACGCGCGTCGGTATGGCAAGTCCACCATCTACCCGGCACATATGCTGGATACCAAACACCTGCAACATGTGCTACCGATTCCCGACGCACAAAGCTATGAGGCAGACGACGAAGCATGGTCACCCACGCGATTGTTTGAAGAGCCTGTTGAAATTGCAAAAGTTGATATTGATGCCCGCATTCAGGGAGATTGGGTGGTATTGATCGTCCGCGATCATGGTGCCGGCGTATCGCCAGAAGTCCTTAACCAGCTCAATGTACCTTTCTTTCGCGCCAATGAAGCGCGCAGTAACGTAACGGGTACGGGCTTAGGTTTAGCCATTGTAGAAAAAGCAGTGCAAGGCATGCAAGGCAAACTCAGCCTGAGTAACTGGGGCAGACCTCTGCCGCAAGACAAGGACGATAATTTAGCGCAGCGTCAACGAAAAGCAGGTGAAGACGGAGGATTCATGGCAGAAATCAGCCTCATGCGCCCAGAGCACAAACTAGCTGCGCAAAAAACAGCCAACGATAAAAATCCTTAATTACTGGAAATTAACAGCACTACAGCGCGCGCTTCCATACTTTTCAGTTCACCTACTGGTCCCATCTTTTCCGCGGTCTTAGCCTTCACATTTACCTGGGACACGGTAACACCCAATGCAGCCGCAATCCGTTCACGCATGGCGTTGATATACGGCGCAAGTTTGGGTGCTTGTGCAATCACTGTGCTGTCGATATTAATGACTGCGTAGCCCTTGGCTTCAATCTGCTGCCCCGTCAATTGCAGCAGTACCCAGGAATCCGCATCTTTAAAATCGGCACTCGTATCCGGAAAATGCCGGCCAATGTCACCTAAACCAGCAGCTCCCAAGAGCGCGTCGGTGATTGCGTGCAGCAGCACATCTGCATCCGAATGCCCCAGCAAACCCGTGGTATGTGGAATCTCCACCCCGCCAATAACCAGCTTGCGCCCAGCTACCAGCGCATGTACGTCCCAGCCTTCACCAATTCGAATGTTCATAAAAGCCCGTCATTCCTGCAATAATCCCGTCATTCCTGCAATAATCCCGTCATTCCTGCGAAGGCGGGAATTCATAAATCATGAGTTTACCCCTGACCATGCCCTTTTGCAGCCAAAGCACGCTGCTTGTCTTTTTTGCTCGGGCGTTTGCCTTTGATGCCGCCGTTTTTAGGGTGATTCGGTGATTTCAAAGCTTCATCAGAGCTACCATCTTCACTCGTCACAACTGGTTTGATCGGCGCTAAAACGATTTCGGGCTCAAAGCCTTCAATTTGCTCACGAATCAAATTCAAGCCTTGGCGCTTTTCAATCAAGCGAAAATGCGCTTCTGTGTCCGCACTCACAAAGCTAATCGCCACCCCACTCTCACCCGCGCGGCCCGTGCGGCCAATGCGGTGGATGTAGTCCACGCTGGAGCGCGGCAAGTCGTAATTCACCACGGCAGCCAGATTGGCAATGTCGATACCGCGTGCGGCCACATCGGTGGCAACAACCACTTGCCATTTCTTCGCTTTGAAATCCGCCAGCGTCTGCGTGCGATTCCCTTGGCTCAGCTCGCCGTGGAAAGGCACGGCGTTCATCCCAGCGTTGTAAAGCTTAGTGGCTACCAATTCTGCAGCGTACTTGGTCGCCACAAACACCAGCACTTGCTCCCAATCGCTGGTTTCTACCAATTTTTTCAACAGCATCGTGCGGCGTTTTGGGTCAACTTGAATCGCACGCTGCAAAATGATAGGCGAGGTTGTCGGGGTCGATTCGACCGCAATCCGCACTGGGTCGCGCAACAGCGTATCCGCCAAAGCCTGCACGTCTTTGGGAAAGGTCGCTGAAAAGAACAAGCTTTGGCGCTTTTCAGGCAACAAAGCCAAGATAGCAGCCAGTTCTTCGGCAAACCCACCGGTACGAATCGTGCCACCCGCCGAGGGGTTTCCACCCATGTCGAGCAATCGATCCGCTTCGTCCAACACCAGCATCTGCACCGAACCTAATTTGAGCGCGTTGTGCGCCACCAAATCCAGCAAACGCCCTGGCGTGGCGACCACAATGTCCGCTCCACCGCGCAAATTCATCATCTGCGGGTTGATAGAAACACCACCGAAAAGCACAGCCACTTTAAGCTGCATCGGCAAATGCTGCGCCAAACTGCGAATCGACTCGCCCGTTTGCGCCGCCAGCTCCCGCGTCGGCACCAAAATCAAAGCCGAGGTATAGCGCCCCGCATGGCGCACGCTACGCGCTTTGCCCTCTTGCTGTTGAAGGAGTTGCTGCAACAACGGCAAGCAAAACGCTGCGGTTTTGCCAGAACCGGTTTGAGCCGATCCTAAGACGTCTTTACCAGCTAAAACCGCAGGAATCGCCTCGGTTTGAATGGCTGTGGGCACCTCATAGCCTTGCAGCTTGATGGCGTTGAGGATGGCGGGCGACAAGCCCAGAGTATCGAAACTAGCGTCGAGTGAAGAGTCAAATGTAGTAGTCATGCACCCATTGTAACCGCTCAAAGCCGCGTAAACCCGTTTTTAGACCCCTAAATATGACTATAGCCAGCGTATTTACTGCCTGAGCAGCTATTAAAAGTATAGCAATTAAGATGCTTTAGTTTCCAGCTGGCTTAGTACCTGGAAACCACTCCGTGTGCTGATCGCCCTGCCTGCCCATATAAACCACACGTTTGCCACGCAAAAAGGCGAAGTAGCCTTGCACACCAGCTTGCATGGTGCGTTGTGAGAATTGGCGGAATTTTTGACCGTTTTGCTGACTGTCAAAAACCGCAGCCTTTAAACCAGCAACGTCAAAATCATCGGCAATAGTTGGCAAGTCTTCAAACAGCAAAGGCGCTGTCACCAGACTGCCTGCAGCGCTGTAAAAGCGCATTTGACGGGCTGCGTAATCGACGTGGTAATACTCCACGCCTGTTTCCATCAATTTTCCGACAATTTCTGGGAAGGGCATCGAGCCGGTCAACGTTGCGCGGGCGGCTTCAAGGACAATATCTGCGTTCAAAATTCACTCCAAACCATACAAAACTAGCGTGGATTTTACGTTTTATAGCTCTCATCCATCCTATCCAACTTGCGCAGCAAAGCCGGCCAAGCCAGCGCTGCGCCCTGCCCGGCTGTGGCTACTTTCATGATGCCCAAGTTTGCATCGCACACGGCTTGTGGAATCAGGTTCAACGGCCCACCTGCGGCTTGGGCGTCAATTTGAATGCGGCAGCTGTTCTCAAACGTGTACATATGCAAAAACGCGTCTTGAATCGTCCTGCCAACCGTCAACAAGCCGTGGTTGCGCAAAATCAGGTAGTTGGCTTTGCCCAAATTGGCTTGCAGGCGTGGTTTCTCAGCGGCGTATAAGGCGACGCCTTCGTAGTCGTGGTAGGCCAAAGACGCTAATACAAATGTCGATTGCTGGCTCAGCGGCAGCAAACCGCCCTTTTGCGCGCTGACTGCGATACCTGCCCGCGTATGGGTGTGCAGCACACAGCCCGCGTCTTCCCGCACCTCATGCACGCAGCTGTGAATCGTGAAACCCGCCGGGTTGACCGGAAAAGCAGACTCGCTCAATTTGTTGCAGCTTTGGTCGATTTTCACCAAGCTGGAAGCGGTGATTTCGTCAAACATCAGCCCGTATGGATTAATAAGGAAGTGGTGCTCAGGCCCAGCTGAAACATTAGGTACACGTGCGCTGACGTGCGTGAACACCAAATCGCTCCAGCCGTAGGCGGCGATCAAGCGGTAGCAGGCGGCGAGGTCAACCCGCAGTTGCCATTCTTCAGGGCTGACTTTGTCTTTGAGGGAGGGGATGTTCAAGGCGGTCATGGTGGGTCTCCAGCTAGATATTTTGATGAATGATTGCAGTTTTGCTAGTATGAACCCAATTACAGTCACCTGCTGTCACCTTGGGCGCAGAAATATGGATTTTTTAAGGGTTAAATACGACACTAGCCGGCGTATTTATTGCCTAAGCAGCTATTAAAAGTATAGTATTTTGACCCCAAATATAATGGAAATATGGAATATTTAATCGGCTCAGCCACTGCCATTTCAGTCTGCCTAGCGGCCAGCCTTGTCGGTTTTGACAAAGACCGCGCCTTTTATCCTGTCGTTTTAATCGTCATCGCGTCATACTACATTTTGTTCGCGGCAATGGGCGCATCCATACAAACCTTGCTCATCGAGCTAGCGGCTGCGGGCGCGTTTGCCGTGGTAGCCGTCGTTGGGTTTAAACGCAACCCGTGGTTTGTCGTCATCGGCTTAGCAGCACACGGCGCTTTTGACTTGCTGCACCCGCTGTTAGCGCACAACCCTGGCGTCCCCCGCTGGTGGCCGGGCTTTTGCCTTGCATATGATGTCACAGCAGCTCTTTATTTGATGATTTTATTGAAATTTAGAGCAAAAATTGGCACCTAGCCGGCGTGTTTATTGCCTGAGCAGCTATTTAAAATATAGCAAATTTCGTAAATTTCTCTAAATTATTGAATCACCAACACTGCGTAAATACTCTGTGCACAGCAAGATTAAATGCGCTGTGACAGCTTCTGAGCGCTCTAGCGGCACGACCCCAGTTAACATCAATTGCACAGGGCCAATGAGTGAGCCTGTCATAACGATAGCGACAAGACTGGGATCTTGAAATCGTGCGTCACTACAACTCGCTAACAAGTCACAAATGGCGAGCTGGCCGCGCGTCGTTATTGATGCAATGACGTGATTAGTCGCAGCATTTGAGGGCAGCGCCAGCAAAGCCCGTGACGCATCTGGTCGCTGCAGCTTGACTTGAACGTAGGCTGACACCACATGCTTGGCAATCTCTGCCATAGATTGCCCGCGCTGCTCTTGGCAAACCCGCTCAACAGCTTGAATCACATTGTTCAGATGGCGTGTTATCACCGCCACCAGCAAAGCTTGTTTGTTGGGGTAGTACTGATACACCGACCCCACTGAGACACCGGCACGTGAAGCGACGCGTGCTGTCGTCATAGCGTCGTGACCTTGCGATAGTAAAACCTGAATAGTTGCTTCCAAAATGACATCAACAGTAGCGATGGAACGCTGCTGAAGTGGTGATTTCCTTGGAGAAATATTGATTGTGTTGACCATAA
Organism: Polaromonas sp.; assembly: GCA_013298815.1. Lineage (GTDB taxonomy): Bacteria > Pseudomonadota > Gammaproteobacteria > Burkholderiales > Burkholderiaceae_C > Aalborgiella. The sequence goes on along the minus strand of JAAFJF010000007.1, from coordinate 19,381 downwards.
TAAAACGCGACTAGTAAAACTGACGAATAGTTCATATATTACTCCTGTGTACAACTTTTCAAACATTTAATATGAAAAAAATAGGATTAAAAACAGCATTAATTACTGGCGCAACCTCAGGTCTTGGCTTGGCTTTGGCAAAAAACTTACTGCAGCAAAGCGATATTCAACTTATTTTGCCCGTCCGTAATGCTCAGCGCGCAAAGGAGTTGCAATTAGCGCTAACGGTAGCAAAACCTAATCAAGTCAGCTTTCCCACCATGGATTTGTCAAATTTAGCCAGCGTTCGGGCTTTTGCTGGGTCGCTAAAGGGGTCGTTAGATATCGTGATGCTGAACGCTGGCACACAATCGGCGACGCAAGTTATTTATACCGACGATGGCTTAGAGCAAACATTTGGCGTCAATCACTTGGCGCACCACGTGCTCTTGAGCAACATCGAGCAGCTTTTGAGTCCGAACGCCGTCATTGGCTGGGTTGGAAGCGGCACGCATCACCCAGAATTGGCTAAAACCTTTGGCTACACAGGTGCACATTACATTGCCCCTGAATTGCTAGTAAAAGGCGAATTTCCCAATATATCGGACAACAGTCAAGCAAGTCGTAACGCTTATTCAACCTCCAAGGGCTTGAACATCCTATCTGCGCGTCACTTTGCACCGATAAACCCAACGAGAAGATACTTTTCGTTCGACCCTGGTTTAATGCCAGGCACGGGTTTGGCACGTGAAGGCGGCGCAATACAGCGTTTGGCTTGGAAGTATATTTTGCCAACTGCTGCAAAATTCATGAAAGGAACTAGCACGCCACAGCGTTCCTCTGCCGCGTTGGCAGAAATTCTTCTACGAAACAAAACAATAAACAGTGGTGATTACGTCGAATTTACTGGTCATATCTTAAAACCCTACCTGCCCAGCAATGAAGCAGACTACGCCAAGCAAATCTTCGACTTTAGCAATCGCTATATTTGATACTTTTAAATGCTTTGCCTGAAAATGCGGCCGATATGGACTACCGCTTTTCAGGCAACAGCCCATTAATCGCACCCACCAGCTTCGCATAAGCCACCAAATCCACCGGTCTGTGCTTCATCGTAGTGCTAGCTGGGTCGTTCCCCAAAAAGTTGCCATTTTTCCAATCCTGAGATGGCCGAACCGGCCGCTGCACAAACCCACCACCGCAGTTCGGGCAGGCATTGCTCTTCAAAACCGTTTCAACGCAGGTGACGCAAAACGTGCATTCGAAGCTGCAGATGCGGGCTTCGAGCGAGTCCGGCGGCAATGATGTGTTGCAGTGTTCACAGGTTGGGCGGAGTTCTAGCATGGGGTTCCTTATTGTGAATATGTCATCTCAATGTTATACTTAAATATAACAAAAGGAGTTTCAAATGTACGCAACCTCATTACGCAAAGTTGGCGGCTCCGCCATGATTGCCATTCCACCCTCTATTATCAACATGCTGAACCTGCACATTGGTGAAAACGTGAGCCTTGAGCTGAACAGCAGCAATGCCATAGTCATCAAGCCATTGCAACGTAAAAAACCCACATTGAACGACTTGTTAGCCCAATGCGACGTTAATGCCCCCATGCCCGCACCAGATGCCGATTGGGACACACTTCGCCCAGTGGGTAACGAGCTTCTATGAAACGCGGCGACATCTACATGGTCTCGCTCGACCCCATCGCAGGCCACGAGCAAGGCGGCCATCGACCCGTGATGATCGTCTCAGCCACAGCATTCAACAAATTAACGCAAACCCCCGTGGTCGCACCCATCACCAACGGCGGCAACTTTGCGCGAATCCGTGGCTTTGCTGTTGAACTGGTAGGCACCAAAACCCAAGGCATCGTGCGCTGCGACCAAGTGCGAACGCTGGATATTTTGGCTAGAAAAGCCCGCAAAGTTGAAAGTGCACCGGCTGCGGTGATTGAAGCGGTTGTGGAGGCTGTTTCGCCGATATTTGAGTGAATGGGGGCTACATATGGCTGTAGCCAATGTATTTATTGCCTAAGGTGCTATTTTTTTTGCAGTTAAATATGGTAAATTTCATGAAATCGGCAGCTATCCTTCTGCACGGGCCGACGAGCGCAGGTAAATCTAGTCTTGCCCAAGCGCTGCAAGATTGCGCGCCAATTCCGGCATTTCATATTTCTCTTGACGCATTTGTAACTATGTCTCGACGACGCGACATGAGAAGCTCGGAAGAGACTGCCGAGGTGTATCACATTCATTGTGAAAACCTAAGATCAACCTTGACACGGTTGGCTGCGACGCGCTTCGAGATAATTTTTGACACCGTGCTGCGTCACGAAGAAGAGCTTCATGAATGCCTTCGTGCTCTTGCAACAAGACCCCTGTATCAAATTCACGTGTGGGCACCGATAGAAGTGCTCGAGCAGAGGGAGCGACTTCGTGATGACCGTGCTAACGGTATGGCTCGAGAGCAGGCTAACCATCCGGTTTTTCGTCGCACTTATGACCTGTCAATAGACACGTCTGTTATGAGCCCAGTGCAAGGTGCAGAAGCTATTCGAACACTGATATTGACATCACAGAAATTTAGCAACTCGCTATAGCTGATGGGATCAGCCGCGCGTTGATTTTTATCGTTATTCTGATAGTTTTACTATAAATAATGCAGCACCTCAGGCAATAAATACGCCGGCTACAGCCAAAAAATACCCCTCAAGGCGACCGATGCAGCCTAGGCGCTGACAGCAGCTGCAAATTCTCATTCACCGCCGCTTCCACGTTTTTGTGTTTCGCCATCAAAGCGCCGACGATCATGGCGGCTTTGAGTTGGTTGAGGTCTTTCACTGTGGGGGCTACTTTGATTTGGGCAATTGCCGCATCAAGGTTGCCGCTTTTGATGACTGCGAGCACTTTGGTGGCCCATTCGCCGGTTTTTGCCATGATTTGAATCCTTTTTACCGGTTATTTCCGCAAAGCTTGCAGTTTTGAGAAGGCGGATGCCATTGCGGATGGGGCTTGGGCTGTGGATTGATTGTTAGTGCCGCGTTGCTGCTGCCCCCTAGCCGCGCCCTCAAACCTGTTTTGTCCCCCATTGTGACGCTGTTCACCTCTTTGCTGTGGTTTTTCACCCAGCTTCATGGTCAAACCAATGCGTTTGCGGGCGACGTCAACTTCTACCACCTGCACTTTGACAATGTCGCCGGTTTTGACGACTTCGCGGGCGTCGGTAGTGAATTTGTGGCTCAACTGGCTGACGTGAACTAGGCCGTCTTGATGCACGCCCAGGTCGATAAACGCGCCAAAGGCGGCGACGTTGCTCACTGTGCCTTCCAAAATCATGCCTTCGCGCAGGTCTTTGATGTCCTCCACGCCGTCGTTGAAGCGCGCCACTTTGAAATCTGGGCGCGGGTCGCGGCCGGGTTTTTCCAGCTCGGCTAGGATGTCTTTGACGGTGATGACACCGAACTTCTCATTGGCAAACAACTCGGGGCGCAGGGTTTTGAGCATGTCTGCCCTGCCCATCAATTCACTCACAGGTTTGCCAGTTGTGGTGATGATTTGCTCTACCACGGGGTAGGTTTCGGGGTGAACGCCCGTCATGTCCAGCGGGTTGTCGCCACCGCGGATGCGCAAAAAGCCGGCGCATTGCTCGAAGGCTTTGGGGCCGAGGCCAGTAACTTCGCTGAGTTGACGGCGGTTTTTGAACGCGCCGTTGGCCTCGCGCCAGCGCACGACGGACTTGGCGACGCTACTCGAAAGGCCGGAAACGCGGCTCAAGAGCGGGACGCTGGCGGTGTTCAGGTCGACGCCGACCGAGTTGACGCAATCTTCCACCACCGAGCCGAGGCTGCGCGCCAGCTCGGACTGGTTCAAATCATGCTGGTACTGGCCCACGCCAATGGCTTTGGGGTCGATTTTGACCAGCTCGGCGAGAGGGTCTTGCAAGCGCCGCGCAATGCTGGCCGCGCCGCGCAGGCTGACGTCAACATCGGGCATCTCCAGACTGGCGAACTCGCTGGCGCTGTAGACGGAGGCTCCGGCTTCGCTGACGACAACCTTCTCAAGTTTCACTACATTTTCTATAGCTGCTAAGGCAGTAGATACGCCGGATAAAGGCATATTTGACTCATTTTTACTGTTTTTAAGCACCAATTTGATCAAATCAGCCGCCAGTTTGTCCGTTTCACGGCTGGCGGTGCCATTGCCGATGGCGATGAGGTTGACGCCGTGTTTCTCGCAGAGTTTGCTCAAAACATGCAACGAACCGTCCCAGTCTTTGCGCGGCTCATGGGGGTAGATGGTGGCGGTTTCAACCAGTTTGCCAGTCGCATCAACCACCGCCACCTTCACGCCCGTGCGGATACCGGGGTCCAAGCCCATCACCACACGTGGGCCGGCGGGTGCGGCCAGCAGCAAGTCGCGCAGATTGTCGGCAAACACCTTGATGGCGACTTTTTCGGCGTCTTCACGCAGTCGGGCGAACAAATCGCGCTCTGTGGACAAACTGAGCTTGACGCGCCACGTCCAGGCGACGCATTTACGGATCAAGTCGTCCCCTGCTCTGCTAGCGTGGCTCCAGCCCAGGTGCAGGGCGATGCGGGCTTCTGCCAACGAAACTGGCGCGGCTTTGCCTGCAACGGGCGCTTCTGGGGATGGTAGCAAAACCAGCTTCGCATCCAAAATCTCTAACCCACGCCCGCGAAACACCGCCAGAGCGCGGTGAGAGGGTACGCGGCCAATCGGTTCGTCGTACTCAAAATAGTCGCGAAACTTGGCGACATCGGCGTTATTTTGGTCTTTGCCGGCCATCAGCTTGCTTTGCAGCAGACCAGTGTCCCACAGCCATTCACGCAGGCTTTGCACCAGCGCGGCATCTTCGGCCCAGCGCTCGCTCAACAGGTCGCGCACACCGTCTAACACTGCTGCTACGGTGGAGAAATCGGGTTGCTTGTCTTCACCTTCGACGTACGGCTTGAGGGGAATCACAAAGGCTTCGGCCTCTACGCTTGGGTTCAAAGTTGGGTCTGCAAAAAGTTTGTCTGCCAGTGGCTCGAGCCCAGCTTCACGTGCCATTTGGCCTTTGGTACGGCGTTTGAGTTTGTAAGGCAGGTACAGATCTTCCAGCTCTTGTTTGGTGGCGCAGTCGGCAATGGATAAGCGTAGCGCGTCGGTCAGTTTGCCCTGCTCTTCAATGGCTTTGAGGACGACTTCACGGCGGTCGGCCAGCTCGCGTAGGTAGGACAGGCGGAATTCCAGTTCACGCAGCTGAATGTCGTCCAAGCCACCGGTAGCTTCCTTGCGGTAGCGGGCGATGAAGGGGACAGTTGCGCCGCCGTCCAGCAGTTCAATGGCGGTTTTGACCTGCTCGGGCTTGACTTTGATCTCTTGGGCTATTTGCTGAATGATTTGATGCATGAAACGTGAAGGCTAACGAAGAAAGACTGAAATTTTAGGCATAAAAAAAGGGCTTCTCAATCTGAAAAGCCCTTGTTGCCAAGTTTCGATTTATCCCTATTTTACGAGGGTCTTGCCTCGAAAACTCTGACTAACTGAGCAAGCCTTGGTTCTTTGCACTGCTGACCGCTTGCGCACGCGTGTGTACTTGCAATTTGCGGTAGATGTTTTTGATGTGGGTCGTGACGGTTTGGGTGCTGATGTTGATTTTCAAGGCAATGGCGCTGCTGGTGCAACCGTCTGCAACCAGTTCTAGAATTTCGCGCTCTCTGAACGACAAAACGCCATTGGTGTGCAATGGAATCACTTGGTTGCGGTTTTGTTGCAGCTCAGCATGTGAGCTATTTGCGAATTTTTTTATCAGCCTGCGCGCAAGGCTTGGCGATATAAAAGCGCCGCCATTGGCCACTTGCAGCACAGCTTGGGCGTAATTGCCGAACCATGAATTTTTAACAATATAACCATTCGCGCCAAGGTCAAACGCGGTGATGGCTTTTTCCTCATCGTCCATCATGGATATCACCAGAGCTTCAGCTGCAGGTCTATGCATGCGCATGTATTTCAACAATTCAAAGCTCATGCCATCTCGCAAATTCAAGTCTAAAAGCATCACATCAAATGCATAGTTTGCTATTAAATTTTTGCCTTCTCGCATATTGCTGGCAGTTGCCACCAGCGTTGTACGGGGGTCGCCACCAAGCTCTTGACCAACGACACTGCGCATGTGTGCGTCTTCCTCGATCAAAATAACGCGCAGTGGTTGGCTGGCTTGACCCAACAAAAAGTCAGGCCATAAATTTGCAGGATTAGCAAAGTAAGCAAATTGCCCCTGTGACGCTAATTTGTTGGCGTTTGCGTTGCCGACATTTGAAAGATTCATGTCGCTAGCTTTGTTTTTGTCACCGAAACTGGTTACGTGTTGATTCATCTTAAACCTCCTTTGATACGTATCATTTGGTTAATTCTTGGCTTATAGCTTGAAGGAAGATTAACCATTCTTGATGACAAATGCTATGTAAATAATCCCCAAAAATAGAATCTTTTGAATTACAAATCACCCGATTTTTAAACATAAACGATGCAGTTCTCAACCATTGAGCTTCATTTAAAGCTTCTTTTTCCAATGACAAGGGTTGCTTTTTATGTGCTTCATGGAAAGCCATAAAAGATTGAACAAAAGCAAATAAAAATGACGCATTTATTTGAAATGTTTCAAAAATTTACATTTGATTCACTAAGAAACTACCATTTTTAAAACCTTATACCTAATCGAAGGTATTCAATTTCTTAGCGTTTAACTCTAAGTGCATCAAAAAGTACTCATTTTTTGGGTAATAAAACACGGTATTTTTGGTAGGCATAACACGGTATTGAAGCCCCCCCCTCCTCGCCGGAAACTAGCGCCAGATGAAAACAGAAGCGATGTGCAAACAAATTCTGCATGCATGGCAACTGGTTTCATCAAAGCTTCCGAGCACCGTTGAGCAAAAAGATGTTCGGAAATTTTTAAATTAATTTAATCGTTTCTTAAAGGGGATTTATCATGAAAAAACTTTCTATCTTGGCTTTGGCTTTGTTTGCAGCAACAGCATTCGCATCAGGTGGCGGTCACGGTGGCGGTAGCGGTCCTTCTGCTGCAACTGACGTTGTTATCAGCGGTACATCAACTCAAAGCGCCACCCTCAATGGCGTGAATGTGTCTAACCGTGTATCCGGCAATGACAACATCGGTCAACAAAACTTGGCATCAAACGCCGGTGACATCGATATTCGTGGCCGTTCAACTCAAACTGTGTCTGCACGTGGCGGCTCTATCACCAACACAGTGACAGGCAATGACAACGTCGCAAGCCAAAACTTGTCGTCAAATGTTGGTTCTGTTTCTATCAGCGGAACATCGACACAGACAACATCGACAACTTACGCCAACGTGAGCAACCACGTCAGCGGTCGTGACAACTCTGGCACGCAAAACATTGCATCTAACAACTCTTGTACAACTTGCGTTGGCGGAACTCGTTAATTTGTATTAGCTAAATACTTTCAAGAACATGTTGCTGCGCTCGAAACGGCAAGCCATGTTTTTGAAAGCTTCAAAGTATTTGAGAATTTGTTGAATATCTAAATTGCAAGCGTACTAGGGAACGGCTATGAAAACCATTTTGTCACTGCTACTGAGTTTGTTTATTGCAAACGCAAGTGCCTCTGGGTATGACCCGGTTTTGATATCAGGTACATCTATGCAAATAGCATCAATCAACAACACGACCGTCAGCAACGTCGTCTTTGGTAACGCTAGCACAGCACAACAAAATTTGGCAAGCAACACAGGTGGCGTGGTGATTACCGGTAGCTCAGTACAAATGGTTGCAGCACAGGGCAGTTTTGCACGCAATGAAGTCATTGGCAGCGAAAGCATGGCCAGTCAAAATTTTTCATCCAATCTAGGTGATACACGCATTGGCGGTAGATCTATGCAGATCACATCCATGCAAGGCGCTTATGCCTACAACAGTGCGCAAGGCCACAGCACTTATGCCATTCAAAACGTCGCATCTAACAATGCTTGCTTCAGTTGTCCATCTGGCAATTGTGGCACTAGACGTTAACCCTAGTGGTTACTCATTCTTTTAATGAATTTTTTACAGGTAAATCATCATGAAAAACCATTTAAAAATTTCTTCACTTTGCCTAGCAATGTGCCTCTTAACGCCACTGGCTGCTTTCGCACAGTTCGCACCAGGCGAAGACCCCATTAATTTGACTAAACTTTCAAAAACAGAGCTGAGGCCCACAGCGCCGCAGCAAGTCTCTGGTAGTTTAGATCCGCTTTTCGGCATGCAGGGCTGGCTACGGGCACGTGTCACGCGATATGAAGCACGCGCCTATTCTGATAACGGTACCGACAATCTTCTGACAGACAACGATGCGGTAACGACTGCCAGCGCACAAGGTTTGAATAAAGTTTGCGTACAAGAGGTGGGCAGCTCAGCATCAACAGCCACAGGTTTTGGTAAGTACGGACCCAAAGGCGGTGCACAAATCGTGGTTTTAAAAGGCGATTTGGTCAATATTTGCAAGTAAAACTCTTTAACAAAAAAATCTATCAATAAGGCTAGCACACCATGAATACCGTCACTACAACCAGTAAATCATCAACAATTCATGGTCGCCTTGATTTACTGATTCACTCACCGATGCGTTTATCAGATCGCTTGCCGATACGTTTACCCGTTCTGTTGCCGTTGTTGGCATCGTTGATTATCACTGGCTGTGCTGCACCTATGGACGCACGCAAAGACGCAAAATACCAATCGAATGCGTCGATTGCAGACCGTCCAACTTCACGTCCAACACGTTCGCTCTCTAGCATGTCACCGTCTTTGATGTGTATGGACCACATGTTTAGGCAAGCCGATTTACCCACAACACTCATCACTTCGAAACAAATTCCTGATGTGACAGGCAAGATTGCAGTGGCAACCAAAGACATGATTGTTACAGCCTTGTCGCAAATGTCGCGCTTGTCAAACGCGTTTAGGTATATTGATTATGAGGTTGACATTTCCCGCCAAGACACCGTTCAAAACATGACCGCCATCATGTTAAACAACAACCAAATGCAATTACAAAAGCCTGCTTTGTATGTTTCAGGTGCAGTGTCTTTTGTAGATCAAAACATCATTAGCAACCATTTTGAAGCCGGTACTTCAGCCACGCGGTTGGAGACTGGTTACAGCACAAACAAAAATGCAACCCTGATTGGTCTTGACTTGCACATGGGGGACTTCAAAACACGAACCATAATTCCAGGCCTAGACTCAGCCAACGAAGTTGTGATTGGCAATGCCAGCCAAGGACTAGATTTGGCTGGGAAAATTGGCAGCTACGGCGTTCAGTTCAATGTGGGGCGTGATTACACGCAAGGTCCTGGCGCTGCTATTCGTACTTTGGTAGATTTGGCTATGATTGAGCTGATCGGCAAATGGTCGCGCCTGCCGTACTGGCGTTGTTTGACTTTGGACCAAACACATCCAGAGTTACAACGCCAACTGCGCGACTGGTATGACGCTGGCAGACCTGAAACACATTCAAAATTGGTTAAAACTGCCTTAGTCGGTTTGGGCTACATGAAGCAGCCACAAGTTGTAGAGCCAGATAACACAGCTACTTTCAAAGCCATACTTGGTAAATACCAAGCAGATTCGGGTATGGTGGTTACGGGTGTTATCGACTTCCCAACATACGAACGCGTGATGCGCAACTACACCAAGCTCGACACTGACGGTAAACTGGTTCCAGTGGACTGGACTCCGAGTGGAGAGTTGAAACTAGCTGACGTACCACGCAGCATGGATTTACAAATAAAGAACGTGCAGCTTGACAAAACTTCGTTTGAAGTAGGAGACCAAATTTTCTTATCTACCAGTGTTTCTAGGGCTTCACATGTTTACTGCTACCTGCAAGAAGCCACTGGCAATGTGTTGCGCTTGTTGCCAAACGCAACCAACGCTGAGTCTTTGATGACAGCTGATGTGTCTGTGCGCATACCGGATTGGATCAACCCAAAGCCAGGTTTTATTTTGGATGCAGCCGCCCCGGGCAATGAGTATGTGACTTGCATTGCAACTGATGAAGATGTGATGCCCAAACTACCCGCTGCCATGCAAGTTGCAGCTTTCAAACCCATAGCAGGTATGTCCAGCAAAGCCGATGTTTTGAGCGCTTTTGCACAAATTACAGGTGAAGCGGGTTTAAGCCAAGCGACGGTGACATGGAAAGTCACACCAAAAACTGTAAAAGCAGCTCAGAAGTAAACCGTCAATCCATGTGTTCATATGAAGCACGATCATTTGACAATCGTCGTAAATACGGTGTTAGCTTGCGCTGCAGCAATCGTGCTGCTAACACCAAAGTTAGCCCACAGCGTGCAAGTAGAGCCCTCTGCCAGCACACCAGCGGGTAACCCAGTTGAAGACCGAGTTAGCCTGCCCAGAGAAGCACAGCCACAACAAAGACCCTCGGTTCAGCCAATCAAAAACCAGATTGCGCTACAAACTGAAATCGAAAATCTCAAAGCAGTTGTCAATAAAGCAAGCGCTGGTGTCGCAGGAAAAACCACCCCAACCGCTTTACAACAGAGAAGACAAGCTGCCAACGCGGCGTGGGTACTGGGCTTGTTGTCTGCCAACGGTTTTGGAGTTGAGGTTGATTACAGCGAAGCACTGCTGCGTTTCAGACAAGCCCAACAACTTGGCGAAGCTTCAGCATTTGCTGGTTTGGCATGGTGTGAGATTCAAGGCTGCGAGAGCCTGCCGTCCGCCAACAAAGCCCGCGCTTGGATAGCGCAATTGCGCACAGTCAAGCCTGGCCGAGCACTGTATTTGGACTGGCTTTTAGAGGACACTTTTTCGCCACTGCATAACAACTCTGCTGCAAGCGCCGGTCTGCTTGAGAAAACCCGCCAACAGCGGCGGCAAATATTGCTCAATGCGGCTAAGCTGTACGATGTACAAGCATTGATTGAACTAGGTTTTGATGCTGTGGCCGCAGAAAAAATAAAGGAGGCACAGGGCTATTTTTCAACTGCCGCTCCATATTCGATGGTTGCTGCTCAAAATGCTACCTTGCTGCAAGCACGGCAAACTGATAACCCAGTAAATTGCAAAATACAAAATACTGCCGACTTGTCTGACTCAATACTTTTCAGCACGGCACAAGCGCTGCACCGAGGCCAAGCAGGCCCCAGTGGTTGCCAAGTAAATTATGCAGAGGCCATTCGCTTGTACAACTTAGCGGCTATCAAAGGCAATCTCTCCGCCAAACGGATGCTATCACTCATCTATTCAAAACCTGGACAGAATGGCAGTCTCAACATTGGCTGGATGCAGCAATTAGCTAATTTGAATGCTGGCAATTTATCACTCAGCATCGACAGCACGAGTTTAACTGCGACACTCAAGCGCGAAACAACCCCTTTGTTTGATTTGATACCGCAGCATTTAAAAAATTTAGCTGCTGTTAACCCATAAACTTAAAAACCGTAAAACTTGAACGGATAGCCTGCTTTGCTCTGTGCAATCACGGGCATTTGCCCATCTATCAGCTGTGCAATTGCTTTGCCAGAGCCTGCGCCATGCGTCCACCCCAGCGTGCCGTGACCAGCGTTGACCCATAGCTTGTCGACGCTAGTTTTGCCAATGATAGGTATATTAGTCGGCGTAGCTGGGCGTAAACCTGACCAGTAATTGGGCGAGCCGCCCTCCTCCATGCTTCGGGTATCGCACACACCTGGCAATACGGCCTCAACCCTTTTGGTCAGCATGCGACAGCGTATTTGCGAAAGGTTTGAGCTAATCGTGTTGTCGAAAGCGCCGATTTCAATTGTTCCCGCAACGCGCAATTGGTCGCCCAAGCGGGTAATGGCGCACTTGGCTTGATCATCAATCACGGACACATTGGGAGCCAGCTCCGGTTTCAAAATCTTGAAAGTGGCGCTGTAGCCTTTGCCTGGGTAAATAGGTACATCGACACCAACAGTACGTAACAATGGCGCTGTAAAAGAGCCACAAGCCACGACAAAGGCGTCTGCCATGAGGGTTTTAGCCTCAAATTCGTCAGTTTCATAGCTATTTATACCCCTATTTTGGCATCTAGACCCCGCATTTACTGCCTTAACAGCTATAGATTTGATAGTATTATTTGACTTATTCAACGCCAAGACTTCATGCCCATACAAAAACTCAGCACCTTTTGCTTCGCAAAGTCGCGCTAGTTTTTGCGTAAAAACACGTGCGTCGCCGCTTTCGTCACTCGCAGTGTATGTGCCCCCTACGATGTGGGCAGCAAACGACTTCAAAGCAGGCTCGATGGTCAAAATCGCATCTCGTCCCATGACTTGTCGACTAACACCATATTTTTGCATCAGCAAAGCGGCTTCACCCGCTGCATCTAAAGCGTGTTGGTCGGTGAAATAGTGGGCAATGCCCTGCTGTAGCCGGTTGTAGTCAATATTGGTAGCGTCAACAATATCTTTCAGCGCGAGGTGGCTGTAGGCGCCCAGGGCGACGATTTGCTGCACATTTCGTTCAAACGCAGCGTCGTTGCACTGCCCCAAAAACTGCATGCCCCAGCGCCATTGCTGCCAGCCGCCGCCGAACTTGGCGCTCGGGCCAAACGTGGGCCACTGCGGCCTAAACAACAGCGGTGCTTCTTTGCTGAACATCCATTTCAAAGCTTTGAGTGGTGCGTCTTTGTTGGCCCAAGGCTCACAGTAGCTGACCGATATTTGCCCTGCGTTCGCAAAGCTGGTCTCAAGCGCTGCAGCCGGTTGGCGGTCAACCACAGTCACATCATGACCCAGTTCCAGCAAATGCCAAGCGGTGCTGATGCCGATAATGCCTGCGCCTAAAACTATGACTTTCATACTTTTTTATACCCTGTCGTTTTAACTGATACAAGTGTGCATCAAGTTGCCAACGAATAGAAGCTTGATTAAACTATCAGCAAAAATATCAAGATTACTAATAGAAGAATATTCTAAACATCTCAATACAAAACCAAAGAAAGAGACAAAACATGAGCACATTTGACCCAGATGCCCTCGAATGCCTAGCGGCCATCGTCGAAGAAGGCGGTTTTGAGCGTGCAGCTCAGCGTTTATCCATCACCCAATCTGCTGTGTCCCAACGTTTGCGAGCTTTGGAGGCGCAAGTGGGAACGGTCTTGATCGTTCGCAGCCGCCCGCTAAAAGCTACCCAAGCGGGGCAATTGCTGTTGAAGCACACCAAAATGATACGGCTTTTACGGGCGGATTTGGAGCGGGATCTGAAAGAACTTGCGCCCAGTTCGCTAGGTGGCTCACGCGAGGAGGAGCGCATTTCCATCGCCATCAACGCCGACAGCATCGCCACTTGGGTGTTGGGTGCGCTAAACAAACTGGCAACCGAGGGCTTGCCACTAGAAATCATCACCGACGACCAAGATTTCACCCAAGAATGGCTACGCAGCGGTCAAGTGCTGGGCTGCGTCACCACCTTGAAACTGGCTTTGCGCGGCTGCAAAGTTGTACCATTGGGTGCGATGAACTACATCGCCGTGGCCGAACCCACCTACGCCGCGAAACATTACCCCGAAGGCATGACCGCCTATAACTTTCGCGCCACACCCTTTGTCGCGTTCAACCGCAAAGACGATATGCAGGGTGAGTTTGTCAACCATGTTTTCGGGCTTAAGCGGGTTGCGCTAAACCAAGTCTTTGTACCCAGCTCTGAGGGCCAAGTGCGCGCCGCGCTAGCCGGCTGGGGTGCTAGTGTTCTGCCAGAGCTGATTGCAAGAGAACACATCGCGGCGGGTAGATTGATCAACATTGCACCCAACAAGGTATTGCCTATTCAGCTGTATTGGCATTGCTGGAATTTGGAATCAGACGTTTTGGATGCCTTAACAACTGCACTGTTAGATGCTGCAAACGTATCGCTTCTAAAAGAATAGCTGAAGCTGTATTTAAAACAAGGGTTTCAGCCACATTTTAAGAGGCTATGCATATTACTCATTTGAATATGCCATAAAAGCTTCAAATACTAGGGTTTGCACCAGAGGGCCAGTTGTAACGAACTGCTTACAGTTCAGCAGCAACTTTTATGACACATTTTTGTCGATGTTTGCGCGAACAATTGGAGAATCTCAATGGCATTGAAACACTTACTGAGCCACAGTATCTTGGCATTAGCAATTACAAGCGGCTTAGTTGGCTGCAGCAACAGCATCCCCGACGTGATCAAAATTGGTGCAGCTCAGCCGTTGACGGGCAACAAAGCGGGTCAAGGACAGGACTTGCTCAACGGCGTCAAGCTCGCTGTTGATGAGATTAACAAAGCCGGATTCAAGGTCAAAGGCAAATCAGTGACCCTGGAATTGGTGGCTGTTGATGACCGCGCAAACCCACAAACGGGCGTAACGGTTGCCAAGCAGCTGGTTGAAGCAGGTGTCGTTGCGGTGGTAGGACACTTAAACTCTGGCGTCAGCATTGCAGCCGCGCCTATTTATGCTGAAAAAAGCATTGCGCAATTAGCTATATCTACTAACCCAAAATTCACCGCTTTGGGCTTTCCGACCACGCTCAGGCTGGTGGGTAACGATATTTTGCAAGCCAAAGCGATAGGCAGCTATGCAGTGAACCAACTGAATGCCAGCAAATATGCTGTTGCCGACGACGGCACCACCTACAGCAAAGGTTTAGCCGATGGTGCGTTGGCACAGCTCAAACTAGCAAAAAAAGATGTTGTGTTTAGCGAGTCTTTTGACAAAGATACCGTGGCGTTAGAAGGATTGGCACAAAAACTAAAAGACGGTAAAGTTGAGGTTTTCATCACCACACAGAGTGATTTTCAGGTTATAGCGCTGATTGGTGCTTTGAAAAAGATCGACTACACAAAAATCAAAATTTTAGGTGGCGATACGCTAAAGACCACGCTGATGTTCAAGTCTGCTGGTGAAGTTACAGGCATCTACGCAAGTTCTCCTATTTTAGAGGCAGAAGAATTTGCGGCAGGCAAAGAATTCTTAGCCAAGTACCGCGCCGCCTATAAAAAAGAGCCCGAATACGCCGGTCATTACACCTACGATGCCACTTATGCCATTGCAGCTGCTATCAAGCGTGCGGAATCGGTCAAACCAGCGGACATCACAGCAGCACTTCGCAAGATGGATATTTACGCACCTGTCACCGGTTCTTACCGGTTTGATGAAACTGGCGAGCAACGTTATGGCGCCATTGCCATCTACAGCCTAGGTGCAGGCAAGTGGGAGCCGTTGATTAGGTCGGACGTTTGGTGAGGTAATGTTTAAACTACTTACACCAACGATGCTGTAAGAACCTGCAGTGCTGCAACGACCAACTGGCAATACTTGTAGAAAGAGTTTGCCATGCGGTTTATCAATAATTTCAAATTTGCTATATTTTTAATAGCTATTCAGTCAGTAAATACGTCGGCTATAGCTCAATTTAGTGCCTCTACGGCATGTAAAGCAGCATCTAACGTCAATATCACCCCAGTTGTTGAGCTTTACACTTCTGAAGGTTGCAGCTCGTGCCCACCAGCGGAGAAATGGCTGAATACTTTGAAAGCAAAAACCGTATCCAATTCAAGCGCTAATCCAGCGGTCATTCAAGCTTTCCACGTCAATTATTGGGACTACATTGGCTGGCCAGACCGTTTTGCCACGGCGGCCCACACGAATCGGCAGCGTCAGGTTTCTGCGTGGAACAAGCAAAACGGCATTTACACGCCGCAAATGGTGTTGAACGGCGGCGATTGGCGTGGCTGGGGCGGAATTGGACCTCTCAGTTCTGTTGTCCCCGCTTCAAAAGCAATTGCGTCAAGTTCAATCAGCCTAAACCAAATAGGGGCGGACCAGTTTGAAGCCATTGTCAGCCCAGCTTCGGGGACAAATTCACCTTCAGGCGCATGGTCAGCGTATTGGACCATCACCGAGCACGGCCATGTTACCAAGGTCAAAGCGGGTGAAAATAGCGGCGAGACGCTGCTACATGATTTTGTTGTCAGACAATACACCCCTGTGGGCGAATACAGCGCAGCATCACCGCAAAAGCTGAGTTTTCGAGGCGTATCAGCCACGCCTGGCCACGAAAGGCAGGTCAATTTGGTGGTTTTTGATCCCAAAACTGGCAAAACAATACAAGCCGTGTCAGCCAACTGCTCGTCTTGAACTCTACATAGTTCGCCACATTCGAATTTAGTATACGATGCAGTTATGAAAAAACTAAATCGTTTAAATTACAAAACAACTGCCGTAGCCGTTTCAGTTGGCCTTGCCACCCTGCTAGCAGCTTGCAGCACCTCAAATGAAGCAAATTTAGCGCACCTACCCGTCGTCGCAAACGTCGAAGTTGCTAAGTATCTAGGTACTTGGCACCAAGTCGCTTGGATTCCCAACAGCTTTCAAGGAGGTTGCGCATCTGACACCAAGGCCACCTACACACTAGATGGAAAAGATCTGCGAGTGCAAAACCAGTGCAAAGATGCAGCTGGCAAAACGACCGAAGCCATCGGCGTTGCCAAAATCGTAGAAGGCAGCAACAACGCCAAACTACGCGTTAGCTTCTTCCGCCCTTTTTATGGCAACTACTGGGTGCTGGCGCTAGACACTGACTACAAATGGGTGCTGGTCGGTGAGCCCAAACGCACCTTTGGTTGGGTGCTAGCGCGTGATACAAAACTAGATCCTGCAACTTTGAATCAAATCTTAGACCGAGCAGTTTCCTTGGGTTATGACCGCTCTGCTTTTGAGATGAGTCCGTAAATTTACCGCAAATTTCATGAAATTCACATGAAAAAAGCCTTGTAACCGATTGAGTTACAAGGCTTTAATTTTTAGCCAATTAAAATTGGCGGAGAAGGCGTCTGCAATTTACTTATATAAATCAATAGTTTGCATTAAAAATACCATCTGAAATACCATAAACAGCTACAGACTTGTCATTGCTTTGACTTGGTGTTGTTGGAAATACTTATTGCTTACGGAAACTCGCAGATACTTCGCCAATTTTCATAGGCATCTAATGCTTTTTTTCTAAGCGCCTGCATATCCAATACCCACGGGTGATCTGGTGCAATAGCATTCGGACTGTCAACGTTGCCTATCCAAATCGGGGTTTGCCTAAATCTTTAGTCTGAGGTGGCTGTGTGGACTTAGTAGCGTGCAAGACTTGAAATTAAGTTGCGCAGCACTTTCTTAGTGCTACTTTGAAGAATCAATAACTTCAGGGGATGCAGCATGCAATATTTTTCACTCATTAACTTTCAGTACAGCTTATCTGCAGCAATACTTTTTTGCCTTTTCGTGCTGGCATGGCATGTATTTGCCAACAACCAAGTAGCCAAAAAAATCTTAGAAGCCAACGCGATCAGGAAAACTGACATTGATTCACTTCGTGCTGCAAATCACAAAATTCTTAACTCTGGCAAAGGCAAAAAAGGGGAAGATGCGGTTTATCACGCCGTTTTATCGATATTTCAATCACTAAAGATTGAATGCATTTCTAACCGTCAACTCAGCTGCCCTCATGCGATCCTGTTACCTATAGGAAACGACAAGTACTCTAAGGAGATCGATTTACTTATTGCAAGCGAAATTGGTATCTTTGTAATTGAAGTAAAAGACTGGCGAGGTATATGGGCAGCCAAGTACGACCAACCTCATCTGTTGAGCAAGGTAAGTAATAAAAGCGGTATCAATATTAGCGACAACAGCAGTCAACACCCATCCAATGACCGCCCTGCTCCATTGCTTAAAACGCAGAACAAACTCTACGACTTGTTGAATCGCACCAACTTAACCAATGTCCATGCAGAAGCTCTGGTGGTATTTACCGATAACGAAGGCAATGTGGATGCCCAGCTACCTCCTAATTACCTGCATATCAGCGAGCTGACTTATTACTTTCGTCAACAAGCTGCTGCGTTTTTTGATAATACGACATATGAAGGTGAAGGCGGCTACGATGCTTACGACTTGGCTGAACAAATCCAACTTTGTTTAGATAGATCGCCGAATGCAATGCATAACCACATGATGCGTTTATCACCCTCTTCTGATTCTGTGAAGACTTATCAAAGTAACCATAGACGCTTGGTTGAACTGGAAGCACAACCAATATTGATACATCAATCGGATAGGCCATTTGGGTACTGGGTATTTAACATGCTATTTTTCACGAGTTTGGCAGCTGTGGGCAAAGCGCTCAGTTAGAGATCAAACCTATGTCATCTAAAAATCAGCTAGTTCGGCTGATTTTTTTGTCCTATCAATTTTGGCAGTTCAAATTATTTTTCAAATTTTTATTCTCTTTAAGCGTCTTTGAACGATTTTAAAAAATTTTGAGTTGCACGCGCAAAACAATTTGCTATTTTAAAAGTTCAACAACATTTAAAAGCAAAGGAATGAAAAATGAATTCTCCCATCTCAAACTTAGCGCTGGCTGTGGCTATACACGGCATCAAAAACGAAACACTAATCAACAAACTTGAGACGTATTGGATCAATGAAGAGCTTGCTGCTCATGGACGATATTCACCATTCATGTTGGAAGTGCAAAAGAACCAAGACTTAAAAGCCAACTTTTGGTCATTGAGCTTTTTTGTTTTGTTTATCCTGGTCGATGGTTTAATTTTGTGCGCTTTTGGCCAGTGGGCGATTCAATGCCTAGGTATTGCAGTTTGTTTGCTTGCCACTTCCATGATCGCCAACATTGGGAGTGCGGTCTGGCGTTCTTATAGAACCGGTGTCCTGCAAACCAAGGAGGCAGCATGAAAACTTTTTTACTCGCAGACATTTTGTCCGCAATTGGAATCTTTGTTCTGGTGATTGCGGGCTCTACAAGCGCTGTGCTTCTACTTTTGAAGGGCATCAATGCTTATTTTGATCGGAGGGAAGAAAAACGGCGCAGTTTTCTCAAAGTCTATGTTTTTCCGGAGAATTGCTATGCAGAGGTACAGCAACGGTACCCGTATTTGACAGATGTACAAGTCAAGGTCGCATTTGAACAATTACGGCTGTACTTTGAGGTGTGTTTGGTGTATCGGTCACCAGGCTCGTCAAAGCTAGTGGCGATGCCTTCAAAGTTGGTGGATAGCTGTTGGCATGCGTTTATTTGCGAGACTCGGGAATACCAAGCGTTTTGTAAAACTGCATTTGGTGGGTTTTTACATCATGAATCTAGAGTAAACACCAGTTTCCCGTTGGTTGAACTATCAATGGACGAGGACAACAATATTGAAGGTACAAAGTTATCGCCTGAAGCCAAAGGTCAACACGAGCATGACTTTAAAAATCAACTTACTGCAGCTAGGATTTATCATTGGGCGTTAACTATCCGTGGGGCGAAAAGCAGCTCTGAAACAAATCAAGCTCCGCTACTATTTTCTAT
>JAAFJF010000069.1 GCA_013298815.1 Polaromonas sp. | reverse complement strand
CTTTGGCTTCAAACCAAATCTCTTTGCTTTGAATGTCAATCAAGCCCTTGGTATGCCCTTTGAGCCCGAGCGCTTTGATGTAGGCGTCTTTGACGTCTTCTTCGGATTTGGCTTTTTGGAGGGCGGTGTACAGGCTCATTCAGGTAGTGTAGCGGCTAGCTGAAGGCTTAAATCCCCACTCGCCCCCCTTTTTCAAAGTGGGGGACAAGTCAACTACCCCGTCGCTTTGGGGTGCGGATACGGGGGCAACTACCCCGTCGCTTCGCGCCACCCCTTCCAAGGAAGGGGAACGAATACCAAAGGCAGAAAATTCCCCTTCAATTTGAAGGGGTGGCGCGTAGCGACGGGGTAGTTGCACCCGAATCCGTGACACGAAGCGACAGGGTAGCGGTTTTGGCGTTAAAATGTTCAAGATAGCCCTAAAATATGCCTCTATCCAGCGTATTTACTGCCTAAGCAGCTACTGAATTTGTAGCAAAAGTGCTACCCCGTCGCTACGCGCCACCGCTTCAAATGAAGGGAAACAATTCTCCGTTTGCCAATAATTATATGAACACTTATAATTATTGATGTAATTATTTAAGGAGCTTGCCATGAGCCAAGTCACTATTTATCTTGAAGACGATGCGCTGGCCGCTGCCAAAGAAGCGGCCAAGCGCGCCCATGTGTCAGTCAGCAAGTGGTTTGCACAGTTTGCTGAAGCTGAAAAGCAAAAGAAACCGCAAAGCTGGGATGTGTTTTTTGCAGAGCTGGACGCCATGAAAAAGCCGGGCGACGATTTCGACTTGGATTTTTTGCTTGACCCCAAGCTGCGCTACGCAGGTTTGGGTGAAGACCTGCCCCGTGAATCGATGGACGACTGAGCCCGATGCACATGCCACGCTACCTACTGGACACCAATATTTTGCTTTATGCTTATAAAGATCAAGGCCAATGCAGAACGCGACTCGCTCAAACGCCTGCAGACGACTTGGCGATCAGCAGCATTCTTGTGTATGAAATCGAATACGGTTTGGTCAAATCCAGCAACCCCGACCGATTGCGCACGTTCCTCTCGCAAGTGCAGCAGCGCTATGTGGCCTTGGATATGTGCAGCAAGTCAGCGGTCAAAGCTGGACAGCTTCGCGGCTATTTAGAACAGCAAGGTCAAATCATCGGACCGTACGACCTGCTGTTAGCAGGCATTGCAGTCGCACACGACCTCACCATCGTCACTCGCAACACACGAGAGTTTGAGCGCGTCCCCGGTTTGCGGGTTGAAAACTGGTATGACTGCGCAGCCAATGCTTCAACATCTTCAAAATCGTGCTAAAACCCAAAAAATATACTCAAATATGCCTTTAGCCAGCGTATTTACTGCCTAAGCAGCTATCAAAATAATAGTAAAAATAGAACCAATTATCACATGCAAGCAACTGAAATATCCCCCGGCCTGGTCATCCAAGGCTTTGCGCCGCCGTTGAAACTGAGTAACTTCAAACTCATCGCATTCGACATGGATTCGACACTCATCAACATCGAATGCATTGACGAAATCGCCGATGCTGCGGGGCGCAAGGCGGAGGTTGCCGCTATTACTGAGGCTGCTATGCGCGGCGAGATTACCGACTTCAAGGACAGCTTGCGTCGCCGGCTGGCGCTACTTGAGGGCGTGAGTGTGGCGAGTATGGAGGCGGTTTACGCTGAGCGGCTACAGATTAACCCCGGTGCGAAGGTGCTGATTGATGCGTGCAAAGCTGCTGGCATGAAGGTGTTGCTGGTCAGTGGTGGCTTTACGTTTTTTGCAGACAAGGTACAGCAGACTTTAGGGATTGACTATGTGAAGGCCAATGTTTTAGAAACCAAGGACGGTAAGTTAACAGGCAAACTGGTGATGCAGCCGTGGGGTGAAATTTGTGATGGCGACGAAAAGCGCCGCACGGTGGCATCCTTCTGCGCGGATTTAGGTGTGTCGACCGCCCAAGCCATAGCGATGGGCGATGGTGCAAACGATTTGCCCATGATGAAATTGTGCGAAGACGCGGGTGGCTTGTCTGTGGCCTACCACGCTAAACCTAAAGTACGCGCCCAAGCGATGGTGGCAATCAATGAAGGCGGTCTAGATAGACTTTTGAGTGTGTTTGGTCAATAAATGATGTAACCATGCAGACTTTTCGGTTTTCTTTCATCAAAAATTCAGTCTCTTCAAACGCATAAAAATACAATTAGATACAGACTTGATCTTCCACTTGTCTCGTGCAACCAAATGAGCTTTTGGCGGTGAATTTCTAACTTTAATTGAGGCTATTTTTATGATTGTTTTAAACAAACATCTACTCGCATTGTGTCTTGCAAGCACTGCCATTTCTGCGAACGCATTGACGCTTGGCGTCACAGAAGGCGTGACTTACCGTGCTACCGAGGCAGAAATCGAAGCCAAATTTGCGCCGATTGCCAAAGTAATCAGCGTGGCGACTAAGCAGCCGGTCACGATCCGGATTATCCCTTCTTACAATGCTTTGCGTGATGCATTGAAGCAAGGCCAGCTGGATGCCGCCTTCATTCATCCGGCGCATGTGTCTTTTGAATCTATCAAAACAGGCACTTATAAATCGGTCGCTTGGACAACGGGTTTCACAGACTACAAGGTTTCGTTTTTGTGCAAAGAGCCTGAGCCGATTAAAAACTGGACGACTGTGAATGGCAAAGCCTTGGTCACGCCGGATGCTGACTCCATCACCGCTATCATGACGCGCTCTATGCTGCGCGAGAGTAAATTGAACGTCGCTACCGATGTGAAGCTGCAAGTGACTCGCTTTCAAGATGCTGTGCCTTTTTATGTTGACAACGGATTTGCAGCTTATGGTGCTACGGCATCGGGTGCAGTTATCAAAGCTTGGAAAGAAAAAGGCGGCAAAACCTGCGCCCAGTCGCGAGGCATGCCCATCAAGCATTGGATTGTTTCCAGCAAAATGAGTGATGAGCAGGCAGCCAGTGTGCGTGAGGCTTTGTTGAGCATGGATAAATCAGAGTTGGGGCAAAAAGCGCTTGCCGCCTCGGGCTACAAAGGTTTTATCGCCAGCGACACAGACTTAGAAAAAACCCTGACTAACTGGCTGGGTCTATAAACCTGCAAGCTAAGCATCCTACAAACCTGATATATTGATGTTTTAAAAATATATCGGGAGCGAGCTTTGTCTAGTCTTTTTCAAAACGTAGATGCCAATGGGTTGTTAGAGTACTCAGTTGTTTATACCGATCGTGCTTTAAACCACATGTCGCAAAACTTCCAGGTGGTGATGCGTGATGTATCGTCTATCCTGAAAGAAGTTTACAACGCCAAATCCGCCTGCGTCGTTCCTGGCAGCGGCACTTACGGCATGGAAGCGGTGGCACGACAATTTGCTTCTGGCAAAAACGTGATGGTGCTGCGCAATGGCTGGTTCAGCTACCGCTGGACGCAGATTTTTGAGATGGGCAGCATTCCAGCTAAGGAAACAGTCATCAAAGCACGTCGTCAAGGCACTGACAAACAATCGCCATTTGCACCAGCGCCTATAGAAGAAGTGGTTGCAGCCATCTTGAGAGAAAAGCCTGAAGTCTTTTTTGCACCGCATGTAGAGACATCATCCGGCATGATTTTGCCCACCGCTTATATGCGTGCCGTGGCAGATGCAGTACACAGCGTGGGTGGTATTTTTGTGTTGGATTGCATTGCATCAGGCACAATTTGGGTCGATATGGTTGAAGCTGGTGTGGACGTGATTGTGAGCGCACCACAAAAAGGCTGGAGCGGATCGCCCTGCTGCGCGTTGATTGCCATGAGCGAACTGGCTCGGACTCGCATTGATTCAACCACCAGCACCAGCTACGCCTGCGATTTGAAAAAATGGCTGGGCATCATGGAAACCTACGAGGCTGGCGGCCATGCCTACCACACCACCATGCCTACAGATGCTTTGCGCCGCGTGCGCGACACCATGTTGGAGACCAAAGCTTACGGGTTTGCCAAAGTTAAAGCTGAGCAGCAAAAACTCGGCGATGATGTACGCGCCATGTTCAAAAGCCGTGGTCTCAAAAGCGTTGCGGCTGCTGGCTTTGAAGCACCGGGCGTGGTGGTCAGCTACACTGAAGACGCGGGTATTCAGTCCAGCAAAAAGTTTTTAGCCGTTGGCTTACAAACTGCCGCTGGCGTGCCGTTGATGTGTGACGAAGGCGCGGATTTCCAAACCTTCCGCATTGGTTTGTTTGGCTTGGACAAGCTGCATAACATTGACCGCAGTGTGCAGTCGCTG
This sequence comes from Polaromonas sp., assembly GCA_013298815.1. Classification (GTDB taxonomy): domain Bacteria; phylum Pseudomonadota; class Gammaproteobacteria; order Burkholderiales; family Burkholderiaceae_C; genus Aalborgiella. Next base: position 6,778 of record JAAFJF010000069.1, on the reverse strand, counting down.
AGCGATGCGCTGGACCAGGTTTTAGAGCCTATAGCGCTGGCGGCGTAACGAGCGACTACAAAAAACCGTTCGCATTGAGCTTGTCGAAATGCTCTTCATACGCCCACGTTGTGAGAAGACTTCGACAAGCTCAGTCCGAACGGACATGGTTATAGACCTTCTTTAAACCCGCTCAATAACCGCTTCACTCCCGCTTTTCACCGCTGGCACTACAAACTGTGCCAACGTGCTGGGCGTTGTTGTTTTGGCGCGGACATTGTCAACAACGCGCAAAGTGGTCGTCAATTGTTTAGCCGTGAAATCGACCACGCCATAACCTCTGAATTTGGCATCCGCAAACACAAAATGCGGGTTTTCCGCCAAGCGTTCAGGCGTTTTTTCAACCGCGCTACTTCCCGCCGTTGAGGTAATACTGGTGCCGCAAAACTCCACGCCAATAGCTGCGCTAGCTTGAGCAGATGTCGTTTGCGAATAATCGGCTTTTAAATAGCCCACCCAATTTTCATGCACATCGCCACCCAGCATCACCGGGTTGCTCACCGCGTTCCTTTGCAATGCATCTGTCAAACGCTGACGAGCAGGTGCGTAACCGTCCCAGCCATCGTTGAAAAAGCTTTGTCCGTCGCCAGGCGTGTTGTCGCGCAAGCCAAACAAGGTCGATTGCGCCAGCACGTTCCAGGTTGCACCACGTTCGCCACGTTGCTTGGTAGACGCCAATTCCGCGTTTAACCAGTTTTCTTGCTGCATGCCTAGCATCGTGCGTTTCGGGTCCAACCAATCGGTGCATTTGGCTGGGTTGACCATGCTAGCGCCTAATTTTCCGTCTTTAGAACACGCTTGCCGGTCGCGGTATTGACGCGGGTCTAGCATGTAAAACGAGGCTAGTTGCCCCACATCCACCCTTTGAAAAATACGCATTTCGGCGCCGCTCGCTAATCCTGCCATGCTTTTCGTCAAGGTCGATGCGCGAATCGGCATGTTCTCGTAATACGCTTGGTAAGCAGCCGCACGACGCATCGCAAAGCCTGCCGGGTTTGAAAAGACGTCAGCCAAACCACTATCGCCCGGCGTTGCGCCTGCATAGTCGTTTTGCACCTCGTGGTCGTCCCACGTCATCAGCCAAGGGCAGGCGGCGTGCATGGCTTGTAAATCAACATCGCTTTTGTATTGGGCGTAGCGGTTGCGGTAGTCATCAAGCGTCAAAACAAAACCCATGGTCGATGTCAAACTCGGAATCCGCACGGCAGACACCGGGTTGCCTGGGTATTCGTAAATGTAATCGCCCAAAAACAGCACAGCATCTGGCTTTTCAGCCAGCATGTGCTTGTAAGCGGTGAAGTAGCCTGCCTCCCACCGCTGGCACGAGGCATAAGCAATTTTCAACTTATCGACCGCTGTGCCAACTTTGGGGAAAGTACGGGTTTTACCGACCTTGCTCACCGCATCACCCGCCATGAAACGGTAAAAATACCAGCGGTCAGCTTGCAAATTTTGCAGCTCGACGTGTACCGAATGCCCTAAATCGGCAGTAGCTAAGTGTTGGCCAGTCTGAACAATGCGAGAAAACGCAACGTCGTCCGCCACTTCCCAGCGCACAGCGACGGGACGGTTATCCAAACTATTCTCAACCAGCCTCGTCCACAAAACCACAGAATCATGCGTGGGTGAACCACTGGCCACACCCAAAGCAAACGGGTTGTTTTGAAACTTGCGAGAGCTGTCAGTTTGGCTCCAAACACTGCGTGGCAGCGTCAAAGTGGTTGCGCTGAAGGCGGCCAACCCTCCAAGTCTCGCTGCAAGTTGTAAAAATTGTCTTCGTTTTAATAAGTGCTTGTTCAAAATAGCCATGCCAACAGCATAGCCTTTATTCTTTCGCTGAATATCGCTATGCTTGTATTTTTTTGAACACAAGCACTTTGGAGAAACCCGATGTCACTGAAACAAAGACTCACCGCGCAAGACTTTGACCAAGAACTCCTGATTTTGTTTGACGCTTACGTGCATGGCGGCATTGACAGACGTGGTTTCCTAGAGGGCGCGGCCAAATTTGCCACCGCAGGCACGACTGCTGCGATGCTGTTGACCGCCCTCAGCCCGAACTTTGCTGCTGCACAAGTTGTCCCCAAAGACGACAAACGCATCATCACCGAGACGGTAGAAGTGAAATCGCCAGACGGCTCTGGAAGTATCAAAGGCTTGCTCGCCCGCCCCGCCAGCGCGGGTTCAGCCAAACTCCCTGCCATTTTGGTCATCCATGAAAACCGTGGCCTGAACCCGCACATTGAAGATATTGCCCGCCGTTTGGCGGTTGACGGCTACATGGCCTTCGCGCCAGATGCCCTGACGCATTTGGGCGGCTACCCCGGTCAAGACCCGAACCCAGAGGACAAAGCCCGCGAACTCTTCCCCAAGCTTGACCAAAAGAAAATCATCGAAGACTTCATGGCCAGCGCCGCGTGGCTAACATCACGTCCAGATGCGACAGGCAAACTAGGCGCAACCGGTTTTTGCTACGGCGGCGGCATTGTCCACACGTTAGCGACCCGTTTACCAAATTTGAATGCTGGTGTGCCTTTTTACGGCAACCACCCTGCCGCAGCAGACGCCACCAAAGTCAAAGCGCCGTTGTTGATTCAGTTTGCTGGTGTAGATGACCGCATCAACAACGCTTGGCCAGCCTATGAGGCTGCCCTCAAAGCCGCCAACGTGTCATATACCGCCCATGTTTACGCTGGCACGCAACATGGCTTCAACAACGACACCACGCCAAGGTTTGATGCTGCGGCCGCCAAATTGGCGTGGGAGCGGACGATGGCGTTTTTTGACAAATACGTTAAAAGCTAAACCGAATCGGGTGTAAATTTACTATAAAATATATAGCTGTTTAGGCAGATAATACGCTGGCTAGAGCACTATTTATGAGTAAATTACACCCTTTAATGATTCGCCCTATTTCAAAATCTGATTGGCCCACCGTTTGGCCGATACTACAAACCACCTTCTCCACTGGTGACACTTACACCTTTTCACCCCAAAGTAGCGAGGCAGAGATTCACAAAGCGTGGATTGAGCTGCCAGCTGCAACGTTTGTAGCAATTAACGAAGCGGGAGACATCCTAGGCACCTACTTCATCAAACCCAACCAACCAGGCTTAGGCGCGCATGTCTGCAACTGCGGTTATGTCGTCTCAAAAGCTGCCCAAGGCCAAGGCATTGCCGCGCAAATGTGCGAGCATTCGCAAAATTTGGCGGTCGAGATGGGTTTCAGGGCGATGCAGTTCAACTTTGTCGTTTCAACCAACACAGGTGCTGTCAGGTTGTGGCAAAAGCTGGGGTTTGAGATTGTCGGCACGCTGCCAGAGGTGTTTCAGCACCAAAAACTGGGGTTTGTGGATGCGTTTGTGATGTTTAAGCGTTTGGTGGCCTAGACCTCAGCGGTTTCAGCAAATCGCCCAGCCCATTGTGGTCAATCTCTTGCATCAGTGCGAGTAATCGGCCAATGTTGGATTTAGGGAAGCCTTCGCGGGCGAACCAGTTCAGGTAATTGCCGGGCAGGTCGGCAATCATCACGCCTTTGTGTTTACCGAAAGGCATGGGGGTGCTGACCAAGCGAAGTAAATCATCAGTTTCCATAGGCAGCATCGTACAATACAACTGTCTTGCTTCCCTTTGTGGATTGCCCATTGCGATTGCCAAGTTAGCCCCCAATTTCTACCCACCTATGTCAGACTACTACGCCGCCCTAGGCCTTGCCAGCAGCGCCACGCTTGCCGACGTGAAAAAAGCGTACCGCCAAAAAGCCGCTTTTTACCACCCAGACCGCAACGATGCCGAAGATGCTGCCGATCGGTTTCGCACAGTTCAAGCGGCTTACGATGTGCTGGTTGACCCTGAAAAACGCCAAGCTTACGACGACAACAGACGCCGCAATTTACTGGATAACCCGCTTGAAACCGCACAAGGTATTTGGCACAATTATTTTAGAAATTTAATTTAAAAACATAATGTTATAGCATTTAGTTAAAGTAAATTATTAAAACAATAACAATGAATGACGAGGACGATATGAGCATTTCCGGTTACTTTAAACACCTTCGTACCAGCTACCAAGCCGAGCTGGATGACTTGACTTCGGACTCTGAAGGTAAGGACGTTTTGAAGAAACGCTTGGCCGAAAAGCGTAAAGAGCTGGACTTTTTGAAGCAGATGATTGAGCTCAGCCCCGAGATGGTGGCCGTGATTTTTCACAACGCTTTCACCATCAAACTACCTGCGGTGATGGACGATTTGCTGAGTTTTGAAGCTGATGAGTTGCCCGAATGGAGCACCTTGGCCGATGTAGTCACTTTGGCTGATTGGGCGAACGAGCCCGCCAAAGTCATCTTGAACGAGCCGTTTGGCGAGCAGTTCATGGTCGTAGCCGCCGCGCTGGAATACATGTTCCACAAGAAAACCCACCGCCCAGCTTTGCATGAAAATGACGAGGAAGACGACGACAACGAAGACCATGACGGCGGCGCTGATTACGACAGCGAACACGACAAAGAAGCCCTAAAAGAAGCCAAAGCCCGTGAGGAAGCTGGGCAAGATTGGATGGTTGAGCAAGGTTTTGATAGGAAAGACTAAGCTAAAGATTCGATTGAAGGGCTTTGTCCCCCACTTTGAAAAAGGGGGGCTAGGGGGGATTTAAACCTAGCAAGTCAAAATACAAAACGCAAACAGAGACATAGGAAACTAAATGACCGAACAAACCAGCAGCCAACTCGCCCTGATCACCAAAACCCAAGCGCTTATAGCCGCTGGCGACATCGTGGGCGCGGAGTATGCCTTGGTCGAGCTGGCGGACGCTGAGGGCGACCAGGCGCTGATGGTCGTTTTGGAGCAACTGCCGCCCAAAGACATTTTGGCGGTGATGCGCGAGTATGACAATTCCAAGGAATCGGTCGTCAACTTGCTGGTCAGCCCGACGCAGTTCGCCCGCGCTGTGGTCATTGAAAAGCAGTACAAAGACCTGTCCCGCACCCACTTGCGCGGCATGATGAATTCGATTTTGTTCCGCGATGGCGCAGACACCGATGAGTTTTTGACGGCGATTGGCGATTTAGAAGGCGGCAGCGACGCCCTGGCCGACTATTTCTCTGAAAAATGGAGCCGCGTCGAAGCATTTGCTCGATCCGGCACGTTTGAAACCATGGAAGACGACGGCGAGATGCTGTCGGAAGAGGCGCTGTACAACCAGTCCTATGCCAAACCCAAAGTCGACGAAGACGACATTGCCGACCAAGACTGGATGCAACTCGCCTGGATTTTGCGCTACCGATTGCCCGATTTGTTCATTGAAATGATCTTAGTCCTACGCGCCAAAGCCCGCGCGCATGATGCCGGTTTGGGTGAAGAAGACGGCGAAGAGGATGATGGCAAAGTTGAAACTGGCGATACCGACAGAGGCAAAGCCACCCCAGCGGCGCTGGAAGATGATGAAGAGTCAGCGATTTAGTCCTTTGCCTAAATAGCTATTAAATTTATAGCTACTCAGGCAGTAAATATGTTGGCCAGAGTCATTTTATAGTCATTTATAGTCATTTTTAAGCCTTTTTAACGCATTTTCATGTCAATTTCGCTCTACGATTCCCGCCCTTTCTTCGAAAAAGCCCTGCAATACGGCGTGCAGCACGGCATCATTCCGGCTGCGAAGTTGGAAGCGATTGAAACCGAAGCGCCCAAGGGAATGGTGCAAATTGCGCGCTACTTTGGCAGCGAATATTTGCGCCCAGAAATCGAGCAGGCCAAAAACCGTATCGTCAACCTCGTCAGCCTGTATCTAGAGCACAGCACGGGCGGCAATGTGCAGTTGGCGGCAGAATCGCTGCGCGACAACTCGTTTTTGTCGCACTCCAAAGCGGGGTCAACGCTGTTGAAAGACCTCATCACCCTGCCCCAAAACAGCCATTTCGGCATGAATGAGAGCACCGAGCGTAACGGAGGATTTAGCGACGAACACATCCCGCTGCTAGCCAAATGGACGCTGCGTACCCTCCCCGAGTTTCAAGCAGAACTGGCAAAACGTCAAAAAGTAGCCGCCATTGTCGACGCTGCCATTCACTTGGCCGAGCAATTAGGCTTTGACGAAGAAGCGTTGGAAGAAGCCGGCATGGACGCCGAAGCCGTCATCCGCACAGCCTTGCTAACACTGGCTGCAAAAAATAGAAAACTGCCAGACTGGGCTGGATTTGAGCGTTTGGTGGGACTTTTGCGTAAAAAACCGGCTGCTGAGGTCAAAAAAGCCTTGGTTTTGCCCAAAAATCTACCCGATGCCTTCACCGAAGTGGTCGACACCGTTCGCAAATCCGTCATCGCCGACCTGCCCAAACTGCTAGACCTAGAGCTACCCGCCAGAAAGCTCTTCAACCAAACGCCCGCCTTCATGGGCCGCTACTTTTGGGTGGAAGACGCGTTGAGCGAAGTCGACACCTACGAGCGCGAAGTAGACGACAAACACGCCGCCCGCATTGAGCAAAGCAGCAAAACCTGGCAAAAAGCCACCCAAGGCCACAGCGACGACAGCTCGCTTTTGACCCTGTTTTTGACGATAGCCGCCGGCAGCAAGCCCATCAGCCTGCTAACCGAAAAATCCGCCACCGCCCTCATCAAGAAAATCCGCAAATCCGGCCTAAACCCAGATTTGCCCATCGCCTACATCCGCGAATATGCGCCTGTCGCCTACCAAAATGACTTTTGCGAGATGTGGCAAGAGTTCATAGCCGACGCCCAAAGCACT
>JAAFJF010000068.1 GCA_013298815.1 Polaromonas sp. | reverse complement strand
GGCTGACCAAGAACGAGTTTGAGCAACTGGTACAAATTGACCAAGCCGACGGCACCAGCAGCAGCAAAACCTACTCAGCCCAGCATTTAGGTTTGACGCAAGAGACTGATGAACTGGGCATAGTTACTCAATACCAATACGACACCAAGGGCAACCTCACGCAAAAGAGGCAAGCTGCGGGGACTACTGATGAGCGTGTGACTAATTATCTTAAAAATAGTCAAGGTAGAACGATTCAAATTACCAGAGTCGGTAAAACAGAGGCAAACGGAACAGTTACGCCTGATGCAACTTGGAAATTTGAATACGACGCTCAGGGTGAAATTAAGAAGACTATTGATCCTGAAGGCAATGCTCGTCAATACGTTTATGACCGAGACGGTAACCCTCGTCAATATACGGATCCACTGGGCAAAACAACGACCTATGAAGTCGATGTGCATGGCAACATCACCAAAGCAACCGATGCGCTGGGGCAAGTGCGTAGCTACCAATACGACAAAGCGGGTAATTTAATCAGTCAGACGGATGCGCGTGGCAAAGCCATGCAAATGGCGTATGACGCGATGAACCGCAACACGCAAGTTACAAATGCGATAGGCGGTAGCTACAAACTGCAATATAACGCGCAAGGCCTGCCAATCACAGAAACTGACGAAGATGGTCGTAAATCTGAAGTTCAGTACGACAACTTCCAGCGTTTAACCCAACAAATTGACGGCAAAGGCAACATCACCGCACATGAATACAGCATAGCTGACGGCAGCAGCACGGGTGCATTGGGTGCTTTGTTAATGCCTACCCAAACAAAATACCCTACTTACACGACACAACAACGTTACGACCAACTAGAGCGCCTGACGACGAATACCACCCTCAACCCCACCACAGGCGGCATTGAGGGTTTGGTTAGCAGCAATAAATATGACAAACGCGGCAGAGTTATAGAGACAACCAATGCCGATGGTAAAACCAGCTACTTCAGCTACGATGCCTTAGGCCGCACTACACGATTTACCAACTCACTAGGTAAAAGCATTGAACTGATGTGGGACGTGCGAAGTAATTTGATTCAAATCAAAGATGCCAATGCAAATATCACTAAATTTACTTACGACAGCGCCAATCGCTTAACCAAAGAAGCATTGCCTCTAGGTCAAACGACCAGCTACACCTACGACGCCAAAGGCAACCGCAGCACGGTTGTGGACGCGCTAGGTAACAAAATCAGCTACACCTACGACGCAGCAGACCGTCCCACCCGCACCGAAGTACTCGCGGCTGGGCAAACCGCAGCAAGCCTTGTATACACTTTCACCCACGATGCCGAAAGTGGACGCGCTAGGTAACAAAATCAGCTACACCTACGACGCAGCAGACCGTCCCACCCGCACCGAAGTACTCGCGGCTGGGCAAACCGCAGCAAGCCTTGTATACACTTTCACCCACGATGCCGAAAGTATGCTCACGGGCTGGAGCAACGGCACACAAAGCGCGTCTTACACCTATGACGACGCAGGTCGCCGTTTGAGTGAAACACTTAACTATGGCAACAACATCAGCTTAAACTACAGCTACACCTACACCCCAGCCGGTTATGTCAAAAGCCTGACTTATCCAGACGGCACCCAAGTCAACTACACCTTTGAAGAACACGGCCAATTGGGCAGCGTCGCTATCGCAGGCGAAGGTAGCCTCAGTGTCAACACTTGGAACTGGGTCGCACCAAAAAAACTTACCCTACCTGGCGGCACTACCCGTGAAATGAGCCATGACGGCTTGCTCAAGCTAACTGGGCTGAAAGTAAAAAACCCAGGCCAACAGACCATCTTTGAAATTGCTAGTCAATACGGCAAACTCGAAGAAATCAAACAAAAAGCCATCACCGATGCCAATACGACCAGCAGCAGCACCATCACCCACCAATACAGCTACGACAACGAACAACGCCTGAGTCAAGGCAGCCGTGACGCAGGCGGTTTGTTTGGAGTCAGCGGTGAAATCTTTGGTTACGATGCTGTAGGCAACCGCATCACCCACAGCGCTGTCAGCGGCGCACTGGTTTACGATGCAAACAATCGCCTCACGCAGCGTGGCACAGGCAGTACAGCCACCAGCTATACCTATGATGCCAACGGCAACCTCAGCAGCAAAACCGTTGGCACCACAGGCGCAGCCAACAGCATCACCCGCTATGGCTACGACCCGTTAAACCGCCTTACAGAAGTCAAAGACGGTAACAACGCCATGATTGCCCGCTACACCTACGACCTCTTTGATAACCGCATCATCAAAGACAACTACCGTGATCCTGCAGATCAAACTCTGACTGCACCGCTCCTCATTACGGCTCAACGCACCCACTATCTGTACGGAGACGAAGGCCTATTGGCCGAAGCCAATGGTGCAGGCGCCGTTACCACCCAATACGGCTGGAAGCCAGACGGTGGCTGGGGCACAGACCCCTTGTTCATCAAAACCACCATAAGCAATGGCAGCACAACAAACCCAAGCAGTGCCACGGCTTATGCCTACTTCCACAACGACCACCTAGGCACCCCTCTGAGGGCGACGGATAAAGCGGGCAACATCGTCTGGCGAGCCGACTACACCAGCTTTGGCCAAGCCAGCCCAGCCAGCGACAACCGCCTGACCAACAACCTGCGTTTTGCAGGTCAATACTATGATGCAGAAACCGGTCTGCACTACAACACCCGCCGGTACTACGACCCAACAGTAGGCCGCTACATCAGCGCCGACTCCATTGGCATCGCAGGCGGTTGGAACTTGTACGACTATGCCAACGCCGACCCCGCCAACCAAGTAGACCCCACAGGCGAATGGGTCTGGCTCGTCTTCAACGTCGCCATGACCGTGTACGACGTTTACACCGAATACCAGCAATACAAAGAAACAGGCTGCGTAGACTGGACACGCCTGATTCCCGTGCCCAAAATGATTCCCCGCATCAAATGGCTCAAGAAAACCAAGAAACAATGCAGCAACCCCTGTGAATGTATGGGCGGTGGAAAAAACAGCTTCACTGCCGACACCCTGGTCCACACCCAAGACACCAGCGGAGCCGCCGCCCTCAAGCCCATCAGCACCCTCAAGCTAGGCGACAAAGTGCTGGCCAAGAGCGAATGGAAGGCAGATGCAGACAGCCTCAGCTATGAGGCAGTCACCGACATCATGCTCACCCCCAACCAAGAACGCACCTTGGTTCACCTAAGCCTAAGCAACGGACAAAAGATAACAACGACAGACGGCCATCCTTTCAAAACAACAGAAGGCTGGCGTGATGCTGTGTTGTTGAAGAAGGGGGGTAAGTTGTTGCTCAAAGGTGGTAATGAAGGCAATAAAGAAGCAGAGCAAACCCTCGAAATCACAGACATCAGCCAAAGCACTGAGAAAGTCACTACTTACAACCTAGAAGTAGCCAATGCGCATACGTTCTTTGTGGGGGAGCAGGGGGTGTTGGTGCATAACGGCTACAAGGATGCAAAAAGGGGTGATCGTGGTAGTAACTCAGACGGTGATTTTAGCTGGCATCATCCTGGACGGCATTCAACTAACCCAACATTAAAGCGAAGATGGTCAAAAGCAAATGGGCAGGATTGGCCTTTAGGATGCGATTTTGATCATATTGGTGCCTTAGCTGATGGTTATCCTGATCATGAATCTAATGGACAACCATTACCACCAAGTGAACATCGAGATAAACACAAAAATGATCGCGCACGTTGGAGCCGAAAATGAGTGCCTTGATAGAAAGAAAGAAAGTAGCTACACGCTTGCTTGCTTTGTTGGCGTGCGTCTATCAAAGTAATCTTGCTGGTGAGCAAGATTCAGATCGAGACGATGCTAGGCTTGAACTTGTTAAGTGGGTAACACAATATAAAATAAGTGCTGAATTGTCGAAGAATGAATTTGATTTTGTTTTTAATATAAATAATTGCGCGAACAAGATAAGTGGAACTCAGTATTCATGGTATGAAGAGCAGGTTGGAGTTTGTGCATGGGCGCTGGGATTTGATTTGGAGGTTGAAAATTATGAAACGCAAATTGAATTAAATAATGAATTTATATTTGACAAATTTCATTTTTTAAATGAAATACCGATTGAGAAAATCTTAAATAATTCAGATCATATTGATTATAAAAAAATTGAAAATGGAAGAGATTTTTATTATGCTCTTCGACATAGATTATTCAATGAAAATTTAAATTTTCAAAATAGTATGTTAGCTAAAGGAAATTATTTTCCATTTCAAATGAAAATAATAGATGGCGATCTCGGTTTTTTGGGGCAATCTATAAAACGTCTTGACGTAACTCAACTCGATTTATTAACATCTATTGTGACTGAGCGATATAAAGCTTTTAACATGCTCTTTATTCAAGAGGTTAACTAATAATAGTAATGCTTTTTTACCGTTCAATTCACTTCTTGTTACTCCTGCTCCTGCTGTGCGCCCCCGCGAGCGGCATAGCTGCGAGTATGCAAAACAGTGTTGATTTAGAGGTTAAAAAGGACACTGGCCGGCGTATTGATTGCCTGAATAGCTATCAAAATAATAGTGAAATAGCCACCTTCAAACCCATCAGCCAAATCAAGCTAGGCGACAAAGTACTCGCCAAGAGCGAATGGAAGGCAGATGCAGACAGCCTGAGCTACGAAGCAGTCACCGACATCATGCTCACCCCCAACCAAGAACGCACCTTGGTTCACATCAACCTCAGCAACGGGCAAAAGATAACAACGACAGACGGGCATCCGTTCAAAACAACAGAAGGCTGGCGTGATGCTATCTTGTTGAAAAAGGGGGGTAAGTTCTTGCTTAAAGGTGGCAATGAAGGCAATAAAGAAGCAGAGCAAGCCCTCGAAATCACAGACATCAGCCAAAGCACCGAAAAAGTCACCACTTACAACCTTGAAGTTGCCAACGCGCATACGTTCTTTGTGGGGGAGCAGGGGGTGTTGGTGCATAACGGGCGAGATCAAGAGACTCCTCCGCCTCGGGGCGGACCGCCAGGCGGTTCGAAAACTGGTCAGCATCATAGGGGTCGTGCTATATGGGATTTGCCGGGACGCAAATATTGCTATTGGGATGGTTATGAAGAGGAGTGGGAAGTTTTTGATAAAGGCGGCAAACACGAAGGCACTCTTAATCCTGACGGTACGCCACGAAATGAACCTAAACCTGGCCGCAGAGGGCCTAAGAGATGAAGGGTCGTATTGCAACAGTATTATTGGGATTTGATTCGGCTGGACATATTACGTCAGAATGGCTTGTTGATCTTTCATTAGATAGATTGCATGAAATATATCAAACAGTAAAGTCTTATGGCCTAGTTTCCGATGGAGATTTAATTGGACAAACTCTAGAAATTCAACGCGAAAATCTACATTTGTATTCATCTTTCATTGATATTGAAGAAGATAGTTATATAAAATCGTGTAATTTTTTGCTTCATACGTACTTTAAAATTGATTCTGATATTGAGCTTTTAATGGAATCTCAATTTTCTTTGTGTATTTATTTAAAGAAAAAGAAAAAGAAAAATTCCATTTATTTGGGCGAAGTGAATTTATATGGTTTTGAAGATGTGAAAGAGCTTAGAGATGTTTTGAAACTACCCTCAGGACATTCTTTGGTTGGTGATTTTCCAATATCACTTGATTGGCAATTTGCTTACTTTAAGAAATATGGGATACATTTCGATTTCAATTTAATTAATATTTTTTTAACTACATATAAAAAATAATTTTCACTTATCAAGCCCCCATGCTAAAAAACAAGATTTTGTTACTTCTGCTTCTGCTGTGCGCCCCCGCGAGCGGCATAGCTGCGAGTATGCAAAGCAGTGTTGATTTAGAGGTTAAAAAGGACACTACCCGGCGTATTGATTGCCTGAATAGCTATCAAAATAATAGTGAAATAGCCACCCTCAAACCCATCAGCCAAATCAAGCTAGGCGACAAAGTACTCGCCAAGAGCGAATGGAAGGCAGATGCAGACAGCCTCAGCTATGAAGCAGTCATCGACATCATGCTCACCCCCAACCAAGAGCGCACCTTGGTTCACCTAAGCCTAAGCAACGGGCAAAAGATAACAACGACAGACGGGCACCCTTTCAAAACAACAGAAGGCTGGCGTGATGCTGTGTTGCTGAAGAAGGGGGGTAAGTTGTTGCTCAAAGGTGATGCAGAGCAAGCTCTCGAAATCACAGACATCAGCCAAAGCACTGAGAAAGTCACTACTTACAACCTAGAAGTAGCCAATGCGCATACGTTCTTTGTGGGGGAGCAGGGGGTGTTGGTGCATAACGGGAATGGGTATATTCCACCACCTTCAGATAAGGAGTTGCCAGGCTTTCCAGGTGCTACAAGAGATAGAAACTACAAGCAGCCAACTTGGCGTAGTAAAAAACGAATTTGTCAATGGGATACTTTGCACGGCGGTGTTGAGGTATTTACCGCAGGAAGTGAAGAACATCTTGGCGGATTTGATCATGAAACTGGTGAACGATTGCCCGGTAAGCCGGGAAAGCCCGTTCCAGGTCGTCCAGTACGAAGGTAGGAATAGGTACTATATGTCAAATCAGTTCAATCTGTGCTGTGATTTTTGGAGTAAAGATGACGCGAGTGCTTCGCATGATCAAGGGAGCATTCCTTTAAAACCTATCCCATTATCTTGCTTGCAAAGAATATTTGGTGCATCGCGCGATTCGCCATGGTTTGATGATGGTGCTTTCATAACGCCAGCAATTGCAATAGATCTTGCGAGTTCGGCTTCAATTGAATTTAATCACGCTCGATATTTTTACAGAATATGCTTATATGGAGATGGAAAAATAAAATTTAATCCAAGCTTATTGGATTTTGGAGTTACAAAATACTCGGTTACTGATTTCTCTCCTCAATTGCTAATACTATTGAATCAAGAGCAAAAGAGAAATTTAATGAAATTGTTCAAAAGTAATAGATTATTTGAATTTAAAAAGCCGACATATCCTTTATCTATTAGGCTTGATTCTTCTTGGGTACGAGACTTTTTAACTCCGATAGGGATTGAACTAAGCAGTAATCCAGACGAGGGACGATTCTTTTTTGATGCTTGGTTCAATGTTTGATGCTTCCTAACCGCTCTATTAATTTTTTGTTACTTCTGCTGTGCGCCCCCGCCAGTGGAATAGCTGCGAGTATACAGAATAGTGGTTATTTAGAGAGTAAAAATGATTTTAGCCAGCGTATTCATTGTTTTAGTAGCTATCAAAATAGTAGCAAATCAAATGCAAAAATCACCCTAATCCCAAATGTGTGCAGTGCAGACACCTACGATGCCAAAGGCAACCGCAGCACGGTCGTGGACGCGCTAGGTAACAAAATCAGCTACACCTACGACGCAGCAGACCGTCCCACCCGCACCGAAGTACTCGCGGCTGGGCAAACCGCAGCAAGCCTTGTATACACTTTCACCCACGATGCCGAAAGTATGCTCACGGGCTGGAGCAACGGCACACAAAGCGCGTCTTACACCTATGACGACGCAGGTCGCCGTTTGAGTGAAACACTTAACTATGGCAACAACATCAGCTTAAACTACAGCTACACCTACACCCCAGCCGGTTATGTCAAAAGCCTGACTTATCCAGACGGCACCCAAGTCAACTACACCTTTGAAGAACACGGCCAATTGGGCAGCGTCGCTATCGCAGGCGAAGGTAGCCTCAGTGTCAACACTTGGAACTGGGTCGCACCAAAAAAACTTACCCTACCTGGCGGCACTACCCGTGAAATGAGCCATGACGGCTTGCTCAAGCTAACTGGGCTGAAAGTAAAAAACCCAGGCCAACAGACCATCTTTGAAATTGCTAGTCAATACGGCAAACTCGAAGAAATCAAACAAAAAGCCATCACCGATGCCAATACGACCAGCAGCAGCACCATCACCCACCAATACAGCTACGACAACGAACAACGCCTGAGTCAAGGCAGCCGTGACGCAGGCGGTTTGTTTGGAGTCAGCGGTGAAATCTTTGGTTACGATGCTGTAGGCAACCGCATCACCCACAGCGCTGTCAGCGGCGCACTGGTTTACGATGCAAACAATCGCCTCACGCAGCGTGGCACAGGCAGTACAGCCACCAGCTATACCTATGATGCCAACGGCAACCTCAGCAGCAAAACCGTTGGCACCACAGGCGCAGCCAACAGCATCACCCGCTATGGCTACGACCCGTTAAACCGCCTTACAGAAGTCAAAGACGGTAACAACGCCATGATTGCCCGCTACACCTACGACCTCTTTGATAACCGCATCATCAAAGACAACTACCGTGATCCTGCAGATCAAACTCTGACTGCACCGCTCCTCATTACGGCTCAACGCACCCACTATCTGTACGGAGACGAAGGCCTATTGGCCGAAGCCAATGGTGCAGGCGCCGTTACCACCCAATACGGCTGGAAGCCAGACGGTGGCTGGGGCACAGACCCCTTGTTCATCAAAACCACCATAAGCAATGGCAGCACAACAAACCCAAGCAGTGCCACGGCTTATGCCTACTTCCACAACGACCACCTAGGCACCCCTCTGAGGGCGACGGATAAAGCGGGCAACATCGTCTGGCGAGCCGACTACACCAGCTTTGGCCAAGCCAGCCCAGCCAGCGACAACCGCCTGACCAACAACCTGCGTTTTGCAGGTCAATACTATGATGCAGAAACCGGTCTGCACTACAACACCCGCCGGTACTACGACCCAACAGTAGGCCGCTACATCAGCGCCGACTCCATTGGCATCGCAGGCGGTTGGAACTTGTACGACTATGCCAACGCCGACCCCGCCAACCAAGTAGACCCCACAGGCGAATGGGTCTGGCTCGTCTTCAACGTCGCCATGACCGTGTACGACGTTTACACCGAATACCAGCAATACAAAGAAACAGGCTGCGTAGACTGGACACGCCTGATTCCCGTGCCCAAAATGATTCCCCGCATCAAATGGCTCAAGAAAACCAAGAAACAATGCAGCAACCCCTGTGAATGTATGGGCGGTGGAAAAAACAGCTTCACTGCCGACACCCTGGTCCACACCCAAGACACCAGCGGAGCCGCCGCCCTCAAGCCCATCAGCACCCTCAAGCTAGGCGACAAAGTGCTGGCCAAGAGCGAATGGAAGGCAGATGCAGACAGCCTCAGCTATGAGGCAGTCACCGACATCATGCTCACCCCCAACCAAGAACGCACCTTGGTTCACCTAAGCCTAAGCAACGGACAAAAGATAACAACGACAGACGGCCATCCTTTCAAAACAACAGAAGGCTGGCGTGATGCTGTGTTGTTGAAGAAGGGGGGTAAGTTGTTGCTCAAAGGTGGTAATGAAGGCAATAAAGAAGCAGAGCAAACCCTCGAAATCACAGACATCAGCCAAAGCACTGAGAAAGTCACTACTTACAACCTAGAAGTAGCCAATGCGCATACGTTCTTTGTGGGGGAGCAGGGGGTGTTGGTGCATAACGGACGTGGTGCGCAAGGAAAAGCACGTGAATCAATATGGGAAGCTTGTGGTGGTATGTGCTCCTACTGCGGATGTAGCTTACAAAGGTCAAAAGGTTTTCCTAATTCTTTTGAGTGTGATCACTATGACCCAGTTGGTGCAGGTGGTGATCCAGGTACGGACAACCAAGTTGGAAGCTGTCGAACTTGCAATAGGCATTTTGGTAAAAACAAGCCTGGTGGCGGGGTAAAGCCGACCTTACCCGGAAGGTAAAAAGATGAAATTTTCAGATTCCCTGGGAGCAATTGCGTGTAAGTGCGTTTTATTCAACAATATGCCTGTACGATTCGTATCTCACGCTGGGGGTGATTGGCAGTTTTATTGTCACGATACAAATCACGACTTCAGTAATCAAGAAGTGCTTAAAAATGATTTAAAGCTAGTGCATATATCAAAACTTTTATTAAATGATCCAAGTCTCAATGAAATTGCTGATTTGCCAGTAGATACGGGCGCGGAAAGAGAGTATGTCGGCGGTTTATGGACTCGCTTTGCAGATAAAGACGATGAGTAAATCTGATGAACAGCCAAGAAGTTAAAGTCCAATTCAATTTAACTAAAGATGAAGATGATTGGCCACCGTTTACGACAGAATTTGTTTGGGCAACACCTTTGAGTGATGTTCTATTTCGTCTCAATAATGTTCCATTTTTCGCAACGGAAGTAAGTATGGGTGACGAGGTAACCGTGTCTTTCAAGGATGGTAATTATTGGTTTCTTAATGTTGCAACTAGATCAACCAATTCAACAGTTCACGTTTTTTGTTTTGATGATTTGAAGCGGGTAGAGCTGCAAAATTGGGCACAACTTCATGATTGTGTTTGGGAGTATGCGTATAAAAAACAATATATTGCTTTAAGTATTCCTTGTACTGTTGAAAAATTAAAATGGCTTGAAAAATTACAAAATCTTGAATCATTTGATGAAGATGGTTTTGAATTTGAAGTAACGTCACTTAGGCACTAATTTTTCAAAAAAAAGCACCCATGACAATAAATACATAGCCTAAAACAGAATCATCACTCAAAAAATCCAAACCTTATCGCCATGTTTTTCGCAGTCCTTTCCCCCGCTAATCCTCGCCTAGATCGTCAGATCAAGCGCATGTTAGGCACGGCTGCGCTTATCTCGGACGGTTTGAATGGAATTCACTATAAAAATAATAGCTACTCAGGCAATAAAAACGCTGGCTATTGTTCGTTTTTATCTCTAAAATTCTTAATTAAATCACTCGCGGTCGTATTAGCCTTTTCCTTGGCAGGCATCCTACCCGCCCATGCACAAACCCCCAACACCCAAACCTCCACCCTAAGCATCAGCAAGCCCAACGGCTACGCCACAACGGTAGCCAACGACTTTAATCATAAAACGGCACTAGGCGCAGTCAGATGGATGCGGATGTGGGACGGCTACGAATGGAAATTCAACCCCCATTGGGAAAGCCTATCGACCTCATGGGGTAACCTGACAGGCAGCCAAAGCGCCAACACCACGGTAGGAGACATTCCC
>JAAFJF010000067.1 GCA_013298815.1 Polaromonas sp. | reverse complement strand
CGATGGTCTTGTTGATTGATAGCCCTAAGCTATCCGTTTGTTGTCGTAAACAACGCCCCGCTGCTCCCTGAGTAGCACAATGAGCATGACCACGCAGATGTGTACAGCGATGTACCCGTCTGATGCGACGCTACCGCAAGGTGGCTAGTGGTGATCTTGAAAACTTGTTTTAACCCGTTGGGAATTCCTATTCCCTACGGGGACATGGCGTTCCCTTTTTTTATTTAAAAAGGAAATTTATCATGTCTAATACTACTACTCATACAAATCAAACTGGCATGCTTGCCGAGTTTTGGTGTAAAAAGGTCCTTCCTTTGACAGTACTTAAATCTGCAGCTGGTTTCTACATCGGGACTCTCGATGAAGACGGTCTTCCATGCTCTCGTGAATCCAATCAGTACTTCGCCACCGAAGAGAAAGCTCAAAAGGCACTCACCGATGGCGGCTGGACTCAGAAACAGAATCCTTAAGATGAAAGCTATTTATCATGCTAAATTACAAAAAAGCTAAGAAGACTACCAAATTCTTACCTTTGCGTTTTAACAAAGAGCAAAAAGAAGGCTTGGCTCGTGTATCCGATGCTTTAGCCACTGCATCCATTATTGGAACTATAATTGGCTGGACTGGACATAACACAATTTCCACATCGGAAATTTGTATTTTGTTTGGAGCGTCTGTATTATTGCTTATGTTTTCACTCAAATTAAGGAGCGCAAAATGAGTTCACTCAGCATTGCGGTTATCTCAGTTGTGGCAGTTTTCGGGTTAATTACCTGGTACGCCGTAACCCACAGTGAATAACGCCTAATCGCGTTCACCCGCAACCCCTATACCTGCAAAGGTTTTAGGGGTTCGCTTTTTTAGTTTTACTTTCAACCCAACGGGGAGAACACTCCCCGCAAGGCCGTGTCTCCCCTTTTTTTCTAAAGGAGAGACTTATGCAGGTTTTAGATGGCACCCTTGTGGTGGAAGCAGTAAACGGTCAATATGGCAGCTTTAATGTTGGCATACTCAAGACATCGATTGGTGAGTTCAAGATCAAAGATGCAGCTTTAGACCAGTTTAAAGCAGGTGTTTTTGAAGGACGCTTCACCATCGACAAGATTTACGTAGAAAGTAAGCCTTGGCGAAACGGCATTTTTACCAATCTCATGGTGAAAATTGCAGTTGATGGTTATCAGATCGCTGAAGAGAATGATGGTCCAGCAGAAGCGCCTAGTGCCCAAGCAGAACCAGACGCAATCGACATTCCTGTGGCAGCTGATAAACCAATTTCTACTGAACCAGCGATTTCGGAATCCGCTCAAGATGAGAAATCATCTATGCCTGAACCTGAAGCAGCTAACTCAGAAAATCTTGACAAAGCAGAGGCTACTGACCCAGATGAGGAATTGTTTGGCGTCGAGCTATACACGAACTTTAAAAATCGAGATGCTGCGATTGAACTGGATACAACTGTAGAGCGCGTTAAATTCCGTATGCAGATTGGTCGATTGAAAGAGGTTGGCTATTCGTTTGATTCTTTGAATCAAGTATGGCGTTTAGCTAATAAAACATAATTAACGTCGAAATTTCGACAATTTAACCAACCCCAGCGGGAAACTCCCGCAAGGGGGTCTACCGCTCATTTTTTTGATTGGAGACTCCCATGGCTTTGATGTTTTCGCGCTTAGCGAATAATTTTGCAAAAAATGGCTACTACCCAACCGACGCTGGGACAGTGGAGCGCACTCTCAGTGCGCTTGACTTCACCAGCTCGAATCTGGCGCTCTTAGACCCATGTTGCGGCGAAGGCACGGCACTGGCTGAAATCAAGCATTGCTTGAGTGAAGCAGGCGCTAGTGTTCAAGCCTACGGCGTGGAATACAACGCAGAGCGTGCTTGGCACGCAAAAACCTTGCTAGACGTGGTGGCTCACAGCGATGTGAACGACATGACAATCAAGGTGCGCAGTTTCGGTTTGCTGTTCCTGAATCCGCCTTACGGTGATTTGGTGGCAGACAAAGCATCACTGTCTGAGACAACAACAGGTCGGAAACGGCTTGAGAAGGTCTTTTTTCAGCGCAGCCACCCTTGGCTAGCTATTGACGGTATTTTGGTACTCATCGTCCCGCATTATGTGCTGGACAATGAATTTGCCACGATGATCGCCAAGAGCTACCGTGATGTTCGCGTTTTCATGGCACCAGAACAGCAGTTCAAACAGTGTGTAATTTTTGGAATCAAACGAAAGTCAGACCGACTTGATACCAAAATCGTTGAGCAGCTCGAAGCTGTTGGTCTTGGCCAACTGCCGCCCGAGATGCCCGAATACTGGTCAGGACCGAAGTATGAGATTCCAGAATGCAAAGAAACGCCCGCCTTCGTAGTAGCGCGAGTCTCAGCAGAGGAACTTAACCAGGAACTGAATACATGGCAACGTGAAACGTTGTGGCCACAATTCAACTCGTATTTCGGGTCGATCAACAAGAAGCACCGCCCTCCCCTGCGGGCTTTATCTAACTGGCACTTGGCACTGGCTTTAGCAGCTGGGCAGGTATCGGGCATCGTGACCTCGAAGGTGGGACGTGTTCTTTTAATCAAAGGAGACACCCACAAAGACAAGGTTGTTAAAACTACGTTTGAGGAAACGGGCAAAAAAGGTGAAGTACGAGAAGTACGCACCCACACTGACCGGTTTGTACCAACGATTCGAGCCATCGACTTTTCGCCAGGGGCGATGTATGGCAATTTAGTAACTATTCAATAATTTATTTAAGGAAAAATTATGTCTGACTTTGCAAAACTATTTCTCCATAACGATCAACAAATTCTTGTTGTGAATGATGTAGATGACGATGACAACCCGATGGTAACTTTTACTGTAAAACCCGAAAACTTCGGACTTTGCAGTGCGAGTATTAAGTTCAAAAGCACACCAGAAAAATCAGCCGAATCAATAGCTGACAGCTTTTTCAAAGCAGTTGACCAAGATGCTGCGATCAAGGTGTTTGAGTCCCAACTCGCGCCCTTGTTCAAGGTGTTGGAAGTTGTTCCCGAGAAATGACAGTAATGAGTACGACTCCTACAAACAAAGAAATCACTTTGAAATTTCATAGTGATCCAGCACATGGATGGCTAGAAGTTAGCAAATCTCTGGCGAAACTGCATTTACGTGAGAAGTATGTGCAAATCTCGTTTTGCTCTTATATGCGTGGAAATTTACTATATCTCGAAGAGGATTGTGATGCTCCATTGCTATTAGAAGCTTTAAAGAATGACGGCATCGAAGTGAAATTTGATGAGTTGCAAACTGATGATTCACCAATCCGTCAATACGATGGATTTATGGTTTAACAACATACGGAGTATTTATGAATATTTCAATCGAAATTACACAGCGCGAACTAGACGAAATGGAAGTAACTGCTGGACAGCTTGAGAAAGGTATTCAAACCCGATTAGGCGGCAGTATTGAAATCGATGAAGGTGATAGTGCCCATGGAGACTCAATTGTTTATCTAAACAATTTCAACGTCAACGTAACAACAACTGAAGAGGCTTAAATAGCCGAAACCTAGACACACCGAAAGGTGTGTTGATGGTCTTGTTGAAGCTGGCTTGCCAGCGCCCTGAAAGTGTCGCGGCAATTCCAACCTATCGCAGGATAGGCAGGCCGTCGTGCTGGAAGCAGCATCGGAATTTACTTTGAACGTTTTATATCAACCCTAGCGGGCTTCACCCGCAGGGGAAAGGCTCGCTATTTTTTTACTTAGGAGCTTTTCATGAAAACTTTTTACACTCACGACAAAAGTAGTGGCCACCAAGCCAAAACCGAAGTCGATCTCAACGCCAAGCAAGTCTTGGTTATTTCAACTTACCGTTCTTCAGGACGTTTAGTAACCCGTGTGCAAGCACATTGGTTCGAGCAATGCGAAGGCTACAGGAGCTTGCGACATGCCTATGATTTTGGTACCGGCGGCGGTGATTTCAGCTACCTGTTTCAATCTCAGACGATTACTCGTTTGTCAGAAAAACTGGTTCAGCAGCAACATAACGTTGCATTGTTTCATTTACCTGATTTTGTTCAAAAGGCAAATGATTTCTATGCGAAACCTGAGGCTCCAAAAGCAGATTCATTTACGATTTTAGATAACAAAGTGGAGGCATGATATGTATCAGATCCAACAAGTTAGCGATGTATTTGTGGACGCTTGCGTTCGTAATGAAGCTGGTCAACTGATGTTCCTAAGCGCCTTCGGGCGCGATACCGCTGTCAAGGAATTGATGGCGCGTATGGAGCTCAGTCTCAGTGACAACCACAGTTTGTCTGAGTTGACACTCAAGGGCACTTGCGATCACGCTGGCGAAAGCCATGCGGTGATGGTTGGTGATCCTAAGCGTTTGGATAAGCACACAGGTCGGCTGCCTAAGCGAAAGCTATTCGGCAACATGACGCATGTGTGGATTTATGACCCTGCTATTCGTGAGCCCGATAAAGGTTCACGGTCTGCTTGGCTTGTAGATCGTTTTAACTCAGGTAGCTCTAGCAACTCTGAACCATCAAATTCGGACATTCGTGAACGGATTTGGGCAACGATTGTGCATCTAGCTTCTATTCCACTTCTGCCACATTGGCGCGACACAGTGCTTCATGAGGTGTGGCGTGACATGGTATTCGAGATGGGCAAAACAACAAGTGAAGAGTACAACCCACGGTTTTCTAAACCGTTGGGAGATATGCAAGCTTTTAGGATTGCTTTGACAGAAGACTTTCCAAACGTGGTGAGCCAGCTAATTAAAGACGGGAAACTGTTTTTGCAAGCTGACGCAGCGCAGACGGTTTTGTTGCCAATTAATACACAGGAGGTTAGGTATGCTTGAAAACATTGATCACATCACCATTGGCGTTCGCGATCATGAAGATGTATTGCGTATCCTGGTAACTTTGAACAACACAGGGGACGATTTGACTGTCAGTCAATTTGAAAACCTAGTTCTAAACACGCTGTCTTCGTACAGAAACGTTGGCATCCATGCTCAAGCTTATGCAAGGCAAGAAGCTGATAATTTTGTGATGCTTGATGACTATGAGAATCCATTGTCATTTGAAGCCGAAGAATTACCTTTACTTGTTCCGCCGCGACTTCTTACAAAAGAGGTGGCCTACGAACTTGGTGAGATGGGCGTTGAATTGTCTGGTTTTACGCAAGGAGAACTGGACAAAGCAGTCGCACTGTCTGAACGCAAGTGTTTGATTCTTTGGTGCATTGAAGACGTTTATCAGCAGGCTGAAGACGACGACATTGAGATCAATGATGAACAGGCATTTTGGGTATTACAGCGTATCAAAAGTGACCATGATGCGGGCATGGGTTGCAATTGGGATGTCATTTCATCGCTGATTGGCCAAGTCGCAGCTAAGGTCGCTTAGGCAACTAAGATTTACCTGTGCTCGAAAGGGCATGGGTGAATTCATTTTGATTTTTTAATTTTCAACCCTTGGGGTGCAAAACGCCCTCAAGGGACTATTGCACCTCTCATTTTCATTACTGGAGAGCAATATGAGTTTTAAAGTCACTTGGGAAGTTACAGCGGCACAACAATCACTCATTGATGTGATTGATGGCATGTGGGCTTCCAATTTTATTTCAGATGCGATGCGCGAGACCTATGTCGATAGCACACGCAGTGGTTTTCATGCAGGTTTTGAGGCTCAGTTCAAACGAATTGATGCCATTATCAAAACCATGCCTAAGACCTACCAGCAAGATGGCAAATACGACGAAGCCGTCATTTATTTACATTACGAACTAGGCGGTGCTAACTGGTACATCACAGAAAAGGACAAGACAGGCTCTGGTACAACTCAGGCGTTTGGATTGGCCGATATCTTCAACGATGGCGGTGAACTTGGCTACATCAGCATTGAAGAACTGACATCTGACGATATTGGCGCTGCCTTAGACCTGAACTGGATACCTATTACCTTACGTGAACTGAAAGAAAGAAAAGCTGGAAATATGAGTGTGATTGAGAGTCAAGATACTGCTGCAGCGGATGATGCTTTGCTGGATGAACTGCAAGGTTCAGCTACGCCTGGCGCATTGCAAGAGCAAATTTTGCCTTTAAGCGCATTTATCGACCAGTTTGGCGAAGGCTTGCTGGATGCGGTTAACAGCCAGAATCCAGCGGTTTACACCGGTCAGAAGTCAAGTCCAAACAGCGTGGGCTGGGACAAGACTATGGACGGTTTACTCAGAGCACCCTTTGGGGAGCAACGTGAGGTGGTTCATGCTGTATGCACGTTGTTGGCCACGGCACACCAGCCTGCGGCGGTTATCAACGGCGAGATGGGAACAGGAAAGACCATGATGGGCATAGCAGCAGCTGCAGCCTTGCACAAAAATGGTTATAAGCGTTGTTTGGTGATTGCACCGCCTCATTTGGTTTACAAATGGCGGCGTGAAATCATCCAGACCGTGCCACATGCCAAGGTATGGGTGCTTAATGGCGCTGACACTTTGCGCAAACTGTTGCTGCTTCGTGATATGCACGATTCACCAGAGCATCCTGAGTTTTTTATCTTGGGACGGGTTCGTATGCGTATGGGGTTCAACTGGACACCTGCGTACATGACTCGTTTGTTAACAGTCGGTGACGGTCAACTGACTCAGCACTTGCGTGTTGCGGCTTGTACGAGCTGCGGTACCGTGATTGAGGACGAAGACAGGAATCCAGTTCAAACTCATGCGGCGAAAGCCTTTTTAGACGGACGTCGGCGTGCTTGCAAGCACTGTAAATCCCCACTTTGGACGCTTGACCGTGGCCAAATGCAGGATAAAACGCAGCGTGAGCAAGTCAGTGATGCGTTGAAACAGATCCCAACCATCGGTCAGCGTACTGCTGATCGCTTGGTGGAGACCTTCGGTGAAGCCATGTTGGCGAATATGTTGGAAGACAATATTCACAACTTTCTAAACCTGATGGACAAGGATGGTGAATTTCTGTTTAACGACAGAAGTGCCAAGCGCATGGAGCGCTTTTTGGGCAACCAAGAAGTCTCATTTGGGCAAGGTGGCTACCAGCCTACCGAGTTCATCAAGCGTTACTTGCCAAAAGGCTACTTCGGTTGTTTGTTGGTGGACGAAGGCCATGAGTACAAGAACGAAGGTTCAGCTCAGGGTCAGGCGATGGCGGTTTTGGCATCACAGGTCAAAAAAACCATCCTACTGACAGGCACGTTGATGGGTGGTTATGCCGATGACTTGTTTCATTTGCTGTATCGCCTCAACCCAGCGGCCATGATTGAAGATGGCTTTACCTACAACGAACGGGGTTCGATAGGCCCTGGTGCTGAAGGCTTCATGCGTGAGCATGGGGTTCTGATTGATGTGTACAAGGAATCGACCACTGAATCGCACCGCACGGCGCGAGGCAGCAGGATGGTTCGCAATACGCACAAAGGTCCAGGCTTTGGCCCCAAGGGCATCATGCGCTACGTCGTGCCAATCACGGCATTTTTGAAGCTCAAAGACTTGAAAGGCAACGTGTTGCCGCCCTATGTCGAAGAGTTTATTCCTGTCCCTATGGATGAGCTGCAACGTTTTGCCTATACAAAATTGGCTAAAACACTACGCGATTTCTTGAAGGATGCACTGAAATCAGGCGATCACACACTCATGGGGGTGGTGCTCAACGTCTTGTTGGCTTGGCCAGATTGCGCTTTCAGAGATGAAAACGTCTATCACCCACGGACAAAGAAGATGCTGGCATGCGTACCAAGCATGTACAGCGACGTGGAAACCATGCCTAAAGAGCGCGAACTGCTTAATCAGTGCAGGATTGCGCGCGCAGCGGGTCGTAGGGTGTTGGTGTACACAGCGTACACAGGCACACGCGACACGATGGCACGGCTGAAGGCATTGCTGGACAAAGAAGGCTTCAAAACGGCTGTTCTGCGTTCATCGGTCGAGGCGGCCAAGCGTGAAGACTGGCTTGCCGATCAGGTAGAACGCGGTGTCGATGTCATTATTACCAACCCAGAGTTGGTCAAAACTGGCTTGGACATGTTGGAGTTTCCAACCATCGTGTTCATGCAAACAGGCTACAACGTGTACACCATGATGCAAGCAGCTCGCAGGAGCTGGCGGATTGGTCAAAGACAGGATGTGAAAGTGATTTTCTTGGGCTATGAGGGTACTGCGCAAGCGGATTGCCTGAAATTGATGGCCAAGAAGATTGCGGTATCGCAATCTACATCGGGCGACATGCCTGATTCTGGCTTGGATGTGCTCAACCAAGATGGAGATTCCATCGAGGTGGCATTGGCCAAGCAGTTAGTAGGCTGAAGCGAAATACTTTAAGCTACTGACAAATTAGACCCCCCTGAGCTGCGCAAGCGGTTCAGGGGGTGTTTTTTTGGGATTTTGAAATTCAAAAATTGCCCGTTCAAAGATGCGGCTTGAGTTAAATTATGTTGTACATTTTTTAAAATCAATGATATAATTCGTAAAACATAGTTTAACTTGGAGTAGGTAAATGGAACTCACATTACGCAAATTCGGGAACAGCACAGCGCTATCTTTCCCCCCAGGTCTTTTGCGGGAATTAGGGCTTAAAGCCGGCCAAGCCTTGACGCTTGGAAAAACCAAAGACGGGACATTGACGCTTTCCCCAAAGCGTCGCTACACGCTCGACGAATTAGTTGCGCAGTGCGACATGAGCGCCGAGCAGCCAGCAGACTTAGCCATATGGGACGAAGCAAACCCAGTAGGCCGTGAGGTCATTCAATGACCGTTTTTGAGCGTGGTGACATTGTGCTAGTTAATTTTGAACCCGTGGCAGGTCGAGAAATGCAGGGCGTATTGCGTCCTGCATTGGTTTTGACGACAAGTAAATTTAATCGTTTGGGCGATGTGCTTGTTGCCCCGATTACTCAGGGTGCAAACCTTTCAAGAAATCAAGGTTTTGCAGTGCCGTTAATGGGTACAGGCTGCAAAACGCAAGGAGTTGCAGTGGTCAATAAAATTCGCATGATGGATTTAGAAGCCAGAAAAGCCAAGAAGATTGAACGCGCACCGCTAGTAGTTATTGATGACGCGCTTGCGCGTTTGGCTGTGCTTTTTGAAGACTGATTTACTGAAAACTCAAAATGAATATTAAAAATATATTTTTACAAAGCCCGTTTTCAATTGGATTGGCTAACGGCACAGAAGACAAAGTAATTGGAACAGATTTTCATGCCATTATTGATGCTGGTAATCTCTATGTTGGCGTAAAAGCCACAACATTTAACGGTGATGTCTTTGAAACAGAACGCTGTTATGCGGCTGGATTTTGGACTTCAATTCGATCAGCTTAAAGGAAAAGACGCATGTCAGGTTCTGAAAATCAAGTTGGCGTTCTGGGAGATGAATGCGAAAAATATCTTACGAAAAAGGGTATGTATTCAATCGGAGATCCCAGAGATGATGCCGCTTTGATGGATATTTACACCATTGATGGTGAGTTGGTGACCGTTTCGCTTCCGCGCGACATTTCGGAATATTTGTTAGATATCGTTGTAACTCTTGAGACTCAAAACTCATCGCTAGCCAAAGAATTAAACTTTGATGCTGTTGCGTCGAAGATGATTGCCTCACACCCAATAACGAGTAATGAAACTCAAGAAGACTTAAAAAAATGGACATCAATGAACAATGCGGCCAGGGGTCAAGGTTTCAAAGTTGCTATTGCTGAACCTAAAATGGCCGACACAAAATATAAGCGTGAATACTTTGAACACGAAACGGCGGAAGTAGCAGGCTTTTCAATCACAGATGCTACCTCAACGGGTTTGCGCCCGCACGATGATCTGATATGGGTAGGCTACAGGGGCGAAGGGCGCTGGCTTCAACCAGACGAAGCATTAGCACTTGCGGATTCAATAAAAACAATTGTTGCTTCGCATGTTGCGCGGCACAAATAACGCAAGGAAATTTGTGAAGCGTAATTTTACAGTTCTAAGTCTCATACCACTTGCGATCTTATCGGTTGTTTTTGTTTGGTTGTTTGGTTTGCTCTTTGAGTCCATGCCTCAAAAGCAACCCGTGAGTTCGGGTAATTTGCGTAGCTTTATTCCAGCACACCAGATGGTAGTAGAAACATATAAAACCTGTATGGAGCGGCGGCCTGCTCCCGACCGAAAATGGTGCGTATTGGCGATTCAGCAGATAGCTGATGCATCAGTAAAGCATCGAAATCAACCGGATTTTCCGCAGCAAGTAAACGCAGCCCTGCTTGACTTGGGTTTACTTGAAAAGTCTCCAGTTCAGGCAAACAATTTTTAAAGGAAAAGAACTTATGAATACCCGCACAATCAAAATTGAAGACACACCTGAGCTTCGCATTAATCCAAATATTGAGGGTGTTCATTCAGGGAATCGTGTAATCCTTGGAGAAACCCGCACAGGCATGACCACTATCTATACGCCTGAGCGGCAAGCCGAATACAAAGCGGCATTCCAACTGACCGAAGCGGAGTACGCTCAAATCAAAAAACAACCCAAATAA
Organism: Polaromonas sp.; assembly: GCA_013298815.1. Taxonomy (GTDB): domain Bacteria; phylum Pseudomonadota; class Gammaproteobacteria; order Burkholderiales; family Burkholderiaceae_C; genus Aalborgiella. The sequence continues at coordinate 725 of JAAFJF010000067.1, read as the reverse complement.
CTCAAATAACTCAATCATGGACAAAATACTTTCAGACCAAGAAGCGCAGGCGCTGATAGCGTCAGGTGTCCCCATGGTTGAAGTGATCGGCGTAACGCGCAAGAGTAAATTCGCTGGTTTTGCGGCACTTAAAGCCGCTTCAAAAGACAGCCAAGGTCATGCACATTTTTTCGAGCAGCCCGTTCAAACAAACGATCAAGACCTGATGATTGACGCTACCGAGTTGCCAAATGAAGCTAAGGCCGTAGTTGTTGACTACCTGATTAAAGCCAACAATTCTTAGAAGGAAATGAAATACATGAATTCAAATTTTGAACCTCGTTCAGTAGCGCTTTTCTGGTCGAGGTTAGGCTCTGCGGTCATAGGTGCTTTGTTTGTTTTTGCTATTTGGTTCACCTTATGGCCGAGGCCTGAAAAGGTTTTAGATTCAACTATTGACCTTTCAGTCGACCCAGCTACTCAAGAGTGGATGAAGACGTTACCGCAAAATGATGCTGGACAGGTTTTACTACCGAAAGGGACGCTTTTGAGCTGTCAGTCGGATTTAACCAATGGACACTGCAAAACGGCTTCAATACTTGCGTCGCCATCGAAATAATTCTAAAGGAAAATTATGAATAAAGTAGTGATCGAAGATCTCCAAACTCTAGCCGCAACTATTCTCGCCTCAGTTCTGCTTGCCGCTATGACGGCAATCCCATTTAGCGAAGCAATCGACATTAATT
>JAAFJF010000066.1 GCA_013298815.1 Polaromonas sp. | reverse complement strand
AAGCCGTCGCAGGGCTGGATGATGAACTCGGCTTGGTCTTCTAAAGAGGTTTTTAAGGCGGCAAACTTGGCGCTTTCCAGCGTGCCGCGCGTCGCCATCACGCCGATTTTGCGGGTTTGGCTGAGTTGGACGGCGGGCTTCAGGGCGGGTTCTACGCCTACCAGTGGTAAATCGGGGAATTCTGTTCGCAGCACCTTGGCAGCAGCAGCAGTTGCGGTGTTGCAAGCAACAACTAGGGCTTTAACTCCATAGTCTGCTAGCAAGGTGCGGGTGAGGGCGCGGGAGCGGTCTATGACGAAGGCGTCGCCTTTTTCGCCATAGGGCGCGTTGCCGCTGTCGGCGATGTAGACGAAAGATTCGTGCGGCAGCTCAGCGCGCAGAGCTTTTAAGATGCTCAGGCCGCCGATGCCGCTGTCAAAAACGCCGATAGGCGCATTGGAATTCACGGTCTAATTTAACTAATCGGTTAATTAACTGCTTAGCTTGATTTGACGGAAATACCTTTGAACTCGCCTGTGGCAATGCGTTTTTCCCACTCGGCTGGGCCGGTGATGTGGGCGCTGGTGCCGCCTGAATCTACGGCGACGGTAACTGGCATGTCTACCACGTCAAATTCGTAAATCGCTTCCATGCCAAGGTCTGCAAAGCCAACGACTTTGGCTGCTTTGATGGCTTTGCTGACCAAATAGGCCGCACCACCCACCGCCATGAGGTAGGCGCTTTTGTGCTTTTTGATGGCTTCAATAGCAACGGGGCCGCGCTCGGCTTTACCCACCATGCTGATGAGGCCGGTTTCGGCCAGCATCATCTCGGTAAAGCCATCCATGCGGGTGGCGGTGGTGGGGCCTGCTGGGCCGACGGCTTCACCTTTGATGGGGTCGACCGGGCCTACGTAGTAGATCACGCGGTTGGTGAAGTCCACGGGCAGTTTTTCACCTTTGGCGAGCATGGTCTGGATACGTTTATGGGCAGCGTCGCGGCCGGTCAGCATTTTGCCGTTCAACAGCAGAGTTTGGCCAGGTTTCCAGCTGGCAACTTCTTCTTTTGTGAGGGTGTTGAGGTCGACTTTTTTGCTCTTCACGTAATCGGGCGTCCACTTCACGTCTGGCCACAAGTCTAAGCTTGGCGGGTCTAGGTAAACGGGGCCGCTGCCATCCATGACGAAATGCGCATGGCGGGTGGCGGCGCAGTTGGGGATCATGGCAATCGGTTTACTGGCAGCATGGGTGGGGTACATCTTGATTTTGACGTCCAGCACGGTGGTCAAGCCGCCCAAACCTTGTGCGCCTATGCCAAGAGCGTTGACCTTTTCGCACAGCTCCAAACGCAACTTTTCGACGTTTGAGAGTTCTGCGCCGCTGGCTTGTTTGGCTTGCAGCTCATACATGTCGATGTCGTCCATCAGGCTTTCTTTGGCCATCAGCACCGCTTTTTCGGCTGTGCCGCCAATGCCGATGCCCAGCATGCCCGGCGGACACCAACCTGCGCCCATGGTAGGCACGGTTTTGAGCACCCAGTCGACCACGTTGTCGCCAGGGTTCAGCATGTACATCTTGCTTTTGTTTTCTGAGCCGCCGCCTTTAGCCGCCACAGTCACTTCGACAGTGTTGCCGGGCACGATTTCAGTGAAGATAACGGCTGGCGTGTTGTCTTTGGTGTTTTTTCGCTCAAACTGCGGATCAGCCACCACGCTGGCGCGCAGGGTGTTGTCGGGGTGGTTATAAGCACGGCGTACGCCTTCGTTGACGGCATCGTCCAGACTGCCGTCAAAGCCATCCCAACGCACATTCATGCCCACTTTGAGGAACACGTTAACGATGCCCGTATCTTGGCAAATCGGGCGATGACCTTCAGCAGACATTTTGCTGTTGGTCAAAATTTGGGCAATCGCGTCTTTGGCTGCGGGGCTTTGTTCGCGCTCGTAAGCGCGGGCGAGGTGGGCGATGTAGTCCGCTGGGTGGTAGTAGCTGATGTATTGCAGGGCTGCGCTGACGGATTCAATCAGGTCGGCTTGTCGAATATAGGTGGAGTTGGCGGTTGTAGTCATGGTCTTAGCAGGATGAGAGCGGTAGATGAGTTTGACGGAGTTTGTAAATGGGGAGTTTTGAAGTTAGCAGTTAAGTTTAACCAAGTCAGCCAACTTAACGCTGACTATTTAGTGTGACGGTTTAAAGTGATAATTTAAAGTGACGATTCAAGGCATCGGCAAAGAAACCTTAACTTCGATGGATTTGCCTTCGATGATGTTCTCCGTTTTTCGCACGGCAGCTTTAAGTGGCAGTAAATAGCTTTTGTTTTTACTGTCAGGAAATAGGGAGGTTTGCCAGACGGTCGCACCTATCTGCACGGTGACTCGCACCGAGCCCCAACCCACGCGCTTACCACCATTAAGCGCTTTTGAAAAGTAGCTAATCTCTGCGGCGCTTTCAGGCGGTAATGTTACAAAATACCAAGCCCCCTTGCCGGCGTATAGCCAACAAGGCGCTTTGAAAGCGACGGTATGTGTTTGACCAGTCAGCATTCAAAGTTTGGCAAATTGTGCGTTTTAATGTTTGCCCGAGCCAGACATCAACTTGTCCGTATAAGCAATCGCCATGGCTGACATTAAAAACACGATGTGAATGATCGTTTGGTACATCAGCACTTGCTCTGTGTAATTGGCGGCGTTGATGAAAGTTTTGAGTAAATGGATGGAGGAGATGCCAATAATCGCCGTGGCTAGTTTTACTTTTAAAACACTCGCGTTCACGTGTGACAACCATTCTGGTTGGTCTGGATGGTCTTGCAAATTCATGCGGCTGACGAAAGTTTCATAGCCGCCCACGATGACCATGATCAGCAAATTCGAGATCATCACCACATCAATCAACGCCAAAACGACGAGCATGATGATGGTTTCGTTGAGTGTTGTGACTGGTACATCTGATTTATAGCCGATGCTGGTGACCAAAGCCACAACATCCGGCTGGCTGCCAAAAGCGGCGAATACTAGGTGGTAAAGCTCGATGAAAAAATGCCAAACATAGACGCCTTGCGCCAAAATCAAGCCTAAGTAGAGCGGCATTTGCAGCCAGCGGCTGGCAAATATCATATTGGGCAGAAATTGCATTTTAGAAACGTCAGTGCTTGAGGATGTGTGTTTAGGTGTAGGCATAAAATTAGTTTATCGAAATAGCATTCGAATTTTATGACAGTTATGAACCATTCAAACAAAGCTGTAAGTTTCGTTTCAGTCAGACCTTTGTAAGTACAAACCCTCACATTACGCATATTCTTGACGCAGAACAAATAAAGCCAAGCGTTTCGGATTAAATATAAGTCTAGTTCAGTTCTAGAAGCATCGTTATAACTTATCGGAGACAAAACCCATGAGCGCACCTACATCAGCTATCGAATCCAACTTGGTCGAAAACCGCGTTTTCTTTCCCACAGAAGAGCAGCAAAAAGCGGCCCGCATCTCAGGCATGGAAGGCTACAACGCCCTGTGCGCGGAAGCTGACAAAGATTTCGAAGGCTTCTGGGCGCGTTTGGCGCGTGAAAATGTGCTGTGGAACAAGCCTTTCACCAAGACTTTGGACGAATCAAACGCACCGTTTTACAAATGGTTTGACGATGGCGAGCTGAACGCTTCCGCGAATTGCTTGGACAAGCACATGGGTACGCCGGTTGAGAATAAGACAGCGGTTATTTTTGAAAGCGATGACGGCGTCGCAACCAAAACCACCTACAAAGAGCTGTTGGTTCGCGTCAGCCAATTTGCCAATGCGCTGAAAGCCGATGGCATCAGCAAGGGCGACCGCGTGTTGATTTACATGCCAATGACCCTAGAAGGCGTGATTGCCATGCAAGCCTGCGCACGTATTGGCGCAACACACAGTGTGGTCTTTGGCGGCTTCTCAGCCAAAGCCCTGCAAGAGCGCATTATTGATGCAGGTGCCGTGGCGGTGATTACTGCCAACTACCAAATGCGCGGCGGTAAAGAGTTGCCGCTTAAAGCCATTGTGGACGAAGGTTTGGCGATGGGTGGTTGCGAATCTATCAAAACAGTGTTTGTTTACCAGCGTACAGCCACTGCTTGCAATATGGTCGCTGGCCGCGACAAAACCTTTGACGAAGCCTTGAATGGCCAAAGCGAAGTTTGCGCACCTGTGCCCGTGGGCGCAGAGCACCCGCTGTTTATCTTGTACACCTCCGGTTCAACCGGCAAGCCAAAAGGCGTGCAACATTCCACTGGCGGCTACTTGCTGTGGGCGAAGTTGACGATGGATTGGACGTTTGACTTGCAACCGTCAGACATCTTTTGGTGTACAGCAGACATCGGCTGGATCACTGGTCACACTTACGTTGCCTATGGCCCACTCGCAGCTGGCGCAACCCAAATTATCTTTGAGGGCGTGCCAACTTACCCGAACGCAGGCCGTTTTTGGCAAACCATTGAAAAGCACAAATGTACGATTTTTTACACCGCGCCTACTGCTATTCGTTCCCTTATCAAGGCGGCTGAAGGTGATGCAACGGTGCACCCAGATCGTTCAGATTTGAGCAGCTTGCGCATCTTGGGCAGCGTGGGTGAGCCTATCAACCCCGAAGCCTGGATGTGGTACTACAAAAACGTGGGTGGCGAGCGTTGCCCGATTGTCGACACCTTCTGGCAAACCGAAACTGGCGGCCACATGATGACGCCGCTACCAGGTGCAACACCTTTGGTTCCAGGCAGCTGCACCTTGCCACTGCCAGGTATCATGGCAGCTATTGTGGACGAAGTGGGTAACGATATGCCTAACGGTTCAGGCGGTATGTTGGTCGTTAAACGCCCATGGCCTTCCATGATTCGTACGATTTGGAACGACCCTGAGCGCTTCAAATCCGCTTACTTCCCAGCAGAAATGGGCGGCACGATTTACTTGGCTGGTGACGGCGCAGTCAGAAGCGTTGACCGTGGCTACTTCCGTATCACGGGTCGTATTGACGACGTGCTGAACGTCTCTGGCCACCGCATGGGCACGATGGAAATCGAATCCGCCTTGGTCTCTTGCGCCCACTTGGTCGCGGAAGCCGCTGTGGTGGGACGTCCTGACGATTTGACCGGTGAAGCAATTTGCGCCTTCGTCGTGCTCAAACGTAGCCGTCCCACCGGCGACGAAGCCGTCAAAATCGCCAACGAGCTGCGCGCTTGGGTGGCGAAAGAGATCGGCCCGATTGCCAAGCCCAAAGACATCCGCTTCGGTGACAACCTGCCCAAAACCCGCAGCGGCAAAATCATGCGCCGTTTGTTGCGCTCGATTGCCAAAGGCGAAGAAATCACGCAAGACACATCAACGTTAGAGAATCCGGCGATTTTGGTGCAGTTGGCGGAGAAGATTTAGGGCTGAATCGAGGGAAGGGGCGCTACCCCGCCCGTTGGGCACCCCTTCTAAAGAAGGGGAATTTTCTGCTTTGGTATTCATTCCCCTTCTTTATAAGGGGTGGCGCGTAGCGACGGGGTAGCTGGTATTTACTATATTTTTTATAGCTGCTAAGGCAATAAATACGCTGGCTAGAGCCATTTAATGCCATATTTTAGGGCTCTGGCAGCATTTCGTTGAGAAACATATAATCAAACTATGTTAAATCTCAATAAAAGCCCAAACCCTGTCATCAATATCCACCCACTAGGCCCCAGCCCAACGCCGTGGCCGACGATGGATCCGTTTTTGTTTTGCGTTTACCACGACGACAAATACCCGGCGAGCAATGGCAACATGGCGCCTAATGCCTCGTTGGTAGGGCGGCAAATCGGGCAAGATTTCAGCGGCAAAGACGGCTGGAGCATGTACCACGGGCAGACTGTGCCAGGCTTTCCTTCGCATCCGCACCGAGGGTTTGAGACGGTCACTATCGTGCGCAAAGGGCTGATTGACCATTCCGATTCCTTAGGCGCGACCGCTCGATTCGGCGGAGGCGACACGCAGTGGCTGACGGCGGGTGGTGGCATCGTGCATTCAGAGATGTTTCCGCTGATGGATGAGACCAAGGCAAATCCGCTTGAACTGTTCCAAATCTGGCTGAATTTACCCGCCAAAAGTAAAATGGTTCCGGCGCATTTCACCATGCTTTGGAACGAAAAAATCGCACGTCATACGGCTACCGATGTGAACGGCAAGACAACGGAAATCGCTGTGATTGCTGGTTCGTTGATGGATAGTGTTGGCGCAAAAGCCTTGCCGCCACCGCCAGATTCATGGGCATCACAAGCTGAGAGCGATCTGGCCATTTTGACGCTGAAGCTTTCAGCGGGTGCGCGTTGGACGCTGCCAAAAGCTACTGGGTTGGGCACAAAACGCCAGTTATATTGCTTCAAAGGCGGTAAAGTAACCGTTGCTGAGCAAGCCGTGGGCTATGTGATGGCCGAGTTGCGTGGTGACACAGAAGCTGAAATATTCAACGGTGGCAATGAAGAAGCCGAGTTTTTGCTGCTCCAAGCCCGCCCGATTGGTGAACCGGTCGCGCAATATGGCCCATTTGTCATGAACACCCAAGCCGAAATTCGCCAAGCTATCAACGACTACCAGCGCACTCAGTTTGGTGGTTGGCCTTATAAAGACAGCGCGCCTGTTCATGGCGGCGACCCTGCTCGGTTCGCTCTGCGTCTGAATGGCAAAGTAGAGCGGCCTGGAGCGTAAAAAAGCCTCGCAGGGCTAGTATGCGAGGCTTTTGGTGATGGGCGAAACAATTTTTATTTCAAAGACATCACCCAAGTCGCCAAAATTTTGGCTTCAGCAGCATTAACTTGCGCATTGGCTGGCATAGGGATAGGCCCCCAGACACCAGCGCCGCCTTTTTGTATTTTGCCAGCAAGCATATCAGCCGCATCTTTTTGACCTGCATATTTTTTTGCAATGTCTTTGTAAGCAGGGCCTACAACTTTCTTTTCAACTGAATGGCAGGCCATGCAATTTTTATCGGTGGCTAGTTTCAAATCAGCCATAACTGGTGTTGATGCTGCAAACGCGGCGATGGCCGTGAATGAGACAGTAAGTAGTTTTTTCATCGTATTCCTATTCATTTTGTAAAAATCAAATATGACTGTGTAATTTTAGTTTTGAATGCAGTCAGTCAGTCATAATCTAACGTCATTTTAGTGTTTTGGTTGACGTGGAGCAATTATTATGTATTTTTTAGGTCTTGGCTTGTTACTTTTAGCTGGTAAATACCTTGCGATCAGTCCTGTGGTTGATTGGTCGTGGACGTGGGTGTTGTCGCCGTTTGGTGCTGCTGTGCTTTGGTGGTGGTGGGCAGATTGGTCTGGTTACACCATCAAAGAACAAGAAAAGAAAATGGAGATTCGTAGACAAAACCGAATCAATAAAAATAAAGGAGCGCTTGGCATGCCTTTGAGCAGCCGCAATGGCAACAGCAAAAAGTCAAACAAGCGCTGAGTTTGTTTTGAGCCGCAAGAGTTTCTCTCGAATGCAGCTTTGGTAGTCTATCAGTTAATCAATAGTTGTCCAACACAGCACCCTTGCTGGCGCTAGAAGCGTTGAACGCAAATTTGGCTTGCACGCCACGTGTGTAGCGTGGTTTGGGCGCCGTCCATAAAGCCCGGCGCTTGGCAATTTCTTCATCACTCACATTAAGTTGCAACAACAATTGTTTAGCATCTATGGTGATAGAGTCACCTTCTTGAATGAAGGCAATCGTGCCGCCGGCCGCAGCTTCTGGCGCAACGTGACCAACTACCATGCCCCAAGTGCCACCTGAAAACCGACCATCGGTGATTAACCCAACCGATTCTCCCAAACCTTGACCAATCAGCGCGCCAGTGGGGGCCAGCATTTCAGGCATGCCAGGCCCGCCCTTGGGACCCAAATAGCGCAATACCATCACATCACCTGCCACAATTCTATTGGCCAAAATAGCGGCCAGGGCGGATTGCTCGTCGTCAAACACGCGTGCTGGACCTGTAATAACAGGGTTTTTCAAACCAGTGATTTTGGCAACCGCGCCTTCAGGCGATAAGTTACCTTTTAAAATCGCCAAATGGCCTTGCTTGTACATTGGGTTATCGATGGAGCGGATAACGTCCTGGTCAGCGCGAGGCTGATCTGGAACCTCACTCAACACTTCAGCAATAGTTTGTCCAGTGATGGTGATGCAATCACCGTGCAGCAGACCCGCAGCTAGCAAAGTTTTCATGACCTGTGGAATGCCGCCAGCTTTGTGCAAATCAACTGCTAAATACTTGCCAGATGGTTTCAAATCACACAACACGGGAATTTTTTTGCGCATACGTTCAAAGTCGTCGATTGTCCAGTCCACACCCGCTGCATGGGCGATGGCCAAGAAATGAAGGACAGCATTGGTTGACCCACCGGTCGCCATGATGACGGCAACAGCATTTTCGATGGACTTTTTAGTCACGATATCGCGCGGTTTGATGTCTTTTTTGATGGCTTCGATCAACACACGGGCAGATTCAGCGGCTGAATTGAGCTTTTCATCGTGCGGATTTGCCATGGTGGACGAGTAGGGCAGAGAAATACCCAGCGCTTCAAACGACGAGCTCATGGTGTTGGCCGTGTACATACCCCCGCAAGAGCCAGGGCCAGGAATGGCGCGGCGCTCGATTTGCAGCAAATCTTCATCGCTCAAGCGGCCAGCGGCGTTTTCGCCCACGGCTTCGAAAACGCTGACGATGTTCAAGTCTTTGCCTTGGTACGAACCCGGCAAAATCGTACCGCCGTAAACGTAAATGGCTGGCACATTGGCGCGTAGCATGCCCATGAGGCCACCTGGCATATTTTTGTCGCAACCGCCCACCACCAGCACGCCGTCCATCCATTGACCTTGTACGCTGGTTTCGATGCAGTCAGAAATTACTTCGCGGGAGACCAGCGAGTACTTCATGCCCTCAGTCCCCATCGCCATGCCGTCAGAAATCGTTGGCGTCCCAAACACTTGCGCGTTGCCGCCAGCCGCTTCTATCGCGTCAATCGCCGCATCCGTCAGCTTTTGCAACCCAGAGTTGCATGGCGTGATCGTGCTGTGCCCATTCGCTACGCCCACCATAGGCTTCTTAAAATCCGCCTCTTCGTAGCCCATGGCGTAATACATAGAGCGATTAGGCGCACGAGACTTGCCTTCGGTGATGTTTCTAGAGCGTGGGTTCAGGATGGTCATGTTCAGGTTGTTGTGAATATAGATGTTCTTATTATAAGAAAGCTTTAAAGTCCTGGGTGTGGTGAAAAGTGCTACTAAATAAATAGCTGTTTAGGCAGTAAATACGCTGGTTATAGTCGTATTTGTACCAATAAAAGCAAAAAAGGAGGTTTTAGCCTTCTTTTTCGTTAGCTGAGGGGCGATTACTTACGAATCGTCACCTCCACGCGACGGGCTTCAGAGTTGCTCAAGTTTGAGCCTGTTGTGTCTGTGGGTTTCTCTAAAACGACACGGTCATCAGCAATGCCCGCTGCTTTGAGGGCTGCTGCTACGCCTTTTGCGCGGTTTTTAGACAATTCAGCGTTGGCTGCGGCATTGCCAGTTGGGTCGTTGTAACCAGAGACCACCGCCTTGCTGGAAGCATTGGTTTTGAGGTGCTCAACCAATGTTTTGGCGGTATCTGCAAAACCTGTTGCAACATCTGTTTTGCCTGAGTCAAAGTAAACCTTCAAAGCGGGTGCGCCATCATGGGTGAATGTCACCAAACCAGAACCTGCAGGAGCGGTATCTGCAGTCGTTTTTGCTGCTGCGTCTGCTGCGCTTTTGGCTGCAGCTGCAGCTTCAGCATCTGCCTTGGCTTTAGCGACTGCATCCTGTTGGGTTTTTGCAGCTGCGGCCATTTCAGCAGCGTTTTTAGCGCCATCCGCAGCTTGTTTAGCTGCGTCGCTGCCCTTGTTGCAATAGCTAAGCAAGAAAAGAGCAGCAATACCGGCTGCCAACCACGGCAGCCACTTCATCAAACCACTGCTAGCAGCAGTAGCGGCGCTAACACCTGCATTGGCAGCGCTGCTGAAAGCATGTCCAGCTGTACCAACGACTTTACTGGCTGCCACAGTTGCTGCGCCCGCAGCGCCAACCGCCGCACCAGCCGCTACGCCAGCAGTGCTGGTGACGCCTTTGGTCAGCGCAGCAGCGCCACCTGCGATAAATCCCATCACATCTGCAGACAACGAGCTGGGAACCGTGCCTCCGGGTGTGAGTTTGCCAATAACGAATGGCAACAAAAATCCCAACGCAGAGGCGGCAGTCGATCCACCAATGCTCAGTTTCGATGTCACATTATTCAGCAGGCCGCCTTGCTCACCCAACAAAGATTCGATTTGTGATGCGCTGACAGGCAATGCATTTGCGCCACCACCTAGCCAAGATTTGGAGACATCACCTAAACCACTAGAAGATAGTTTTGTCATGAAACCAGCAAGACCACCCGTGTCCTTGTTGGTAATATAAGCTAAGAGCATTTGTACCAAAGGGCCAGCTTTGTCGCCAAGCCCAAAGCGTGAAGCAACTTCGCGGATGATGAAGTCAAACATGGTTGAATCTCCCTAACGTTTCTGAGTTGAATTGAATGTATTTGCACCATGCCGGAGTGCATGATTTTTGGATTCTAGGTAGTTTGATACTTAATGTTCATCTAATTGACTGCTATTTGTAAATGAAAGTCCAAATTAGAGAAATAGTTGGCAATCCATTCGCAAAAAGAGGTAACAGACCCAAGAGGGACAGCAGCTGAGGTCAAAAAGGCCTGGGTAAAATCAATGTCTTGGATGACTCCATCAACTGATAACATCACAACCATGCTTATTCACCCACAAATTAATCCTGTTGCGCTTCAGTTAGGCCCTTTGGCTATCCATTGGTATGGTTTAACTTATTTAGCAGCGTTCGGCTTGTTCATGTTGCTTGGTTTTAGACGGCTTAAGCACCAACCCTATGCGCGGCTAGCGGGCGATACGGCTGGCAAATGGTCAAAACGCGATGTTGAAGACATTTTGTTTGCAGGTGTCATGGGTGTGATTTTGGGCGGACGCATTGGCTACTGCTTGTTTTACAAACCCGCCTATTACGCGTCGCATCCACTGGAGATTTTTGCAGTTTGGCAAGGTGGTATGAGTTTTCATGGGGGCATGTTGGGAGTGATTGTGGCAATGGTGTGGTACGCCTATTCGCGCAAAAAACCGTTTTGGCAGGTGATTGATTTTGGCGTGCCTTGCGTGCCGACAGGGTTAGCTGCTGGTCGGATTGGCAACTTCATCAATGGGGAACTGCCTGGGCGATTGGCTGACCCAACGCTGCCGTGGGGCATGGTGTTTCGAGGCTATGGTGATGCGCCTCGCCATCCTTCGCAGATTTACCAGTTTTTGCTGGAAGGTTTGCTGCTTTTTGTGTTGCTGTGGCTGTATGCCCGTAAAGAACGCAAAGAGGCGCAAGTGTCGGCGGCGTTTTTCTTTGGCTATGGCGTGCTGCGCTTTACGGCGGAGTTTTTCCGCGAGCCGGATGCGCATCTGGGTATTTTGTCACTGGGCATGAGC
>JAAFJF010000065.1 GCA_013298815.1 Polaromonas sp. | reverse complement strand
TGGAGGGCGGCAAACGCGCCAAATGCGTGGCCGATTGGTATGCCAAAGCGCCCATTGAGTACAGGCGGGAATGCTGGCAGTTGATGAGTGAGCATTTCAAAGCCGACCCAGAAGTTGCAAAGACCGCACAAGCCAAATTTGCAGCCGCCGTGGGTACGCCAGAAGAGGCAGTGGCTGAAGTGCGTTTGCGTAAAAGTACCGTGTCGCCACGCCGCCGCCTACTGCAGCGCTTCAGCGTGTTCCCAGAAGGCATCCAGTTTTTGGTCAACATGCGGGCGGAGATTTTGCCTTCGCTCAAATCAGACAAACGCTTGCTGGCTTTGGATGCTGAGATGGAATACATGTTTTCCACTTGGTTTGATGTGGGCTTTTTAGAGCTACGCCGCATCAGCTGGGATTCTCCGGCTTCGTTGATTGAAAAACTCATCAAATACGAAGCCGTGCATGACATCAAAAGCTGGGCCGATGTGAAAAACAGGCTGGACAGTGACCGCCGCTGTTACGGTTTCTTCCACCCACGCATGCCGAATGAGCCGTTGATTTTCGTCGAGGTCGCGCTGTTGCACGACATCGCCAGCAGTATTTTGCCCTTGCTCGACGAATCTGCCGACGCCGAAGATTTGAACAAATCCACCACCGCTATTTTTTACTCCATCAGCAACACGCAAGCCGGTTTGCGTGGTGTCAGTTTTGGCGATTCTTTGATTAAAAACGTCGTCGAAACTTTGAAGGCGGAGTTTCCCAAGCTCAAAACCTTCGCTACGCTATCGCCCATTCCCGGGTTCAAAGCTTGGTTGTCTAAAAATGCAGCAACCATGCTTGAGCAGTTGGACGAGAAAGAATTGACCAAGCTCGGTAAAGCGGTTGGCTTTCAGCCACCCACGGCTGAGCATTTGATATTTGCATTAGACAAGGTGTTGGAGTTGGATGCCAAATCTCCCATAGCTCAAGTGTTGCTAGCATGTGCCGCCCACTACTTGGGTCGGGAGATACGCGATGGCGAGCCGGTTGACCCCGTGGCTCGATTCCATTTAGGCAACGGCGCACGCATCGAGCGCTTAAACTGGGCGGGCGATCCCTCCGTCAAAGGGCTGAAGCAGTCTTACGGCTTGATGGTGAATTATCTGTATGACCTGAAACGCCTAGACAAACACCGCAATATGCTGGCACAGGGGAAAATACCTGTGTCTGGTGATATAGAAGCTTTGTATATTTGACCTTTATTTATTTTTAAAGATATTTTCCTTTCGATTTGATAAATTAATTAACTAAAACTCCAGGAGACAAGCATGAATCAAACACAAACCCCCACACAAACTTTGATTAAGCGCCGCACAGTGATGCAAGCGGCCGTTGCGGCTATGCTGCCCGCATCGACGCTCACATTCGCCCAATCCACATGGCCGACCAAACCCGTCACACTGGTGGTGCCTTTTCCAGCTGGCGGTGGTACGGACGCATTTGCGCGACCATTGTCTGGCGCGTTTTCAAAACTCGTTGGTAAGCAACTGGTCATCGACAACCGTGGCGGCGCAGGCGGCACTTTGGGTGCAAGCATTGCAGCCAAAGCCCAGCCCGATGGCTACACGCTGTTTATGGGTGCGGTGCACCACGCTATTGCGCCCAGCATGTACCCCAAGTTGGACTACGACATTGAAAAAGACTTCATCCCATTGATGCTCTTAGCCAACGTGCCACAAGTACTGGTGGTGAATCCTAAAAAGTTTCCTGGCGACTTCAAAGCCTTTTTAGCTGCTGTAAAAGCGAAACCAGGTACGTTCAATTACGGCTCTGCTGGCGGCGGCACATCACACCATTTGGCGGGCGAGTTGTTCAAGCAGCAAAGCAAAACCTTCATCACCCACATTCCTTACCGTGGCGCTGGCCCAGCGTTGCAAGATTTGATGGCTGGCAATGTGGACATGATGTTTGACGGTTTGGGTTCATCAGCTGGCCACATCAAGGGCGGCCGTATCAAGGCGCTGATGGTGTCCGGCTTGAAGCGCAATCCTGCGTTTCCTGACGTGCCCTGCGCTGGCGAACTGGGTTTGCCCGACTACACCGTCACCACTTGGTACGGCTTGTGGGCACCCAAAGGTACGCCAGCCGATGTCCAAACACGCATTGTCGAAGAGGTCAAAAAAGCCGGTTTAACGGACGAAGCTAAATTGGCTTGGGCGAACAACGGCGCTGAGTTTGGTGCGCAAACACCCGCACAGTTCGGCGCGTTTGTGAGCGCTGAAGTCAAGCGCTGGGCTGCTGTAGTCAAGGCTTCTGGTGCAAAACTGGACTAATGCATTCTCCAAGCAAAATAGATTCCGTTCGGGTTGAGCCCTTCGACGGGCTCAGGACAGGCTCTGTCGAAACCCTTAGCCAAGCTCAGGGCGAGCGGAATAGAGGTGAAGTTCGATTACGCTATGAAGGCGAGGGTGGACGTTTAGCGGTTGTCACCCTAGCCAACCCCGCCAAACTCAACGCCATGTCGCGCCACATGTGGCAACAATTGCGCTCTGTTTTTAATAGCGTTTCAGGCAATAAAAACGTTGGCTGTGTGCTTATATTAGGCGCACCTTGTGGTGATTTGAAGGCTTTCAGCGCGGGTGGCGATATTTCAGAATACCCCAGTTTTCGTTTCGACGAGGACAGTTTGTGTGAGTTTCATGAAGTCGATGTGTGGGGCGGTTTAAACGCCATGCTCGCCTGCGATGTGCCCATCATCGCGCAGATTGAAGGTAGCTGCATGGGCGCGGGGCTGGAAATGGCGAGTTGCTGTGACATACGTGTCGCAAGCGCATCCGCCAAGTTTGGTGCACCGATTGCCAAGCTGGGTTTCCCCATGGCTCCCAAAGAGGCCGAAGTTGTGATCCGCGCCGTCGGCGAACTCACCGCCCGCGAAATGCTGCTGGAAGCTGCCGTGCTTGATGCGCCAACCATGTTGCAGCGCGGCTTTTTGAACCGTGTTGTCGCAGATGCTGATGTTGCGAATTCTGCCCTGCAGTCCGTCAACCGCATTTTGGCGCTTGCACCACAGGCGGCTAGGTTGAATAAACAAACATTTCGCGGCTTGAATACCCAGAATCCTTACGCCTACGCCGACAGTTCAGAGCACCAAGAGGGCATCAACGCTTTTATTTTCAAACGTAAACCCGATTGGCCTAAGGAATAAATCAAGAAACCCCGTTCCCATCATTCCGCGATAAATCTCGTCATTCCCGCGCAGGCGGGAATCCATGGTGGCGCTTGTGGATTCCCGCCTGCGCGGGAATGACGGATTGATAAAAATTGCTTTTAAATAGAAATAAGAAAAAACAATCACCATGAACAACAACCTTTTCACCGCACTTCGCGCCGCATTCCCCAAAGACCTAGACGCCATCGCCGTCGAATCCGTCATTTCTGCCGATATTAGCCCAAGTTCTAGCCTCAGCTACAGCTGGCGCGACCTAGACCGCGCCACCGCCATGATGGCTAACTTGTTGAAATCATTGGATTTACCCAAAGGCGCGCGTGTCGCCGTACAGGTTGAAAAATCAGTCGAAGCCATGATGCTGTACTTGGCGACATTACGCGCAGGCTACGTTTTTTTGCCGCTCAACACCGCCTACCAAAGCGCTGAAATCGAATATTTTGTCGGCAACGCCGAGCCATCCGTCGTCGTATGCAGTCCTGCCAACTTCGGCTGGGTCAGCAAAATCGCCTTCAAAGCGGGCACGCAAAACGTGTTTACTTTGGGTGACGACCGCACCGGTTCGCTGTTAGACCGCGCCGCTCATTGCAGCGACCAACACACACCAGCCGTCTGCCAAGCCGACGATTTAGCCGCTATTTTGTACACCAGCGGCACCACAGGTCGCAGCAAAGGCGCGATGCTGTCGCACAACAACCTGCTGTCCAACGCGCAGGTTTTGAAGGATTACTGGGGTTGGCAGCCGAACGACGTGCTCATCCACGCCTTGCCCATCTTCCACGTCCACGGCCTGTTTGTGGCGCTGCATGGCGCGTTGTTGAATGGCAGCAAGATGATCTGGCTGTCCAAATTCGACTCCAAAATCGTCGTGCAAAAGCTGCCCGAAGCCACGGTTTTCATGGGCGTGCCCACGTTGTACGTGCGTTTGCTGGCTGAAGCAGGCTTGACCAAAGATGCCGTGCGCAACATGCGCCTTTTCGTCGCCGGCTCTGCGCCGCTGCTGCTTGAAACCTTCAATTTGTGGCAAGAGCGCACTGGTCACATTATTTTGGAACGCTACGGCATGAGCGAGACGGCGATGCTCACGTCCAACCCATATGCAGCCAAAGACGGTGAGCGTAGAGGCGGCACCGTCGGCTTCCCACTTCCCGGTGTGAACTTGCGCGTACAAGATGACGAAGGCGCTACCCTGCCAGTCAGTGAGATAGGCGGTATCCAAGTCCAAGGCCCCAACATCTTCAAAGGCTACTGGCGCATGCCCGAAAAAACCGCTGAAGAATTCACTTCAGACGGCTACTTCAAAACCGGCGACGTCGGCAAAATCGACGACCGAGGCTACGTCACCATCGTAGGCCGCAGCAAAGACCTCATTATCAGCGGTGGCTACAACGTCTACCCCGCAGAGATTGAAGGCTACATCAACGACATGCCCGGCGTTTCTGAGAGCGCCGTCATCGGCGTGCCGCACCCCGATTTTGGCGAAGTAGGGGTGATTGCGTTGATTTTGAAGCCCGGCGCGAGTTTGACGGCTGAGGCGGTTTTGGCTGATTTGAAGGCCAAATTGGCTAACTTCAAGATTCCTAAACGCTGCTTTGTGCTGCAAGAGCTGCCGCGCAATACGATGGGGAAAGTGCAAAAGAACTTGCTGCGGGAGCAATATAAGGGTTTGTTTGCTTAAAATTTAAGCAGGTTTTGCTATAAATAAAATAGCACCTAAGGCAATAAATACGCCGGCTACGTGCTGAAATTGTTGGTATTAATTGAGGATTTTAACGTTTGACTTAAGCGGACCGTGGAGGACGGCGAAGCCGGCCGGAACGGGTCCGCTTGAAGGAAGTGTTAGGCCGCATCCTCGGCGAGTGTGGTGTTTATCTTCTCAAGGAATGGCTTTATGCGCCAATACCCAGTCTTGGCCTGTTCAATCTCCACCTCGATTTGCTTCTCGGCCTCTGTCTCGATATGTGCCAGATTCCGTAGTTCATAAACTCGCTTGATGTCTTCCGCGTAGGCGACCTCAACGAATCCTATTCGAACGGCGCAATCAATCTTGTCCTTAAACGGAATGCTGTTCCGGGGAGTCTTGCTGTCTCGGTAGACGCAAGTGTGAATGGCTTCATCTCCGAACTTCATGGACGCCGAGCTTCCGAAGGCTGCAACTGGCTTATATGCTTTGTGAGTTTGCAGTTGCTTAACCTCTGGATGATCGACGTATTTAGTCCAAAGCAAATTGACAACTACCGCTTCGTAGATCGATGCGTACTGCATGATTTGGAATTTGATGAAGGGATGAACTTCATCACCTGCTGCGAGCAGCGCCTCCATGAGCTTTGCGACGTACCGCGCCGAGTAGAAGGCTCGCCCGAGTCGCTTTCTAAGCTCGATACTTTCAATGAAGTTAAACTGGTCAACGTGCCATTGCAAATCGCCTGGAAGGTCTCGCTTGCAGTAGGCACCAATCTCGGCGCGGAGTGTGTCTTGTAGTGGCATATGGGGGAAAGGTAGTTTGATGCGGTCTAACGTTTGTGATGGGAGGCTTGACCCGGCTTACCGGGGCAAGTCCTCTCAAGTGAAGGATTAGAAGACATTTTTTGTGAGCCACTCGGCACCTTGTATTAGTTCTTCAACCTGCTCCTTTGTTGGCTCTACTTCCTTCTTATGGGAGCAAAGGTTTCGGATATCTGCAAGAAAGCTGATCTTCCGCCAAGCCGGTGTGTCGATGACAGACGCAGCTTTGAGGGGATCATTCAGATCGGCGATGGTGGGATTCTTTTTCCCGATTTTTAATCCGTGCGTATTGGCAACTTTCTGAAGGTGCCCTTCAATCAGCACTCCAACTAGGGCGCCGGCAGCTCGGGGGCTTACCTTCAACAATTGCCGCGCCACTGCGATCTCGCCGTCTTGAATCTCAGCATAGAGCTCCCCTTCGATGTTGCTTAAGACTGAATCGATCCGTTCACGTATCGCATTGAGGATCGTGAGCTCATTGAAGAAGCACTTTATTACCTGCTCACGGGTATCGAATTCTGAGTACTGGTAGCCACTTGGGGCGACGCCCTTTATGTAGTCTTGTATGACATAGGTACCATAGCCCAGTGACTTTCTCTTCGGATCGATCTCGTAGTAGGCCCGAAACTCTGGGTGTCGATCGGAAGCAAGCACTGCAATGGCCTTAATCGCCTTCGTGTACCAGCGCTGGTAGTCGTACTGAAACTGCTTCTCTTCCTTCTTCTGGAAGGCGACGGCGAGCTTCGCGCCTTCTTGGTACAGGTCTTCGAGTTCTTTGTGGATTGCGTCGCGCTTTGTCATATGGCTTTTAACGTAATGTATACCGCAAAACTTGCTACATAATCTTCCGATTGCTGGATAATCTGGTCATATTCATCTCTTGAGAATGGCTTGTATATTGGGTTGTTCGTTGAGTTAGTGTTGATTTCGCTTACTGGATCAAGTAAGAGAGCGGATTCGTTACCTTCACTATAGCTTAAATGCTGAGAATACTTAATTGTATTGGGTCAAATTTTTTTGTGCGTTGGCATGGGTAGAGCGGTGCAATGCGGCATACAGTACCCGGAGAATTCTAACTATTGCTATAAATAATATAGCTACTTTTGTAATAAATACGCCGGCTAGGTGCTTAAATAAACGTTCTCCGGCTACCAAAGACTGGGTCATTCCACGCATGGGGCGTTGTCCTACACTAAATTCACTTATCCCCGATACCTTAATTTGGTCAATATTGATTAAATGAGCGATTGATCGTTTTTTTTAACCCAATATCGCTACTAAATATGCTCGTTCAGCCGTCCCCAATTCAGTCCTCCCCAAGCCAAAGCACCCATCCCGCTGCCCCATTTTTTTATAAGCAACGTGTAACCTTGCCCGATCAACCACTCAGCCAAACATTTGATGTCGATTGCGTTCTGAATTATGAGGTGAGTGGGCCTACTGATTTCGTGTGTCAAATACACGCCTTAAATGGTATGGATCAGCAAGTGCTCAGCGAGTCTTTGGTCATCACCCCAGATTTACCGCGACATCTGTTTACCGATCCTCGTATCGGTCAGCTGTTTTTGCGTTTTCAGGCTGATCGCGGCCCGCTTTCTTTGCAGTACCGGGCTCGGGTGAAGCGCATCACACAAGCTTTAGACCCCGCTGCACAAGAAGTCCCAATCGCGCAAGTGCCAGATGAACTGTTGCACAACCGGAACCCGACACGCTATTGCGAATCAGACAAATTAAGCCAAGTGGCGCAATCCATGTTTGGTCAGCTACCTAAGGGGCTTTCACGTGTGCAGGCTATCGTGGACTGGATACACCAAAATATCGCCTATCAAATCGGTACATCAGATGCCTTCACCACGGCGAGCGACGTGCTGGCTAATAGGGCGGGTGTCTGCCGCGATTTCGCGCACTTAGGCGTTACCTTTTGCCGCGCTTTGAACATCCCCGCGCGCTTGGTTGTGGGTTATGCACGTTTTGACGAGCCGCCGCCAGATTTTCATGCGGTATTTGAAGCCTATCTTGGCGACCGCTGGGTCATGTTTGACCCCACCTACATGTCGCCTATTGATAACTTTGTGCGCATTGCCATGGGTCGTGATGCCAAAGATGTAGCCTTCGCCACCATCTATGGCCCCGCTGCTATGGTATCCATGTCACCTCTCGTCATGCCTGCGCCCATAAATACGTGATTGTCTGAAATTGATCTGGCAGACGCACTATGTTGAGGTATTTTGCTATATTTAATATAGCGCATTAGGCAATAAATACGCCGACTAGAGTCATTTTTAAGCGTATTTTTGACGTTTATGGATGTTTTGTAATATATTCACACATTGCACTGTGTGAATATATGTGTAAAAATAAGATAAACCCAATGAAAAGGACGTAAAAATGGCCACTAACTTAGCTTTAGACGACAGTTTGATTGAAGAAGCACGTCAGCTAGGCGGTCAGCGTACCAAGAAAGACGTGGTTACGCAGGCTCTGCTGGAGTACGTGCAGCGACGTAAGCAGTTGAAATTGCTCGATTTTTTCGGCACGGTCGAGTATGACGATGAATACGACTATAAAGCCCAGCGCTCTGTAGTTCGCCCATCTGCGTCAGCCTAAAGCGCTGGCATGAAAGTACTGGTTGACACCTCCGTCTGGTCGCTCGCGCTGCGACGACCTAAAAACGCAGCCCTAAGCCCTGAACAGCAAATCGTCGTTACCGCATTAGCCGATTTGATGCGCGATGGCCGCGCGGTCATGATAGAGGCGATTCGGCAAGAACTGCTCAGCGGCATCAAAACGCAGGCAGGCTTTGACGCCCTAAAAAACACACTCACCGCGTTTGAAGATGTGCCGTTGACGATGGCAGATTACGAAAAAGCAGCCGAAGTCTTCAATACCTGCCGTGCCAATGGGGTGCAGGGTTCAAGTACTGATTTTTTGATTTGTGCTGTGTCTATTAACCACCAGTTGCCGGTTTTCAGCGTGGATGGGGATTTTTTGAATTATCACAAACATGTACAGCTGAGTTTTGATTTGCTTTAGCGCCAACTAGCAGTAAATTTGGTTCAGGTGAAAAAACAAAGCCACTGGTATTTTGTTTGTTGTATAGATTGGTAATGTGATTTATTTTAGGTTTTCAGCATGACGGTTTACCAAAAAGATGCGCAGATAGATCAGCCGGTCGGGAGCTTTCTGGGCATGATTCTGTATAGTAATTCATCGCAACTATTACACGTTCAGAATTGTTATCACCAACAAGACTCCGTACGTAGTGTGCTCTATCTCTTCCATCAAAAAAGACTAAATTCCCGGCTACAGGATAAATAACACTATTATTCTTTTCCACTTCATCTATAGATTTGGCATCGGGTAGATTCGCGATCACAAGTTCGCCGCCAGTCCCTTTAGGGTGGTCAGTCACGTATAGCAAACCTTCTATAGGGTTGGAGTCTATATGGCACTCGTATCGCATATCCGTACCTCTTTGAACATTTAATACTGCACCGTAAATATCTTGTGACGCAGCTACGACAGTTTCAGTGGATTCCAGTTGGGCCAGATCCCTGAATAATCCATGATATAGCGTATATAACCAAGGTGCTTCTTTCCTAAGTTCTACCCCATTAACCGTTAGTACAGGTATACGTGTTACAAGCTTAGACTCACGGGAAGTAATAGATGTTGGTACCAGCGTTTTAGCCGCCGCTTTTTTTGAAATATTAAGTAATTCACTTTGCCAATTTATTGGTAGCTCGCTATTAAGATCATAGCAACGCCAACTAAATCTATTATTTTTGATCATATTTGTATATCTTTGCTAGTACCATCTTGCAGTAGTGTGATCTTAAAATGACGTTACTCATGTAAATAGCTATTTGGATAAACTCTCGATGAGCAACGTTTAGCTATTCCCGATAAGGGAAATATTTTTGCTTGAAAGATAATGTAAAAAACCGCTCGTTTTCGCTTGATTGAGCAACACTTTTTCAAGCAGTCGATTATCTGTCATAAATTTATCGCAGATTTTTCTGAAGTCTTTAATTTCTTTGTCATCAAATAGTGCTTCTGCAGAGAGTGATCCAAGCGGATCCACAGTTTCTCCTGTTAAAATGTGCATGTCCCCATTTGTCAGTTTGATTGCGAAGAATCCTGCGAGTTGTGTCAATATCTTGTTAGTGCTTGCATGAATAAGATAATGCTTTTGAACTTGTTTCCCCAATTTGGTGCTATCGCAGTAAACTCTCAACAAATTCATGAATCCGGGAAACTGCTTGATGTCATTTGGTTCGGAAAAGTTTTCTTGTCCAATAGCGTCGAATAAATCCGTTGGAATAATACAAATTCTTCTTGTTTCAATACCCATATTCAACAAAGAATTTAAAGTATCCATCCAGCTATTTTCATATCCATCACTAATTACCCATTCGTCGGGTGCGAAGCTCGTCATCGCCCAGATTTCTCCTTTAAAATTTCGACCATTGATTAATTTATCTGTTTTAATCAAGTCCGCCAAATGATCTAGTTCATCGTAGTATTCTCGCGGCTTGAGTAGACCGGAACGCTGGTTATTCACGGCGTACTCTACTAATTTTTTTAACTCATCAGATCGCCGAAGAGCGAATCTTACAATTCTATTATTATTTGAAGTTAATGCTTTTTCCAGCGTGGGGTCTAAGCGCGACAACCTTTGACTTATCTCGACTAGGCGCGCTTCAATTTTTCTATTTGTCCTATCTGCATTGCTCGCGCCTATCTGCTGAATAATCATCGGAGACAGAAGTCCAAGCCCAAGTATAGAAAGCTTTACATCTGCAGTCCATGTCTCTGAATTAGGATATTTCAGGACAATCAATATGGTGGTAAGAGGTATAAATACTTGAATCAATAACGATAAATAATCGTGTAAGGTCCACTTTATTATCTTATCAGTGTTTTCGCTACTCATTTTTCGACTGGCTTTAAGCTGCTCTCATATTCGAATTTCGCAATGTCATCTACCCCTAGATAACCACCATCTACAAATAAGACAGAACCGTTGACGAAGCTTGCTTTATCAGATGTTAGAAATTCAACTGCATCAGCAACTTCACTTGCACGTCCTAAACGACCAAGAGGGGTAATATTCATTGATACATTAAATGGACCGTCTGTGTCCATCTCGCCGCCGATCCATCCAGCTGCAACAGCATTCACGCGAACCTGATCTTTTCCCCAGTTACACGCTAAGGATTTAACTAAGTTATGCATTGCAGCCTTACTAGCTGCATAGGTAATTCCTCCGAAAGAGCCGCGCTCCGATTCTGTGCTTGTAACAATTACAACTGATGCGCCTTTGACCATCTGCTTCTTTAATTCCGTTGCCATCATTAAGGGCGCATAGAAATTAGCTGTAAATAGCGCATTGGAGAGTTCAAAATTGAACTGGTTAATATCTTCCATCTCGAACATGAAATCAGCATTCACGAACCCGTTTAATTCTGAGTTTATGGTGTTTAGCTTTTCTTTTAGGCTTTTCAGGTCAGTAGTATCAATTTCAATAGCAACAAATGAGTCTATAGAGAATTCCTTAATTAATGCCTTCGCATTTTCGGAATCTGCCTTTGAGAATAGTCCAATGACCTTGCAACCTGAACCAATTAGTTGGCGTGCTGTCGTTTCGCCAAATCCAGCGTGCGCTGCACCGTTTACTACGTAAGTTTTTTTCATAGTTAATAACTTTATTATTGGTTAAAAGAAAATTAGAAGGTTCGGTTGAAGGATCTGTGTCCGCAATCCCGCTTTTTTATTTTTTCACTGGAGTAGAACAAGTCTGAATAAATAGCTTAATTTTATTAAAGTTTAGCATAAATTAATGTGGTGGTAGCCGATATCTTAGTGCTGTGGCATGAACAGAGTGGCATTCTGAAAATGACAAGTTACATCGCTATTTGCTATATATAGCATAGCTTTTAAGGCAATAAATACGCCGGCTATAGCCATATTTATGCCTATTTCCCCTACATCCCCGCATAATTCGGCCCACCGCCGCCTTCAGGTGTCACCCACACAATATTCTGCGTCGGGTCTTTGATGTCGCAGGTTTTGCAGTGGACGCAGTTTTGGGCGTTGATTTGCAGGCGGTCGGTGTTGTCTTCGTTTTTGACGTATTCGTAGACGCCAGCGGGGCAGTAGCGGCCCTCTAACCCGGCGTATTTGGCTAGGTTGATGTTGACGGGGACGGAGGCGTCCTTCAAGGTCAAATGCGCGGGTTGCTGCTCTTCGTGGTTGGTGTTGCTGATGAAGACGCTGCTCAAGCGGTCAAAGGTCAGTTTGCCATCGGGCTTGGGGTAGACGATGGGTTTGCATTCGGCGGCGGGTTTCAGGTAGGCGTGGTCTGGCTTGTCGCGGCGCAGGGTCCAGGGGATGTGGCCGCGCAGGACGAATTGTTCGAAGCCGTTCATGAGTGTGGCCGTCGTTAAACCATATTTAAACCAGTTTTTGAAGTTGCGGTCTTTGTTCAGCTCGGTGTGCAGCCAGCTTTTCTCGAAAGCTTCGGGGTAGGCGGTCAGCTCGTCGTGCTGGCGGCCTGACATGATGGCGTCGTACGCGGCTTCTGCAGCTTGCATGCCGGTTTTGATGGCGGCGTGGCTGCCTTTGATGCGGCCTACGTTCAAGTAGCCAGCGTTGCAACCAATCAATGCGCCACCTGGAAACACAGTTTTCGGCAGAGCGTTGATGCCGCTGGCGTTGATGGCGCGTGCGCCGTAGCCTAGGCGTTTGGCGTTGATTTCGCCTTTGTCGTTTTCAAAGTAATAGCGC
>JAAFJF010000064.1 GCA_013298815.1 Polaromonas sp. | reverse complement strand
CATCTTAAGCCAAGGCACGTTAACCATCAATTCTGGGGATGTCAACAACGATGCGGGCTATCTAGCAGCTGCTGGTACAACCACCCTTGATGCAAAAAACATCAGCAACGCAGTTGCAGGGACTATCGTCAGTGGTAATACGTTAACCATCCAAGCATCTGGCGACATCAACAACACAACAGGTCAAATCCAAGCCGCCAAAGACCTCAATTTAACCACCCAAGGCAACTTAGACAGTACAAAGGGTTTGATAGCAACGGCCACGAAACTAGACTTGAATGTCGGTCAAGCTTTAACCACCGATGCTGGTGCAGTTTCTGCAGAAACCTTAAGTATCACGGCGCAAAACTGGAGCAACGTCAAAGGCCAAGTCATACAAACGGGTACAGTCGATACAACGATCACAATTGAAGGTGCACTCAATAACACCGAGGGTTATATAGCCAGCAACGCCAACAACCTGAGTATTAACTCTGCGTCTCTGAATAGTGACTTAGGCAACATTCTGCATGCCGGCACTGGGCAAACCACCATCACAACCGGCAAGCTAGGATTGGCTGAAGGACAAATTGCCAGCAACGGCGACTTGACCCTCAGCGCCAGCCAAATTGACGGCAAAAAAGGCAGTATCGTTAGCAAAGGTGCGATGCTGCTTGGCGTCACAGGTGCGGCTGACCTGTCTGATGGTCAAATTGGAGCAGGCAAAGACCTCTCTGTCAACGCTGGCAGCTTGAATATCAGCAACGGTCAAGCCACAAGTCAAACAAACCTCTCATTAACTGTCACAGGCGCTGTAGATGCCAACAAAGCGTTGATTGCTGCGAACAACGACGTCATCCTCAAAACCGGTGCTTTGAATAACAAAGAAGGCAAAATTGCAGGCAACAAAGTTGACGTCGATACCACAACACAGAGTTTAGACAACAGTGCAGGAACGATTGCATCCAGCACCACCTTGACCATCAACAGCGGCGCTTTGAACAATACTGCTGGC
Source organism: Polaromonas sp. (assembly GCA_013298815.1). Taxonomy (GTDB): domain Bacteria; phylum Pseudomonadota; class Gammaproteobacteria; order Burkholderiales; family Burkholderiaceae_C; genus Aalborgiella. The sequence goes on along the minus strand of JAAFJF010000064.1, from coordinate 11,519 downwards.
AGCATTCAAGCTGGTGGCAATATGGTGATTGACACCCATAACCAAGCCTTAATCAATACAGAGGGCAATGCTGACAAAGGCATAGGCATACTTAGCCAAGGCACATTGACGCTGAATTCGGGCGCTTTAGACAATACCGGCGGTTACATCGCCGCTTCCAAGCAAGTCACCATCACAGCCAGCAGCATCAGTAACAATGCGGTTGGCACAGGCGCAACCGCCGTCAAAGGCACAATCATCAGCAACGATGAACTCAAAATCATCGCAACTGTGGGTGGTTTAAGCAATGTCGGTGGTCAAATCCAATCCACCAAAAAACTGACCCTAGACGTTCAATCTGCTTTAGACAACACGCAGGGTTTGATAGCGACCAGTGCAGACTTAGACATCAAAGCTGCCAGCATCGTCAACAAAAACACCAAAACTGAAACCACCAAAGACAAATTAGATGCTGATGGTCAACCTGTCATTGACCTAGCCACCGAAAAAGTTGTTCAAGAGACTAAATACGACATCAAAGGCATTCAAGCTAAAACCGTCAAACTCACTGCGGGTGATATTGATAATACCGAAGGCGGCATCCTCGCCACTGAAGCTCTGACCATTGTTGGTTCGGGCAGTTTAAACAACACCAAGGGCATGCTAGCTGCGGGTGATGTCGCCAACATCAAAGCCTCAAGTCTTAACAACACCGATGGCGTGATTCAGTCCACCAAAAACCTCTCGATCGATACAGGCTCTGGCGTATTGAACAACACCACAGGTTTGATTGCTTCCAGCGCAGATATTGACATCAAATCAGGTAATCTGATTAACAAAAACACAAAGACTGAAAGCTTGGTGAATAAAATTGATCCTGATACAAAGCTCGTCGTTAAAGACGCAGCAGGTAACAATGTCAAAGAAACCAAGCTAGACATCAAAGGCATTCAAGCTAAAAACGTCATCCTATCCACAGGCGCGATTGACAATTCCGAGGGCGGAATTTTAGCCAGCGAAACACTGGACATCGTCAGCACAGGCGCACTGAATAACACCAAAGGCATGTTAGCTGCCAGCGAAACAGCGAGCATTGTTGCCACCGGCGTCAACAATACGCAAGGTACGATTCAATCTGCTAAAGCACTGAGTATTGATGTTGCTTCTGGCACAGTCAACAATACCCAAGGTTTAATCGCATCGAGCACCGATGTCACCATCAAAGCTGACAGCATCATCAACGCCAGCACAAAAACAGAAACAGTGGTCGGCACGGAGACCAAAGTTGACATCAAAGGCATTCAAGGCAAAACAGTGACCTTGAACGCTAACAATGTGGATAACACTGAAGGTGGCATTCTAGCCATAGACAGCTTATTGATCAAAGGCTCAGGGGTTATCAATAACACCAAAGGCTTAATCTCCAGCACGGGAGACTTGAGCATCAAAGACACAGCGGCGGTGGATGACCCTGCACCCCTGCCAGCCGGTAGCCCAGCACCCACCACCCCAGCGCCAGACACCAATATTGCCAGCAAAACCCAGACCGTCATCAACACCGGCGGCGCTATTGTGGCTAACAAAAAGCTGACCATAGACAGCAAATCGCTCGCGGGTGATGGCAATATTCTCAATGCAGGCACTTTGGTCGATGTGATGCAAGACACCAACGGCAACCAAGTTAAAAAGAATGCGGCTGGTAAATGGGTGAATGTGATTGATGGTGCAGCCTGTAGCACTGCTACGGGTTGCACAGAAGTTGCTGATGCCAACGTCAGTGTCCGTAAAGTGGACAAAGATGGCGTTTTGCTCAAAAAAGATGCTGCTGGTAAATACATCCAAGTCAAAGCCGATGGCACACCCATCTTAATCAACGGCGCACCAGTTGTGGTGGCAGATGCAGACGTCAAAGATGCTAAAGAAATGACTGAGGGTGACATCAAAATCAAGCTGATTGACACCTTCACGCAAACCGACAAAGGCAGCATCCAAGCCAATGGCAACTTAGACATGCGTACCAAAGGCGATGTCAAAAATGCAGGTTTGATTCAAGCCAGCCGCGTTTTAACGTTGCAAGCCGTCAATATAGACAATAAAGCCACTGGTGAAATATCTGCGGGTGCTACCCAGTTAGCTGCGTCAGAAAGCATTACCAATCGAGGTTTGATAGATGGAGGCTTCACCCTATTGCAAGCCAACGAGATCACCAACACAGGCACAGGGCGCATCTATGGCGATCAAGTTTCAATATTGGCAGGCAGTTTAACCAATTCAGCTGAAAACGGCAAAGCTGCAACGATAGCGGCACGTCAACGCTTAGACATTGGCGCTTATGCAATTTACAATCAAGACGGCGCATTACTTCTGAGCTTGGGAGACATGGCTATTGGTAAAGAGTTAGATGGCAATGGCAAAGCTACAGGTCAAGCAGAAGCCTTCATCAACAGCAGCGCCACGGTCGAGGTCATGGGCAGTTTGAACATTTCCGCCAAGTCATTGAACAATATAGACGGTTACGCCACGACTGGTAGCAGCACCACATCTGAAGACGTTGTCAAATACACCATTGTGTCCCCAGGCAATCCGAACGACAAGCAAGTGTTCTATGGCAAAGATGGCACATTCAAAGACTGGAACAACGACCCCAGCAACCCAGAATATGCCATGTTCTACAGCACACTGCATTCTGACCCTAACAATTACCTCACAGCCATTGGCAGCTCTTTGGAATGGGTGATAGAACGCTACACCCACACAACGACGACGACAGGCTCGTATGGCAACAGACCTGCCAACATCAGCGTTGGTGGCAACATGACCACTGATTTTGTGGATGGCGTGAATGATAAAAGTAAAATTATCGTGGGTGGCAACTTAAGCGGCAATGGTGATAATTTCCAAAACATTGGCAGCTACGGCAGCTATATTGAGAGCGAAAAGTCTGGCAGCCCAACCATGCAACGCACATGGGTCAACCAAGGTTGCAACCTTTTTGGCTGTGGCGACATTCGGGAATACGATCCCACAACAGTTCGTAACTCCACCGACATTACTGATTATTGGCAAAATCCTGCTGAAATCCTCTACAACACCGTGCCTACCGCTAGCGGCACAACCATTGACAAACGCAGTGATGTCGTCATTGTTGCTGCGCAGCCTAGCGTGGCTGCTGCGGCAGTTGTCGCGGGGCAAGCGCCAACTACCGTTGCAGGCATAACGGGTGCAAGCACTGTTGGCATAAACAACACAGTCACGGGTGGCAACACGGTTAATGGCGTAGACAAAGTAACCAAGGTCATAGACAAAGGCACCGTTACCGCGACAGGTAAAGTTGTTGATGTCAAACCCAAACCAGACCCAACTGGCAAAGTCGTGCGCTCCAGCAACAGCACAACAGCCCAACTACCGAACAACAGCCTGTACATCATCCAACCCGTTGACAAGGATGGCAAACCCAAAGGCTACTTGGTAGAAACCGACCCCCGCTTTACACAAAACAAGCTCTGGCTGGGCTCAGACTACATGCTCACGCAAATGGGCTACGACCCAGCCACCCAAACTAAACGTTTAGGCGACGGCTTCTACGAACAAAAGCTCATTCGCGAGCAAATAGCCGACCTCACAGGCCGCCGCTTCTTAGACGAATACGACGGCGAACAATACGCCAACGACGAAGCCCAATACAAAGCCCTGATGAACGCAGGCACTCAATTTGCCAAAGACTACGGCCTGATACCTGGCGTGGCTCTCACAGCCGAACAAATGGCCAAATTGACCACAGACATCGTCTGGCTGGTAGCCAAAGAAGTCACCCTAGCCGACGGCACAAAGACAAAAGCTCTCGTCCCGCAAGTCTATGCACTGGTCAAACCCGGCGACATAGACGGCAGCGGCAACCTACTATCCGCCAAAAGCATAGACTTAAAACTCAAAGGTGATATGGTCAACAGCGGCCTGATGGCAGCTAGGGGCAACTTGTCTATAGATGCCGCCAACATCACCAACCTGACAGGCACACTCAAAGGCCTAGACGTCAGCCTGATAGCAGCCCAAGACATCCAAAGCATCCAAGGCAACATCACCGCAGGCAACAACTTAAAAATTGGTGCAGGTAATGACGTTGTGATCAAAGCTGGCAACGTCACAGCAGGCGGCAGCGCCAGCATCACCGCTGGCAATGACATACTACTGATAGCCCAAGACAAAGGCCGCCAAGTCAGCGGCAACTGGGGCAAACTGAAGAAAGACAAAGACGGCAAAGACATACCCGGCGTCTACGAGAACAACGACAACAGCTTCAGCTACGGCACGTATGACCAAACCGGCGTCAACATCAACGTAGGCGGCAACCTCACCATGAGCGCAGGGCGCGACTTCTACGCCCAAGGCACACAAGTCAACGCAGGCGGCGGGGTCAACATTTCAGCTGGTCGAGATGCCAGCGTCACCACAGCCCTAAAAGGCAGCAGCTACGACTACAACCGCACCACCACCACCAGCAACGGCATCTTTGGCAAAGACACCAGAACCATCACCAGCCGTGACATTGACCTTAAAAACACCGCCAGTACCCTAAACGCAGGCGGCGGCGTTGATATAAATGCAGGACGCGACCTGACCCTACAAGGCACCAACATCAACGCTGCAGGCATCAACCTCAGCGCAGGCAACAACGTTAACGTGCTCGCCGCCTACGATGTGAAGGAAAAAACCAGCATCAACAGCTTGAAGAGCAACTTCAAAGGCGGCAGCACCACAGACATAGAGCTAGACAGAAAAGCCATCGTCTCTAACCTGAATGGTAATAATGGTGCAGTCAACATCACCGCCGGCAACACCATCACCCTAGAAGGCACACTGATCACAGGCGCCAGCTTCACACCCATAGCCACCAAAACCAATTTACTAGCCGCCCTAGACACCAAAACCACAGAACACAGCAAAACCAGCAACAACTTGGTGTGGCAAAGCACCCAAAGCAAAGGCACAACCAATCAGGTCATGCACCTGACCAACATCAACGTGCCAGTGGGCATGAGCAACTTCCAAGGTGCAGGTGGCATCACTGTCCAGCTCCCTAAAAACGCCAGTTTGACCGAGCAAATCACCAGCCTAGCCAAACAACCCGGCAATGAATACCTCACCGATCTAGCCAAAAGAAGCGACATCGACTGGCAGCGGGTTGAGGTGATTAACAAGAGCTGGGACTATAAGAAGCAAGGCTTAACGCCTGCGGCATCTATTGTGGTGGCGATTGTTGTGGCGATTGCGACTTATGGAACAGCCAGCGGCTTGGGCGCAGCGGCGGCTGAAGGCGCAGGGCTGACCACTACCTCTACCTTAGTCATAGAAGGTGCCGTCTTTGAAACAACCGCCCTGACAGCCGGTGGTGCGATGTTTGCAAGTGCTACCGCAGCCGGCATCACCGCCCTAGCCACCAGCGCCACACTAGCCATCATCAACAACAAAGGCGACATTGGTGCAGCCCTCAAAGAGCTAGGCTCAAAAGAAAACATCAAATCCCTAGTGACCGCTATGGCAACGGCAGGTTTGGTGCAAGGCTTAGGTACAGCCTTGAACCTACCCTCAACAGGCATAGGTTCAAGCTTTATAGACAAACTTCAGACCAACTTGATCAATGGCATAGCCAGTAGTTTGGTTACCACAGCTATCAACGGTGGCAGTGTTGAAGATGCGCTGAAGAATGCCATCAAAGGCGCTGTGATTAACTCACTTGCTGCGCAAGGAGCCAATGGCATTGGGGATGCCAAACTTGATATCTTCACCAGCAATCTAGCCCACGCCATCTTAGGCTGTGCAGTAGGCAGTGCCACAGCAGGTAACAGCAGTGGCTGCGCTGCGGGTGCGGGTGGCGCAGTGGTAGGGCATGTAAGCGCAGAGTTGTACGGTACAACCTTTGCGGGCGCTACGGATCTAGATATTGCCAACTTTGCGAAAGTAACAACGGCAATTGCAGGCCTAGTCACAGGGCAAGATGCAAGCAAGCTGAATATTGCGCTGAATACTTCTAACAATGCGGTTGTGAATAATTATTTGACACATAAGCAAGACCAAATTAGAAATGCTGCAAGCAAAGCATGTGTCGATAGTGGAATGACGAATACTGCAGCCTGCAGCACAGCATCAAAACTGAATGCTTTGGACGAAAGAATTGACAAACTACTACAAATAGGTGCAGATGCCTGCCAAGCAGGCAATGACCAAATTTGTCGAGATACACGCACAGTTGTCTATGCGCTCAGAGAGCAAGGTTTGAAAGAGTTACAAGCAAGTGCTGCGCAAAACTGCGCCCCCCCACTTGATTGTACGCAAGCCGCTAGTTGGGGTGCAAGAGAGCTTTCAACGCTTAATAAAATTGAAAATCAGTTAAGAGAAAGTGGGCAAGCAAATGCAACTGTGGGACCAGAAGCAATACTGGCTGGACCTGTCGCAGCTTTGGGTAGATTAGCTGCCCTTGGCTTCACCTTGGGTGCAGGGTTTGATGCTGCAGGACAGTATGTGCAAAGTGGAGCGGTTAGAGCTGAGCAGTCGTTTGTGGCGGGGGTGACTGGGGCAGCGGCTTTGACCTTAGCAAAAGGCTATGGTCCATTTATTGGAGGAGCTACTGGTGCGGGTGCTGCAGGACTCAACACCGCCTTTAACAATGCGTATTACGATGAATTGACTAATATTTGGATTGCGGCTGGTTTAGGCGCAGCATTTGGCGCTGCAGGTACCATTGCAGGTAGCGCAACTGCAAACTATTTAAACTTCACACCAAAAATTCCAATATCTGGTACTACTCCCATATTTAGACCAACACCTAGTTGGGGGTCGCCGTACGCTACTCCTATAGGAAATACGGTTAGCAATACTATTGGCGGTATACCGTCATTCATTCCACTTGATCCTCGTACTGGAGGTAAGTGATGTTTGAGAAACTCAAGGCTATCGGTCGACAGTTTGGTGCGTGGGATAAACGCGTTAAAGACAACCTAGTACACAAGCTTACTTATGTTGAAACATTCAAGGATTTAATTGTTGTTTTGGCAATTTTTGGATCTATATGGGCATTCGCATGGAGTGCCCACATCATCGGACCATGGTTAGATCAGTTACTAGGTACAGGACCACACGACATAGACTCCCTCGGTAAAATCCGCTGGCGCAGAATGTACTCCACTGCTTTATGCGCACCACCCATGTTGTACGCCATTCTTCGTTATGCCTATAATCAATGGCAAAAACGCAATTAGCCGGCGTATTTATTGCCTAACCAGCTATCAAAATAATAGTAAATCTCTGTGAAAACAGCCCATAAACGCATCCGCACCTGCGGCAGCAAAGCCACCCAAACCAAACGTTTAGGCGACGGCTTCTACGAACAAAAGCTCATTCGCGAACAAATAGCCGAGCTCACAGGGCGGCGCTTCTTAGACGAATACGATGGCGAACAATACGCCAACGACGAAGCCCAATACAAAGCCCTGATGAACGCAGGCACTCAATTTGCCAAAGACTACGGATTGAGAGTAGGCGTTGCCTTGACAGCCGAACAAATGGCCAAATTGACCACAGACATCGTCTGGCTTGTCGAAAAAGAAGTCACCCTAGCCGATGGCACGAAGACAAAAGCGCTCGTCCCGCAAGTCTATGCACTGGTCAAACCCGGCGACATAGACGGCAGTGGCAACCTCCTATCCGCCAAAAGCATAGACTTAAAACTCAAAGGCGACATGGTCAACAGTGGCTTAATGGCCGCTAGGGGCAACCTGTCTATTGATGCCGCTAACATTACCAACCTCACAGGCACCCTCAAAGGCCTAGACGTCAGCCTGATAGCAGCCCAAGACATCCAAAGCATCCAAGGCAACATCAGTGCAGGCAACACCTTAAAAATTGGTGCAGGCAACGACGTCGTCATCAAAGGAGGCAACATATCTGCAGGCGGCAGCGCCAGCATCACCGCTGGTAATGACATACTACTCATAGCCCAAGACAAAGGCCGCCAAGTCAGCGGCAACTGGGGCAAACTGAAGAAAGACAAAGACGGCAAAGACATACCCGGCGTCTACGAGAACAACGACAACAGCTTCAGCTACGGCACGTATGACCAAACCGGCGTCAACATCAACGTAGGCGGCAACCTCACCATGAGCGCAGGGCGCGACTTCTACGCCCAAGGCACACAAGTCAACGCCGGCGGCGGGGTCAACATTTCAGCGGGTCGAGACGCCAGCGTCACCACAGCCCTGCACGGCAGCAGCTACGACTACAACCGCATCACCACAACCCGAAATGGCATCTTTGGCAAAGACACCAAAACCATCACCACCCGCGACATAGACCTTAAAAACACCCCCAGCACCTTAAACGCAGGTGGTGGCGTTGATATAAATGCAGGGCGCGACCTGACCCTACAAGGCACTAACATCAACGCTGCCGGCATTAACTTAAGCGCCGGCAACAACGTCAACGTGCTTGCCGCCTACGATGTTAAGGAAAAAACCAGCATCAACAGCTTGAAGAGCAACTTTAAAGGCGGCAGCACCACAGACATAGAGCTAGACAAAAAAGCCATCGTCTCTAACCTGAATGGTAATAATGGTGCAGTCAACATCACCGCTGGCAACACCATCACCCTAGAAGGCACACTGATCACTGGCGCCAGCTTCACCCCAATAGCCACCAAAACCAACCTACTAGCCGCCCTAGACACCAAAACCACAGAACACAGCAAAACCAGCAACAACTTGGTCTGGCAAACCAGCCAAAGCAAAGGCACGACAAACCAGGTCATGCACCTGACCAACATCAACGTGCCAGTGGGCATGAGTAACTTCCAAGGCGCAGGCGGTATTACCGTCCAATTACCCAAAGGAGCCAAACTCACCGAGCAAATCACCAGCCTAGCCAAACAACCGGGCAATGAATACCTCACCGATCTAGCCAAGAGAAGCGACATTGATTGGCAGCGGGTTGAGGTGATTAACAAGAGTTGGGACTATAAGAAGCAAGGCTTAACGCCAGCAGCATCCATTGTGGTAGCGATTGTGGTGGCTATTGCGACTGCAGGCCAAGGAGCAGCTCTACTTAATAGCCTAGGTGGCACAGTAGCAGGTACAACAGCAACTGGCGCAGCAACAGCCACAGGCCTAGGCGGTGTAGCCACAGCCGCTACAGCCACAACGGCAGCCACATTCACCGCCAGCACTGCAGGGTTGATAGCCAGCGCCGTTGTCACCACGGTAGCCACACAAGCCACACTAGCCATCATCAACAACAAAGGCGACATTGGTGCAGCATTAAAAGAACTAGGCTCCAAAGAAAACCTCAAAGCCACCTTAGTCTCAGCCGTCACTGCCGGCTTGCTGGACAAACTGGGTGGCAGCATTAGCTTTGACATTGGGGGCAAAGAAACCCTGTTAAACAGTATTAACGCTCAATCGCCCTTTGTAGCCCAGCTAGGTGCTAACTTGATCAACGGCGTTGCTAGTAGCTTGGTCAGTACAACTATCAATGGTGGCAGTGTTGAAGATGCCTTGAAGAATGCGATTAAAGGGGCAGTCATCAACGCAGTAGGTGCGAACTTATCTAACGGCATTGGAGATTTAAGGGCAGATGGCAAGTTAGACCTGATCACCAGCAACCTAGCCCACGCCATCCTAGGCTGCGGACTAGGCGCAGCTACCAGCGGCAACAGCAGCGGCTGTGCAGCGGGTGCGGGTGGTGCCTTGGTAGGACATATAGGCGCAGAGCTGTACGACACTATTTTGCCAGGAGCGAGTAAGGTAGACATTGCCAACTTTGCAAAGGTGACCACGGCACTGACAGGCTTGGTGACTGGGCAAGATGTGACTAAGCTGAATATCGCGTTGAATACTTCAAACAATGCTGTGGTGAATAATTATTTGAATCACAAGCAATGGGGAGACTTCGCGAAAGATATTGCAGCTTGCAAGGCTAAAGCAACTGGATGCTCAGCATCTGAAGAAAAAGCAATTACGACAAGCTATCAAAACATCAGCACACAACAAAACATTGCATTAGCTAACTGCGCCGAAACTAAAAACTGCGATGCACTCAAAGCAGAAGTTGCGTTAGGTACACTAACGATGCTTAGTTTGGCAAACAACAATCAAATACCAATAGGCGGGGCAGTTGGAAACGACTTGGGGCAATCAATCGGACAACGACTAGCCAACGATGCGGCTTACCGAAAACAGGTCAACGAATCTATTGCAGTTCTAAATAATTGCAATGCGAATCCAAGTCAGTGTACGCAGCAAGCAATCAAAGCAGCCGCAATAGTTGTGTTTCCATTGTTGGGGGTTGCGGGTGTAGGAGTTACTGCAGCAGGCATAGGTTGGGGTGGTTCGATTGGAGCGGCTGGTAATGCAGCAGGTCAGGCAATTAAAATTAAACTTGATCCAAATGAAAACTTCAGTTACACAGATGTTGCTATGGGTGCTGCTACGGGTGCGTTAACTTATGGCGCAGCACTTTGGCCGTCACTATTTATCAATACTGGTGGAGCGGTTGTAACTTCAGCCGTGAATGGCGCGAGTCCGACGGATACCGGAGGTAGTTTAATTGGTGCGTCAGTTGGTACATTGGTGGGTTTCCCAATAGGTGTAGGTGCTCAAGCTGGGTTAGACAAACTAATGAACCCTTGGTACAGAGAAATTTGGAAAGAGACGGTCTTAACAATTCAAACTTATGTGAAGCCGAGTATTGTGCCAGTTGTGGTGGGAACAGGTGCTGGCGCAATAGGTCAAGAAGGTGCAAATTGTGCAATTAACTGCAAAACGCCCCCGATACAAGTGCCACAGGTGAAGAAATGAAGCCCGCACGGATACGAGAATTGCAAGCGTTTTGCATTTTGTTTGCGGCATTCTTTTTAGGTTCTATTCTTACACTTGTTATATTGGGATACATTGTTCGCCCAATTGTTTGGTGGTATAGAAGTGGGATTTTTAATGTCATAGATTTAACACATGTCGATGTGCTGGGGATTGTAGGAATTCTTGCTGCGTTTTCCTGTTTTTCAGCAGTGGCGCTGGTGATAGAGGGTAAGCACAGCGGTCGCTGGTAGTAATGTAGTTGAAAAATAGAATTTAGTATTTTGGTTAATTTTAAGTATAAAAACAGATGTAACCGTCGTAATAATTGCCTAATCAGCTATCAAAATAATAGTAAATCTCGGTGAAAACAGCCCATAAAAACCGCCAAACCTGTCGCAGCAAGGCCACCCAAACCCAACGCCTAGGCGACGGCTTCTACGAACAAAAGCTCATTCGCGAGCAAATAGCCGACCTCACAGGCCGCCGCTTCTTAGACGAATACGACGGCGAACAATACGCCAACGACGAAGAACAATACAAAGCCCTGATGAACGCAGGCGTTCAGTTTGGCAAAGACTACGGATTGAGAGTAGGCGTTGCCTTGACAGCCGAACAAATGGCCAAATTGACCACAGACATCGTCTGGCTTGTCGAAAAAGAAGTCACCCTAGCCGATGGCACGAAGACAAAAGCGCT
>JAAFJF010000063.1 GCA_013298815.1 Polaromonas sp. | reverse complement strand
GGGCAGTGGCTGTGCGTGCCGATGATCTTAGGCGGTGCTGGCCTATGGCTTTGGGCTAATAAACGAGACACAGGCTTCAATTAAATCTTCAGGCTGGTCGCGGTGTGGTGAATGACCGCAGTTTGGCAATTCCAGCAGTTGCGCATGAGGCAAAACTCGTTTGATGCCATGAATTTGCTCCAGCGTGCCGTATTCATCGTCCAGCCCTTGCACCGCCAAGACCGGGCAGGTGATGGTTTTGATAGCTTGCGTCAAGTTCCAATGCCGAAAGTCGGGGCTGAGCCAGATGTCGTTCCATCCCCAGAAGGCAGAATCAACATCGTCATGGAATCGTGCGAGCTTGCTGCGAAGATCCATCGTTTGGTAGGCGACTTTGGCTTTTTCAATGCTGTTGATGGAAACGTCTTCCACCAAAATATGCGGTGCTAAAACGATAATACCCGAGGTATTACTTGGGTATCTTGCTGCAAAAAGAAGAGCAATAGAGCCGCCGTCGCTGTGACCAAACAGCCATGGTTTTTGTTTTTCAGTGTCAATGCTCAACGCTTTAAATAAAGCTGGCAACACTTCAAAAGCCTGGCGATGCATGAAATCGGCTTGCCAGGTATCGTCCGTTGCGCGCGGCGTTGATTTGCCATAGCCAGGGCGGGAATAGACCAAACCACGGCAGTTCACGGCCTCGCATAGCTGCTGCGGAAAGTCTTTCCACATGGCTACAGAGCCTAAACCTTCGTGCAAAAAGACGATCAAGGGTCGATCATCGTCTGATGTTCCGACCCATTGGTACTCGATTTGAACTGTTTTACCTGCCCAGGTAATGTTTGCGAATTGGCTTGCCGTCATCAGTGCGTTATCAGCGTTATTTGCTAGCTTCGCTATCCCGCAATTTGAAACGCTGTATTTTGCCGGTCGCGGTTTTGGGCAACTCAGCGATGAATTCAATCGATCGTGGATATTTGTACGGCGCTAGTCGGTCTTTGACGAAGGCTTTGAGTTCCGCTTCCGTGGCCGATTGCCCGGTTTTGAGAACCACATAGGCTTTGGTCTTAGTGAGTCCATCGATGTCATTGACGCCAATCACGGCGGCTTCTAGCACAGCAGGGTGCTGCACCAAGGTTGATTCCACTTCAAAAGGCGAGACATAAATACCGCTGACCTTGAGCATGTCGTCGCTACGACCCGAGTAGGTGTAAGTGCCATCGGCATTGCGGACGTACTTGTCGCCACTTTTGGTCCATGCGCCTTGAAAGGTTTCGCGTGATTTCTCGCGGTTGCCCCAATACAGGAGCGCCGCACTGGGGCCGTTGATGAACAGATCGCCCGTTTCGCCGTCCGGTACAGGTAGACCATCGTCGCCACGCAGTTCAATGTCGTACCCCGGCACCGGCCAGCCGGTGGTGCCGTAGCGCACTTTGCCGGGTTGGTTGGACAAGTAGATGTGCAGCATTTCAGTAGAGCCAATGCCGTCCACAATCTCAACGCCAAAATGTTGGGTGAATTTTTCGCCCAATTCGGCAGGCAAAGCTTCGCCCGCTGATGAACACATACGCAATGAAACATCGGCTTTAGCAGGCAAATTGGGCGATGCCAGCATGCCCGCAAAACCGGTGGGCGCACCGAAGAAAACGGTGGGTTGGTGGCCGGGTCGTGTGTCTGTCCAGCGCTTGAAGGTCGCATCCGGGGTGGGGCGTTCGGCCATCAGCACCACGGTGGCACCCACGCTGAGTGGGAAGCTCAAACCATTGCCCAGACCATAGGCAAAGAACAGCTTGGCGGCTGAAAAGCACACATCTTTTTCGGTGATGCTTAACAATGGCGTGCCGTAGAGTTCTGCCGTCCAGTAGGGGTTGGCATGGCTGTGCAATGTGCCTTTGGGACGACCGGTCGAGCCGGACGAGTAGAGCCAAAAACCGGGGTCGTCAGGGCTGGTGTTGGCCGGGTTTTCCAAGGGTGCATGTTCGCTGATCAATGCGTCCAGCGACACAGCATTCACCGGCAAGGCTGCATCTGGTCGTGAAACAAGCACGGTTTTGACTTCATGGCCGCCTTTGGCCATCGCTGCCTGCAAGGTGGGCAATAGCGCTTGCGAGACGATCGCCACTTGCGCGCGGCTGTGTTGCAGCATGAAGTGGTAGTCGTCTGCGCTGAGCAGGGTGTTGACCGCCACCGGCACGATGCCGGCGTACATCGCGCCTAAAAAACTGACCGGCCAATCGCTGCAGTCATGCATCAGCAAAAGAACGCGCTCTTCGCGGCGCACGCCTTGGGCAAGCAGAGCGGCGGCAATGCGGCGAATCTTATCGGTCAGACCGCCGTAGCTCAAACTGCCCTGGTCGTCGATGTAGGCGATTTTGGCAGGGCGGCTGGTGTTGCGTTCAATCAGATGCTGTGCGAAGTTGAACGTCGTGCCTAGTGCTTGAACCTGTGGATGGTCAGTCATGTTTGTCTCCTCATACTGTATTTTTATGGTTGGCTTGTCTATTTAGCTTGTTGGTTCAGACAACGCTGACAACACACTGGTACTTGCCTGAACGGCACTGCGACGGTGGTAAAAATTCAAGGCGCGCAATCCGCCCAGTTCTTCACCGCCACCCGCGCGCCCTGGGCCGCCGTGCAGCGACTGCGGCATCACATTGCCGTGGCCGGTGTGCAGTGCGGCAACGTCGGGCGAAATGACATGTACGCGGCCATGGCTGTCTGCCAGTTCCAGCGCTGCAACGGCCAAGGCTGCTGGGTTGCTGCCATACAAGGAGGTGACCAGTGAGCCCTGGCCGCGACGGATCAACGTCAGGGCATGGGCCAGGTCGCGGTAAGGCAACAGGGTGGCAACCGGGCCAAATACCTCGGTGTCATGGACGCGGTCGGCACTGTCGCTGCCGCTTGCATCACGGGTGCCCAACAACGTGGGACCAACGCAACAGGCGACGGCAGAGTCGGCATCCATCAGTGCGTGTGTCGCGCCATCGTGCAGCACTTCGGCTTGCTGTTTGAGGTAGTCCAAACCTTCACGCACACTAACCAGTTGTGCGCGGTTCACCAGCGCACCCATGCGTACAGACTCGTTTCGCGGGTTACCCACGGTGGTTTTAGCCAGCCGTGCCGAGATCGCTTGAGCAACGTCTGCGTAGATTGTTTCAGGTACAAAAACGCGGCGGATGGCCGTGCATTTTTGCCCTGATTTGACCGTCATTTCGCGGGCGACTTCTTTTGCCAACAGGTCAAATGATTCGCTGCCCGGTGCTGTATCGGGCAGCAAAAGTGCTGAATTTACACTGTCTGCCTCAATATTCACGCGCACCGAGCGTTGTGTCACGGCTGGGTGTGAGCGGATGACGGCTGCGGTTTCTGCCGAGCCGGTGAACGAGACCACATCAAAAGGCTGCAACGCATCCATCAAGCCGGCGGAACTGCCACACACCACGGACAGCGCACCGACCGGAAAGATACCCGCATCAACCACGTCTTTAACCATGCGCTGCGTCAGCCAGGCGGTGGCCGTGGCCGGTTTGATGATGACGGGAACGCCCGACAACAGCGCCGGTGCGGCTTTTTCCCACAAACCCCAGCTGGGGAAGTTGAATGCGTTAATGAACAAGGCCACGCCGCGTGTGGGTGTGAGTACATGTTGCGACTGGAACAGTGGGTCTTTGCCCAGACGCGCGGCCTCGCCATCCAGCATGAAATGGCGGTCACCCAGAGACTCACCCAGTTTGGCGTAGGTTCCCAGGGTAAAGATGCCACCATCGACGTCCACAGCCGTGTCGTTTTTGACCGTGCCGCTATTGGTTGTGGCGATGTCGTAGTAAGCGTCGCGGTTGGCTTGCAACACCTTGACGGCAGCCGCCAGCATCCCGGCGCGCTGGCGGTAGGTGAGGGCGCGCAGGGCGGTTCCGCCTTGTTCACGAGCGAAGTTAAAACCTGCGGCTAAATCCAGCCCGGTTGCGTCGACAGTGACCAATTCGGTGCCGAGGACGGGGTCAAACAGGGGCGTACCAGTACCGGTACCGGTTTGCCATTGGCCGCCTAGGAAGTTGGGAAGTTTTTGTGTCATGTTCAGTTTTTGAATGTATTGGATGTATAGGGTGAATTGGGTTGATTCGGTTCGTTCAGCGGGTGAAGTCGATACGACCTTCGGGCAGCAGGTACAGCACCAGTGCGCGGCCTTGGCTCACCGTGGGGCGATGTGCTGTGCCGGGTGGGTAAACCAGCCAGCCAGCTGGGCGGCTGTCAAACTGTGCGTCACCACCGATCGGCATAATCAGGTCGATTTCACCCAGAGGGTGCGCATGATGCGGACCGGCGATGTCCTGCATGTCCACCACATCGACTGAAAAACCGTGCAATTCGGGCGCGGGCTTGAAGATTCGGCCGTAGCGGATGCCGCCGCCTTCGCGGTCACACAGCCAGCCTTCGGCAACACCAGCTTCGCAGCTCGTTTTGAGTTGCGCGTAGGTGCTGCTGCCAACGCCATGTTCTTTGTTGAGCCAGTCGTCCAATGCCTCATCTAGCGGCTTACCCGCTATTTGGGCGGTTAGTAGGGCTAATTGTTCTTTAAATTCAATAGCAGACATGCACTAGAACTCCTTTAATTGCGAATATGATTGTTTTATTCGCTTGCGCTTTGCTGATAGATGCATTATTGTGCGTACGCGGACTTTAAAACTTTAAAACAACCATGTCAAGCACTATATTGCATAAAACCGAATTTCTAACGGCCTTGGGTGAGCGCGTGAGAGCCCTGAGAGCAAGACGCGGTCTTACTCGCAAATCATTGGCAGCGGCTGCAGATGTGTCTGAGCGGCACTTGGCTAATTTAGAGTACGGCACTGGCAATGCATCCATACTGATCTTGCAACAAGTGGCAAACTCACTGCAATGCTCACTAGCCGAATTGTTGGGCGATGTGACTACGAGTAACCCTGAATGGTTGATGATTCGTGAGCAGTTAGCCAACGCAGACGAAGCCATGATCCGGCGTGTGCGCTTGAGCATTGATGAGATGCTGGGCGCCAGCGGCGGTCAAACTCGCAGCCAGCGCATCGCTTTGATTGGCTTGCGCGGGGCGGGTAAATCAACACTAGGGCAACGTTTGGCAGACGATTTGGGCTACCCGTTTGTAGAGGTGAACCGTGAAATAGAAAAGCTCGCGGGCTGTAGCGTCAATGAAATACAAGCGCTTTACGGCATGAATGCCTATCGTCGCTACGAGAAGCGAGCGCTAGAGGCGGTTATTCAGTCCAACCCGCAAGCCATCATTGCCACACCGGGTGGCATGGTGTCAGACGTTGCGACCTTTAACTTGTTGTTATCTGCTTGCACCACAGTGTGGCTAAAGGCTGAGCCTGAAGACCACATGCAACGCGTCATTGCCCAAGGAGACATGCGCCCCATGGCGTCTAGTAAAGAGGCGATGGAGGATCTGAAGCAGATTTTGAAAGGTCGTACCGCTTTTTATTCCAAGGCGGATGTGACCATCAATACCAGTGCCCAAGCTGAAGATGCGACCTTTGAGTTGCTTAACTCACAAGTACGATCTCGCTTATTAATAACTGACTAAATATCAGGTTTTAGGTGTCGATTTCGCATGTATCCGGCGTATTTACTGCCTGAGTAGCTATCAAATAAATAGTAAAAACGCTTTTTGTGGCCATTCACAGACTTTTTTGCAAAAGATGAAATATTTTACAAAAACTGCTTGACGTGTTCAATTTTGTGCAATATGATGCATGAACACTAAAAACATGCAGTATTTTGCAAATTAACTTAAACAGGAGCCAATCTCATGAGTTCATCGTCAAATGTTGAGTCGCCAAAAGTTGAATACCAAACCAACCCATCGCAATACAAGCACTGGAAACTGTCGTTCAACGGCCCCGTGGCTACATTGGCGGTAGATATTGACGAAAACGCAGGTTTGCGCCCTGGCTACAAGCTCAAGCTCAACAGCTACGACTTGGGTGTAGACATTGAGTTGAACGATGCTATCAACCGAATCCGCTTTGAGCACCCAGAGGTTCGCACCGTGGTGATGACCAGTGCTAAGGACAAAGTGTTTTGCTCAGGTGCGAACATCTTCATGCTGGGTGTATCTAGCCATTCTTGGAAAGTGAATTTTTGCAAATTCACCAATGAAACTCGCAACGGCTTGGAAGACTCATCAACTTACAGTGGCTTGAAGTTCTTGGCGGCTGTGAATGGTGCCTGCGCAGGTGGCGGCTACGAATTAGCCCTGTCGTGTGATGAAATTATTTTGGTCGATGACCGCTCTTCAGCCGTCAGTTTGCCAGAAGTGCCGCTTTTGGGCGTTTTGCCAGGTACCGGTGGTTTGACCCGTGTGACCGACAAACGCCATGTCCGCCACGACTTGGCCGACCTGTTTTGCACCAGTGTAGAAGGCATTCGCGGTCAAAAAGCCAAAGATTGGCGTTTGGTGGACGATATTGCCAAACCAGCGGTTTTTGCTGAAAAAGTGCAGAAACGTGCGTTGGAATTGGCTGAAAAATCAGATCGTCCTGCCAACGGCAAGGGCGTCGCGCTGACGCCTTTGAAGCGCACGGTTGAGGCGGATGCCTTGCGCTACGGCTTTGTTACGGTAGAAATTGACCGTGCCAAGCGCGTAGCGACATTGACAGTCAAGGCACCTACTGAAGCTTTGCCGCAAACACCTGATGCCATGGTCGAAGCCGGTGCTGACTGGTGGCCAATGCAAATGGGGCGCGAGCTGGAAGATGCAATTTTGCAAATGCGCACCAATGAACTCGATATTGGCACTTGGTTGATCAAAACCGAAGGCGATGCTGCTAATGTGTTGGCCAGCGATGCCTTGATGTTGGCCAACAAAGACCATTGGTTTGTGCGCGAAACTATTGGTTTGCTGCGCCGCACCTTCAGCCGCTTGGATGTGTCCTCACGCAGCTTGTTCGCTTTGATTGAAGCGGGTTCTTGCTTCTCTGGCACATTGCTTGAGTTGGCACTAGCTTGCGACCGCAGTTACCATTTGGCCTTGCCAGACGACGAAGTCAAAGCGCCAAAAATCACAGTAGCCGATGTCAACTTTGGTACTTTCCCAATGGCCACAGGCCAAAGCCGCTTAGGTCGCCGTTTTTATGACGAAGTGCCTGCGCTTGAGGCTGTACGTGCCAAAGCGGGTCAGGCTTTAGATGCTGATGCCGCATTTGCTATCGGCTTAGTCACAGCTAACCCTGATGATATTGATTGGACGGACGAAGTTCGTATCGCGATTGAAGAACGCGTGGCCATGTCGCCTGATGCCTTGACCGGCATGGAAGCCAATTTGCGCTTCAACAGCCAAGAAAACATGAATACCCGTATTTTTGGTCGCCTCACAGCATGGCAAAACTGGATTTTCCAGCGCCCGAATGCCGTGGGTGAAAAGGGCGCTTTGAAGGTGTACGGCAAAGGCGAAAAAACCGCTTTTGACTGGAACCGCGTCTAAGTATTTTGAAAACAGTTGTACGGTGTGGGTAAGTGTGGCGCACCGTAACCGCAGCAGACCACTGGGTTTTTAAATAAAAGTTTTAATTTAGTAAATTAAAGAAACCGCGTCATTTCACGCAAAAAACATCACCTACTTTTGGAGTTCAAGATGTCAAGTATCAATTACAGCGAAAAAATCCCAAACAACGTTAACTTGGGCGAAGACCGCACCTTGCAGCGCGCCCTAGAGCAATGGCAACCCAACTTCATCAACTGGTGGGATGACATGGGGCCAGAGGGCTCGACCGATATGGACGTGTATTTGCGTACGGCCGTCAGCGTTGACCCACAGGGCTGGGCACAATTTGGTCACGTCAAAATGCGCGACTACCGTTGGGGCATCTTCTTAAACCAAGGCGAGACTGACCGCAAAATCCATTTCGGCGACCACATCGGTGAAAAAGTCTGGCAAGACGTGCCTGGCGAACACCGCGCCAACCTGCGCCGTATCATCGTGACGCAGGGCGACACCGAGCCAGCTTCTGTTGAGCAGCAGCGCCACTTGGGCAACACCGCGCCAAGTATGTACGACTTGCGCAACCTGTTTCAAATCAACGTTGAAGAAGGCCGCCACCTGTGGGCGATGGTGTATTTGCTGCACAAACACTTTGGTCGTGATGGTCGCGAAGAGGCTGATGCTTTGTTGGTGCGCCGCTCTGGCGATGAAAACAACCCACGTATTTTGGGTGCTTTCAACGAAGCTACGCCTGATTGGTTGAGCTTCTTCATGTTCACCTACTTCACCGACCGTGACGGCAAGTTCCAACTTGCCGCCTTGGCCGAAAGCGCGTTTGACCCACTGGCTCGTACGACAAAATTCATGTTGACCGAAGAAGCGCACCACATGTTTGTCGGTGAAAGCGGTATTTCACGCGTGCTGGCGCGTACCGCACGTGCCATGAATGAGCTTAAAACGGATGACGTGAACAAACTGCGCGCTGAAGGCGTGATTGATTTGCCGACGATTCAGCGCTACATCAACTTCCATTACAGCGTGACGATTGATTTGTTTGGCGCGGACGAATCCAGCAATGCCGCGATTTTCTACAGCTCAGGCCTCAAAGGTCGCTATGAGGAGAGCAAGCGCACGGATGACCACATTTTGAAAGGTCAAACCTACAAAGTGTTGGAATCACGTGATGGCAAATTGCAAGAAAAAGAAGTGCCTTTGCTCAACGGTTTGAACGAAGTGCTGCGCGACGACTACATCGCTGACTCTGTCGCTGGCGTAGACCGTTGGAACCGTGTGTTATCCAAAGCTGGCATTGACTTCACACTCAAAGTGCCGCACAAAGCGTTCAACCGCAATATTGGCGCGCTCTCCGGCGTCAAAATCTCTCCCGACGGCCACTTGGTGTCTGCAGCGGAGTGGTTCGCAAAGATGGATGAGTGGTTGCCTACAGCGCAAGACCGTGCTTATGTAGCCAGTTTGATGGGGCGTGTGGTTGAGCCAGGCAAGTTTGCCAACTGGATTTCACCGCCAAACATCGGCATCAACCGTCAAGCGGCTGACTTCGAATACGTTCGCTTCAATTAAGGTAACATTTCAAGCGTCCTATGCCGGCTGTGCAAACAGTCTGTGTTAGGGCGCTTGTTTTTTTATAAGGTATTTATCCATGGATTTGGCAACTTCTAGCACAGCTTCCGTGATCAAACAGCATCTTATTGATCCTGAAATTTGCATTCGCTGCAACACCTGCGAGGCAATTTGCCCAGTAGGTGCTATCACGCATGATTCGCGTAACTACGTGGTTGACGCTACCAAGTGCAATTTGTGCATGGACTGCATCTCGCCGTGCCCAACAGGTTCCATCGACAACTGGCGCATGATGCCGCGTGTGATGGCTTACTCCCCAGAAGTTCAATTGACTTGGGATGATTTGCCGCCTGAGTTGCCTAGCGATGAATTGGCAAAATATGGTTCCGCAGATGCGATTCAATCACTCAGTGAAGACGTCGTTTTAGCGTCAGCCATTAGCTCTGCCGGTTCTTCAGCTGGGTCGCAGGCAGCACCTTGGTCCGCGTTAAAACCGCAAACCAATCTCCATGGCCCTAAGACGCCTATCACGGCTACCGTGACAGGTAATTTGCGTGTGACTGAAGTGGGTAAAGATTACGATACACACCACGTCGTGCTTGATTTCGGCAACCAGTCTTTCCCGGTTTTAGAAGGGCAATCTATTGGTGTCTTACCGCCTGGCTTAGATTCAGACGGTAAACCACACCATGCGCGTCAATACTCCATCGCCAGTCCGCGCAATGGGGAGCGCCCTGACTTCAACAACTTGTCATTGACCATCAAGCGCGTACTTGAAGACCACGACGGCAAACCCGTGCGCGGCGTAGCGTCAAATTTCATGTGCGACCTTAAAGTGGGTGACAGCGTGCAAGTGATTGGTCCGTTTGGTACCAGCTTCTTGATACCAAATCACCCCAAATCAAACATCGTGATGATTTGTACGGGTACAGGCAGCGCCCCCATGCGCGGCATGACAGAGTGGCGCAGACGCGAACGACAAAAAGGCACATTTGAAGGTGGCAAATTGATGCTTTTCTTTGGTGCACGCAGCAAAGAGGAATTGCCCTATTTTGGCCCTTTAAAAAATTTGCCGAACGACTTCATCGACATCAATTTCGCATTCTCCCGAACCGAAGGACAACCCAAACGCTATGTTCAAGACGCCATGCGTGAGCGCGCTGCGGATTTAGCGCCTATGTTGGCTGATGCCAATACCTACTTTTACGTTTGCGGACTCAAAAGCATGGAAGAGGGTGTGCTGTCCGCCATGCGTCATATCGTTGAAAGTGCAGGCTTGTCTTGGGATACAGTAGGCGCCGCGCTAAAGAATGAAGGGCGTCTGCATTTAGAGACGTATTGAATATTCGTATGCCGCTGTTGTTTTACTAAAAATAAAATAGCTACTTAGGCAGTAAATACGCCGACTAGAGACAGTTTTAATTCGTAAATTTAAGAAAAACCATGACCCAAGCCTACATCATCGACGCCATTCGCACCCCCTTTGGCCGCTACGGCGGCGCTTTGTCATCGGTTCGCACTGACGACTTAGGCGCAATTCCGATTCGTGCGTTGATGGATCGCAATCCCAGCATCGATTGGGCAGCCGTTACCGACGTGATTTATGGCAACGCCAACCAAGCCGGTGAAGACAACCGCAACGTGGCCCACATGTCGTCTTTGCTGGCTGGGTTACCGGTTGAGGTACCCGGAGCGACCATCAATCGTCTCTGTGGTTCTGGCTTAGACGCCATCGGCACAGCAGCCCGAGCCATCAAATCAGGCGAAGCCAGCATGATGATCGCCGGCGGCGTCGAAAGCATGAGCCGTGCCCCGTTTGTCATGCCCAAAGCCGAATCCGCCTTCAGCCGTACTAACACCGTTTACGACACCACCATAGGCTGGCGCTTCGTCAACAAAGCGATGAAAGCACAGTACGGCGTCGATTCCATGCCCGAAACGGCAGAAAACGTCGCTGCTGACTTCAATATCAACCGTGCAGATCAAGACTTGATGGCACTGCGTTCACAGGCAAACGCGGTCAAAGCCCAACAAAGCGGCTTTTTTAACGCTGAAATCACACCAGTCACGATTCCGCAAAAAAAGGGCGATCCTGTCATCGTCAGCCAAGACGAACACCCCCGCGCCACCACCTTAGAAGTGCTCGCGAAACTTAAACCCATCGTCAAACCCGAAGGTTCAGTCACAGCAGGTAATGCATCTGGCGTGAACGACGGCGCTTGCGCTTTGTTACTGGCAAATGAAGAATCGGTTAAAAAGTACGCCTTAAAGCCTAGAGCCCGCGTGGTGGGCATGGCGACTGCTGGCGTTGCACCCCGCATCATGGGCTTTGGCCCAGCGCCGGCCACTCGCAAAGTCTTGGCGCTGACGGGTTTGACACTTGAGCAGATGGACGTGATCGAACTCAACGAAGCCTTCGCCGCCCAAGGTTTGGCCGTTTTGCGCGATTTGGGCATTGCCGACGACGATGCCCGCGTCAACCCCAACGGTGGAGCGATTGCACTGGGTCATCCGCTGGGTGCGAGTGGGGCGCGTTTGGTGACCACAGCTTTGAATCAGCTTGAAACTATCAAAGGCAAATACGCGCTGTGTACCATGTGCATCGGTGTGGGGCAGGGCATTGCGCTGATTATTGAGCGGCTTTAGAGGTGTAAATACGACTCTAGCCGGCGTATTTATTGCCTCAGTAGCTATCAATAATATAGCTATTCTTTCTCAATTGGGTAAATAAATTAGAATCTGAACCTAATTTCCTCTAATTTTTCTAGGGTAAACACTGTGAATGTTCGTGCTTTTATAGTTGTGTAATTTCCTGTAATTACGTAGAATTATCGAAAATACAGCAAACAAAGCAATCAAATCCGCCATGCGTCTCGTCCCCAATTCTTTACACATGCAAGTCGCCAGCACTTTGCGGGAGCAGATTTTCTCTGGCGAACTGGCTGCCGGCGCATTTTTGGACGAGCTTGCGCTGTGTGAAACGCTTAGCATCTCGCGCACACCACTGCGCGAGGCGCTAAAGGTCTTGGCTTTTGAAGGTTTGGTGCGCCACGAGCCGCGCCAGGGCTGTTTTGTAAGCCAAGTGACTGAGAAGGACTTGGATGACATCTTCCCCGTGATAGCGCTCTTGGAAGGGCGTTGCGCTTTTGAGGCTGCCAAAAATGCCAATGATGCAGATTTGGCGGCTTTGGATATCTTGCACCAGCGCTTAGCGAGCCATGCTGAAGCCAAGCGGATTGCAGACTATTACCAAGTCAACTACACCATCCACGAGGCCATCATCACGTTGGCTAACAACCGCTATCTGACGCAGGTGATTGGCGATTTGCGCAAAATTTTGAAGCTGGCACGCCTGCAGTCTTTGCAAGCACCGCGCCGTTTAGAGCAAAGTTTGAGCGAGCATTTGGCCGTATTTGCGGCTTTGAAAGCACGTGACCCTGAAGGCGCTGAAGCAGCAATGCGCACGCATTTGACGCGGCAGCGCGTTGCTTTACGCGATTTGGCTGAGCGACGTGACAGCTTGAGCAGCAAGTTAGACGATGTCATCAACGCTGCAACCCACTATCAAAACTCAACAAAGCAAGAGGCCGCATGAATACAACGGAGTGGATCAGTCGCAAAGTGAGCAAATTGCAAGAGGCCATCACGCCTTTGCTGGTAGCCAATGCTTCTAAGCGCACGCTGGAAGAACTCAAAGCCATCATCGACCCCAGCGTGAGCGAAGCGGAGGGTGGCAAACGCGCCAAACGCGTGGCCGATTGGTATGCCAAAGCGCCCATTGAGTACAGGCGGGAATGCTGGCAGTTGATGAGTGAGCATTTCAAAGCCGACCCAGAAGTTGCAAAGACCGCACAAGCCAAATTTGCAGCCGCC
>JAAFJF010000062.1 GCA_013298815.1 Polaromonas sp. | reverse complement strand
AAGAGTTCACCATAGAAGATGGGTATTTCTACTCATCCGAAGTGCTGGAGTTTCTAGCTAAATTTGATTTAAAAACAGTGGAGGCTGTTGTGACTAAACGAGAGACAGAAGCGGCTGGAGGTAGTGCTGCGGCTTGTGGGGATGGTGGGTCTTGTGGGGGGTGTGGCGGGTCTGTTTAAGCCTACGCTGAAAGTCAAAAAGCATAACTGGATCATAACTAGAGCAAAGGTGTATGGACATAAAAATACATCATTTCAAGATTTTGAAATTTCAGATCAAATATTTTTAATATTACAACGCCATATACCAATAGTTTTAGCTATAGAACTAGACACACCATTCGATATATTTGCCCTTGCTGTGCTTAAACTTTCCAGTTGCCAGGGCCTAACTTCATAGCCGTTATTTAATTTCTCAGTCAAACCCACAGCAACTTCTACTGAATCAAGTTCATATTCCAACCTAAGTGATCCCGCAGAGGCATCAAACGTTATGTTCAGCAATCGAGTTGAAGGTTCAGCTATGTTTTCAATTGTAGAAAACACCTTATTCAAATCAAATTGCAATAAAGAAGCGGCCTTTAAGCTACTAGCGTTTTGGGAGTCTTGCTTATGAAATCCAACTATTGGTGCACCAGACATTTGCAATTTCGCACTTTGAATTTGCAGATTTATTTCTCGTTTTTCTAGAGAAACTTTATAACCCGACCAAATTATTGCTACTAATAGACAAGCGCAAAAAATAATTATCAATGACCAAAGAAATCGCCAGCGATGATCATCCATGAACTCTATGGTTATTTTTTTCATTCTGCCGACCAGTGCTCTGCCCATGCGGCTGAAGAGTTAAGCCTATCTAGCCTTGGTTTCGCTGAAAAGTTAAAATTCTGGATGTTTTCTGCCAACATTTCAAAACCCACGAGTGCTCTACTAATACTTGCCTGCCGAATATCTTTAGACAATTGACCATGCCAAGACAAAGTCTGCAAATTATTGTTTTGGGTTTGAACGATAAGAATGGTCCCATCGGGCTCGTGCAGAACAAAGCCTTTAATATTCGTCTTTTTGCACTCTGCAAATTGCGAGACGACAGACCACATAGGGCGTATTGATGATATAGAACACGCTTGTTCCTTTGCCCAACTATGTATTGCATTAAAAATATTGCTCGGAATTGCCGCAGCTAAGGATTTATTTTTTGAATCCATCGCACATTTGAATGAAACTCCAGATGCATTCAATTGCTCCGCGGCAGAGGCGGACAAAAATGCTTGTAGTTCATTTTTGCGAACAATCTCGGCAGGAATTGAAACATTAATACTTGAGCACAACGCATTGCTTAAAGTTATTTTTAAGTTAGTTCCTGCTTTAACCAATCCGTTACAAGTAACTAGTAATCTTTCAATTGGCATTGTTGACGCAAGCTCAAAAACATGCGTTTTTTCGTGACTAATTTTGAGCAATACCAAACCTTGCCCAATATAAATATTTGCAGTTTTAAACCAAGCCAATTGCACGCGACACTTCCTCTAAGGTTGTTGTTCCCATTTGAACATTTTTGATGGCTTGCGCCAGTAATCGACTTGATTTATCAATATAAGCTTCTTTTTTGAGTTCTGTGATGGATGATTTGTGCACCAACAAATCACGCAATCTATCTGATAACTGATGCACTTCAGCAACCACAAATCGTCCTTTGTAACCTGTTTGTCGACAATGTTGGCAACCCATAGCTACCGGAAATCTCTCTGGAACCGTTAAATCTAAAGTTTTTAATTTTTGTATTTCCTCATCCGTGGGCACACGTGATTGCACACAATGCCCACATACTTTACGCAACAAGCGTTGGACAACAACACCATTCAAGGCTGAAGCAAGTGCAAAAGGTTCGATACCAAAATGCTTAAAGCGTCCCAATACATCTAACAAACTGTTAGCGTGAACGGTTGTAAAAACCAAGTGCCCTGTTAGTGACGATTGAACAGCGATTTCGGCAGTTTCAGGATCACGGATTTCACCTACCAAAATTTTGTCTGGATCGTGCCGCAAAATTGATCGTAAACCTGTGGCGAAGGTCAAACCTTTTTGTTCGTTGACGGGGATTTGCAGCACACCAGGTAATTCATACTCTACAGGATCTTCAATAGTGATGATCTTTTCTAAACCATTGTTCACTTCAGTTAATGCAGCATAAATAGTAGTTGTTTTTCCGCTTCCAGTAGGCCCTGTGATCAAAAGCATACCGTGCGGTCGTTCGGCTAGAGTGCGAATAATTTTTGCAATAGATTCGTCAAATCCGAGTACATCAAGCGACATACTTTCTTCTGTGTGACGTAGTTGAGCTTTATCGAGCAGTCGCAATACGGCATCTTCACCGAAAATACTTGGCATGATAGAAACACGCAAGTCAATGCTATCGCCACTAACATGCTGCCAGCGGAGACGTCCATCTTGCGGTCGTCGCCGCTCTGTAATATCAAGTTGGGCTAAGACTTTTATCCGAGAAATGACTTCCTCAGCTTTTACTGGTGTTTCCAACTTTGGACCAGCAGCCATGACACCATCCAAGCGGTATTTGACCTCAATACCCTGCCTACCCGATTCGAAATGAATATCGCTAGCCCCATCTTCGTAGGCTTTCGCAATAGCCTGATCGACAAACGCGACAACTGGAGACATTTGCTGGCTATTGCTGTTTAAACCTGATGCTGAAACAATTGACACCTTCAAATCGCTCTCATTTTGTAAGAAATGAGCCATTTGATTTGGCCTAGCCAAACCAAGAAGAGCTCCGGCAGCGTTCGAACGAGCCAATACTCTGGTGATATCGCTCTGCCATGGATCTTCGGTCAACAATATAACCTGACCTTGATTGCTGAGTGTTACGAACTCTGCGTTTGAGTCGGTACTCAATTTTTGACGACCATGCAGTATTTTTACTTGTTTCAAGTCCTCATCAGAGATACTGGCAACGCCATGTGCCTCCAGGAGTAGCTTATTTAGCGCCTCATCCTCTATGTTTAGAGACTCTGATAGCTGCAACCACAAGCTGCCATTCACTGCAGGTGACGTGCGTGCTTGTACAAGTGCTTGATTCAACAACGCATTATTTGGGATCAATTTTGCAAGTGACATGGATTTATTTAGTCATCGAACACGTGTCGTCATATCAAAGATAGGCAAATACATCATCACTACAATAGTACCCACTAATAGTGCTACCGCCATCAATAAGACAGGTTCAATGATACGCGTCAAGCGTTCAACGAACAGCTCAAAGCGCTCTCTGTGCATATTTGAAACCACATCAGCAGCCACATGAAAAGCGCCGTTTCTTTCGGCAGCTGCCATCAAGCGACGACCAACCTCATCACACAAGTGTTCATTCGACAAAGATTGTGACACCAAAGCACCCTGTTCAATTTTGGCTAACGCTTGTTTTAATGAAATATTGATTTCTTTTGACAATGCTGACTGCCCCGCAACAGCCATCGCCTCAGTCATTGGATACCCTCCTTTCAAAAGCAAAGCTAGAGTCTGATACATCATGGCTATATAGAAATCATCAATTTTGTGCCGAATATAGGGTATTGAATTTGCCAACCGCATAGCAAACTGCCGAGCCCGGCCAGTTTTTATCCACCAAATGAACCAAGTTATCGCTAAAAGAACCCCAATAACAACTTCAAACTGGTATTTATTCACAAAGCTGCTGATTGTGATGATGATTGCCGTAGTTCCACTCGTACCACCTCTCAGGTTTTGATACATACTTGCAAAATTCGGCATCACAACGACTAATAAAAAAACCGAAATTGCAAAACCTAGCGACGATACCAAAGCTGGATAAATAGAGGCACTGATCACTTTGCGACGCAATTGCTCTACCAAAGTATCAAAACGCAAATAATCGTTCAGTGCTTCAGACAAATTGCTAGTTCGCTCACCCGCTCTAACAGCTGCAACCAACACTGGCGGAGAATTTGGTAATCCAGCCAATGAAGTAGACAATGCCTTACCTTGTTGCAACTGATTAAGGAGGTCTTGAGGTAAAGTATCCACCTGTTTAGCCACACTCTCTCTAGCAGCGAGTGTGTCGACTGCTTCAACCACAGACATGCCAGCTTGCGTCAAGGTACGAAGTTCGCGGCAAAAAAGAGGGTAGCTTTCACGTTTTTTTGTTTTAAAAAAACTAAACAAACCCGCTTTATTCGATGCATTTGGCAATTCGCGAACGCTAAGAACTGTTTTCCCCTCTGAAAGCAATTTTGCTCGCAAACTGGTTTCGTCACTAGCCTCCATCATCAAATCATTGACAGTGCGATCTCCTAAATAAATACTGCGTACTTGAAATTGCATTTTTAAATCGATGCTTTTGGAGTTACAGCTGCTGCTTTCGGAGCTATAACAGGAGGAACGTATTCAAACCTGCGGTCAGAATATTGCGTGATGCTAGGCATCTCAAAATCCGCAAACGAAGTTGCAGCAGTATTGATTGGCTGCTCAGTGCTTTTGCTATAAACACCGCTAATACCAGTTCTACCTCCATTTTCGATTGTCACTAAACCCCAATCTTCAGACCGAGTGATGGGGTCTGGGTATTCTTCGCGCATATGCCGTCTGACATCAACAAATCGAGTATCGTATGTTAAATCCTTCAGTGTTTTTGGCCATTGTTTCTCAGCACCTGGCGACATTTCGTAATAGTCTTTGATGGCTTGGCGGTACAAAAAACCAACTTGCAACAACTGTGCTTCTCTTTCGCGCATAGCTTGCTGTGAAACATTAAACATTATTGCGTTGGCTGCAAGAGCACTCAAAAACATGGCCGCTAATACTGCAAGCATCGTAAAACCCCGCTGTCTTGAATAGCGCGTGAAATTGTTGATGCAATACTTACCAATTGGCATATTCACTACCGTCTTTAGCTTTGCCTACAGCACCGCTTTTAACATCAAAAATATTTTTTTCAGATGATTTTGATGGCATTAATATCCAAGACGTTGCACTTTTTGTGATGGGATCAACTGGGATTGAACGGATA
Source organism: Polaromonas sp. (assembly GCA_013298815.1). Lineage (GTDB taxonomy): Bacteria > Pseudomonadota > Gammaproteobacteria > Burkholderiales > Burkholderiaceae_C > Aalborgiella. The sequence continues at coordinate 8,870 of JAAFJF010000062.1, read as the reverse complement.
TAGCGTTGCGAAACTAAATCACTCAAAGCGTCTGGATACTTACCTTTGTCACGGTAAAACTGATCTATAGCAGTGCGTAAGCCTGCTAAATCTTGTTTTAGGACTGTTTCGTTTGCATCGTCAACGCGATCTAAGTATCTTGGAGCAACAATCCCTGCAAGCACAGCAATCACAACGAGCACGATCATCAGCTCTATCAAGGTGAAGCCAAGCCCTCTGTAGTTAACTCTGTCAGTCTTACCATTTTGCATAACGACTTCCATCCAGAGCCTCAGCATCAGACGAGGAATGCACATCAAACACCTCTGCACCAGGCTGAGGGTTTTCAGGCGGTGAGGTAAAACTTCTCAAACGCCATGTTTTGTCTGCTGGCAAAAGTTTGTCAGCAAAAGGATCACGAGGCATAGTTCGCAAAAAATAAACATGCCGTCCGCCTGCTTCAGGTTTCGGGTGAGTAATACCATCCACCAAAATTTGCAAGTTCGGCGGATAACCTGCAGCGCTATTTGGCACAGCGTTGTCAACACTTGTTACCACCTTTTTATACTCATCAATCGCGCCACGTATTTCCCACAGTGCTTGTTTAAGCTCGCGTTCTTTTAGCGAAGTAACCAACATCTCACTCAAAGGCATGATGGCCACAGACAAAATACCCAGAATCGCCATGACTACCAGCAATTCAATGATGGTGAACCCTCTCATGACCGACCACTTCATAAATCGTTTTGGAGCAATCATTTCGCTTCTATTTTGATTTTTGCCAAATCAGAGACTGTAACTTTACCTTCAACACCCAAAGGATTCAGGCTTGTCAAGAAAATATCAACAGGGCCAGCTACTTTTGACTTCATTTGCAGTTTGATCAATTCGCCTTCCCCACTCACACCCGTGTTGTTGATACCCAATATACCGATGCCAATACGCCCTGCTACCGTATTGACTACTTTCGTGAAATTCGTCGATCCACCATCTTGTTTGAAATATGCGCTTTCTGAGATATCTAAAATCTCAACTTTATCGCTCGGGTAACCAAGCTCAAGTGGTAGACCCACGAGTAAAGCATTTGATGACACATGCAAAGTCACCGCAAACACATCGCCCACCTTGACCTCACCAGGGCCTTTGAAAGTAGAGCTAACCACACTTACCTCTCCTGGTTTGCTTTTGAGTACAGGTTTGACCTCAGACTTCACATCAGGTTTTGATGCATTAGCGGGAATTACAAGTGGTCGTAGTTGCCCTGCGTTTGGCATCACCGTTTGTCCATTCGCAGAAATCCCAACTTTAGGAGCTAGCCCTAAATTCGTGTTGGGTGTTCCTGTAGCATTTACATTGATGTTTGGATTCACAGTTTTGGAAGTTTTACTCAATTCCAGACGCTCTGGGCTTGGACGTAAGCGGGTCGCTTGCTCAGTACCCACCCAAAGCTCTGTTTGTGCAACGTCTGGGCGTGGAGAGTTTCGTAAAATTCTTGGCGTAATTGCCAAAATCAACTCTGTACGCTGCGAATCATCCTTTTGACTCGAAAACAAACGCCCTAAAACCGGCAAATCACCCAAGCCTGGAACACGGTTCGAGCTACTACGGTCTTCGTTGCTAATTAAACCGCCCAGCAACTGTGTTTCTCCATCCCGCAAGCGTAGAACAGTATTGGCATTACGGGTGCCTATTTGATATGCAAGACCACCGCTCGAAGTCCGCACCTCTTTAGCCAGAGTACTCACTTCTAAACCAAGTTTGATCAAAACTTCATCATCTGGTGATGCAACCGACTCAACATCCAGTTTAATACCCACATCCAAATAGCTGACATTCTCAGAAACTGCTCCAGTTGAATTTGTTGTCGTAGTAACAACAGGTACTTTGTCTCCAATCAGAATCTTGGCTTTTTCTTTACTCTTTGCGCGAATTCTTGGGTTAGCAAGTGTATTGAAATCGCCTACTTCACGTCTAAAGTTAGCCAGCAATCCGCCAACATTAATTTCAATTAACCCGTTTCGCCAGTCTTGGAAATAACGCCCTGTTAAACCCAATAACCCAGTTTTTGCAGCAGGATTGATTGTTGCTGAATTCGGAAAATTGATACCAAGCTCAGTCAATCTTGAATTTTTTATCTCCAAAATCTCTACTTCCAGCATAACTTCTGCTTCCGCTACATCGGATAAGTTCACCAGTCTTTCCGCAAGTGCAATGATATCTGGCGACTCACGCAGCACAATCATGTTCACCCGTTCATCTACAAAAGCATCTTTGATGCGCAACATGGATTTGAGCAAAGCTGCCGTCGTCTTTACGTCAGCATTGGCCAAATAAAACACTTTGATGACTTGTTCTTGATGTTCGCGTTGCTTTTCAGCAGTATTCGGGTAGATCAACAGGGTTTGGGCATCAATGACCCGTCTCGCCAATTGATTGGCACCTATCACCAAATCAAGCGCTTCACTAACTTTGGCCGACTTCAAATTAATCGTCACTCGGTTTTCTTGTTTGACATCTCTATCTAAGATGAAATTGATACCGCTGCTACGCGTTACTGCTTCCAAGACGGTCGTCAGAGGCGCATTTCTAAAATCTAGAGTAATCAGCTTATCGTCTGCAACAGCCGAACCACCGCTACCAAACTTTGCACTACTAATTTCTTCACCTTCAAGTCTTAGCTCGTTTTCTATGCGACGCTTTAGAGCTACCAGAGTAATATTCCTTGGGGCTTCATGCAAGCCAGCATCAACAAGCTTAAGTGCCTCACCTTTTTTTCCTGCATCCAAAAGGTTCTGAGCATCAGCTACTCTTTTTTGCAAACGTTTTTCTACAGCCAAATCACTTTGCAAACTTAAGAACTGATCGCGTTTCAGATCGAGCGCCAACCCGCGCTGCAAAGTCTTGTCGGCTTCGTCAAACTTCCCTTGATTTTTTTGCTGTATTGATTCATTCGCAATTTTTGCGGCAATCTCTTCCTTTGCGGAGACCAAACCAGCTCTAAGCACAATACTCTCTGGGTATTTCTGCACACCTTCACGCAAACCTGCCATTGCTGCTTCGTAATTACCGTCTTTGATTTTCGTAGACGCGTCATCACGAATCAGCTGGGGAAAACAAGCACTTAATAACAAACTTGACCCAACAACCATAAAAGCCGTCTTCAAAAGACGAAATTGGGTTTGGCTTTGAAACTCCTTCGGGGTCCCAAGTTGCAGACTGAAAGAGCGAGGTAATAAATTCATCTGATATCAAAAGTTGGTGGCTTGGGCAAGTCAAACCGAGTAGTCGTACCAAGCAGTGTGTAAGTCAGTTCCACAGCATCGTCCTTTATAGCATCAACGCGAAAGCCATTCGGTAATGTTTGACCCACATTTAACGAAACCGGGTTTTCATTCAAATTCGCAAAAACTACGCGATTGCCATTTGGTTCTGTCACCCGGCCCACAAATATCAAATTTAAGGGAGGCATCATGGGCGGCTGTGAAGATGCTTGAATAATAGATTGCGGTGGCGGCGTTGGCACAACAGCTACTTTTTTGACAATTTGCGGCGCTGGCGGTACTGCCACAAAAGGGTTTCGTTTACCCACACTAAAATCCGTCGTTATCAACATGCGCTCAAGCTCGGTAGGTAGTGGTGCATCAGAAGCTTTTTTATTGCCGGTTTCACCTGATTCAGCACTTGGAGTCTGCGTCGCTGTGATGCCTTGGTTTTTGGCATTAATCGTCTGCCCATTCGGCAATTGACCAGCAGGCAATGCAGTGCTTCTGAATAAATTACTCGCAATAATCCCCAACCCAGCCAAGGCCAACAACATTACCCAACCATTAATTTTGATTCCGTTCAATCTAGTTATTAATCTTTTACATACAAGAGCAAAGACAAATTAATATCCTGCTTAGCATTATCTGCTGCAATTCCACGAATAGACAAAGTATTCACCCCCAGCGCAGGATAACGGCTAAGCAAACCACCTAGCCATTCTTTGAACAAATAATAATCCGTCTTCATCGTCACGTTATATTGCACTTTACCCAGTTCACTCGCTGTAGCAGCACTAGGCACAATCTTCAAAGACTCCAACCCAATCCCCTTCCCCGCAGCCAACCGGCTCATTTCTCGCACCACTTCATCAGATTTACTGCCATTAGCAAGTAACTCTGTAAAACTCTTTTTTGGTGTCGTATTTTCAGTAGTATTAATACCATTAAATTTAGCTACTGCATTCCGAGTTTTCAGTTCATTCTGCACACTTTGAAGCTCAGCCCTAGCATTTACCAAACCACTTTGCTGCTTCGCATGAATCCAATAACATGCAAAAGCTACGCACACGAGAACCCCCAACGATAAAGCAACATGTCGTTTAAAGTCAAATCGTTGAAAGTTTTCAAACAAGCCATCAATTTTTATCATATATCACTACAAATTAAATAGCATTTCAGGCAATAAATACGCTGGCTAGAGCCATTTTTATGCCATTTTTACACCCAAAATCGCCGAATATCCTCAATAATCTCCCCCGTATCCACCCACCCCATCGCATTGGCAATCACAATCGTCACAAGCGCCGCGAAGACGTTGATGGTGAATATCTTGGCAGATGGTTTTTGGAGTTTACTCAAAATGATTGGCTGGGATGGCGTGACGGGTTTCATCAGTATGGTAATTAGTTTATAAAAGATGTTTTCCTTGTTGTAAATCCCGTATCGCAAAACCACTTCTATCACCATGCACAATTTCTTCACGAGTGACTTTAATCGCGTTGAGAACTTGCGTTAGTGCAACGGTATTATTTAAGTCAGAAGCCGTGAGATATAGTGACGGCGACATATCTTGATTCAATATAAAGATAATTGCGAAAGTGATACCTGATGTCGTCTCAGCACAGAATCCCTTAGCGGTTTCGCCTTCTTCACTAAACTGAACAAATGAAAATCCTAAACGCTTCTCTAGTTCGCTCTGCGAAATTCTGAACAATGCCTCTGGAACAAACGACTTTGGCCAAGTTTGCGGATCTAAATACACTTTTTTAAACATTAAAAACTCCAATTCGTGACGCGTATCGGTATTCGTAGATAGTCCGTGCCCGGTACTGATGTAGCACTTGGTGCTGTCCATCGTGGCATTGTTGGATGCCCGTTTGTTGGCGGCACATCTGTGTAAAACTCTACCCCTGATCTATTTGGCGGCAAAGAACCACCATGTGCTTTCACAGACGGAATATTACTAAATACACTATTTCTTGGATTTGTCCCCCAAAGTTGATCAGAAGCTACTATTAATGCTACTGTAGGAGCGGGATCCAATCGATGGAAGGGACCGTATAAGCCCACAACTTTGTCTGACTCCTCTTTAGCTCTTGCATTATCAGCAACTTGGCCATTGTTTGCCGCATTTACATTCAACGCACTGCTACTATTAACGTCATTACCCGTTAAATAATTGTAGGCCAAACCTGCACCTATAGCTGCAGCCATTGACCAAGCATTACCACCAGCTTGTCGAGGCATAGTAATACCTGCAATTTTTGGTTGCGGTGCATTTAATCTCGCCTCCATCATCTGCTTTAAGCCCAAAGGCGCAGGCTGCTTTGAATTGGCAGGAACACCTTGTGTTTGAGGCTTTTGCCCTTGTGCTGATCCTGTGACAACATTTACGGGAACAACTGATGCAGTGACCGGATTTGGCTGCGGAACTGGATTACCACTGCTAGTGCCAGATCCTCTAGTACCCGAACAACCTGATTCGCATGGTTTACGTACTACGGTAACATCATGTCTTTGGCCAGTAACTGTATTCACATATGTTGTGCAATTGAATTTACAACCAGTAACTATAGTAATGGGTTCGCCCGTTTCTTTATCCGTAAGAGTTAATGAACAATTATCGGTGCAGTTAGCTGGATTGTTATCGTCATTAACTCCTGTTAATGTTTGAGGTGTGTCATCGTTACCATCCACGCCTTCATACCCCGTCGGATCCCACATCTTCAACGGATTATTCCAAACATAGCTATACCGATTGAAACTCTTGAGGTTGTACGGCGCTTGAATATACGGATCCGCACTCATAAACCTACCAATCAGCGGATCATAAATGCGCCCATTCATGTTGATGATCCCCATCTCATCAATATGCTCATGCATCGTGAAGCCACGGTCGATGTTCGCACTGGTGATGGCGTCTAGGGTGTCGGCTGTGCCGTTGATGAATCTGCGCTTACCCCATGGGTCATACGCCAATCTCTCTACCACCGCGCCTGATGTGTTGGTCATGGCGACGATGCTGCCCAGCTGGTCGTGGTGCAGGTAGACGCTGCTGTAAGGATTTGTGCCTGTGGGCAGTGCGGGTGCTGCTATCGTGCCGCCTGCGGTTTTGACGCGCATGGTGTGCAGGGCGAAGGTGATGCCACCGGCTTGCAGGTAGTGTTTGTGTTCTGTTATTCCTGTTCCTTTGAGTTCTTTCTCATAGGTCAGGCCTAGGCTGTCTTCTCCGTTCAAGTACCAAGTGGTGCCAGGGTTGGGACCACCGACAGCGACTTGTTTGATGCGTTGGTGCTCTGGACCGTAGATGAAGGACAGGCTCTTTTCAACTGGTGTGCCAGCCAAGGTGGTGGCCTCTGTGTTGGTGCCTGGGGCAACAACAGCACCACCGACTGCACCAAACTTGATGTCGTTGATCATGTTGAAGCTGGTGTAGCTTTCCCAACGCGCGGTGTGTTTGTTTTGTACCGCATCGTGGCTGACGGTGTACATCAGGTTGCCGTTGCCAGTGGTGATGCCATTCGTACCAACACGGGCGGTGGGCAGGTAGTCGTCAAAGGCGTAGGACAGTGCACGGGTGCCTGTGTAGGTGATGGTTGCACCGGGTGCGGTCTCCAGCGTGATGTTGGTCAGGCGGTTGGGGCGCGCTGTGTCGTACCAGTAGCGACCCACATCGCTCTTGTAGGTGATGTTGCCTCGGGCGTCGTACATGACTTGTACTTGCTTGGGTGGCGTGATGGCACCGCCGTAGAAGCTGCTCATGGTCAAGCGGTTCAGGTTGTCGTATTGGAAGCTCTCTATCGTGCCGACACCAGCAGTGCCCACGCCTGTGCTTGTGTCGTTGCGGGTCAAGAGGTTGCTTAGGCTGTCGTAGGTGTAGCTTTGGTTGACGACGTTACCGCTGTTAGTCGCCTGTCCTGCTGTGGTGGCAGTTTGAGAGAGTAAGCGGCCAGTGCTGGCGTCTATGGTTTTGTTGGTGGTGACGTAGGTGGCAGCCGTATTACCCGTGCGGTAGCTGGTGATTTGGCCTTGGTCGTTGATGGCCAAGATCTCATGGCGCAGGGTTTGGGCGGTTTTGTAGGCAGCAGTGCCGGTAGTCGGTGCACCGGTCACCACGGTCATGTAGCCAGCGGCGTTGTAGGTGTAGCTGGCTCGGTAGCCGGTGGCTCCCCAGGTTTTGCTGTCAACTCGTCCCGTGGTGGCGTTGTAGGCAACGGTGACTGCCGCCGGCGTGGTGGCGCTGTCTAAGACGGTTGAGGTGACGGTGGCTCGGCCTAGGGTGTCATAGGTGTGCTTCCTGTTGTAGCCGTTGCCTGCTTTGGCTTCGCACAGTTTGCCTATGCTTTTACCGCAGGCAGCGCCAGCCAAGGTTTTGTCGAAATACCAGTCGCTGACCAAGTCGGGCTCGGTGCGCTTGGTCATGCGACCCAAGACGTCATACACCATGGTGGTGACTTTGGCTAGGCTGTCAGTTTGAGAGACCAGTTCACCGTAGACGTTGTAGGCATAGTCCCAAGCGCCCATGGCGGGGTCGACCATGCTTGTCTTTTGACCACGCTGGTTGTAAGTCAAGGTGGTGATGGAACCGGTGGCGGGAGCACCTGCGACCTGCCCTGCTGCGTTGGTTTGTAGCAGTTGGCCCAGGGCGTCGTAGCGGTAGTAGACGGTGTTGTTCTGGGTGTCAGCAACGATGGCGACTTGGCCAAAGGCGTTCTTGGTGGTGGTTTTGCTTTGGCCTTTGCTGTTGGTGCTGACGGTGGTTAAACCGTTATAGCTCATGCAGCTGGTGGCTGTGCCAGCAACACCACTACAGGTTGTACCACCCACCGGGGTGGTGCTGAAGGCGACGGCGGCAGCATCGGGCACGCTGGCTGTGAGCATGCGGTCGATAGCGTCGTAGGTTTGGGTGGTCCAAACAGCGGCACTTGGGGTGGCTAGGTTGTAGCTGTTGCTAGAACGGACGAGTTGACCCAGGGCGTTGTGTTCTTTGTCTTGAACGATGGTTGCGCCGGCAAAGTTCAGGGTTTGGCTGCGGATGGCGCGGCCTAGGGCGTCTGAGTATTGGATTTTGGCGGGAGATAGGGAAACGCCTGCGCTGGTGAAGCTGGCTTCAGTCAGTTTGTTGACCAGGGTTTGACCAGCAATGGGTGCGGGGCAGCTGGCTCCAGCGTCTGTGCACAGGTTGTAGACCCAGGTGGTGTAGGTGCCGTCGGACCTTGTTTCTCGGATTTTACGGCCAAAGGTGTCGTAGAGCCAAGTCGTGGCTAATCCATTGGGACCGGTCAACTTGGTGATGCCGCCAAAGCGGGGGTCGTATTCTTTGGTTTCTGCTTGCAGCAAAGCATTGGCGTTGCTGGTGGCGAAGTAGCCGGCGGGGGTGGTGTAGACGACGCCATTGATGGTGGCGCTTTGCAAGGCGTAGGTGGCTGTGGCTGTGCGGGGGGTGGCGGCACTGGCAATGGCGCTACCTGTTGCGCCTGCACAGGGTTGGGTGCTGATGCTGGTTTTGTTGCCGTAGGTGTCATATCCATAGGTCGTCAACAAGCAGCTTTGCGGGTCATTAGGCTCTATCGTCTCGGTTAACAGCAAGCCTTGCGCGTTGTACGTGAAGCTGCTGGAACGGGTCGC
>JAAFJF010000061.1 GCA_013298815.1 Polaromonas sp. | reverse complement strand
CCAAGCCTATCAACAAACCCGCAATCATCCCCAATGTGAGGGCGATGACGGTGAGCTTGGCTGTCATCCACACGCCCTCAACGAAGAGGGACGTATAGGGCGTCAAAATCTCCCAGCGTAAATCCATGGTTTCAAATTTTCAAGTTTAAATCTTAGGGTTTCTGCTGGAAAGATGCCTTACCGACTTACTTCGCTGGTGCGGGCGCTGGTGCTGCGGCTGGCGCTGCGGCAGCGGGTGCAGCTGCGGCAGTTAAAGTCGACTTCATGCCAAAGTATTTGACGTGAATGGTATCGTAGCTGCCGTCAGCTTTGATAGCAGCCAAAGCTTCGTTAACCTTTTTAGCCAGTTCTGTGTTGCCTTTTTTCATGGCGATACCGTATTGCTCAGGCGTGAAAGAGGCATCGCTCACGCTTTTGAACTTGGCTGCTGGGTTGTTTTGGATGTAATGCTGCACCACGCCGTTGTCAGCCACCACAGCGCCTACGCCGCCAGCTTCAAGCTCTTTCAACGCCAAAGGTGTTGACTCAAAACGCTTGATGCTGGTGCTGGTTTTACCCAACAGCTTTTGCACCACTTCGTCGCCCGTTGTACCGGTTTGTACGCCCACTTTGAGCTTCTTCAAATCATCAAATTTTGTGACTTTAGAGCTGTCTTTCACCGCGATCAACTGGTTGGCGTTGAAATATGGCTCAGAAAAATCCATGGTTTGCTTGCGCTCATCGGTGATGGTGACAGCAGATACCACCATGTCGCGCTCGCCAGTGTCCAAAGTCTTGAAAATGCCTTCCCAAGGGGTATTCACAAACTTAACTTCAATACCCGCTTTTGCGGCAACGGCTTTGACCACATCGACGTCAAAACCTTCAATCGCGCCGCCTGGAGCGACAGATTCAAACGGTGCGTAGGCGGCATCAGTGCCCACCACATACACTTTGGCCGGTGCAGGCGCGGCTGGTGCGGCAGCAGCAGCTGGTGCGGCGGCTGGCGCAGCAGGTGCAGCTTCTTGCTTGCTGCAAGCAGACAACATAGCAGCAGAGGCAACGGCCAACAAAGCAAAACGACGAGACATTGAAACAGCGTTCATAAAAGCTTCCTTAGTGGGATGATGAGTTAATTTAAATTAAGGTAATGACAAAAAATAATTAGTTTATTCAGTAAAACAACTAATCTTCCAGTTTAAGCGAGATTTGACAAGTTCAGAGTCAGCGACACTCTAAAACCTATTAGGGTAAGCATGGGGTTACAGCGGCTGCTGGTTGTAAAGCTGACTTTCACCCGGCTGCAAGCTGCCTAAACTGTACGGTCCAATTTGCACCCGAATCAAACGCAGCGTGGGCAGCCCAACAGCGGCGGTCATACGACGCACTTGGCGATTTCGACCTTCGCAGATTTGGATTTCTAACCACGAAGTGGGTAAATTAGCGCGATAGCGTACGGGCGGGGTTCTTGGCCAAACGGCGGGTTCGGGCATAGATTTAGCACTTGCAGGCCGCGTCAAACCATCGTTCAGCACCACGCCATTTTGCAGCGCTGCCAATTGCGCGTCTGTGGCAATGCCGTCAACCTGAACCCAGTAGGTTTTGAACTGCTGCTCAGTGGGCTCGGTGATACGCGAGTTCAAAACACCATCGTCAGTGAGCAGCAATAGCCCTTCAGAATCCATATCCAGCCGCCCCGCAATGCGCAAACTGGCGTCGCGGATGAAGTGCGCCAGCGTTGGCCGGTCTGGACGGTCGGCATCTGGTCGAAATTGGGTTAAAACGTTGAAAGGTTTGTTAAAAAGTACGATTTTAGGCATGAAATTGGCATTTAGCCGGCGCATTTACTGCCTAAGCAGCTATAAAAATAATAGCAAAATTTAACCTGATTTCAGCCGATGTGGTTTTATGACTTCACGCGATCAGCAAAAGTTTTACGCAATTTCGCCACTTTGGGCCCTGCCACGGCGACGCAATAGCCTTGGTTGGGGTTTTTGGCAAAAAAGTCTTGGTGGTACTCCTCGGCTTTTGAATAGTTTTGTAACGGCAGAACCTCAGTGACGATAGGACGACTAAACACTTTGTCAGCCGTCAATTGGGCGATGAAGGCTTTGGCTGCTTTTTCTTGCTCTGATGTGCTGAAGTAGATACCGCTGCGGTATTGGGTGCCCACGTCGTTGCCTTGCGCGTTCAGCGTCGTCGCATCGTGGACGAGGAAGAAAATCTCCAAAATCTCGGTCAAGCTGATGTTTGCTGGGTCAAAAGTCAGCTGCACCACCTCGTTGTGCCCCGTGTCGCCGCCGCAGACATCTTGATAACTTGGGTTGAGAACATGGCCATTGCAGTAGCCACTGTCAACGCTATTCACGCCCCGCACGCGGGCGAACACGGCGTCTAAGCACCAAAAGCAACCGCCGCCTAGGGTGATGGTTTCTGAATGTGGTTTGTTTGTGTTTTCCATATGCTTACTTTACACAAACTTTTCGAAACGTATATAGCCAGCATAAGCAAAGGGTGAAGAATAGCTGAGTAGATTCATCAAGCTCACGCATATCGCGTAGACTACACTACTAACCAGTTAGTCAGTAAACCAGTTTAATTTCACCTCAAGCTTTTTACGTACCAGATACCCGATGTCCATCAAAGACATGCTTTGCAACACCGTTTGCCCCGTAGACAACGCTCGCGCCAAACACGTGCGTCGAAAAGAAGCGCGTCCGGGTGAACTGTTAGATGCAGCGTTGGATTTGTTTGTTGCCAAGGGATTTGCCGCTACGCGAGCTGAAGAAGTGGCGGCAAAAGCTGGCGTCTCAAAAGGTACTTTGTTTTTGTATTTCAAAAGCAAAGAAGAGCTTTTTGAAGCAGTGGTGCGGGAAACCATAGGAAACCAAATCAACCAAGGCTTAGCAGAAGTTGAAAGCTTTGATGGTGAAACCATCGACATGTTGAAATTCGCCATGTTTGCATGGTGGGAGCGTGTGGGCAATACCAAAGCATCTGGCATCAGCAAGCTAGTCATGTCGGAAGCAAGTAACTTCCCTGAGCTGGCTAATTTTTACCAAGACAACGTGGTCAAACCCGGCCGGCTGCTGATTCGAGCGATTCTGCAACGCGGCGTGGATAGGGGCGAGTTTCGCACGCTGAACATGGATTACGCGGTTTACAGCGTGATAGCGCCGCTTATATTTCTTACCATGTGGAAGCATTCACTAGGCGCTTGCAGCGTAGAAGCGCAATTAGACCCCAAAGACTACATAGACAGCCAGGCAGACATCATCGTGAACGGCGTTTTGGCGTATTCACCATCACTGTCACATTTAAATTTAAATTCAATCTAAGGACAACTTGCACATGAAACGCTGGATCAAATGGATAATCGCTTTGGTAGTTGTGGCCGCCGTGGGCGTGAGCGTGATGCGCGCTTTGCAGGCCAGAAAGGCGCAGCAAGAAACAGTGGCCGCAGCCACGGCAGCCAACGCCAAAGCGCAATCGGTGGTAGAGCTGGCTGTCACGGATGTGGTGAAAGCGCAAGTTAAAGAACTGTCCTTGGGTTTGCCTATTTCGGGTAGCTTGAAGGCTGCCAATTCAGCATTTATCAAGGCCCGTGTAGCCGGTGAACTGCAAGGTTTGACGGTACGTGAAGGCGACAGCGTGAAAGCGGGCCAGGTGATTGCCCGCATAGACGTGACCGAATACGCCGCCCGCCAGCAGCAAGCGCAAGATCAAGCCGATGCTGCCAAAGCGCAAATCGCGATTGCACAGCGCCAGTTTGACAACAACAAAGCGTTGGTGGACCAAGGCTTTATCTCTAAAACAGCGTTAGATACATCACTAGCAACACTGAACTCTGCCCAAGCCACGCACCGTGCTGCACTGTCCAATGTAGACATCGCTAAAAAAACGATGCTGGATACCGTGCTGCGCTCGCCGATTTCAGGCACTGTGTCGCAGCGCTTGGCACAGCCGGGTGAGCGTGTGGGTATCGACACGCGCGTTATTGAGGTGATTGACACCAATCGCATGGAACTGGAAGCCAACATCAGCGCGGCTGACGCTTTGAGTGTGAAAGTTGGGCAAACGGCGATGCTGACCATCGAAGGCAGCACCGCGCCCGTCAGCAGCCAAGTGGTGCGCATCAATCCCAATACGCAAACGGGCAGCCGCAATGTGTTGGTATATTTCAGCATCGCCAACGCCACCAATTTGCGCCAAGGACTGTTTGCACAGGGCAACTTGGGTACAGCCAAAGTATCAGCATTGACCGTACCGCTAAGCGCTGTGCGCAACGACAAACCAACGCCTTATGTACAAGTGTTAGAGGGCAACGTCATCAAACACGTCGCCGTGGAAATGGCCCAGCGTGGCGAGGTGGTCAATACGGCAGCCAACAGCGGCAACGCGGGCGGGCGCACTGAAACTGTTGTGGCCGTCAAAGGTATCGCGGAAAACACGCAAGTGCTGGTGGGCTCTTTGGGCGCATTACGCGAAGGTACAGTGACCAAGTTCACTGCCGCTGCTAAATAAACCCTAAGGCGCACACCATGTGGTTTACCCAAGTTAGTCTTAAAAACCCAGTCTTTGCCACCATGGCGATGCTGGCCATCGTTGTTCTTGGCCTGTTCTCATACCAACGGCTGCAAGTTGATCAATTTCCGAACATCGACTTTCCAGTTGTTGTTGTCACGGCTGAATACCCAGGTGCCTCGCCCGAAATCATCGAAAGCGAAGTGACCAAAAAGATAGAAGAAGGCGTTAATTCGATTGCGGGCATCAGCGCGTTAACCTCACGCAGCTATGAAGGCCAATCGGTTGTCATCATCGAGTTTCAATTGCATGTGAATGGTCGCAAAGCGGCTGACGATGTACGTGAAAAAATGGCCGCTATTCGCCCAAATTTTCGGGCTGAAGTAAAAGAGCCAAGGGTGCTGCGCTTTGACCCGTCTAGCCGCTCTATATGGTCACTGGCTGTTTTACCCGACAACAAAGCAGGCGCAAAACCACTTTCAGCCGTGGAACTGACGAATTGGACAGACCAAACCCTGAAAAAACGTTTGGAGAATGTTCGCGGTGTCGGTTCTGTCACACTCGTTGGTGGTACCAAGCGAGAAATTAATATTTATTTAAACCCGCAAAGTTTAGATGCGCTGGGCATCACGCCTGAGCAAGTGGCAACTGCAGTACGCACTGAAAACCAAGATTTGCCGGCTGGCGCGATTCGCTCTTTGGCGCAAGAGCGTGTTGTGCAAATTGAAGCACGCATGAAAAGGGCTGAAGACTTTAACAAAATTATTGTTGCGCGAAAAAATGGCAGCCCGGTGCGCGTTGAGCAAGTGGCTCGCGTTGTCGACGGAGCGCAAGAAATAGACAGTCTGGCACTTTATAACGGGCAGCGCACGCTGATGCTGCAGGTACAAAAATCGCAAGACGACAACACCATTGCCGTGGTTGACGGGTTGAAAAAAACAATTGAGGAGATCAGTAAAACACTACCGCCTGGCGTGAAATTAGAGCAAATCAATGACAGCTCTCGGCCTATTCGCGTGGCTGTCGACAATGTTAGACAGACATTGTTTGAAGGCGCTGCGCTGACAATTTTGATTGTATTTTTGTTCTTGAACTCTTGGCGGTCAACCATCATCACGGGTTTGACACTGCCGATTTCCATCATTGGCACATTTTTATTCATGAACTTGTTTGGCTTCACCATCAACAACATTACACTGATGGCACTCAGCCTGTGTGTAGGTTTGCTGATTGACGATGCCATTGTTGTGCGCGAAAACATCGTGCGCCACGTGCAAATGGGCAAGTCGGCTTACGACGCGTCTATGGATGGCACCAAAGAAATTGGTTTAGCTGTGCTAGCCACCACTCTGTCAATCGTGGCTGTGTTTTTACCCATAGGCTTCATGGGCGGCATTGTGGGCAAATTTTTCCACGAATTTGGCATCACCATTGTTGCGGCAGTTCTGCTGTCCATGTTTGTAAGCTTTACGCTTGACCCCATGCTGTCCAGCATTTGGCACGACCCAAGTATTGAAGAGCATGGCAGAAAAGGGCCGCCGCTTACTTTGTATGACAAAACGATTGGTCGAGTCACTGGTTGGTTTGACACGGCTACAGAAGCCATGTCCGACGGCTACCAAGGCATTTTGCGCTGGTCGTTAAAACACAAGCTGGTCACAGTTGGCATGGCGATAGCTGTTTTTGTGGGCAGTATCTTGATGGTGCCGCTGTTGGGGACTGAGTTTGTACCAAAAGCGGATTTTTCGGAAACATCCGTCAGTTTTTACACGCCCGTTGGTTCATCTTTAGAAGTAACCGAGTCAAAAGCCAAGCAAGTCGAAGCGATTATGCGTGAATTTCCAGAGGTTAAATACACACTCGCCACAGTAAATACCGGCAATGCTGCTGGCAAAATTTACGCGAACGTGTATGTCCGTCTGGTAGATCGTAAAGACCGCAGCCGTAATGCTGACCAGCTCTCTAACGTATTGCGAGAGCGCTTGAAGCAAGTACCCGGCATTACCGTTACGCATGCTGGTTTGTTAGACGCTGTAGGTGGTAACAAGCAGGTAGAATTTTCATTGCAAGGACCGGATTTAAAAGAATTGGAGCGTTTGGCGCAACTGGTTTTAAGTAAAGTACAAAACGTGCCTGGCTTGGTTGATTTAGACTCCAGCGTCAAGCCCAACAAACCGACGGTGAGTATTGAGGTAAAGCGTGATGCTGCGTCAGACTTAGGCCTTGGCGTTTCACAAATAGCAACACAGCTTCGTACACTGATTGCCGGCTCGACGGTAGGAACCTGGCGTGCGAGTGATGACCAAACCTATGACGTAAACGTACGGCTTGAACCGCAAGCCCGCGATACACCGCAAGACATCGAGCGCTTGCCGTTTACCGTTGGCACAAATGCAGATGGCACATCACGCGTAATTCGTCTCAATCAAGTAGCAACGGTTAAAGAATCAACTGGATCCAACCAAATCAACCGCAGAGATTTGACACGTGAAGTCGCCATCAACGGCAATGTGTTCAATCGCTCTGCGGGAGAGGTATCGGCGGATATTAAAACGATTTTGGAAGGCGTCAGCTTCCCGCCGGGCTACCGGTATCAGTTTGGCGGCTCGACGAAGAACATGAACGAGTCGTTTGCCTACGCAATATCTGCCTTAGTCCTCGCTATTGTGTTTATCTACATGGTGCTGGCTAGCCAGTTTAAGAGCTTCTTACAGCCTTTGGCTTTGATGACTGCGCTACCGTTGACGCTGATTGGGGTTGTCTTGGCTCTGCTGATGTTCCGCTCAACGCTGTCCATGTTCTCAGTCATTGGTGTGGTGCTGTTGATGGGCTTGGTCACTAAGAATGCGATTTTGTTGGTAGATTTCGCAATTCGGAGCCGCGAAGAAGGTTTAGAGCGCACAGAAGCCCTGCTGTTAGCCGCCAAAGTTCGCTTACGCCCGATTTTGATGACCACCTTGGCGATGATTTTCGGTATGGTGCCCTTGGCTTTTGCCTTATCTGAAGGCTCAGAACAGCGCGCGCCTATGGGTCAAGCCGTCATTGGCGGTGTCATTACTTCCTCTTTATTGACTTTGGTGGTCGTTCCCGTCATGTATTGCTATATGGACGATTTGGCGAATTGGGCCATGCGTCTATGGCGTAAACCTGGGGTAAAGCTGGAAAAAACCACATAACAGACCTTTTATAACCGCATAAAATCATCGAATCCCATTTTTATTGACAATTGGCAATAACACTGCCAACAAGCAGGAAGACAAAACATGAACATCGAACAAGCCCGTTTCAACATGATTGAACAGCAGATCCGCCCTTGGGATGTGCTGGATGCGCATGTGCTACAGCTGTTGGCCGTTATCAAGCGCGAAGATTTTGTGCCTATGGCGCACAAAGCACTGGCTTTTGTAGATATGGAAATCCCACTCGGTGCGTTGACTTTGGGTGAGTGCATGTTATCGCCTAAAGTCGAGGCGCGTATGTTGCAAGACTTGCAAATCCACAAGCATGAAACCGTGCTAGAAATCGGTACAGGCTCTGGCTTCATGACTGCCTTGCTAGCGCACCGAGCTCAATTTGTCACAACGCTTGAAACCAACTCAGACTTAGCCGCCAAAGCCAGCCAAAACCTGGAGCAAGCTGATGTTTACAACGCTAAAGTGATCGCGGCTGACGGCAGCAAAGATTTGAGCAGTTATGGCCGTTTTAACGTCATCGTGCTAAGCGGTTCGGTTGCAGAGATCCCGTCGTCAATACTTCAAATGCTCCAAATTGGCGGGCGCTGCATGGCTATCGTTGGTAACGAACCTGTAATGCGTGCTACTTTGGTGCAGCGCGTGTCTGAAACAGCTTTTGAGACAAAGCAAAGCTGGGACACCGTGGCACCACGCTTAAGCGGTTTTGTAGAAACCCCACGCTTTCAGTTTTAAGACTGTCAAAAGAGTATTTCTAGGAACTATATGAACGCACGTTTTCACCGACTTGTCCCACAGCTTACTGCTCTAGCATTAGCTGCACTGGTAGCCTGCGCACTACCCGTACAGGCCCAAAATCTGGCTGACTTGTACCAAGCAGCGCGTAGCTACGATGCGGGCTACCAGTCCGCAATGTCTGCAGCAAGCGCCACCTTGGCACGTGGTGAACAAGCCAAAGCTGGCATTTGGCCAACAGCAGGTTTACAAATCGGCGCGTCTCGTACGTTGTTAGACCTAGCGAGCGCTACAAACAATACGCATTTTGGCGGCCAAAACGCTACGTTAACGGCATCGCAGCCTTTGTACCGCCCTAGCAATTGGGTGAACTACGAACAAGGTGAAAAGCAAGCGTTTATTGCCAAAGCGCAGTTGCAAACTGCTGAGCAAGATTTAATCATTCGCACCGTACAGGCGTACTTTGATGTGCTGGCTGCGCTAGATACTTTGACGTTTGTTCAAACGCAAAAAACGGCTATAGCAGAGCAGCTCGCTTCAGCCAAACGCAACTTTGAAGTGGGAACATCAACCATCACCGACACGCGCGAAGCACAAGCGCGGTTTGACTTGGTGATTGCGCAAGAAATTGCGGCTGAAAACGATGTGCGCGTCAAAAAAATGGCTTTGGATCAACTGGTTGGCAGAAGCAATGTTGAACCCAAACCTTTGGTCATCCCATTAACACTGCCTGCGCTCACGCCGAATGACGTCAGCCAATGGGTTGCGCCCACCGAAACCAGCCACCCCAGCATCGCCCAAGCGCGTTTGGCACTGGAAGTGGCACAGTTAGAAACCACCAAAGCAGAAGCGGGTCATAAACCCACGATTGACCTCAACGCCAGCTACGGCGCAAACCGCAACCAAGGCTCTGCCACCAGCGCAGCAAGCACACGCAGTACATCGGGCACGATAGGATTGGCTTTTAACTTGCCGCTTTTTGCAGGCTTTGCGGTGCAAAACCGCATCAAAGAAACGCTAGCGCTTGAAGACAAAGCACGCTCTGACTTAGATATTGCAAAACGCACGGTAGCTCAGGCCACCCGTGCAGCGTTTTTTGGTGTGCAGTCTGGGCTGGCCAGCGTCAAAGCCTTTGAAGCCGCTGAATTTTCAACCCAAAGCGCTTTAGACGCGAACAAACTGGGCTACCAAGTGGGTGTGCGCATCAACATCGATGTGCTTAATTCGCAAAGCCAACTGTTCCAAACCAAACGCGATCTGGCCAAAGCGCGTTACGACGTGCTGCTCGGAAGTCTCAAACTGCGGCAAGCCAACGGTACGCTAACAGCGGCAGATTTAGAGCCTATTAACGCCCTGTTAGCCAAATAAAGCAGCTTAATTACTTAGCCAACGAATTAGCGAAGTAATTTCACCGCTGCGGTAGCTGTTTTTTCGGCAGCACCATGGTGTGCGTTTGAAAATTTCACCGCTGCGGCTTTTGCTAGATCCAAAGATTTAGCTCGTTCAACCAATGCATGAGCTTCATCTACGGCTTGCGGCATACCGTTCACAGCAAACGCAGCGCCTGATTCAATCGCCTGTGCGGCAGCTTCCGCGAAATTGAAGACTGATGGCCCCATGACGACAGGGCAAGCACACGCAGCCGCTTCGATCAAGTTTTGACCGCCCAAAGGTTCAAAACTTCCGCCCAGCAAAGCCACGTCACTCATCCCGTAGTACAAAGCCATTTCGCCTAGGGTGTTGCCTAGCCATATCGTATTTGCTTCGGCGATTTCGGGCTCGAATGTCCAATCACTGCGCTTGGTTACCTTGAATCCATGTTGCACGATTAACGCTGCCACGTCCTCAAACCGCTGCGGATGGCGCGGCACGATCAACCACTGCACGTTTAAGACGATTTTTTGCAAATATTTCAACAACTGCAATTCTTCGCCTTCGCGCGAACTGGCAAATATCAGTACTGGCTTGTTGATGCCCGATCGCCAATTTTTACCTATCGCCAACTGCTCGACATCGACTTGTGCGTCAAACTTGAGATTGCCTAAAACTCCTGCCACTGGCGCGCCTAGTTTGGTAAAGCGATCCGCATCAGCTTCACTTTGCGGCCAAACGGCAGTCAATGATTCATAAGCGGGTCGTGCCAGCTTATCGAATTTTTTAGTCTGCACATACGTTTTTTCGCTCATGCGAGCATTTGCCAAGACTAGGGGCACGCGATATTTAGCACACGTAGCCGCCATGTTTGGCCACAACTCGGTTTCCATCAAGATGCCCATTCGGGGCTGAAAATGTTGTATGAAACGCTCGGTAGCAGCAACCGTGTCCCACGCTTGCCAGACTTGCACATCGCCAGCTTGCAACAATTTCGCCCCTTCTGAACGGCCAGTCGCTGTGCCGTGGGTTAAAAGCAGCTTCATACTCGGCAAGCGTTCGCGCAAAGCGGCAATGAGTACCGCCGCCGCACGGGTTTCACCCAGTGAAACTGCATGAATCCATACAAATTTCTGCTCTGCCGTCGTTGTCTTAACGGCCAGCTGCGTGTATTGGCCAAAACGCTCTTCGATATTGACCAAATAGCCCGGCTCAGCTCGACCGCGACGCGCTAGCTTCAACCGCAAAAACGGCTGCGCACACCACATCACGCCCGAATAGAGAGACAGGGGGAGAGATTTCATGGCTGATCAGTAGCCGAGTTGACGGCTAACCAAGCCTGCCAAACTGCCTCTACGGACGGCGTAGGCACTGCAAAAGCACTCACCTGCCGCACGGCAATTTGGGAATCGTTTAGCGCTGTAGGCCCTGTGCGCCAAGCCGTGTCAAAGTTGTAAATCTGCACATGCGCTAAATCTAGCGCCACCGCCATGTGGCTCAAACCGCTGTCTACACCGACCACGCCAGCCGTGCCTGCCAAAGCGTCAACCAAATCATCTAAACCCAAGCGCGGCCAAACGACTGCACCATTGAGTTGACTTGCGATGTCTTTGCTGCGTTGTTCCTCAGCAGCGCTACCATGCGCCAAAGCAATACCGTAGCCTTGCGCATTGAGGCGCTGCCCCAACTCAACCCAATAACTCACAGGCCACAGTTTGTCTTCACGCGAGCTACCGTGGGCAAAAACGACGGTTGCTTTTATATCGTTTTTTGCTATATTACTGATAGCTGCTGAGGCAATATTCACGCCGGACAGAAGCCTATATTTAGGGGTAAAAATAGCATTTTCTGGCAACTTATACCCCAGGGCTTGCGCGCACACCTCACGCGCACGCTGCACGGCATTCACGTGTGGCGCTAACCGAATGGCCTCATCCGCCAGCCAGCGTGTGGGCGCTTCATAGCTTGAGCCATCGGTACGGTTTGCCATCGCGTAGCGTTTGCCTGTGGATGATAGCTTTGCGAGTTTGGACACCAAGGCGGATTTGGTCAACCCCTGCAAATCGATCACAGCATCGTATTTTTCACGCTGCAAGTCGGTTTTAAAAGTTTGCCAAGCCTGTCTAGTTTCAGCTGAAAACGGTGCTTTACGCCATTTGCGCAGTTCGCATGTGACGACATTGTTCACACCATCGCAGCGCCGCACCACGCCTGCAAACGATGACTCCACCACCCAGTCAATCTGCGCTTCAGGAAACGCAGTTTTGATGTCGTGCACCACTGGCAGCGTATGCAGCACATCGCCCAGCGAAGAGAGTTTAACGAGGAGTATTTTCAACCGATCAGCCGTTTTAATATTTATCTTGCAATTGTTTAGCAATTGTAGGTGTCATTTAGCCCAAAACGGTGCATGGGCATGTCCGAAAATGGCTAATCTAGGCGTGCAAACGGCGTATCATTTGCCTATGAACACCGCCGTAGCCGCATCAGAAGTCAGCCGCAACCATGACGCTCTTGCCTTTCAAGCCTTTTACCAGGCGCTGAAGGCGCACGATGCGCGTTTTGACGGGCGGTTTTTCGTGGGCGTCAGTTCCACCCGTATTTATTGCCGCCCAGTCTGTCGTGTCAAACTCCCCAAATTTGAAAATTGCCGCTTTTTCGACCATGCAGCCTTGGCCGAAAACGCGGGCTACCGCCCTTGCATGCGTTGCCGACCAGAGCTTGCACCCCAAAGCCTGCCGTGGTCATCACAAGACGCTAGCCGCACATTAGCGTTACAAGCGGCACGGTGGCTGGATGAACCGCTCGCTTGGGGCGAAGCTAGTCCGTCCATCACCCGTTTAGCGGCACATTTGGGGGTGTCTGACCGCCATGTGCGGCGCTTGTTTGAGGCCCAGTTTGGGGTTTCGCCCTTGCAATACCTGCAAACCCGACGGCTCTTGACCGCCAAACAGCTGCTCACCGACACGGACATGCCCACCTCACAGATCGCGCACGCCAGTGGTTTTGGCAGTGTGCGGCGCTTTTCAGACGCTTTTTTGACGCATTACCGGCTCAACCCCAGCGCCCTACGCAAATCCATGCGTAACGATGTTCAACCGAGCTTCAATGCCAATAGAGATTGGCCCTGTAGCACTGTCAAACTGAGCTATAGACCGCCGTACAACGTGCCTTGGATGCTAGCTTTTTTTAAAAAACGGCAGCTAGACAATACAGAAAATTTTACTCCTGAATTTATAGCTAATATGTCAATAAATATGCTGGCTAGATGGTCTTTTAGCTGCAATTTTAATGATAAGTTATATGCAGGCTGGCTCAGTGTTGAATTTCATCAAACACAGCCGACTTTGTCATTGCAAGTCAGCGATTCCCTTCGCCCCGTGCTACCGCAGGCGATTCGCCAAGTCCGCGCTTTGCTGGATTTAGACGCGGATCCGATGGCGATCAACAGCGTGCTTTCCGGCAGCTTCGGCAGCGATGAATCAACCGCTGGCATCCGCGTGCCAGGCTGCTTGAGTGGATTTGAACTGGCTGTGCGGGCGATTTTGGGGCAGCAAGTCACCGTTGCGGTAGGACGCACTTTTACCCAGCGTGTCGTTAATGCGTTTGGCAGCACGATTGAGACGCCTTTTCCAGAATTAACACGGTTATTCCCCACGCCTGAAGCGCTGGCTGCGGCAAGTGGTGAAGCCTTGGGCGGCTTAGGCATCGTCAAACAACGCCAAGCGGCGATCGTGGCTTTGGCACGTGCCGTGAAAAACAAAGAATTGGCTTTGCATCCAGGTGTTGATATAGACGCCACCATGACTAAACTGCGCACCCTACCTGGCGTGGGCGATTGGACGGCGCAGTACATCGCCATGCGGGCGCTGCGTTGGCCAGATGCTTTTGTGGCGGGTGATTTGGCGCTGCACAAGGCGATGGGGTTGCTGAATTTAGAGCCGAAACTCAGCCCTACAAAAGCTGCCGCAGTCGCTTTGGAATCGTCACAAGCTTGGCGACCTTGGCGCAGTTATGCGGTGATGCGGGCTTGGACGTCGCTCGCGTCATTTGCAGGGTGAATTGAAATTGAATTTACTATAATTTTGATAGCTGTTTAGGCAACAAATACGCCGGCTAGATGCAAATTTACCCCTTTAAATTACGTTTTTCACAAGAAATGCTGAGGTTTTTATGAAATTTGACCCAAATATGGTTTACGCCGAATGTACCAGCTCACAAGGTAATTTGTATTTGGCTGCAACGGCGCGTGGATTAGCCGGTATGTGGTTCACCGACCAACGCCATCTGCCCGATGTTTCAAACTGGCAGCGCCGTGATGTTAGTCAACAACGCATACTCAAAGAAACCCAGCATCAGCTGAGAGCCTACTTTGCAGGCAAGTTGCAGCAGTTTGATGTGCCCTTAGATTTATCGGCTGGCACAGAGTTTCAGCAATCAGTTTGGCAAGCGCTTTTGAAAATTCCCTTTGGCAAGACCACCAGTTACGGCGCATTGAGTGGCAGCATTGGCAAACCCTTGGCGGT
>JAAFJF010000060.1 GCA_013298815.1 Polaromonas sp. | reverse complement strand
AATGATCACACTGGGGAACAGGGTCATCATCACCGCTGTTGGGCCGTTCCACCATGGCTCGGGCACGATGTCTAAAAAACTAGGGTCATTGAGCTTCATGCTTTCTTTAAAGCTGCTCACCTGAGTCACTTGTGCGGTTTGGTTGGCTTGGCCACCCGTGCCGCGTGTTGAAATCATGGCTGCATGTCGGTGTTTGTCATCCATACGCAATTCAGATTTGTTATCAGCCCGCCAAAGCCCAAAGGTGACAAACCATGTGTGCAACAGACCGGGATGGTAAGGATCTTTGATGTTCTCTTGCATCAGCTTCCAGTTTCCTGGAATGCGTTGTTTGTTGTAGCCCAAAATGGTGAGCTTGCGGCCGTTAAACAAGCGATCAAAGTAGGACAGGATGGTGGGCCCCATGAAATCTTCAAGTGACTCGACATCATGATCAAACGACGCAAACACCACACCACCGCGTACGGCGACTTTGAGCTTAGTTAGCGAGTGCGCCTTGGGGTCAAAGTCTGCTGGCATACCCCCGTTGACTTTGCCTTCAGGCGTGCGCACGCCACGGCGAAACGGCACGCCTTGCAAGTTTCCTTCAAGCGTATAGCTCCATTGATGGTAAGGACATACCAGTTCTTTTTTATTGCCATGACGTTCACGACAAAATGCTACGCCTCGATGTGCACAAACGTTCTCCACCACATGAACCTGACCATCTTGGCTGCGCGTCATGATGACAGAGCGTTCGCCCACGACTGTTCGCTTGAAATCGCCCAGATTCGGGATCTCAGCCTCAAGCCCGACATAGTTCCAATGCGCTTTGTAAAAAAACCGTTCTAGCTCTTTTTTGTGGATGTCGGTATCTGTATAAACGGCAAAAGGGATACGACTGGTACCCTTAGTTTCCCAATGAATGGCTTGTTCTTGCATAAAGTCTCCTCGATCTCTGTCGCTACGGTATTACTAAGGACGGATCATGACCAATTCGAAGTTTTAAGTAAATCGAATTATTAATATAATGATTATTTGATTTTCATATAACTATGAGGTTTCACCTTGGAACTTTCGCGCATTGACTTGAACTTGTTGCTGGTATTTCACCATTTGCTTACTCTCAAACGCGTGTCAGCTGTAGCTGCACTTCTTAGCATGAGTCAACCCGCAGTTAGCAGCGCTTTAGGCCGTTTGCGCACAAGCCTTGGGGATGATTTATTTCTTCGTACGCAAGGCGGCATGGAGCCTACGCCGTATGCCTTGCAACTTGCTGAACCAGTAGCAATGGCGCTTGATGTATTGCAACAAGCGCTCATTGTGCGAGCCGCATTTGATCCTAAAACCAGCACTCGAAATTTCACAATAGCGATGACCGATGTGGGGGAAATGTACTTTCTGCCCGTGCTCATAGGTGCCTTGTCTCGGTATGCACCTAACGTGACTCTGCAAATCGTCAGTGTGACGTCGTCCTCCTTGAAGGAAGAAATGTCTAGCGGACGAATTGACTTAGCATTGGGACTGTTACCGCAACTTCAGGCTGGCTTTTTTCAACAGGCACTATTTAGGCAAAAGTATGTGTGTTTGATGCGAAAAATGCATCCTTTGGCAGGCAAGAAAAAACTAAATTTAGAAGCATTTATCACAGCTGAACATGCCCGCGTCATGGCTACGGGTACAGGGCATGGTCGTGTTGATATTGCTTTGGAAAAGCAAAAAATTCACCGGCGTTTTCGGCTAATAGTTCCTCACTATGTAGCCCTAGGTGATGTCTTGAAATGCTCCGATTTGATTGCTACCGTTCCGCAACGCTTTGCTGAACGCATCCTCAAACCTTTTGATCTGGCAACGCAAGAATTGCCCATAAATATCGACGAAAGCAGTATTCATCAGTTTTGGCATGGGCGGCTTCATCGTGATCCAGGCCATCAATGGCTACGAAAGTGTGTCAATGAGCTTTTTGGCGACAAAGGGTCGTTAAAAGGGGAAGAGGCGATTTGAGATATTTAGTAATTCTGTCGTTGCAACAGAGATTTTGGGACTTTTTAACTTAGCGAGGTAATTTCTTGAATTGCACGGGCAATGCATTTTTACTCAAAAATCATAGCAGCTTAGGCAATAAATACTCCAGCTAGTGATGGTTTAGGTGTGAGAAATAGGTGTTTTCTATAGCTTGCAGCATAAATTGCTATAGCAATTGCTAATAATTTACCCACCCCAAAAACCAAAAAAGCCTGTAAGCTATTGATTCATTAAGAATCAAAAGTTTACAAGCTTCAAAAATTGGTAGGCACGATTGGACTCGAACCAACGACCCCTACCATGTCAAGGCAGGGAATTCGACATTCATGGATGTCTATGGATGATTTTTTCACTCTGTAGCTATAG
The DNA here is from genome assembly GCA_013298815.1 of Polaromonas sp. Classification (GTDB taxonomy): domain Bacteria; phylum Pseudomonadota; class Gammaproteobacteria; order Burkholderiales; family Burkholderiaceae_C; genus Aalborgiella. The sequence continues at coordinate 14,100 of JAAFJF010000060.1, read as the reverse complement.
AAAATCGTCCGCTGATATCCATGGATTGCCATACAATGTTTTCATACTTTTTTCATACCTATTTATGGCCACTTTTTCTAAAGTTAGCGAACGCGACAAACTGAAGCCTAGGCGCGATCCATATTGGCAAAAACTCAGCAAAGGTTGCTATCTGGGTTTTCGTAAAATGACTATTGGCGCTGCTGGTACTTGGATTGCGCGTTTTTTAGATACGCTTCATGGAAAACAGGTGTATAAACCGCTAGATGATGTCACCGACCTGCCAGATCATCAACGGTATGACGCTGCGCAAAAAGCAGCGCAGGCTTGGTTTGAGCACTTAGGCAAAGGCGGAAACTCCAAAATAACAACCCTGGCAGATGCCTGTAACAACTATGTAGCGCACTTGAAAGAAGTTAAAGGTGAGGCAGCAGCTAAAAATGCAGGCAATCGGTTCAAAAACTATGTTTTGAACAATATGAAGCTGTCTGCAATCGAGCTTTCTAAACTTACACCCGCTCACATGGCGGATTGGCGTAAATCAATAAAAGATAGGCCAACCATCAGCGGACCAAACAAAGGTAATCCACGAAGCGATAGCACTCTGAATAGAGATATGACATGTTTACGCGCAGCACTTAATCATGCATTTAAAGATGGCTTGGTTACAAGTGATTTTGCATGGCGTGGAAAACTTATTCCTATTAAAAATGCGGACAGAAAGCGTGAGGTTTATTTGGATTTAGGTCAAAGAAAAAAGCTCATTGAACATGCGCAAGCTGATCTAGCGGTATTGATAAAGGCTCTTTCCTTACTTCCCTTGCGTCCTGGTGCCGTAGCAGGATTAACCGTTCAAAATTATGACAAGCGACTTGGCGTTTTAACCATTGGTAAAGACAAGGCTGGCAGGGATAGAAAAATCTCGCTGCCAACTTCCACTGCTGTTTTCTTTAATGAACAATCCGCCAATAAATTACCTACGGCACCTTTGATTGCACGTGGTGATGGCAGTTTCTGGGTGAAAGATGCTTGGAAGCGTATTTTCAAGAAGGCTGCAGCAGCCGCCAACCTACCACCAGCGGCGACAGCATACGCATTGCGTCACTCCACAATTACCGACTTAATCGCCCTGCACCGCCTGGATACAATGACTGTCGCTCAGCTTTCAGGCACGAGCCTTAATATGATTGAAAAGCATTACGGACATTTGCTTAGTGATCATGCGGCAAATGCGTTGGCTGGTTTGGCGATTTAGCATGTCAGGACAAGTATAGGCTCATCCTCACGGGTATGCGAACACTATTGCACTCAGCACATCGGGCGCTGTAAGCATTCTCAACACACATGCTCAACAGTCTTCTCGCTTCTCTACTCTGCAACGGGGAAGTTTATTGATGGTGAATTTGCTTTTTGCTGAATAACCCGGCATCGCTGTAGTAAAGCCTCAAAAGGCTCGGCTTCATCGAGAAACAAGCCATCATCGACCATATTTTGATAGTCGGAAGCCAGCTTTGCCAGCGCAGCATCGTCTGGTACAAGCTGCAGGCCACCAGAAACTGCAGCATAGTAATCGATCAGTTCGCCGTGCAGGGATTTCTCTGCGAAGAATATGCCCTTGTGATCAGCAACTGCTTTGCCAAGCGCCGTGTCCTTGATGGCTGCGTCAACAAATCCGGCCGCATCAAGTCGAGTCACATCATGCCAATGACGCGCAAAACGTTCGCCACCACGGAATACACCTTGCGCACAGAAGACATGGATCGCTGTAGCCTTCTCCCAGAAGGTTCGCTCAGCGCGCATCACCTGCGGTGTGGCAGTCGGAAACACTAGCATCGGCAGGTATGCCGCCGCATCGCACTGGATTAGGCGAGGTTCGCTAGGCTCGCCAGTAGAACGGGCACCGAATTCCAGCATGACAGCTGGGGCAACGTAGCCCGTACCGGCGGTCAACGGAACGTAATCGATAAAGACCTTGTCATTTTCTGCGCGTACAGATGCGGGAAGCGACTGCCTCTCAATGCCTTATTTGAGCCTCGGCACGATTTCATTGGCAACCCAATCGGCCAAGCGCCCCCGAATCTCTTTGCTCCACTTCTTTTCTTGACTCTTGCTGACTGGCAGAGGCGCATCAGCACCTCCCACCAGATCGCCTGCGATCGCGCGGATATCGTAAGTCAGGTCGACATCCTCCGAAAACCGGCGGATCACACCATAGGCCTTGGACAGCGATGTGCCGCCTTTGAAGACCAGATGACTGGCGTGGGGACCATCGAACAGGTGTCGCAACGACCAAACAACCCATATATCTTTTTCAAGCAAATTAGGCAGACGGCCGGAACTGCTGGCAGCTGCGTTGAGCGCCTCCTGGCGCTTCAACAGTGGAGAGTTCGAAAAACTCAGTCATGCGTCAGCAAAGCGCTAACTTCCTGTGCCATCCAGGTCGGCAGGCGCGCACGCACAGATGCGACTTCTTCGAGCTCGGACGGTTGCAGTTTGAACCGAAGCTTGCGCAATGCTTCGCCAGCCTTTTCAGGCCCCAACCAAGCGAGCGCCCGCACTGCTTCTCCTGCTGGGTGGCTAGGAAAGATCAGTTGCCAGATGGGCGCATGCCGGAACTCTACCGTTTGCTCACCAACCTTCAGACGCCGATTGCGCCCGGATGTCAGATAAATGGCCTTCATTGGCACTTGGGTGGTGAGACCAAGTGCATTGGCCGCGGCGGCTCCGTGCAGCACGATCGTTTCCCCACGCTGGCTAGCCAGTCCCTCGACTATTTTGCTGGTGGAAGGTGCATGCGCCCCGAAACGACTCTCCACAGGCAAGATGTAAATACCTCGCCCAGCCCTTAGGAAAGCACCGCGCTTCACCAGACGAGAGAGCACCTGATCGATGGCAGCCCTGCCACCCAAATGCAGAAGCTCTTTCGCGACCAAAGGAGTACCTTCCGGCAGCCCGGCTGCGTAATCCAGCACTTGTTTGGCAATGGTTTGCATAACGAAACGCTCCTATTTGGTAGAATTATGCATAAACTTCTGACACTTGTCAAGTTGATGTATTGGTCCAATACATTCTGGACTGAGGATGAGATTGAAGAAGAAATTCTACAGGTGTGACAGGCAGGTTGTTCAAGGAGGCTGATTTCTTTGGATTCGGCTTGGTCGACAGATGCGGAAGTTCGGTGTTGTAGAACACCAGCCAGTCACTCATTTTTTTGGTTGAACAACGCCAAGTCTGTGCATAGCAGATCTTCGTAATAATCCACCAGCAAGCACATTAGCTAGTTTGGCGATTTGAAACTTGCTTTCAAATATTTTTTATTTGACAACGCCAAACACCAATTGTCTTAGCCACAGTACTAGAAATACCATTTAAATTGCTTGGTCTAGGCGTACTTAAACTTTCCATCTGCCATGGATGAATTTCGTAGCCACTATTTAATTTTTCAGTTAACGCCACTGCTATTTCAATTGAATCAAGTTCATATTCAAGCCTTAATGCGCCTGCTGAGGCATCAAACGTTATGTTTATTAACCTAATAGAAGGTTCAGCAATGTTTTCAATAGTAGAAAATACTTTATTTAAATCAAATTGCAATAGCGAAGCCGCTTTCAAGCTGCTAGCGTGTCGACTGTCATGTTTAGAAGTTGCTAAAACAGTCTTAGAAGGCATTAATAAGCGTGCATTCTGGGTTTGTTGATTTAAATCTCGATTTTCTTGAGAAGTTTGGTAGCTATGCCAAGTAAGCCAGATTAAGAGTCCTAGACACAATATTGAAGTGATGAGCCAAACAAATCGCCAACGCTGATCTTTAACAAACTCAATGCTTATTTTCCTCATATAGCTGCCCAATGCTTACGCCATACAGTAGGTGGATTTGCCATGAGATTTATTGGCTTAGTTGAAAACTGCAAACTCAGAATACTTTGCTCGACCATGTCAAAGCTCACGACAGCCCTATGCAAATTCGACCGCATTACTTCAGTAGTCAGCTGACCGCGCCACGACATTGTTTGCACCTCATCGTTTTTGGTTTCAATTACCAATATTGAACCGTCAGGCTCATGCAGTACAAGTCCTTTAATTTTTTCATCTTGACAAGCGGCAAATTGCGTTGCGATCGCCCATAGTGGTCTCAAAGATGTCATAGAACAACCTTGCTGCTGAATCCATACCTCTATTGTTGTGCGGACGTTAATAGGTATCGCCGCCACTACAGACATCTTTTCAGACTTGCGATTTGAATTAATCTCACAATCAAATTGAATACTGGGTGCATTTAATTGAAGCGCAGCTGATGCTGACAAGAATGCACTTAGTTCTGAAGACCTTTTAATTGAAGCTGGAATTTGAACGCTCAATGCAGCACAAAACGAACTACTCAAAATAACGTTGAACTTAGTTCCTTTTTTAACCAACCCGTTACAACGCTCCAACATACGATCTAAAGGCATCGTAGGGGCATGTTCAAATATATGCGTCGTTTCATGATGCAGTTTGAGCATAACCAAGCCTTGCCCAATATATATATCTGCAGATTTAAACCAAGCCAATTGCACGCGACACTTCCTCTAAAGTTGTTGTTCCATTTTGAACATTGTTAATAGCTTGGACCAACAATCGACTCGAATTATCTATGTAAGCTTCTTTTTTGAGCTCAGTAATTGATGATTTGTGCACCAGCAAGTCACGCAATCTATCTGACAACTGATGCACTTCAGCTACTACAAATCGTCCTTTGTAACCTGTTTGACGGCAATGTGAGCAACCCATAGCAACTGGTAGATGTTGGGGAACCTCTAGATCTAAGGACTTTAACTTTTGTGTTTCTTCATCTGTTGGTAACCTTGATTGCACACAATGTTTGCAGACCTTGCGTAACAAGCGTTGAACAACGACGCCATTCAAGGCCGAGGCCAATGCAAATGGTTCGATTCCAAAATGCTGAAAACGACCCAATACATCCAATAAACTATTAGCATGAACTGTTGTAAAAACTAGGTGTCCAGTCAGCGCCGATTGAACGGCTATTTCCGCCGTCTCAGCATCCCGAATTTCACCTACCAATATTTTGTCAGGGTCATGCCTCAATATTGATCTTAAACCTGTAGCAAATGTCAATCCTTTTTGCTCATTAACAGGAATTTGTAGCACTCCTGGTAACTCATACTCAACAGGGTCTTCAATGGTTATGATCTTTTCCAAACCATTATTCACTTCGGTCAAAGCTGCATAAACTGTAGTCGTTTTACCACTACCGGTAGGGCCAGTGATTAAAAGCATGCCATGTGGACGTTCAGCCAACTCTCGAATAATTTTTGCCACTTTTTCATCAAAACCAAGCACATCAAGAGACATGCTTTCTTCAGATTGACGAAGCTGCGCTTTATCAAGTAGGCGAAGTACAGCATCTTCGCCAAAAATACTAGGCATGATTGATACACGCAAATCGATGTTATCTCCGCTGCTGTGTTGCCATCTGAAACGCCCATCTTGTGGACGGCGACGCTCAGTAATATCAAGCTGCGCTAGAACTTTAATACGTGAAACCACTTCTTCAGCTACAACAGGGGTTTCCATTTTTACACCCGGCGCCATCACACCATCTAATCTGTATTTCACGTCAATACGATAACGTCCCGTTTCAAAATGAATATCACTGGCACCATCTTCGTAAGCTTTAGCAATAGCATGATCAACAAAAGTGACAACTGGCGACGAATGCGGATCACTACTCGATATCGTAGATACCTCTGAAGTTTGTACTTTCACAACTTGGTTTTGAGCAAAATGCGCCATTTGATGCGGTCTTGCTAAAGCCAAAATCGCGCCAATCGGACTCGAGCGCGCCAGTAACATGGCAGCATCAGACTTCCAAGGATCTTCAGTTATCAGCAAAACTTTGCCAAGATGATTCAAAATAACGTATTCATCATCTGCGCCTATGGAAATTTTTTGGCGACCTTGCAATACAGATGCTTGACCTAAGTCTTGATCTGTCAAACTCGCTACACCATGCAAATCCATTAACAACTTCTGAAGCACAATCTCCTCGGTATTTAATGTTTCCATTAACTGAACCCATATACTGCCATTAACAGCCAATGATTGGCGTACTATTACTAATGCTTGATTAAGCATCTCAAGGGTTGGTGTCAATTTGCTAAGTGGCATCACATTATCTCGTTATCGCACTCGCGTTGTCATATCGAAAATGGGTAAATACATCATCACAACTATAGTACCTACCATTAGCGCGACTAACATCAATAAAACTGGCTCAATAATACGCGTCATACGTTCTACAAAAAGTTCAAATCGTTCTCTGTGCATATTTGAAACCACATCCGCCGCAACATGAAAAGCGCCATTTCTCTCAGCTGCTGCCATCAAACGACGCCCGACCTCATCACATAACTGTGCATCTGAAAGAGATTGTGATACCAATGCACCTTGTTCAATTTTATGGAGTGACTGAATAAGTGATGCTTTAATTTCAACGGATAACGCCGACTGACCTGCAACACTCATGGCCTCTGTCATAGGGTAACCACCTTTCAACAACAACGCCAACGTTTGGTACATCATCGCCAAATAGAAATCGTCAATCTTATGCTTTACGTATGGCACCATATTTATCAAATTCATAATAAACTGCTTTGCTCTGCCTGAAATAGCCCACCAAAAAAACCACCCTATAGCAAATAAAAGACCCAGAATCACCTCAAATTGGTATTTATTCACAAAGTTACTAATTGTGATGATGACCGCCGTTGTCCCACTTGTACCACCTCTTAAGTTTTGATACATACGCGCAAAATTCGGCATCACAACAACCAAAAGGAAGGCGGAAATTGCAAATCCAAGTGACGATACTAAAGCGGGATAGATCGATGCACTAATCACCTTTCGTTTAAGTTGCTCAACCAACGCATCAAAGCGTAAATAATCATTCAAAGCTTCTGATAAGTTGCTGGTTCGCTCTCCAGCACGAACAGCTGCAATCAACACCGCAGGCGACTGCGCAAGTTCAGACAATGAGCCCGATAAAGATTTACCCTGTTGTAGTTTTGCCAAAAGAGACTGCGGTAAGGTATTTGAATTATTGGCCAGATGCTCACGTGCTGCCAAGGTATCAACAGCCTCAACTACAGACATACCGGCCTGTGTCAATGTTCTAAGCTCACGACAAAAAAGTGGATAGCTTTCGCGTTTTTCATGTTTGAAATACTTGAACAACCCAATCGAACTTTTTTGATGCCCAAGTTCGCGCACACTCAAAATAGTTTGCCCCTGTGACACCAATTGATTTCGTAAACTAGCTTCGTCACTTGCCTCCATCACGAAGTCATTAACGACCTTATCCCCCAAATAAATGCTACGTACTCGAAACTGCATATTATTTAGTTGTTTGAGGAGTAGCAGATGATGATGACAAGTTCACAGAAGGAATATATTCAAACCTACGCTCAGAATATTTAGAAACACTTGGCATTTCAAAGCCTGAAAACGAAGCTGCAGCTGTGTTCAAAGGCTGATCAGTACTTTTACTGTAAATACCGCTGATACCAGTTTTACCTCCACTTTCGATAGTCACCAATCCCCAATCTTCAGACCGAGTGATAGGGTCTGGGTATTCCTCGCGCAGATGCCGTCTGACGTCAACAAATCGAGTATCGTAAGTTAAATCTTTCAGTGTTTTTGGCCATTGTTTCTCCGCGCCCGGCGACATTTCATAATAGTCTTTGATGGCTTGACGGTACAAAAAACCAACTTGCATCAACTGCGCTTCTCTTTCTCGCGTATCTTGCTGCGATAGGCTTAACATAACAGTATTAGCAGCCAGTGCGCTTAAAAACATCGCGGCCAGTACTGCCAGCAGTGTAAAGCCGTCCTGATTGAGACGGTTAGTAGCAAACTGGGATGACATCTGGGTAACATCATTACCAGTTTGCATATTCACTACCATCTTTAGACTTACCTACAGCACCACTTTTAATATCAAAAATATTTTTTTCAGATGATTTTGATGGCACTAACTTCCATGTCGTCGCACTTTTTGTAATAGGATCAACTGGAACTGAACGTATGTAACGTTCTGACACCAAATCATTCAGGGCATCAGGATATTTACCCTTATCACGGTAGAACTGATCAATTGCTGTACGCATGCCAGCTAAATCTTGTTTCAAAACTGTTTCATTTGCATCGTCTATGCGATCTAAATATTTGGGTACAACAATACCTGCAAGCACGGCAATAACAACTAATACAATCATCAGTTCTATAAGCGTGAAACCCATCTCTTTGCAATTCAACGATTCGGTTTTACCATTTTGCATAGCGACTTCCATCTAAAGCTTCAGCATCTGATGATGAATGCACATCAAACACTTCTGCACCTGGCTCAGGGTTTTCAGGCGGTGATGTAAAACTTCTCAAACGCCATGTTTTGTCTGCTGGCAAAAGTTTGTCAGCAAAAGGATCTCGTGGCATAGTTCGCAAAAAATAAACGTGTCGGCCGCCTGCTTCTGGTTTCGGGTGAGTAATGCCATCCACCAAAATTTGTAAATTCGGTGGATAACCTGCGGCACTGTTAGGAGCAACATTGTCAACGCTGGTTACGACCTTTTTATAATCATCAATGGCGCCGCGTATTTCCCATAGTGCTTGCTTAAGTTCGCGCTCTTTTTGGGAAATAACGAGCATCTCACTCAGAGGCATAACGGCAACCGACAGAATACCCAAAATAGCCATGACTACCAGCAATTCAATAATGGTGAACCCTCTCATGACAGACCACTGCACAAATCCTTTTGGTGCAATCATTTCGCTTCGATTTTGATTTTTGCCAAATCAGAAACTGTTACTTTTCCTTCAACACCCAAAGGATTCAAACTTGTCAGGAAAACATCTACTGACCCAGCAACCTTTGCTTTCAACTGCAGTTTAATTAACTCCCCGTCCCCACTTACACCTGTCGTATTGATTCCCAATATACCTACCCCAATACGCCCAGCGACCTTGTCAACAACTTTTGTGAAGTTCGTTGCACCACCGTCTTGCTTGAAATAAGCACTTTCTGAAATATCTAGAATTTCAACCTTTTCGCTTTGAAAACCTAACTCTAGCGGCATACCAAGCAGTAAAGTATTCGATGAAACATGCAAAGTCACCGCAAACACTTCACCAACCTTGACTTCTGTTGGCCCTTTGAGGCTTGAGCTAACAAGACTTATCTCATCAGGTTTACTCTTAAGAGCTGGTTTAACAGCAGAGTTTGGCTCGCCCGTCAACAAATTGGCTGGTGAAGGTAACGCTCTTAATTGACCCAGATTAGGCGCAGTCGCGGGCGAATTCGAGTTTGTGCTCGAAGTAGCAGCTTTCATAGCTTTACTAATTTCCAGCCGATCAGGACTCTGACGTAATCGCGTAGTATTTTCCGTTCCAACCCAAAACTCTGTTTGAGCTGCATCGGGTCTTGGCGAGTTACGTAAAATTCGAGGCGTGATTGCTAATATAAGCTCGGTACGTTGTAAGTCGTCTTTTTGGCTTGAAAATACTCGCCCTAATACTGGTAGATCACCAAGACCAGGAACTCGGCTCGAACTGCTACGATCCTCATTACTGATCAAGCCACCGAGCAACTGCGTTTCGCCATCTCGCAAACGTAGCACAGTATTCGCATTACGTGTGCCAATTTGATATGCAATCCCACCACTTGATGTACGCACCTCTTTTGCCAAAGTACTTACCTCTAAACCTAGTTTTATCAACACCTCATCATCTGGCGAAACGGCAGATTCAACATCAAGCTTAATACCGACATCTAAATAACTAATATTTTCTGACACTGAGCCAGATGAATTCGTCGTTGTGGTGACTACCGGAACCTTATCTCCTATCAAAATCTTCGCTTTTTCTTTACTTTTAGCACGTATGCGCGGGTTAGCTAATGTGTTGAAATCGCCAACTTCACGCTTTAAATTGACAAGCAACCCACCCACACCGACATCAATCAACCCATTGCGCCAATCACGCAGATATTTGCCCGTAAGCCCTAAAAGACCTGTTTTCTCTGCCGCATTGATGGTTACTGTAGTTGGATAATTGATGCCGAGTTCCGTCAATTTAGAATTTTTAATCTCTAAAATTTCGACCTCAAGCATGATCTCTGCTTCAGCAACATCATGTAAATTCACAAGCCGCTCCGCTAGGGCAATAATTTCTGGCGACTCTCTCAGCACAATCATGTTTACCCGCTCATCCACAAAAGCATCTTTGATACGCAGCATGGACCTTAGCAAGGCTGCAGTAGTTTTAACATCTGCATTTGCTAAGTAAAACACCTTGATAACCTGCTCTTGGTGTTCTCGTTGTTTATCGACAGTATTAGGGTAAATTAGCAAAGTTTGAGCGTCTATCACCCGCTTTGCAAGCTGATTTGCGCCAAGGATTAAATCTAAAGCTTCACTGACTTTGGCTGATTTCAAGTTGATGGTGAGTCGACCATCTTGCTTAACATCTCTGTCTAAAATGAAATTAACGCCACTGCTGCGCGTTACTGCTTCTAAGACTGTGGTTAGAGGCGCATTTCTAAAATCTAAAGAAATCATCTTGTCTTCAGAAATTGCAGACCCGCCACTGGCATTCTTGGCCCTTACTATTTCTTCAGCTTCTAATCTAAGCTCGTTTTCTAAGCGGCGCTTCAGCGCTACCAATACGGTATGCCTTGGCATTTCATGCAAACCAGCATCAACAAGCTTAAGCGCTTCAACTTTTTTGCCAGTATCTAAAAGATTCTGCGCATCAACAACTCTTTTTTGCAAACGCTTTTCTATTGCCAAATCACTCTGCAAACTCAAAAATTGCTCACGCTTCAAATCTAACGCTAGTCCACGCTGCAATAGTTTTTCAGCTTCATCAAACTTCCCTTGATTTTTATGCTGAGCAGACTCAGCAGCAATTTTCGCCGAGATCTCTTCTTTTGCAGAAACCAAACCAGCTCGCAAAACAATACTATCTGGGTATTTTTGCACCCCTTCACGCAACCCTGCCATAGCAGCCTCATAGTTGCCATCTTTTATTTTTGTAGAGGCGTCATCTCGGATTAATTGCGGAAAGCATCCAGTCAATAACAAAGTAGATGACAAAACAAACGCGGTGGTAATGGTATTCAATGTACCAGCTGCCACTTTAAAGGGTAATAAATTCATCGAATATCAAAAATAGGTGGTTTTGGCAAATCGAACCGGGTTGTTGTCCCCAATGACACATAAGTCAGTTCTACTGCATTATCGTTAATTGCGTCAACGCGGAAACCATTAGACAGTGTTTGACCAACTTGTAACGAAACCGGATTTTCATCCAAACTCGCAAAAATCACACGGTTGCCATTAGGCTCTGTCACTCGGCCTACAAATTTCAGATTTAAAGGCGGCATCATCGGCGGCTGCGCAGAGGCTTGAATACTAGGTTGTGGTTGTTGCGGTGGTGGCGTAGGTGCAGCCACTACTTTTTTGACAATTTGAGGCGCTGGCGGTACTGCGACAAAAGGGTTGTGTTTACCTACACTAAAATCCGTAGTTATCAACATGCGCTCAAGATCGGTCGGAAGTACTGCATCAAAAGCTTTTTTATTGCCAGCTTCATCTAATCCAGCATTTCCAGCATTTGGAGACTGCGTCGCCGTGATGCCTTGGTTTTTTGCATTAATCGTTTGTCCATTCGGCAATTGCCCAGCAGGCAATGCCGTGTTTTTGAATAAATTGCTCGCAATCATCCCCAGCACTGCTAAGGCTAACAACATTACCCAACTATTGATTTTGATTCCGTTCAATCTATTTTTTAATCTTTGACATACAAAAGCAAAGACAAATTAATATCCTGTCTTGCATTATCTGCTGCAATTCCACGAATAGACAAAGTATTCACCCCCAAAGCCGGATAACGCCCAAGCAAGCCACTAAGCCACCCTTTAAACAAATAATAATCCGTCTTCATCGTCACGTTATATTGCACCTTACCCAGTTCACTCGCCGTAGCAGCACTAGGCAAAATCTTCAAAGACTCCAACCCAATCCCCTTCCCCGCAGCTAACCGACTCATTTCTCGCACCACTTCATCAGATTTACTGCTATTTGCAAGTAATTCTGTAAAACTTCTTTTGGAGTTTATATTTTCAGTAGTATTACTTCCATTCAGTTTAGATACTACATTCCGTGTTTTCAATTCATTCTGCACAGTTTGAAGCTCAGCTCTAGCATTTACCAAGCCAGTTTGCTGCTTTGATTGAATGTAATAACCCGCAAGAGCGACGCACGCAAGAGTCCCCAGCGACAATGCAACGTGTCGCTTAAACTTAAGTTGCTGAAAGCTCTCAATCAAGTTATCTATTTTCATTAAAATTACTACAATTTTAATAGCTACTTAGGCAATATAAACAAGTGCTATAGCTGTTTTGATACTCAAAACGCTCAATTTTGCCGATAAGGGCATCAGTACCCACCCACCCAATCGTATTAGCCATCACTACCCTGATCAGGGCGGTGAAGATGCTGGCAGTTTAATTCGTAACTATATACCAATTTGCGATAGTATTGATTTTACATTATTTTTTTGGATATTTTTTATAAGTATTTTGACTTCTTTCTTTTGCATATCAGGGGACAATTTTTTATACTCTTTAATGTAAATTATTACTAAATCATTGGCTCCATTCATAGCGCCGATTCTTAACCATGTAAATGCTTGGCCAGTATTTCCGCTTTTTAAATAATCATAATACAAAATACGTGCAGCATCAGCATCACCATTTACAGCAGCAACTGTATTACTTTCATGCCTTAATGTTTCAGGGTCATCATTAGTGCAGCAATTTGATTGCGGTAAAAAAAATATTCCAATATAAAGTAACGATCCAATAGCAAAAATATATAAAAGTTTTTTATTCATTGTTTTTTAACTATTTTTGTTGTGGAGTAAATTCTTTCCATAGTGCAGGAAATATAGGTATTGTGCGTTGAGTTCCAGGTATATTTATAGAATACCAAGGGTTAGATTTTCCATTTACTCCAACAGTTAAAGTAGGAGAAGCAATTACTGAAACATTTAGAATATCGGCTAATTGCTGAGCGTGTCCTGTTGGGGAATTGCCCATCCAGCATGCATCCAATCGAATAGTTTGACCTGGCATCCATTCAGTTTGGCGAATAAAATCTGCAGATTGTTGTGGATTCATTCCTGCAAGAGTTTGCGAGTTTTGATTTCCGTGAGCAATAATTAAGAATTCGCCATTTTCTGGATACGTATTCAAAGCAAGTGGATAATTAATATCCGTTTGCTTTAATAAAATTTCTCTATTGCTAATTTTATCGTTTTGTTTTTCTTGCTTTTTATCATCTCCTCCAAGATAATTTGAACCGATATTATCATTGTTTTTAATATACTCATGCGCCGCATCCGCCCCCTTTTGCGCCAAGTAATTTCCCGCCATAGAAGTAAATGCCTCCCTCGCCCCTGCTGCACAGCCGTTACCTATGGCTCTTGCACCAAGGCAACCTCCTAAGGATGCCCCAAGCAAGTTATTTCCCAAAAGCATTGTCCCAGCTGAGTTGCCTAAGCTATTTAGCATTCCATCCCTACAACTCCCTCCCGCCATAAGTGATCCACCACAAGCACCTAGAGCGTTGATACCTGCTTGGACTACAACGTTGTCACTACCAGGAATCAAAGATAGCCCAGCGTAATATGCTGCACCTTTCAATCGCAGATATTTACCATCTGCGCCTCTAGTCCAATATCCGTTCCACGCTGCAAGTCCAACCGTAGCACAGCCGCCGCACCATGGGTCGATGAATTTTGCTATGGCAGGTTTAAGAACCTTGTCACGAAATTTCGTCCACCAGCTATATCCACTGGGGTCTGTGTAATTCAGTGGATTGTTCCTGACGTATGCGTATCGGTTGAAACTCTGAAGGTCACTAGGCGCTTGAATGATCGGATCCGCACTCATAAACCTACCAATCAGCGGATCATAAACCCGCCCATTCATGTTGATGATCCCCATCTCATCAATATGCTCATGCATCGTGAAGCCACGGTCTATGTTGGCGCTGGTGATGG
>JAAFJF010000006.1:504-85000 GCA_013298815.1 Polaromonas sp. | reverse complement strand
GCATTTAGCCCCGGTTTTCAGGCGCAAACTGGTTAATATGCCGTTTGAGCTGGCAAATCCGATTTGGGCATTGGACGACGACATGGACATGGAATACCACATCCGCAGCACTGTGCTGCCCAAGCCCGGCACGCGCGCCCAGCTCGACAAATTGGTGGGGCGCTTGCATTCCAGCCTGTTGGACCGCAGCCGCCCGCTGTGGGAGTTTTACGTGATTGAAGGCGTGGCATCGCCCAAAGATGCGCCCGCAGGCACGCGCCACGTCGCTTTTTACTCCAAAGTTCACCACGCCGCGCTGGACGGTGCGGCGGGCGTCGCTTTGGCTACCGCCATCATGGACGTTACCGCTATTCCCCGCGCTGTGCGCCCCGCGACCAACCGCCGCGCGATGGCGACCGACAATTTCGGCATCGCCGAGCTGGCCGTTGCTGGCATCAAAAACACCGCCGTGCAAAGCGCCAAACTGGCTAAAAACTTGCCCGGCTTGGCGTGCGCTGCCTACAGCATGCTGCGTCCTCCCAAAAGTGAAGAGCCCGCGTTGGGCGTCGCAGGTTTAGAACTCGTTGATAGTTCAGGCGATAGTCCGCAAAAAAACCGCTGGTTCGCCCCCAAAACGCCCATCAACGTCAGCATCACCAACCAGCGCAGCTTTTCTAGTCTGTCGTTTCCCTTGGCAGATATCAAACACGTCGCCAAAGGCAACGGCGTGACCTTGAACGACGTGGTCATGGGCATTTGCTCAGGTGCGTTACGCCGTTACTTGGCAGATTTGCACTGCACACCCGAGCATTCACTGCTCGCAGCTGTGCCCGTCAGTCTGCGCAAAGCGGGTAATACCGATATGAACACGCAGGCTTCGATGATGCGCATTAGCTTAGCCAGCACGGTAGCAGATCCAAAAGCCCGCTTGATGGCCATCAACCAAGCCAGCAAAGCCGCCAAAGCCGCGTCTGCCAATATGAACGCGGTCATGCCGACCGATTTCCCCTCGCTCGGCGTGCCGTGGATTTTGAGCGGTTTGGCAGCGCTGTTTGGCCGCTCCAAGCTGGCCAACAGTATGCCACCACTGGCCAATTTGGCTATTTCCAACGTGCCAGGCCCGAATATGGCGCTGTATTTGGCGGGCGCAAAAATGCTCACCTACTACCCCGTCTCCATTGTCACCCACAGCTTGGCGTTGAACGTGACGGTACAAAGCTACAACGGCTCGCTAGATTTCGGCCTCATTGCCTGCCGTAAAGCCATGCCTGATTTGCCTGAGCTGGCTAAGTACATGCAAAAAACCTTTGATGAGATGCTGGCTTTTACGCCCAAAAGCGACACGGTAGTCGTGCCAACTGCTGATGCAGCCCAAGTATCTGTAAAGAAAACTGTCGCTAAGAATGCTGTAGCAAAGAAGGCAATGCTTAAATCTCCTGCGGTCAAGAAAGTAACTGAAAAAAAGCTAACTGCAAAGAAAACCGCGGCTAAAAGGTAGTTTCCACCAGCACCACAAAATAAGGTCTCGCATAATGGGGGGCTTGACACTGAGCGTATATTTTTTAAAACAGCTCTTTTAGCTATTTGCACCTTCTTCTTATGACCCTAATTTATATCGTTTTAGCTACTTTAGCCGCTGGCATTGGTAGCGTTTGGTTGGCTGCAGCACTTAGTTTTGGTGCTTTTGCTCGTTATACCCTGCACATGCTTAGCTTAGCTGCGGGGGCGCTGTTGGCCACTGCGTTTATGCATTTGTTGCCCGAAGCATTTGAGTCGCAGGCAGGCGCTAAAGAGTTGTTTGCAGCGTTGCTGGCGGGGCTGATTTTCTTTTTCTTGTTGGACAAGGCCGAGTTATGGCACCATGGGCATGAGCATCACGACCCCGCCCCAGTCAGTTCCGCCGTTTTGCCGTTTTCACCACTCATTTCGCACAACGCGGTCGATTGCACCACTACATCCGTGCACGGGCACGATCATCATGGTCATCGCCACAGCCATGCACCTGAGATTGGCAGCTGGGCACTGCTGACTGGTGACAGCGTGCACTGCTTCGGCGATGGTGTACTCATCGCTTCAGCCTTCATGGCCGATCAGCGCTTGGGCTGGGTTGCTGCACTTGCTGTGCTGGCACATGAAATTCCTCACCACATGGGTGATTTGATCGTTTTGAGTCAAGGCTCCTCGGGCAACCAGAGCAGAGGTAAGCGGATTGCCCTGGTCAAAGTCTCTCTGGCAGGCTCGGTCACCGCTATTGGCGGCTTGGCGGGGTACTGGCTGGTGAACCAGCTACAAGACTACTTGCCTTATTTTTTAGTGATGGTTAGCAGCAGTTTTATTTATGTGGCGTTGGCAGATTTGATTCCCCAGCTGCAAAAGCGCCTCAGTTTCAAACAAACCAGCGCACAAATAATCTGGTTAGCTGCAGGCATTGTTATGGTGACGTTAGTCAGTGGCATGTCGCACGGACATTGAAATTTTGTAGATGTTTTTTCAACAAATCAGACGTCTTAAAACTCATCAAATTGAATAGCCATGGCGCTAAGATTCTCGGCTGTTTCAAGATAAGTCACTCGTCTATAAATTGTCTCAATGCAATTCTAGATTCAGTTAAGTTAGCTTTATGTCTTTTATTCGCTGCAATTCCTTGTCTTTTTTTTGCGACAAAGCTGGAATTATTCACTGCATTCATTTTTTTGTATACAAATTCGCAGGAAACATGGTTGAATACTTAAGAATACTGACTATGATTTACAAATACATACAAAAACAAGTGTCAGTAGATCTTTGCTTATGTAGATTGAGGTATTAATTTTTCATTCAAATTTAACGAATCTGTGTGGGTGGTTGGATTCGGTTTTCAGCTGACATGATTTGTATGAAATTTTGGTGATTTTCAGCCATCTTGCACATTGACTTAATTCGAGTACCAAAGACATGATTGGTTACAACATTCTGCTCGTGGGTTTTTCAGACTATGAAAAATCAACGATAGAAACCTTTTTTCGCTTAGCTGGAAAACGTGCGCCGCATTGGCGTTTGACGCAGCGTTCTAACGAAGCACGCGTGGTGTTGTTAAATGCAACTTTAAAGCAAGATCTGGATAGACATATTTCTTCGATTGCATCTTGGCAAAAGGTCATCATCGTCGGTAGTTCAGACTACGGGTCTGGATGGCCAATACTGCCACGCCCGATTAAGTTAACAGCTATTTTGACCTTGTTAGATAATTTGATAGAGTTTAAGGCGAGTGAAATACCTAAATCAGCGCCAAGTATTGCGTCTCCTGTCATTGTCAATCCCAACACAACAGATGTGTTTGCAGGACTAACGTCAGGTGTGTCAACAGTAGCAGTTACAGCTGGCAGATCTGCAACAGTGGTGACGAAAGTTCAGGATGCTGTCAAGGTTGCATCTGTGCCCTTGAATGAGGCACCTAGCTTTCTTGCTAGCAGCAGCGCAGGTGACCAAATTTCAACTTCAAACCCAGTCAAACCCGTCACCGATATGCGGCGTGTTTTGATTGTAGACGACAGTGATATAGCATTGAAATACATGCAGAACCGTTTGCGCCACTTCAGCTATGAGTGCGACATGGTGCACAGCGGTGAAGAAGCTTTGGCAATGGTTGCCACGCACACTTATCAATTTGTGTTTTTAGATGTCATGATGGCAGGCTTAGATGGTTACCAAACTTGCAAAGCAATTAAAAACAACAAGGCAAGACGAGGCCCGGCACCAGTGGTCGTGATGCTAACCAGCAAAGGCGGTACGATTGACAAGATTCGTGGCAGTATGGCTGGTTGCGATGCCTATCTAACAAAGCCAATCAATGATAAAAAGTTGAGTGCTGCGCTTGCTAAATTTGACGAGTCAACTGTTTTTCAAAGGTGGCGTGCTGTTAATCCCCAATTGCCCTTAACAGCAGGCGAATCCCTAAAAAATCGTGCAATTTGAAATTCACGAGAATTTGTAATGTCTGACGGTCTGCTGTGAGCGGACTATTTTTATAGCTTGGTGAAAAAAAGATTTTCATGAAAAAAATACTTATTGTTGATGACTCTGCGGTTGATGCTAAAAATTTACAGCGAATTTTGTTGGATGCAGGCTGCGCTGTCAGTATTGCTGTTACTGGTTTAGATGCGCTCGAAAAAGTAAAAATTGATAAGCCAGATCTAATTTTGATGGATGTCAATATGCCTGATTTAGATGGCTTTGCGACTGCACGCAAGCTCAGTCAAACGCCTGAAACTAAAGTGATACCTGTTGTGTTTGTAACTAGCAAAGATCAAAAAGTTGACCGTGTATTTGCACAAATGTTAGGTGCAAAGGGTTATGTGACCAAGCCATATTCAGCAGAGCAAATATTGGCGTTAATTTGAATCAACAGCATTTATCTTTATGGAGCCAGCTAAATATTCAGCTCAAGTTATAGCTTGCGGTGGTTGGTCGCTGGCCGTGAGCATGGATTGGGCAAGCAATATCGTAGACACCTTCGAGTTGGCGAAAATACCGCGTGCTCCAAACTGGTTAATAGGTGCCGTCAATATTGATGGTGATATTGTTCCTGTAGTAGATTTAGCTGTTTACTTCGTACCCAATACGGCTCCTGCAGAGATTAACCGCCATCACCGCCTTCTCGTGGGATGTCAACGTGAAGAGAACACGGACACAAGCAGTAGCAATGTGACTGCAATCAGTAATAGTTTTGCCATTTTGTTTTCTGGTTTGCCAATTCAAATTGAATATACGCGTGAAGAAATTGACTTCTCTCTCGTCATACCCGAGCGGCTGCGTGAGCTAAGTTTGGGCTTAGCTAAAAACAACTTGATTGATGCAAACGGGGTTGACGATAAAGTGCATTTTGAGATGGATACGGCTAGGTTTGTTGATTTTTTAACAAACAGTTTGATATAGCTTTGTAATATAGAAAGTAAAAATGAAACTTGCTACAAAAATGTTTTTAGGGGCGGCAATTTTGTCTGTTGTTCCAGTTATTGTCACCTCACTTCTAGTCGGGGGCGGTTCTGTGCAGCTTGCTCGTGGAAGTTTGACTCAGGCAGTTGAATCACAGTTGACATCACTGCGCGAGGTCAGAAAACAGCAAGTCGGCGATTATGTCAACAGCTCGGTGCGTTCGTTACAAGCTTTTGCAGCAAGTACGTCAGCTATAGAGGGGTATAAAAACTTTAGACAAACGTATCCATTAGCTGCTTCGGAGCTTGCCAAGGGTAGCGACATTAATAGCATGCGTGGCAATGTAAAAATTTTTTATGACCAACAATTCTCTGAAGAGTTTTCACGTAAGAATCCAACCCGTCCAGTTGGTTTGGATAAATGGGTTACAGAGCTCGATGAGGCGCAAATTGCATTGCAGCACGCTTATATCGTTGCCAATAAAAATAAATTAGGTGAAAAAAATAAAATGGTTGATGCGATTGATAAATCGTCATATGCCACCCAACACGCTAAATTTCATCCATCCTTTGCAGCGTTGCAAGAACGGCTTGGTTTGTATGATATTTTCTTAATCGACACGCAAACTGATCGCATTGTCTACACCGTTTTTAAAGAAATTGATTTTGCCTCCAGCTTGGCAGATGGAATTGCCGCCAAAACAGGTTTGGCCGAGGTGTATAAAAAAGTCAAAGCATCTGAAAAAGCCGACACAGTCGCGTTGTCTGATTACGCACGGTATTTGCCATCTTATGACGATCACGCTTCATTTGTCGCAGTGCCTATCATGGATAACGGAAAAGTAATTGGTGTTTTGGCTATGCAGCTGCCGCTAGACAAGATTACCAGTGTGATGACGGCAGAAAAAAAATGGGCTGACCAAGGTTTGGGTAAAACAGGCGAATCTTATCTTGTAGGACGTGATTTACTGATGCGTACAGATAGCCGATTTCTGTTGGAAAACAAGACTGAATTTTTGAATGAAAGCGCTAAAACAATATCTCCAACATTGCTAGCATATGCAGACAAGAAAAATACATCTATTGGTGTAATCAGTGTTGACACAAACGCTTCAAAACAAGCCTTGAGCGGTAAAAGCGGTTTTGAATTAATCAATGACTATCGTGGAACGCCAGTTTTCTCCGCATACGGACCTTTGGATTTATTCGGAGTTCGATTAGCCATTTTGGCTGAGCAGGATGAGGTGGAAGCACTGGCTGGTGTAGACAGCTTAAGACTGCAAACGATTATTCGCACGCTTGTAATTTCACTATTGATTTTGGCGCTAGCAGGTATTGCTGCATATTATTTTGTGAAAACGATTACTCGTCCAGTAAATGCACTGTCTGATATGGCGCGCAAAGTATCATCTGGCGATGACAACATACGCTCCACAGTGACATCGGGCGACGAGTTAGAAGATTTGGGTGGCACCCTTAACAAAATGTTAGACGACAGACAAGCAGTTTTGAAGCAAGCGCTTGATGAAAACGAAAATATTAACAACTCAGCCATTAATTTATTGCAATCTGTGTATGCGCTGTCAGAAAAAGACTTGACTGCTCGTGCGGAGGTCAGCTCAGACATCGTCGGAACACTGGCTTCTTCAGTAAATCAGTTGGCTGCAGAAACTGCGCAAACTTTGACAGAGGTGCAAAAAATTGCAGGTCAAGTGCGCTCTGCGGCAGAGGCGACGCAGCAACAAGGCTTGCTGGTGCAAAGCGCGACGAACCGAGAGCGTGCATTGCTTGCGTCTATGGGTGTAACGCTAGGTACGGCTACGCGTCAGATGAGTGAGGTTGCACAGCTCTCAACAGCATCTAGTGCGGCTGCAGCCCGTACCTCAGATGCGACTAAGGCGGCTCAAGCGGCGGTAGAGGGAACCATGCGTGGTATGGACTCGCTGCGCGAGGTTATTTCCGAGACTGAAAAACGCTTTAAACGTTTGGGTGAGCGTTCGCAGGAGATCTCATCTGCGGTGGCCTTGGTCAACACTATTTCAGAACGCACGCATGTACTCTCGCTCAACGCTTCAATGCAAGCGGCTACAGCGGGTGAGGCTGGTCGTGGGTTTGCCGTGGTAGCGCAAGAGGTGCAGCGATTGTCTGATAGTTCGCGCCAAGCTACGGGAGAAATTGCCCAACTGGTGAGTAATATTCAGTCTGAAACCAATGAAACCCTGATCACAATGAATCGCCTTATTGCAGACGTGGTGGCACAAACTGAGCTGGCACGTAGTGCAGGTCAAGAGATGACTCAAACACAAGCTGCTACTGGGGAATTGGTCGGTTTAGTGCAACGTATTGCGGCATTCTCTGTTCAGCAACAAGATATGGCGTTAGCGCTACAAAAGACTGTGCAAGGCATGAACGCTGGTACCGCTGAAACTAGTAGTGCCATCGAGCAACAAACTGACGCAACCAATACTTTGGTGCAGTTCGCCCAACGCCTCAATGACTCTGTGGGTCAGTTCAAAGTTGCTTAATCGCGCCTTGCCTTGCCTGTCAGTTCGACATCACTAATCAAACGAATAATTTATGAGTAGTGACATGATTTCAGTCATGACTGAGCTTCTACGCAGCGAGTTTGAGCAGGAGTTGCCAACTACACGCGACATTCTTTCGCATTGGCAAATAGCACCATCTCAGCTGCCAACTGGTCTTGCCGACATGATGTCGTTGCTAGAGCGATTCAAACAAGCGGTTGAAACAGTAGGGTTTGAAGGCCTTGGTGCTTATCTTGGAGTTATCCAAAATTTCATTGCGAAACTTGCTCTGAATTTGGTGGATAAAGAATCAATCAGCTCGGCAGCTGATAACGCCATGCAGGTTATTTGGTTAAACGAGTGGCCCGATCAAGCAAGTGCTTATTTAGAGCAGCCTGCTAATGCGACTGTAGTTGAGACTATGGTGACTTATCTCAGTGTGTGTCCTTTACCGCTGGCAGAGGACCATATTTTAGAAATCGCTGGTCTCTTACTTGAGCTGCCAGACATGTCAGATGATGATGCGGATGAATTGGCTCTTTTGCAGCGGCCTGCCACAGATGATGATGTAGCGTTACCGACGGACGATGTTGATCCTGAACTGCTGTATGCCCTGTTAGTCGATGCGCCTCAACAACTTGATGAGTTAGAGCAAGCCGTTTCCCAGTGGGTAGCGGGGGCATGCTCAGAAGCTAATATGAAGGAGGCTCTGCGCACGGCGCACACGCTTAAAGGTAGCGGTAGCATTATTGGGTTACAAGGAATTGCGCGCTTAGCGCATCGTTTAGAAGATATTTTGTTGTACGCGGCTGATCAATTGCAAAGCAGCGAAATGATGTACGAGTGTCCGCCTGAAGCTTTGGGGCGTGATGTGATGCAAGCCGTGCATTGTTTACAGCAAATGGTAAATCATCTGCAAGGTAACGAAGAAGCTCCTAATAACGCTAAGCTCGTACTGCAAAAATTGCTGGATTGGGTCAAACTTATTCGTAACGGAGAGGTGGGCCACGTTGAGCCGTCATCTGAAGTTTATGTTGAGCCTTCATCAACATTTTCTGATCAAGAAAATGCAACGATACCATCGCCCTTGAAGCAGCAAGAATCCGCTGTGCTACGCCTTGGCGTTAACCAGCTTAGCCGTTTGCTGCGGCGTGCTGGCCAGTCTATTGTGCATGCGGAGCGATTATCAAAATTGTTATCTGACACAGAGGGCTGGCTCATAGCAATGGAGCGCAGTAACCAATTGATGGCGGCGCGTCTGCGCGAATTGGATGCAATGGTTAATAGCCAAGTCGTACAGTTGCGGGATGCACAGCAGAATGTTCAACCAGATGACAGCAGTTTTGACCCGTTAGAGTTAGACCGCTATGATGCGCTGCACGGTCTATCGCGATTCATTGGTGAAGCAGCCCGTGACAGTTCTGCCATGGCGCAGCAAGCGCGCGAATCAACAGCTAAATCCGTCGCCATGTTGCGCCAAGAAGGTTACGCCCTGACAGCACAGCATAGAGAGCTGCTCGCCACCCGCATGGTTCCTGTGAAAACCATTATTCCGCGCATGAAGCGCACTGTCGCACAAACTGCGATTGCTACCCATCGCAAAGTCGCTTTGCATATTACTGGTGAAGATATGGTGGTGGATGCCGATGTTCTTTCTCGCCTTGCAGAGCCACTTTTACATCTGCTGCGCAACGCTGTTGACCACGGCATCGAGCTGCCGCATGACCGACTAGCGGCTAACAAACCGGAGTTGGGTACGATTCATCTCGATTTTCAGCGTGATGGTGAAGAAATGGCATTACGCGTCAGCGACGACGGCCGCGGCCTAGACTTAGCTGCAATTGAAGCTAAAGCTCTCAGCTATGGTTTGATTTCATCTGCTGGTAGCTTGTCTGAGACTGAATTACAGCATTTGATCTTACAACCCGGCTTCAGCACGCGAGATGCGGTAACCGAAACCTCAGGCCGTGGTGTAGGTATGGATATTGTGAACGACCGTATCACCAGCTTGAAAGGTCGTTTAGAGATTGACACCAACTATGGCCGTGGCAGTACCTTTACTGTACATGTGCCCCTGTCCAGTGGCGTCGCACACGCTTTGGTGGTGCAGTGCATGGACGAAGCTGTGGCTTTTCCGTTAGAGCAAGTGGGCAGTATCGTCGCAGCTGGTTTAGCTGAATTCTCAGTCATAGATGCTAGCGTCCAGCTTGAATATGCCGGTCAAATTTACCCGGCTTTTTCCCTAGCGCAATGGCTCGACTTAGAAGATGTCAGCACTGCCAGCATCATGCAACGCGCTCAGTCTTGGATTGTCGTTTTGGCCAAAGGCGTTAGTGGTCCTATTGCCCTACTGGTGGATGCTGTTTTGGAGTCCCGCGAGTTGATTTTGCAGGACGTAGGCATGTTGACCCGTCGTGTGCGCGGCATTGTCGGCGGTGCTCTGCGAGCTGATGGTAGACCTATCTTCCTGCTGAGCGTGTCTGAGCTGCAACGCGCTGTAAATGTTGCTAACAATGTAAAGAATCAAAACAATCGCGGTTTAAATGCAACACTTACTACAGCGCTGCGTAAACGACTACAGGTCGTACGTGTTCGAGTGTTGGTGGTGGACGATGCATGGTCTGTACGTCGCTCTATGCAGCAGCTCTTGGAGGATGCCGGCTACGACGTCGTCACTGCTGCGGACGGCTTTGAAGCGTTAGAAAGACTGCGCGTGCAAATCCCCGACTTGGTGCTGACCGACCTTGAAATGCCTAACCTGAACGGTCTAGAGCTCGCCCGTCGCATGCAAGAAATCCCTCAGTGGGCAGCGATACCGGTGGTGATGATCACATCTCGCACCAGTAATAAACATCGAGCGGAGGGTTTCAAGGCTGGTGTGGACGCGTATCTCACTAAACCCTACCAAGATGCAGACCTGCTCGCCCAGGTGCGCAGCTTGACGACAAACAAAGCATCAAGTCCGGTAGATTTCGCTTTGTAAACTTCATGAAGTTCGATACGGGCATACAGTTTTTACCTGATACCCTGATACCCTGATACCCTGATACCCTGATACCTGTGAAAGCTGAATAGTTTTTGTCGTAATGTCGATGTTTGATTGTTGGCTCATCCGCCAGACAGCATTTTCTCAATCGGTTTACCGTTTAACGTCCCTTTACCTTGACTCCATTTGAGGGTCGTGCTCAATTGCTTGTCTTTTTGTGTTGCAAACCCATCAGTTACAGCCTTAGTCACCATCAGCTGCATTGCCTCAGGCATCAGGGATGATGGAAACTTTAATTGGGCAGTAGCGTCCAAACGTTGAATGAGCATCATTGGCATAGCCCAATCAGACTCTAAAATACCCTCTAATTTGAGTTGACCATTCACCTCAATCAAGCCATCAGGCGTCATCACGCTTACTTTTTTAATGTCAATGTTCGGCTTAGCAGCTGCAATCAGTTTGTAATCTGCCACCATGGCTTTGAATGTCGCTTCGCTGTTCGCATTGATCGCCTCTGATGATTCTGCAAGCCCAGCAAAACCGGATTTCACCCCTTTCGAGCCTAGCAACGCGTTCAGCAAAGGTACCATGCTGCAGTTTTGTACGGCAGAAATACGCGCCATGGGTTCCGCAGCTAGGTTGTTAATCACAAAATCGTAAACCGCATTGGTGTATTCTTTTTTACTGTCTCCAGTGCCGATTTTGGCTATTGCCATCTTGACGTTTGACGTCATCATCTTTTTGCTATCCAAAGTATTTGCACCGCTGAACGTGAAATTCTCAAGCTTAAACATTGGCTTATCGCCACTCATGGCAATAATGTCTTTTAGTTTGACGCTGCTCTCACTCCCCCAAATACCAGGAGCTACACGGTCAAGTTTTGCTACAAAATCACCAGCACCTACCGTCACCTTCGCATCTTTACTCTCGAACACAGCGCCTGGCATGTTGGCAAATAGCGTTATTTTTTTCCCCTCAGCGTCAGACTTTGCATTCAGTGTCGCGCCCAAAAACTGCAGCTTGCCTGTTTCTTTTTCCATTTTCACATCAAATTTGGGTATCGTGATCGTTTCGTTCGACGAGCCAGTAAAACCATACGTACCCGTAACCGTAGCCAGCACTTTCTGCCCTGTGGCTTCTTCGTATTTGGCTTGCAAAGCGGGTGGCAACAGCAGCTCACCCGTGTAGCTCGCCGCATTTAAACCGCCAGCGAAAGGGCCGTGGCTCAAGTGTGCGCGGTACAACACGAAAACGTCGTTACCTGCTTCTTCCGCGGCTGGTGCTACTGATTTATCAGCTCCCGCATTAGCCGCCATGCAAGAGGTATCCAACCCCAGCTTGATTTCCACTTCACTGCTGCGCGCACTGCGCTCATACTTCACCAATTCAGCCTTGAACGGCTTCTCCACGGCACTGACCAGCTGTGCTTTTGTAACAGCTTCAATCTTGCCACCTAAATAATTTGGCCCTACTAGTGCTGAGGCAACAACGCCCAGCGCCAAAACCACGCCGCCACCGATTAATAATTTATTCATATAACTTCCAAGTAGATCGCCAAGAAAAACTGATTACCAGCTTAATTTATCAAAGTAACTAGATATTACCTGAAAGAGAAGGTCTTTTTATGTCTCAGTCGACCGGATTTCAAGCTTGCATAAGAATTTTCAAATTAGCGCCAACTAATGGTAAATTCGAGCTTTTTGAAATTAACCTGAAAGCAAGACATGAAACAAACCGTCAACGTTCAACTTCAGCGCCCAACTGGTGCGTTTATTGCCGCCTCTTGGGTGGCGCTGTTGGTGGGGGCGCTGGTGTATTTGATCGGGCTATGGAATGCACCCAGCATGGCGCTGAACGAGCGTGGTTACTATTTCACAATTTTGATGTACGGCTTGTTTGCTGCTGTGTCGTTGCAAAAGTCGGTGCGCGACCGCTTGGAGGGTATTCCCGTCACGGGGCTGTATTTTGGCCTGTGCTGGCTGTCGCTGGGTATTGTGCTGATTTTGTTATCTGCTGGGCTATGGAATGCCACGCTTGCATCTAGCGAAAAGGGGTTCTACGCCATGTCGTTTTTGCTGAGTTTGTTTGGCGCAGTTGCGGTGCAAAAGAATGTGCGTGATGTGGCGCTGTTCAAAGACGATACCGTGGTGGCGGATGCACCTGCGACGAGTGAGTAAATGAGGAACGGATAAGGTGTTGGTTTAAACGTCAAAAAGCGCCAACTTTGGCGCTTTTCTTACGTTAAAGCAGGCTAAATTTACTTAGCCGACATCCCCAGCCTTTCAATCGTTTTCTTCTCAGCAGCAAAGGTTCGCACGGCGTAAGCTGTGTAGTCAGCGGTATTCATGTAGATGGTGGGTTGGTAAAATTTATCAAAAGCTTCCAAAACTTTGGGGTCATCCAACGTCTTTTTGAAGGCGTCGTGCAAGATTTTCACCAGGTTGGGGTCCATGTTTTTAGGGCCTCCTATGCCAAACGGCGATTCAGTAATCGTATCCCAGCCGCTTTCTTTGACGGTGGGCACATCGGGGAAGGCTTTGTTACGCTCCCGCCCCAGCGTGGCCAGCAGTCGCAGTTTGCCGCTTTTGACGTGCGGGGCAAACTCTGTGGTGCCGCTCATCAGCGTGATGTGACCACCCAAAATGGACTGAATCAGCTCAGCTGAACCTTTGTACGGCACATCAACCATATCAATACCAGCTTTGCCAGCGAACTCTTCAATAGCCAAATGCGGTGTCGTGCCTGTGCCAGTGTGTCCGTAGCTGACCTTGCCTGGGTTGGCCTTGGCATAGGCGACCATTTCTTTGAGTGTTTTATAGGGCGCATCAGCGGTGGCCGCCAAGCCAAAGGTGTATCCAGTCAAGCCAACAATGTGGGTGATGTCTTTAACTGGATCAAACGCCATTTTTTGCATATGCGGCAGGCGGTAAATGCCTAGCGGTAGTTGCGTCAATGTGTAGCCGTCGGGCTTGGCTGTCACCATGGCGGTAGCACCCAAGGTACCACCCACGCCAGGCTTGTTTTCTACAATGATGGTGCCGCCTAGTGCGCGGCCAGCGCTTTCGGCTAAGGCGCGCATCACTGCGTCGCTGCTACCACCAGCGGGCCACGGGGCAATCAGGGTGATGGGTTTGCTGGGGAATTTGTCTTGCGCCCAACTGCTTGAGATGATGGCTGCTGAACTGGGAAGAACGAGCGCAGCGGCAGATTGCAGTACGGTTCTACGCGATATCGGTGTTGTATGGGTCATGTTGTTGTCTCCTAAAAATAACAATCAACATGATGAATCAAGCCGTAAAACCGATTTGTCACCTGCGAGACTAACGAGGGTTAACCTTGAATTTCTAGCCTTGTGCCACTGGCCGGCTAGGGTCACTACACCACTCACTCCAGCTGCCTGCAAACAGTGCTTGACGGCCAAAACCTGCCAGCTCCATCGCCAGTACATTCGGCACGGCGCTCACGCCGCTGCCACAGTGGTGAACAACGGTAGCTGGGTCGCGGCCGGCGAGCAGTTTGGCGAACTCGGCTTTGAGGACGTCAGCGGGTTTAAATTTGCCGTCCGCGCCTATGTTTTCGGTAAAAGGGCGGTTCAGCGCACCGGGGATGTGGCCAGCGGCGGGGTCTAGCGGCTCGACCTCACCGCGAAAGCGCGGCGCACCACGCGCATCGAGAATTGTTTGACTGGGTTTGTTGAGATTATTTGCTACAGTATTAATAGCTGCTAAGGCAACTAATTCGCCGGCTAGAGCATAATTTGAGGGGGTAACATTGGACTTTGAAGCGGTTGTAGACGTTTCAACTGCGTTTCCAGCAGTTTGCCAAGCTTGCAAACCACCATCTAAGACGGCAACAGCTTCATGCCCCACCCATTTCAGCATCCACCACAACCGGCCGCAGTAGTTCACGCCGTTGCGGTCATAAACCACGGCTTGGTGCGCGTTGGTGAAGCCGATGCTGCTGAGCCATGCTGCGAAAGTTTCACGCGACGGCAGCGGATGACGGCCTCCTGAGGCAGCCACAGGCTGACTCTTTTCAGTTTCCGCAGCGGCAAGGTCGTTTTTGGAACTCAAATGTTTGTCTAAATTGACGTAAATTGCGCCTGGAATGTGCGCTTCGTCGAATTGTTGCTGGCCGAGCTCGGGCTTCATCAAATCAAACGTGCAGTCAAAAACCATCAGCGGTTGGGCTGAGGATTTGGCGAAATTGGCGAGTTGTTCGACTGAAATCAGTGTTGTGTACATAAAAACCTTTAAGTGTGCCAAAAAGCGCCTAATGCTCTTCAGCCGGCGTATTCGGCAAAGCGCGGGAGCGTAAAACTGTGGCGGCCACCCCGCTAGCCAAAATCACCACAATACCCGCCCAGCCAAGTGCTGGAATATTGTCGCCAAACAGCACCAAGCTGTAAATCGCGGCAAAAACGATGCCGGAATACTGCATATTTGCTACTACCAGCGTGCTGCCCTTGCTGTAAGCGCGGGTCATGCTCCACTGGCCGAGCGAGGCAAGTATGCCAATCGGGATGAGCCACCAAGCACCCACGCTGCTCCAGCTAGACACCGGTGAAAAGCCGGCGAACAACATACCGACTCCACCTGCTATGGCAGACCCCAACGCGAAGTAAAACACAGTGCGTTCCTCCGGCTCGCCCAAACGCCCTAAAACGGTGACTTGCATGTAAGCAAGTGCCGCCCCCATGCCTGAGAGAAGGCCAATCACGCCAGCAAACAATTGGTTTTGATCAATTGTGGGGCGCAGCGTCATCACTACGCCGGCAAAGCCGCATATGACGGTCAATAAGAGCGGACCTTGTGATTTAGCGTCTTTGGCCGAGCTGTAAAACATCGCCCCACCGACGATGAAAGCCGCAATCCAGACACCGCTCATGTAATTCAGCGTCATCGCAGTGGCCAGCGGCAGGTGGGCGATGGCGTAAAACCAGCTGCCCAGCGACAGCACGCCAATGGTCGCCCGCCAAGCGTGCATCATTGGTACGGTGGTAGCCAGCGTCACGCCACGCGCCCGCATCATCAGCCACATAAACAGCATGCTGATCAGGCCACGGTAGCAAACCAGCTCAAAAGTGTTGAAGTTTTCCGACGCGATTTTGACCCCCACGCCCATGGTGGCGAAGAAAAAAGAGGCTAAAACCATCCATAGGGCTTGCATGGGTCAAAAAAGGCTGTTTTAAGGGGTAAATATGGTCTTACCCAGCGTATTTACTGCCTAAGCAGCTATGAAAATGATAGTAAATTTGACCTAGCATATCACTTTAGCAGGATGCATCGCACGCCGATACCACTGGTGGAACTCTTGCATGCCGTCTTCCATGGGGCTTTGGTAAGGGCCGACTTCGTTGTCGCCGCGCTGAATCAGCGCTTTTCGACCGGCGTCCATGCGCAGGGCGATTTCGTCGTCTTCGATGCAGGTTTCCATGTAGGCGGCGCGCTGGGCGTCAACGAAATCGCGTTCAAACTCGGCGATTTCTTCAGGGTAGAAAAATTCCACCATGTTGATGGTTTTTTGTGGACCAATCGGGTGCAGGGTCGAAACGGTCAGCACATGCGGGTACCACTCGATCATGATGTGCGGGTAGTAGGTCAACCAAATCGCGCCAAATTTAGGCGGTGCGCCGTTGTGGTTCTCTTTTTGGTGTTGTAAGAGCGCGGTTTGCCAGCGCTCATAAATCGCGCTACCAGCGTGGCCCAAACGGTTGGCTACGCCCACGGTCTGCACCGAATAATCGGGTTTGAACTCCCACTGCAAGTCGCCAGTCGTCACAAAGTTGCCCAAACCTGGGTGGAAGGGGCCCACGTGGTAGTCCTCTAAATAGACTTCGATGAAGGTTTTCCAGTTGTAGTTGCACTCGTGCATTTCAACATGGTCTAGCTTGTAGCCGCTGAAATCGAGGTCGGCTTTAGGTCCGAGTTGTGCCATATCGGCGGCGACGTTTCTGCCGTTGTCTTCAAAGAGCAAACCATTCCACTCTTGCAGCTTGTAGTTGTGCAGGTGCAAAGCGGGGTCGCAGGCGAAATGCGGCGCGGCAATCAGTTGCCCCATGGGTTTTCCTGCTGTTTGGCCGCTGGTGTCATACGTCCAGTTGTGCAACGGGCAAACCAAGTTGCCCAAACCGCCAGCAGCGTTGGATGCAATGCTACCTTTGCCCTGCAAAATCAAGGCTTGGCGATGGCGGCAGACGTTGGAGACCAGCTCAATGCCGTTTTTGCCATGAATGAGCGCACGGCCAGCGTTTTCTTGCGGGAGGGTGTAAAAATCGCCAGGATTCGGGGCAGCTAGGCGGTGGCCGACGTAGCGTGGGCCGTTTTGAAACAGGGTTTGTTGCTCTAGCTTAAATAGCGCTTCGTCGAAGTAGCTATTAACGGAGAGTTGAGAAAACTGCGAATTTTCAGAAGACAGAAGTTGATGTAACGCTTGCTCAGACATGCGCTGATTTTACCTGTGTGAATTGACTAAGCCGTTTGGCTAATTACTCTGACTTTTACGCAGCCGCTCTTGGCTGTTAGAAAGATGCAAACGCATGGCAGCGCGGGCTGCATCGGGTTTTTGGTTGCGAATGGCTGCCAAGATATTTTGGTGCTCGCTGTGTACGCGCTTCAGGTAGCTGGCACGGTCTTGCTGGGCGTGTGCCGGCGTGTTGACACGGGTGCGGGGTATTATTTTTTCGCCTAAGTAAGTCATCAAATCAGCAAAATGGCGGTTACCTGTGGCTTTGGCGATTTCGAGGTGAAACGAGTAGTCGCTGGGTGCGGCATCAGAATCGTGTTTGGTAGAGTCTTCAAACGTATCCAGCGCTTGTTGCATCGCAACTAAATGATCTGCGGTGCGGCGTTGTGCCGCTAGTCCCGCTGATTCAGTTTCCAAGCTGATGCGAAGCTCAAGCACCGAGATGACGTCATTCACTGTGGCGAAATCAGACGCACTGAGGTGAAAAGTTTTGGGGTCAACTTGCTCTAGTGCAAAGGTGCCGATTCCATGGCGCGTGCTTACTAGGTTGGAGGCTTGCAGCTTGGACAAAGCTTCGCGCACAACAGTGCGGCTGACATCAAACCGCGTCATGATAGCGGCTTCGGTGGGTAGTTTTTCGCCAGGTTTAATGACGCCTGCACGGATACTGGCCGCTAAAGACTCGACAATTTCAGAGACCAAGCCACGCGGACGGCGCAATGGGGTTTGGGCATGTGCAGCAACAGTGTTTACGAGCATAATTTAAAGGCTTAGGGGTTTACCTAGGGGGCATTCATTAGTACTTGACAGCTAATAGGGTAGCAAATACATTATTGGTTGTCTGATAACTAACAACTGATAAGTATTCCTCATCAGACTGTATCAAATTTATTAGAAATGTCTACTCTCTTCACTTCATAACGCAAAGTTTTAGTAATTTAATGAGCATCCTTTCACACAACCGACTGTTATTAACAGGTGCAGCTGGCGGCTTGGGTCAAGCATTGCGACCACGGCTTAAAGCCAACTGCAATATTCTGCGCAGCGCTGACCGCGTGGCTTTTGGCTTGGCTGGCGAGCAAGAGGAGTTGGTTTTGGCCGATTTGGCCGACGCTAGCGCGGTGATGGGCATGATGCAAGGCGTCGATGCTGTCGTTCATATGGGCGGCGTATCCACCGAAGCGGCGTTTGAGCCGATTTTGCAAGGCAATATTTTGGGTGTTTACAACTTGTACGAGGCGGCGCGCAAACAAGGTGTCAAACGCATCGTCTTTGCCAGCTCCAACCATGTGACGGGTTTCTACAAGCAATCAGAAACCATCAACGCTTCGCACCCGCCGCGCCCCGACAGTTTGTATGGTGTGAGCAAGGCTTTTGGCGAAGACCTATCGCGTTTTTACTTTGACCGATATGGCATTGAGACGGCTTGCGTTCGTATCGGTTCGTCTTTCCCCGAGCCCAAAGACCGCCGCATGCTGGCTACATGGCTGAGTTTTGACGATTTGCACCGCTTGATCACCGCGTGCTTGACCACGCCAGTGTTAGGTCACAGTATTATTTTTGGCATGTCCAACAACGCCGTGACATGGTGGGATAACTCGCAGGCAAATCATATCGGCTACAAAGCGCAAGATAGCTCAGACATTTTCAAAGATGCCATGTATTCCCGCACGCAAGCGCCAGATTTGACCAGCCCTGTGGCGCAATTTCAAGGCGGTGGTTTTGTGCAGGCCGGGCCATTTGAATAATCAAGAACCTTCACCGAACGCCATGCAAAATTTCAAAGCCCTGTCCACCAGCCGCGACCGCGTGGGCGAATGCCCTGTTTGGTCAGCCGTTGAGCAGGCGCTGTATTGGGTGGATATTGAGGGCAAACACATCCACCGCTATGACTGGCACAGCAAAATGCAGCAAACGTGGAATACCGATGAGCGTGTGGGGTGCATTGCTTGCGTCGCATCCACAGAGGGTTGTAAACGTGTGATTGCCGCGATGGAAACTGGCATTTTCGATGTTGAGTTACTACCTACGCGGCAAACAAAGTCGCGTTTACTCGCGGCTATCCAGTACCCCATACCTAATATGCGGTTCAACGATGGAAGATGTGACAGCCAAGGCCGGTTTTGGGTCAGCACCATGTGCATGGACATGGTTGCTGCCAAGCAAGTAGGTGCTGTCTATTGCCTCGACGAGAATGGTTTAGGCACGCCCAAAGCTGAAGGCTTGATCACACCAAACGGCATGGCATTTAGCCCCGATGGCACAAGCTATTATTTGTCTGACTCGCACCCGACGGTGCAGAAAATTTGGGTGTTTGATTTCGACGCTGCAGCCAGCTCCATAGACAATGGCCGAGAATTTGTTGACATGAATGCCTACGCTGGTCGCCCAGATGGTGCGGCTGTTGATGTTGAGGGCAATTATTGGATCTGCGCCAACGATGCTGGAAAAATTCACCAATTCAGCCCAGCTGGTGAATTGCTTAACTCCTTGAATGTGCCCGTGTCAAAGCCCTCTATGTGCGCTTTCGGTGGTCCAGCCATGACTACTCTTTTTGTCACATCAATACAGCCAGCCGTTGCAGTTGGCAATGAAGCTGGTTTAAGTGGCGCAGTTTTTAGTGTTGAACTAAATGTAAAAGGCCAAATCGAGCCTTGTTTTTCGCGGTTTCCCGCTAATTTTTCTGATTAACTTTTCAACTGATTTAGGAGATAGACATGAATTTCAAAAAGAACGCTCTCGTTACGGTCATGGGAGCGATGGCGCTTTCAGCGGCCATGTTGGCTTCGGCTCAAAATATTGTTTTGAAGGCGCACGATACGCACCCTGCTGGCTATCCGACAGTCGCTGCTGTCGAGAGCATGGGCAAAAAACTGGAAGCTGCCAGCAACGGACGTATCAAGTTGCAAATGTTTCCTGGCGCAGTTTTAGGACAAGAAAAAGAAGCGGTTGAGCAAGTTCAGATTGGAGCTATTCAGCTGGCGCGTATTTCTTTAGGTGTGGTGGGTCCTGTTGCGCCTGATGTGGATGTTTTTAATATGCCGTTTGTGTTCCGCGATATCGCGCACATGCGTGCCGTGATTGATGGTCCGATCGGCGCGGAATTACTGGACAAAGTATCCAACAGCCCAGCCCGTTTGATTGCCTTGGGATGGATGGACGGTGGCGCACGCAGTTTGTATACCAAAAAATTGGTTAAAACACCTGCTGACTTGAAAGGCGTGAAAGTCCGCATGATGGGGAATCCACTGTTTGTAGACACCATGAATGCTATGGGGGGTAACGGTATTTCTATGGCATATGGGGAAGTTTTTAGCGCGTTACAAACAGGCGTGATTGACGGTGCGGAAAACAACCCGCCAAGTATGTTTACCTCAAACCACTACACAACAGGTACAAAGTATTACGCACAGACCAACCATTTGATCATTCCTGAAATTTTGGTGATGTCAAAAGTGACTTGGGATAAATTGTCTGCGGACGACAAAGCTTTGATGAAAAAAGTAGCCCGTGAAGCGCAGATGGAACAGCGCAGCTTGTGGGACAAGAGCGTGGCTGATTACTCTGGCAAGTTGAAAGCAGCGGGTGTCGAATTTGTTGCAGTTGATCAAAAACTGTTTTACGACGCGACTGCACCTGTGAGAACCAAGTACGGTTCAAAGTTCGCAGATTTGATGAAGCGTATTGACGCAACCAAATAAATGTCACACTGACAGGCTCTGAGGAATAGTCATGAAAAATAATTTTTTGCGCTTTAATGATGCGCTGTACTTGGCGTGTATCTGGATTTCAGGTGCTTCTGTTTTTATTATGTCGTTGATTATTCCTTGGGGCATTTTTACGCGTTATGTGTTGGGTACAGGCTCTCAGTGGCCAGAGCCAATCTCGATTTTATTGATGGTTGTATTCACCTTTTTTGGCGCTGCTGCGGCGTACCGCGCAAATGCGCATATTGCTGTAGCAATGTTGACAGACAGGCTTCCCAGCTCGCTGAAACGCCCCTTTGCGAGCGTGGTGGACATTCTGATGACTGTGGTTGCCGTGTTCATGGTTATTTATGGTTTCAAGCTCTGTGGTGAAACATGGGGGCAAAACATTGGTGAAATCCCGTGGATGCCTGTTGGTGCGACCTACTTACCTGTTCCGCTGGGCGGGTTAGTGACGCTCGTGTTCCTCGTCGAACATATGTTGTTAGGCAGTCAAAAAGACCGCGCCGTGGTGACGTTTGACCATGAAAAAATAGAAGTAGAGGCTATCTGATGGACGCATTTGTACTGCTAGGCTCATTTTTGTGTTTGATGATCATAGGCGTGCCAGTTGCCTATGCTTTGGGACTGTCTGCCTTGATTGGCGCGTGGTGGATTGATATTCCATTTGATGCCATCATGATTTCTATCGCGGGTGGCGTGAATAAATTTTCGCTCTTGGCTATTCCGTTTTTTGTATTGGCCGGAGCCATCATGGCGGAGGGGGGCATGTCGCGGCGATTGGTTGCGTTTGCCGGCGTGTTGGTTGGGTTTGTGCGCGGTGGTTTGTCACTTGTGAATATTTTGGCATCAACCTTTTTTGGTGCCATTTCCGGCTCGTCGATGGCGGATACCGCTTCCATTGGCTCGGTATTGATTCCTGAGATGGAGAAAAAAGGCTATCCGCGTGACTTTGCGACCGCAGTGACGGTAAGCGGTTCGGTGCAAGCGATTTTGATTCCGCCTAGCCACAATGCCGTGATTTACTCGCTGGCAGCAGGTGGTTCTGTCTCAATTGCTGCTTTGTTTTTAGCTGGTGTGTTACCGGGTTTGTTGTTGGGCTTGACCCTAGCTATCATGTGCTTGTTCATCGCTAAAAAGCGGGATTTCCCGAAAGGCGAAGTTATCCCTTTGAAGGAAGCAATACGCATTTGTGCTGATGCCCTGTGGGGTTTGATGACCATGGTCATCATTTTGGGAGGCATTTTGTCGGGTATTTTTACAGCGACAGAGTCTGCCGCTATTGCAGTGATTTGGGCTTTTTTTGTGACCATGTGCATTTACCGCGATTACAAATGGCGCGAATTACCTAAATTGATACATCGAACCGTTAAAACTTTAGCGATTGTGATGATTTTGATTGGGTTTGCAGCGAGCTTTGGCTACATCATGACTTTGATGCAAATACCGCAGCAGATCACTGGCATGTTTACCAGTGTTTCTGACAACAAATATGTCGTTTTGCTGATGATCAATATTTTGTTGCTGGTTTTGGGTACGTTGATGGACATGGCTCCGCTGATTTTGATCATGACGCCTGTTTTGTTGCCAATCGTTAAAACTCTAGGGGTTGATCCTGTTCACTTTGGCATGATCATGATGGTTAATTTGGGCATGGGTTTGATCACGCCGCCAGTGGGTGGTGTGCTGTTTGTAGGGGCAGCAGTTGCCAAATTACCTATTGAACAGGTCGTAAAAGCGCTTTACCCATTTTTTGGTGCGCTTTTACTGGTCTTGCTGGCTGTAACCTATATTCCAGCTCTAAGTTTGTGGTTGCCGCGCTTGATGGGGGTGAATTGACGTTTAAAACGCAAAACCTAGTGGGTATCACATAAAATGCAAGGTTAAGGCTTATTTGAGTCTTAACCTTTTTTTGTTTTATTCAGATGACCTTCTTTTACTCATAACCATGGCAACCAAATCTTCATTGCCAGAAACCGGTGCAAAAGCCAGCAAGGCATCTAAAACAGCTATGCCTCTGAGCTATGAAGCGGCCTTGCAAGAGCTGGAGCAATTAGCCGCACAGCTAGAGTCAGGTCAGTTGCCATTAGATCAGCTCATGTCAGGTTACCAGCGCGGTGCTGAGTTGCTGAATTTTTGCCGAGGCAAGCTAGAAGCAATTGAGCATCAAATCAGCGTCATTGATGGCGACCAATTGAAGCCGTGGGTGCAAGAATGAGCCACTCTCAAAGTCCCAGAGCAGCCTCGCACGAAGCGTGGATGAGCGCTCAACTTTTACGCGTTGAGCAAGCCTTGTCTGACTGGGTGGCTCCGAACTCACCGCTTAATTCAAGCGCCTCTGGAGACCTAGCCCCCGTCTTGAGTCAAGCCATGCGCTATGCCGTGCTGGATGGTGGAAAGCGATTGCGTCCACTTTTGGTTTTAGCTGCGGTCGAAGCGGTTGCTGCAACCGATGAGAAATCTACCCAAGCAGCGCTTAGGGCCGCATGCGCGGTTGAACTTATCCATGCCTATTCATTGGTTCATGACGATATGCCATGCATGGATAACGATATTCTGCGCCGCGGCAAACCCACCGTGCATGTGAAATTTGGCGAAGCACAAGCCTTGTTGGCTGGTGATGCTTTACAAGCATTAGCTTTCGAGTTGTTAACACCATCACCTGATGTCGTAGATACGGCTGTGCAAGCAACACTTTGCCGCATTTTGGCATTGTCTGCAGGCTGCCATGGTATGGCCGGCGGCCAAGCGATTGACTTGGCAAGTGTTGGAAAATTACTCACTATTGATGAATTGCGCACCATGCATCGCTTAAAAACGGGGGCTCTGCTGCAAGCCAGTGTGATGATGGGGGCTGCATGTGGCAAAGCCACTTCGGCAGTGAATCTTGCCTTACGAGAATACGGTGCAGCTATTGGCTTAGCGTTTCAGGTTGTAGACGACGTTTTAGATGTCACCATAGATACGGCAACTTTGGGTAAAACTGCGGGTAAAGACGCTGAACAGGATAAACCCACATTTGTGTCATTGCTGGGCTTGGATGCCTCAAAAGCGTATGCTGATAAGCTACTACAACAAGCACTGGCGGCGCTTGAGCAAACAGGTCTTAACAACACACAGGGGCTGGAGTCACTGGCCTATATGGTTGTTAATAGAGTGACTTAACGAATTTATACTTACCAATACATAATCAATATATGGCTGTGGCCGGCTATTTTACTGCCTAAGCTGCTGCTATATTTATAGCAAATGAACTTTCCATTGCCTACTTCTTATCCGTTGTTAGAGACGATTAATGACCCTGCCGATTTGCGCACGTTGCCCCGCGAGCAGCTTGGCATTGTTGCTGACGAGCTGCGCTCTTATTTACTAGATAGTGTGTCTAAAACAGGTGGTCATCTCAGTTCTAATCTGGGAACCGTTGAGCTCACAGTCGCGTTGCATTACGTTTTTAATACACCTGAAGATCGCTTAGTTTGGGATGTGGGACATCAAACTTACCCGCACAAAATTTTAACAGGGCGGCGCAATCGCATGGACACCTTGCGAATGTTGGGAGGTTTGTCCGGTTTTCCCATGCGCAAAGAAAGCGATTACGACACGTTTGGTACTGCGCACTCAAGTACCAGTATTTCAGCCGCTTTAGGTATGGCATTGGCTGCAAAAATCAAAGGCGATGAGCGGTATTCAGTAGCCATCATTGGTGATGGCGCGATGACAGCTGGCATGGCGTTTGAGGCGCTGAACAACGCTGGCGTAGCCGATTGCAATTTGCTGGTCATTTTGAACGACAACGACATGAGTATCAGCCCGCCTGTAGGCGCTTTGAATCGCTACTTGGCGCAGCTAATGAGTGGTCGGTTTTACGCTGCAGCGAAAAATGCTGGTAAGCAAGTTTTGAAAGTTGCGCCACCATTGTTTGAGCTAGCGAAGCGATTCGAGGAACATGCTAAAGGTATGGTCGTGCCGGCTACTTTGTTTGAGAAGTTTGGCTTTAATTACATTGGGCCGATTGATGGGCACGATTTAGAGTCTTTGATTCCGACACTAGAAAACATCAAACAGCTAACAGGCCCGCAGTTTTTGCATGTCGTGACGAAAAAGGGGCAAGGCTACAAATTAGCTGAAGCTGACCCTGTGGCCTACCATGGCCCAGGTAAGTTTGATCCCAGTATTGGCCTGCAAAAAGCCACCACACCTGCCAAAACTACCTTTACGCAAGTGTTTGGTCAATGGTTGTGTGACATGGCTGAGAAAGACAATCGCTTGGTCGGTATTACGCCCGCCATGCGCGAAGGCTCTGGCATGGTTGAGTTTGAGAAGCGCTTTCCTGAGCGTTATTTTGATGTGGGCATTGCAGAGCAGCATGCGGTGACATTTGCTGGAGGCTTGGCCTGCGAAGGTTTAAAGCCAGTCGTCGCGATTTATTCCACGTTTTTACAACGTGCGTATGACCAGCTGATACATGACGTTGCTTTGCAAAATCTACCCGTTGTGTTTGCACTAGACCGGGCAGGCTTGGTAGGCGCGGATGGCGCAACTCACGCTGGCGCATATGACATACCATACCTGCGCTGTATCCCAAACATGAGCATTGCTTGCCCAGCAGATGAGAATGAATGTCGTCAATTGCTCACTACAGCGTTTGAGCAAAACCACCCGGTTGCCGTGCGTTACCCGCGTGGTGCTGGTGCGGGCGTCATGGTTGATGCGTCATTGACAGCTTTGCCGTATGCCAAAGCCGAAATCAGGCGCGATGTTAAAAATCAAAGCAAAAAAGTCGCAATCTTGGCGTTTGGCACGATGTTGCAGCCTGCCTTAGCCGTCGCTGAAAAAATCGATGCCACTGTTGTCAATATGCGCTGGGTTAAACCCTTGGATGTTGACATGTTGAAGCAAATAGCGGAGACACATGATGTTTTGGTCACCGTGGAAGAGGGGGCAATCATGGGTGGTGCTGGCAGCGCGGTGGGTGAGGCGTTGCAAACCTTAATGTTGATAAAACCGTTGCTGCAACTTGGTTTGCCAGATGTTTTTATTGAACATGGCGACCCTGTCAAATTGCTGTCTATGCAAGGTTTAGACGCTTTAGGTATCGAGGCTTCAATCGGCGCATTTATTCAACGTGTCTAAACTGATCTTTAGTTAAGAACTTTAGGCAGTTCGAGGGAAAACCCGCACCAAAGTTACCATGAAGTTTCCTACAATCGTAGGTGATCACTACTGGTCTTCGTTCGCTCACAAGGCATTCGGATTATGTAACTTAACCTCTCGGAGTAAATCACATGGATCGTCGTTCCCTTATTAAAAACGCTGGTATTGCAGGCGTTTTAGCTGCTGGTGTTGCACCTGCAGTTGTTAATGCTCAAGCAGCAGTGCGCTGGCGTCTGTCATCGAGCTTTCCTAAAGCGCTCGACACTATTTTTGGCGCAGCTGAAGTTTTTGCAGCCAAAGTCAAAGCTATGTCTGGTGGTAAGTTTGAAATCTCTGTTCATGCTGGTGGCGAGATTACACCGCCATTTGGTGTGGTTGATGCTGTGCAACAAGGCTCAATCGAGATGGCGCATACAGCACCTTACTACTTTCACGGTAAGAACGAAGTGTTTGCACTGGGTTGCGCTATTCCATTTGGTTTAAACAGTCGCCAAATGACAGCTTGGATGTACGAAGGCAATGGCTTGAAGCTGATGCGTGAGTTTTACGCCAAATACGATATTATCAACTTCCCAGGCGGCAACACCGGTGCACAAATGGGCGGTTGGTACCGTAAAGAAATCAAATCTGCTGCTGACCTCAAGGGCATGAAAATGCGTATCGGTGGTTTCGCTGGTCGCGTTTTTGAGCGCATGGGCGGTGTTCCACAAAACATCCCAGGAGGCGAGATCTACACGGCGTTGGAGAAAGGAACGATTGACTCTGCTGAATGGGTTGGCCCTTACGATGACTTGAAGTTAGGCTTCAACAAAGTAGCGCCAAACTATTACTACCCAGGCTGGTGGGAGGGTGGTCCTCAGTTAGATTTCTTCATCAATCAAAAAGCATTCAATACCTTATCGGCAGAAAATAAAGCAATCATTGAGTCTGCTTCTGCCTATGCACATACTGATATGCAAGCTAAATATGATGCTAAAAATCCAACTGCTTTGAAGCAGTTGGTTGGTGCTGGCACCAAGCTTCAGCGCTTTCCAAAAGATGTGATGGACTTGGCGTTTAAGGAGTCTATGGCACTGTATGCTGAGTTGTCAGAAAAGAACCAAGACTGGAAAAAAATCTACAGCGATTACTCGAAATTCCGTGCTGATTCAAATCTCTGGTTCAGATTTGCTGAAGCAGGTTTTGATGACTTCATGCAAGCCCAAAAGCTGTAAACTTATCGCAATGCCCAAGCTCACTGTTATGGTGACTTGGGTATGTAATAAAAAAAGCCGTATTTTCAGCTGAACTTATTTTGTACAAAAAACCCCCGAGATTCGGGGTTTTTTTTGACTTGATTTTTGCTACGTGATAGATTTCACTTCAAGCTAAGCTTGTTGCTGATACTCTCAAATTGCTTCAACACATCGGGCGTGGATCCATAAAACGAAGCAAATTTACCGCCATGGGTTCTGGCATAAAGTCTTGGTGCTATCAACCATTCAAAACCACGCAATCTAATAAGTTTTGCATAGGCAAGATCAGCAACTAGCATTTCTTTATCCCAAATCCAACTTTGTTTTAGATGTTGAGTGCTAATCGAAGTGATGCTGCGAAACACATAAAAGACCGTGATGATCATTAAAGCTAATGCAGCTAGCAGCCATAGTGAACTGCTGGTCACCGATGTCCCTAATTTGTCGTTGACCCAAAGCACATAAGCCCACCATGCTATACCCTCTACAAGTAGTAAGGAAAGCACACGAAAAGTGATTGAAAAGGCTTTACCACTGATTACTTGGTCTGTTGTAAGATCAAGTACGAGCGGTAAAGGCCAACCTTTAGAATCCATACTTTAAAGACTTATTTTTTGATAGCATCTTTAAATAATTCGTCCATTTTTCGCTGATCCTCTGCCGCGCTGGACTGCGTTTTAGTTGGATCGACTTGCATTTCAATTTGCACTTTGTCAACGTCTATCTTGACCTCTTTGTCCAAGAACATAGTTACCGACTGCGGTACAAAAATAACCACAAACACCAGAATGATTTGCATGATAACCCAAGGGATTGCACCCATGTAGATATCGTTGGATTTCACAGGCACAGGGATGCGTTTGTCTTTGAACAAAGTATCAGCAATACCGCGTAAATAGAACAAAGCAAATCCAAATGGCGGGTGCATAAAACTGGTTTGCAGGTTCACACATAGAAGTACCCCAAACCATATCAAGTCGATCCCCAGTTTGTCTGCTACGGGTGCAAGCATAGGAACAATAATGAATGCAATTTCAAAGAAGTCTAAAAAGAATGCTAAGAAAAATACAAACACGTTAACCACAATTAAGAAGCCTACTTGCCCGCCTGGCAAACCGGTCAGCAAATGCTCAACCCATTTCGCACCATCTACGCCTTGAAATACTTGGCTAAAAACGCGTGAACCAATCAGAATAAACACCACCATCGCTGTTAAACGCATAGTGCCACTCATCGCCTCCCAAATCAGCGCAGGTGTCAGACGTTTGGACATGGCAGCCAATATCAAAGCACCTACTACGCCCATAGCGCCAGCTTCAGTCGGCGTTGCAATGGCGGTGTCTTGGAATGGCAGGCCACCCATAGAGCCAAGCACGGTGAAAATCAAAATAGCGGAAGGCACGATGCCACGCAAGCATTTTTTCCACAACGCCCAACCGTCTAAAGTGCGCTCAGTGCGCGGGATGGCCGGTAAATAATCAGGCTTTATGCGTGTCAGCGCAAACGTGTACAGTGCAAACATAGCTACTTGCAACAGAGAAGGACCCCACGCGCCTTTGTACATATCACCTACTGGTTTACCTAATTGATCCGCTAAAACAACTAAGACCAAAGATGGGGGAACGAGCTGGGTGATCGTGCCTGAAGCCGCTAATACGCCTGTTGCATATCGCATGTTGTAGTTATATTTCATCATCACTGGCAGAGAAATCAGTGCCATAGCGATCACTTGACCAGCCACTGTTCCCGTGATAGCACCCAAAATAAAGCCAACAATAATGACGGAGTAGCCGATACCACCACGTTTGGGTCCGAACAATTGACCCATGGAGTCAAGCATATCTTCTGCTAAGCCGCATTTTTCTAAAATTGTACCCATGAAGGTGAAAAACGGTATAGCTAATAGCAGCTCATTGTTCAAAATAGAGAACAATGAAATAGGCAAGTTGCCCATAAATGCAGCTGGAAACCAACCCATTTGAATGGCATAAAAAGCGCTGCCTAAACCCAAAGCCGCGAGTGAGAATGCAACCGGAAATCCGATCAGCATGATAACGATAAGCCCGGCAAACATGACGGGTGCGAAATTGACCATTTCCATTTTTAAATCCTAAATTTTTATTGCAATAAGTTCAATAGCTTTTCGTAAATGTATTTGTGTGAACACAGCTACGCTTATTGCAACGGCTTTTCGTAATGGGTGTCCATTTGGTAGTGACCTGTCAGGTAGGCTACACGTTTGATAATTTCTGACCATCCTTGAAACCACATCAACGCAAAACCAAGCGGTAGTGCCAAGACGGCAGGCCAACGTATCAAACCACCAGCATTTTGCGACATTTCACCTGAGCTAAAAGTGTTTAAAAAATATGGCCAAGACAGGTATGCCAACATGCTGATAACTGGCAGAAGAAAGAAAGTTAGGCCAAATAAATCGACGTAAACAGGGCGATTGCCCTTGAGTTTGCCGTAGATCAAGTCAACACGAACATGTTCATTTAGTTTAAGTACGATCGGCGCGCCCACCATAACCATGTAGGCGAAAAAATACCACTGTATTTCCGTAAAGGAGTTGGAACTCCAGTTAAAACCATAGCGAACGAATGCGTTCGCTGCCGAAACCATTGCAGCAAATAACACAGTCCAAGAGGCTATAACCCCAAATTTTTCATTGATCCAATCCACGCCGAAAGCGAGTTTTAGTAGTCCATTCACAGAAGTGCTCCAAGAGTTAAAAAACTGGCGCATGACGAAACATCACCGTAAAAGCGTTTTGTCATAAATTGGCACGATGATAATCGTTTGCGCACTAAATTGCGAAAGAGCATTTCACATCATGAATTTTTGAGGGTAAACACCGACTACTTTTCGGTATTTTTTTAAACTTCAGCGATCAGTTCAATCTCTACGCAAGCGCCCATAGGAATTTGAGCCACACCAAAGGCGCTGCGGGCATGCGCGCCAACTGTAGGCCCGAAGACGTCACCCAGAAGTTCAGAGCAACCATTTGTCACCAAATGCTGTTCGGTGAAATCACCCGTTGAATTCACCAAACTCATTACTTTGACGATGCGTTTGACCTGGTTCAAATCGCCTACAGCCGCATGTAATGTTCCCATCAAATCGATAGCAATGCTGCGTGCGGCTGCTTTCCCTTCTTCTGTTGTCATATTTTTTCCGAATTGTCCAACCCATGCTTTGCCATTTTTTTTAGCGATATGACCGCTTAAAAAAACCAAGTTGCCC
Source organism: Polaromonas sp. (assembly GCA_013298815.1). GTDB lineage: Bacteria > Pseudomonadota > Gammaproteobacteria > Burkholderiales > Burkholderiaceae_C > Aalborgiella. Next base: position 54,790 of record JAAFJF010000006.1, on the reverse strand, counting down.
GTTTTGACAAAAGGGACATAAGCGGCAGCAGGAATGGCAACAGGGGGTAAAACGATGCCTAGCGTTTCGAGTTTTGCATAAATCGACACGGTATGATTTCCTAAAAAGTTAACGAAATAGGTGATCGCTTGAAAAAGCAATGTCGGACTGTTATTTTCCACGAAAAAGCCGCTGTGCTTGCGCGACAGCGGCTTTTCATGGGAGGCTCGTATTTCTTATGAAGCGGTCGGTGCTTCAAAAGGTAGTTGCATATCGCGCAAATCACGCTTGGTTTCTACCAAAACCAAGTTGGCTGATTCAACCGCGACAGCAGGCGGGCGCTCGCGTGGCACATGTGCGGGTGCATTGGCTAGCTCAGCTGCAATAGCAGCTTGAGCAGCTGCAATCTTTGCAGCGTCAGAACCTACCCATTGCAAACCTGATGTCGTTGCCACATGCGCCAAATCCGAAACGGGTAAAGCGTATGACGTGACCACTGGCATGACGGTAGTTGCTACTGCCGCCGCAGGTGCAGGCGCAGGAGCTACTACCACAGGGGCGACAGCTAAAGCCACTGGATTTGCAGCGGCAACATCGGCTGCCGCCGCAGGTGCTGTATCTCGGCGTGAATTAACAAATTCAGCTTGTGCGGGGGCCGTCTGAGCTGCACCATCGTTCGTTGCGGATTCCACAGACTGATCTCCCAAACGCTCAGCACGCTCTGGACGATCACCATTGCGTTCGCGGCGGTCACGACCATAGCGGTCACGGCTGCGGCGTTCGTTGCGTTGGCCTTCTGGCGCAGCATCTTGTGTCATGCCTTGGGAGTCAGAGCCTGCTTGAGAACTGGCTTGATCAGCAACAACTGCCGTTACCAAACCAGCTGCAACAACACCTGCGCCGGCACCGGCACCGGCAACAGCTTCAGAACCGTTACGGTCGCTACGTTCACGGCGCTCACCACGCTCTGGTCGCTCTGCGCGTTCAGGGCGCTCACCACGTTCAGCGCGCTCACCCCGCGGAGGGCGACTACCTTGACGGGGAGCTCTGTTTTGAGTGTCAATATTGCCATCAGTCGGCGCATTATCTGCCTGAGTAGCTATACTATTTGCAGCAATTTGATTGCCTTCTGCATCAACTCGCGGCTCATTGCGCTGATTGCGACCGTTTGGACGAGGGCCACGACCTTCGCTTCTGCCTTCGACGCGGCCCTCTGCACGACCTTCTGTACGGGCTTCGCTACGAACTTCGTCACGGCGTTCAGTCGTACGTTCCGCGCTGCGTTCACCAGTACGCTCACTATTGCGTTCGCCACCACGGCCACCGCGTGTGTTGCGGCCACGGCCATCACGGCGCTCGCCTTGGCCTTCAGGTCGCTCAGTACGCTCACCGCGTGGGTTGCGTTGTTCGCTACGTTGAGCATTGCCGCGGCCATCGCTGCGTTTTTCACCATCAGCTGTGGCACGTACAGGCGCTGCAACGGCTGGTTTGCTTGCGCCAAACAGCCCTTTAACCCAAGCAAAGAAACCAGTTTCAGCAGGTTTTGCTGTTTTAGCAGTAGCTGGAGATGCTTTCGCAACAGGTGCAGTCGAATTCGGTGCAGCCACAGGTCGTGGCGCTGCAGCGGGTGCTGGCGCATCAGGCAACACGCCTTTGATGATAGGCACTTGCTTATTGGTTGGTTCTTGCGAACGACGTGTCACAGCGGTTGGGTCTTCCACCTCTTCGGCCAGTTTGTAGCTAGCTTCGATGTTTTCCAAACGTGGATCGTCATGTTTCAGGCGTTCCAAGCGGTAGTTCGGTGTTTCCAGTGTCTTGTTCGGCACCATCAACACGTTGATGCGCTGTTTGAGTTCGATTTTGGCGATCTCTTGGCGCTTTTCGTTCAGCAAGAACGAAGCTACATCGACCGGCACTTGGCACAACACAGAAGCGGTGCTGTCTTTCAGCGACTCTTCTTGGATGATTCGCAAAATCTGCAGCGCGCTGGACTCGGTATCGCGGATATGACCAGCACCGCCGCAGCGTGGGCAAGGGATGGACGCACCTTCAGATAGCGCAGGTTTCAGGCGCTGGCGGCTCATTTCCATCAGGCCGAACTTGCTGATCGTGCCGAATTGGACGCGGGCACGGTCTTGACGCAAAGCATCGCGCAAGCGGTTTTCAACATCGCGGCGATTGCGGCTTTCGTCCATGTCGATAAAGTCGATCACGACCAAACCGCCCAAGTCACGCAAACGCATCTGGCGGGCGACTTCTTCGGCAGCTTCCAAGTTAGTGCGGGTGGCTGTTTCTTCAATGTCACCACCGCGAATAGAGCGTGCCGAGTTAACGTCAACAGACACCAAGGCCTCGGTATGGTCAATCACAATCGCGCCGCCGCTTGGCAGTTGCACCGTGCGGGCATAGGCGGATTCGATTTGGTGCTCGATTTGGAAGCGGCTGAACAGCGGCGCGTCGTCGCGGTAGCGTTTGACCTTGGCTGCGTGCTCAGGCATCACGTGGGCCATGAATTGCTGCGCTTGCTCGTACACATCGTCGGTGTCGATCAATATGTCGCCAATGTCAGAGTTGAAGTAATCGCGAATGGCGCGAATCACCAGACTAGATTCTTGGTAAATCAAGAAAGCGCCCTTGCCGCCTTTGGCTGCGCCGTCAATGGCGGTCCAAAGTTTCAGCAAGTAGTTCAAATCCCATTGCAATTCTGGTGCACTGCGGCCGATGCCAGCGGTGCGGGCGATGATGCTCATACCATTGGGATATTCCAATTGGTCCATGTTTTCTTTGAGTTCGGCTCTGTCGTCACCCTCAATGCGGCGGCTGACACCACCACCACGTGGGTTGTTTGGCATCAAAACGACGTAACGACCAGCGAGGGATACAAACGTGGTTAACGCCGCGCCTTTGTTGCCGCGCTCTTCTTTTTCAACTTGAACTAAGAGCTGCTGGCCTTCTTTGATGGCGTCTTGAATGCGCGCTTGGCTGGGGCTGACGCCCGCTGCAAAGTACATTTTTGAGATTTCTTTGAACGGCAAAAAGCCGTGGCGATCTTCACCGTAATCCACAAAACAAGCTTCCAGTGACGGCTCAACGCGCGTCACGATGGCTTGATAAATGTTACCTTTGCGCTGTTCGCGCCCTTCGATTTCAATTTCGTAATCGAGGAGTTTTTGTCCATCGACAATGGCCAGACGACGTTCTTCAGTCTGTGTGGCGTTGATTAGCATCCGTTTCATCGGTATCTTCTTTCTATTTTCATCACATGCCCAATACGAGCAAACGATGCCAAAACAGACGAATCAAGACACGAGGAATTGCCGGAGAGCTTGCGCAACACTTATCAAACGAAAAATTCTAATAACAAATTTGTCGTTATCTTCAGCGGTGCGCCAGCGTAGGCGCTTGATACCAGCAAAACTACAGGCGGCTTGGGTTTCTAATTAACGCAAATCGCGGTGCTAAACTGATTTCAACAATAATATCTGTGAGCTCTTGACTCTTTCAAAAGCTCGCAAACTTTGGGTATTCCGTATGTTTGTCTCAAAACGTCGGCTTCAACTAAGCTTAAGGCAGGCCACAGTGAGCGTTGGCTCATCATGTTTGCGTGCAAAAAGACTAGCTGGCATCGACCTTACCAGCGGGGCGCTTCATCTAGTAAGACAAGATGTGGACTAAACTCCAGACAAATCAATTACTTATAGCGCAGCGCTAGTGAAACACATTATAGAGGTAGGATTGAATAAAGCACCAGAAAAACCTACTTTGCAGCCACAAATTGCAAATATCCCACCTAAGTCAGAACCAAAGGCGGAATTTGTCATGGTTGACGAAAACTCGGACGGACAGCGGCTTGACAATTTTTTGATCCGCCAGCTCAAAGGCGTGCCCAAAACCCACGTCTACCGCATCATTCGCAGCGGTGAAGTGCGGGTCAACAAAGGCAGAGCGTCGGCCGATACCCGTATTGCAGAGGGCGACATCATACGCCTGCCACCCGTACGCGTGTCTGAGCGCATGGCCGAGAAAACCGAGGCGATGGCGCATGAGGCGGCGAAGTATGCGCTTACTAACTCATTAGAAAATGCCACTTCAAACGCTACGGATGGCCGCAAAATTAGCAAAACCTCGATCTTGAAGGATTTCCCGATTTTGCTGGAAGACGAGCACATTTTGGCGATTTCCAAACCTGCTGGCGTGGCCGTGCATGGTGGCTCGGGCATCAGCTTTGGGGTGATTGAGCAGCTGCGCATGGCCAGGCCGCAGGCTAAATTCCTCGAATTGGTGCATCGCCTAGACCGCGAAACCAGCGGTATTTTGCTGGTCGCAAAAAAACGCAGCGCGCTGACGAATCTGCAAAACCAATTCCGCGAGCGCGAAACGGGCAAAACCTACTTGGCTCTGGTTGTGGGCGCGTGGCCTGCTAATAAGAAGGTGCTCGATAAGCCCTTGCACAAATACTTGCTGCCCACCAAAGATGGTTCTGAAGGCGAACGCCGCGTTAAAGTCACCACCAAAGACGACCCCGAAGGCATGAAATCTGTCACCTTGGTCAAAATTCGGCAGACCTTCGCGGCTTATACGCTCCTAGAAGTCACCATCAAAACCGGCCGCACCCATCAAATTCGCGTTCATCTCGCCAGCGAAGGTCACCCGATTGCGGGCGACGACAAATATGGCGATTTTGAACTGAACAAAGCGCTGCAAAAGCCGTCTAAATTTCAGAATTTGTCGCAAACCAACCCCTTAAAACGAATGTTTTTGCATGCTTGGCGCTTGCAACTCACTCATCCATCAACCACAGAACGGATCGAATTACAAAACGAATTACCGCCTGAACTACAGAATTTTGTTGAATCTTTAAACTGAAATTTTCCATGACAACCAGACAATCCGACCGCAAATTTGACCTAATCGCCTTCGACTGGGACGGCACCCTCTTCGACTCCACCGCCATCATCACCCGCAGCATCCAGGCGGCGGTCGTCGATGTGGGCGGCGCAAAACCGTCTGACCAAGACGCCTCTTACGTCATCGGCATGGGCTTGATGCAAGCCTTAGCCCACGCCGCGCCCGACGTGCCCCCCAGCAAATACCCCATGCTGGGCGAGCGCTATAAGTTTCACTACGCGCAAAGCATGGACGACATCACCCTGTTCAGCGGCGTTTTAGAGCTGTTGGCAGGTCTAAAACAGCGCAACCATTTGCTAGCAGTAGCCACCGGCAAAAGCCGTCGTGGCTTAGACGATGCCCTGCAAGCCGTTGAATTAAAAGGACTTTTCCACGCCTCCCGCACCGCAGACCAAACCGCAGGCAAACCTGACCCGCTGATGCTGCACGAGCTGATGGAAGAACTCAACGTCCCGCCCGAGCGCACCTTGATGATCGGCGACACCACCCACGACCTCTTGATGGCGCAAAACGCCGGCTGCGCCAGCGTAGGTGTCAGCTACGGTGCGCATGAGCCTGACAGCTTTGCAGCCTTCAAACCTTTGCACATCGCGCATTCCGTGGCAGAGTTGGACGCTTGGATGGCTGAATTTGCTTGAAAACGATGTAAATGTTCTAAAATGGCATCAAATATGCCTCTAGCCAGCATATTCATTGCCTAAGCAGCTATTAAATTCATAGTAAATTTACAATGCAAATGCCCAAATTCACCATCCGATTCGTAACTCCATCCGAGCAATTACCGCTCTGTAACTCAGCTGATTTGTATAAGTTTGGTTCTTTTTGACTCTTTTTGCGCCATTTTGCCTTTTTGGATAAAATATAGCCATTGTCATCTTTTGAGGAGTTGTGATGCTTGAAGCACTTGTGAGCCCTCCAGTTGCGCCTAGCCACCTGTCTGTCAAATTGCCTGCGGCTTTGGTTAGCGCAGCTAAGGAATCTGCGCAGACGTTTCGCCGTTCAACGGCGGGGCAAATTGAGTATTGGGCTGCTTTGGGGCGAAAAATGGAAGCCAGCGGGTTGACGATTTTGCAAGCGGAGCAGGCGCTGCAGCAAGATACTGCTGGCAATGAGACCAATGCTGGCAGTGACTCGTTAGAAGCGCATATAGCCAAAATGAGTATCGCGAACAACAGTGGTGCGTTGAAACGGCAATTTCATACCATCGTGACAGCAAATCAAGCGCTTGTGGGTTAAATTTTTCTCATCGCTCATTTTTAATGCCTATTTTTCACTTGCTCGCCGGCCCCAATGGCGCGGGCAAGTCATCCTTGTACTGGGCACTGCTGGCTGAGGGGTTGATTGATTCAAAACTTGAATTCATCAATGCTGATATTTACGAGCGTGAGCATCTCAAACATATCAAAAACCCTCTCAAACGCACTGAAGCTGCGCGAAGTTGGGCAGAAGGCAGACGCAGCAATTTGATACAGGAAAAACGCTCGTTCGCTAGTGAAACTGTTTTCTCGCACGCGTCGAAAATCGACTTGATTGAGCATGCAAAACAAGCGGGTTATCAAATTGTCCTCTACGTTGTTGCTCTTGATAACCCAGAAATACTGGTTGAACGCGTCAGACAGCGAGTACTTGAGGGTGGGCACGACGTGCCGACTGACAAAATCTTATCCCGCTATCCTAGGACATTAGCCAATCTTGCCAAAGCGATACCGCTGGCAGATGCTGCATTCCTATACGACTCTCAAGATATACAGAGCAGTGGTTTGGAGCACATCGCCACTTGCAGAAAAGGTGCTTTAATTGAAGGTGTCACTGATTTACCAATTTGGGCAAAAACAGTTTTAGGTGTTCGTTAAATGACTAAATTCAGTAAAATAATGCCTATAGCCAGCGTATTTATTGCCTAAACAGCTATCAAATTAATAGTAAAAATGACCGAATCCACCATCCAATTTGTAACCCCATCTGAGCAATTACCACTCTGCAATTCAACCGATCTGCAAGACGGTGGCTTGGCTGTGCCGTTTGATGTGGTTTATGCGGGGCAGACATGTCGGGCGTTTGCGATTCGGTTTGAGGGCTTGCCGCAGGCTTACTTGAACCGTTGCAGTCACGTGGCGATGGAGCTGGATTTGCAGCCCAACAAGGTATTTGACCGTGATGGCCAGTGGCTGGTTTGCTCGTCCCACGGGGCGGAATTTAGCCCTGAGACGGGTGATTGTGTGGGTGGGCCGTGCAATGGCGGGTTGGTGAAAATTGCCCTGAGCGAGGAGCGCGGCGTGGTTCACTGGCATACTGCATATAACTTGAAGCCGCTGGAATTTTGACCAAGCCTGAAATAGCGCTTCACAGCCTGCCTTTTGACCAATTCGACCCACCTGATACGCTTTAATGGCACTTATGAACGATAACCAAAACGACAACATCCACGAACCACAAACGCTAGCTTCACAGTCTGAGAAGCCTACAGCTACGACGCAATCTGCCACCCAAACCGTGAGCTGGGAGCGCACGGCTTTAGAAAAACTGGCCATCAATTACATGGCGGAGCAAAAAACAGCGCGCCGCTGGCGTACCTTTGTGCGCTTGGCTTGGTTGGCGTTTTTTGCGCTGCTGGCATTCAGTCTTTTGGACCGCGGCGCACCGTCTACCGACATGAACGCTGACCATACCGCCGTGATCGAGATCAAAGGCGAAATCGCCTCGGGTGGCGAGACCAGTGCCGACCAAGTGATGACCTCGCTGCGCAGCGCGTTTGAGGACAAAGGCGCGAAAGCCGTGGTGCTGCTCATCAATTCCCCAGGCGGCAGCCCTGTGCAGGCTGGCATGATCAACGATGAGATTTATCGCCTCAAAGCACTGCACAAAAAGCCAGTGTATGCCGTGGTGGAAGAAACTTGCGCATCAGCAGCGTACTACATCGCCGTGGCCGCAGACCAAATTTATGTGGACAAAGCCAGCATTGTCGGCAGCATTGGCGTACTGATGGACGGTTTTGGCTTCACGGGTTTGATGGAAAAGCTGGGCGTAGAGCGCCGTTTGATGACGGCTGGCGAAAACAAGGGTTTCATGGATCCGTTCAGCCCGCAAACCGAGAAACACCGCGCCTTCACGCAAGGCATGTTGAACCAAATTCATCAGCAATTCATAGCCGTGGTCAAAAAAGGCCGTGGCGAGCGCCTCAAAGAAACGCCTGAGACCTTCACCGGTCTGTTTTGGAGCGGTCAGCAAGCGGTTGAGCTGGGCTTGGCTGACAAAATCGGCACCTTAGATTTTGTCGCCCGCGAAGTCGTTAAAGCGCCAGATTTGATTGACTACACCAAGCGCGACAACGTGGCTGAGAAATTGGTCAAGCGGTTTGGCGCATCCATCGGAGAAGGCGCTGTGAAGGCCTTGAAGACGGTTCCAGCGGTTCAATAACGCTAAAAATGCCGAAATCGGGCATATTTATGCCAAAATATGGCATAAATATAGCTATACCCAGCGTATTTGCTGCCTAAGAAGCTATAAATATAATAGCAAGTTTGGGCTACAAAGCCATTCAAAGCAGCTTAGGTTGCGTTGCTTCTCTCAACCCAGTTTTTACGGTTGGGTAGCGCAGTTGCAACTTCAACTCCTGTTTCATCCGCGCGTTGTCCATCTGCCGCGATTCGCTCATGAAGCTCAGCAGCATCAGCGGCAGCTGGTCTTGTGCGGTGCTGCGGGGCACGCGGGGCGGGCGGGGGAGGTTGTAGAGATCGGCGGCGAAGTCGAAATAATCGCCCATTTTCAGGCGGCTGTCGTCGTTCACGTTGTAAACCCGCTGCGGTTTGCCGCGCCACAGGGCGGCTAGGCAGGCGCGGGCGAGGTCGTCGGCGTGGATGTGGTTGGTGTAAACGTCGTCTTTGGCTGCCAGTACGGGCGTGCCTCTGAGCAGGCGGTCTTTGGGTGTGCCGCCTCCGCGATTAGGGGCATAAATACCAGGAATCCGCAGAATTGAAGTTCGGATAACGTTGCTGTTGATAGTGCTGCGTCCAAGAAAACGCACGGTTTGCTCAGCGCTGACGCGGCGCAAAGCGCGCGGAGTTCTGGCCGCTGTGGGCAAGGTCTCGACGGCTCTGCCACCGGCTAAATCGCCATACACACCGCTGGTTGAGCCGTAAACAAAGGCGCTGGGAGCGCTTCGAAGCCGCAAAGTACGGGTCAAAGCCAGCGTACGCGGGTCGCTCCATCCTTCAGACGGCGGCGGCGCTAAGTGCAGCACATGGGTGGCTAAACCAGCCAAGCGGCGGAAACTTGCCCCATCGTCCAAATTGCCCAGCAAAGGTACGATACCTTGGGTGCGGAGAGGATTTATGCGGTCTGCAGACGAAGTGAGTGCTAATATACGAAAGGTACGCGGCAAGGGTTGCGCTTGGATGGATTTGTAGGCGTTCAGAATGCTGGCAACGCGCTGCCCCACATCGCCACAACCCACAATCAACAGCCTTGGCTTGCGAAACCGCGCGGGTAGTGCGCCCAAGCTGGCGCTCCAGAACGTCATGGCAGGTCTTCTGGGCAGTCGGTGAGATTGGCTTGAAATTACGGGCAAAATAGGCGCTCTTTAGAAAATACGCAAATGAATGCGTGATTGATGACCCTATAGGATACCTAAATGCCGTTTCAAGTTTCCGTTTTGCCTAGTAACCGTAGTTTTATGGCCACCGCCGATGAGCCTATTTTGACCGCAGGTATCCGCCAAGGCGTCGCTTTGCCCTACGGCTGCAAAGACGGCGCGTGTGGCTCGTGCAAGTGCAAAATGTTGGAAGGCAAAGTAGTCCACGGTACGCATCAGCCCAAAGCGTTGAGCGCGGAGGAAGAAGCCAAAGGCTATATTTTGACCTGCTGCGCCAAACCGCAAAGCGATATTGTGCTGGAGTCGCGCCAAGTCACATCGGCAGACGCCTTCCCCATCAAACGCATGCCGTCGCGTGTGATTTCACTTGAGAAAAAATCGCACGATGTGATGGCTATCAAGCTGCAACTGCCGGCTAGCGACACGCTGCAATACAAAGCCGGCCAATACATTGAGTTCATTTTGCGCGATGGTGCACGCCGTAGCTATTCCATGGCATCAGCGCCGCACATTGTTGCTGAAAGCAAAACCTTAGAGCTTCACATTCGCCACATGCCTGGCGGTAAATTTACCGACCATGTCTTCGGTGAGATGAAGGAAAAGGAAATTCAGCGTATCGAAGGCCCCTTTGGTGGTTTTTACCTGCGCGAAGATTCTGCGAAACCCATTATTTTGCTGGCTTCGGGCACCGGGTTTGCACCCATCAAAGCCATCATCGAGCAGATGCAACAGATGGGCAGCACGCGAGCTGCAACCTTGTATTGGGGCGGCCGCAGACCCGCAGACTTGTACATGAACGATTGGGTGCTGGCGCAAGTGGCGACCATGCCAAATTTGCGCTACGTGCCCGTGGTTTCAAACGCTTTGCCAGAAGATGCTTGGGCGGGTCGCACGGGCTTTGTGCACCAAGCGGTGATGCAGGATTTCGCTGATTTGAGCGAACACCAAGTCTACGCCTGCGGTGCCCCGATTGTGATTGATTCAGCGCAGGCGGATTTTGTGAATATTTGCAAACTGCCTGAAGACGAGTTTTATGCTGACTCCTTCATCACCGAGGCTGATAAAGCCAAAGCTTAAGTTTTCGATATCACGTCTTTCACCGCAGATAATTGCCGCCGCGATACCATCAGTAGCTCATCAATGCCAACAAGCCGTACCGCCCAGCATTCGCCTTCATCGGGGTCAAGGTGCTTTTCTAGCGCCCGCATGGCGTGGGTGGCAACCAAGGCATTGCGGTGAACGCGTAAGAAGTTATTTGGGTAGCGCACTTCGAGCTCGTTTAAGCTGCCTTCCAAAATATGCGTTTTCAAAGCGGTGCGAACGCTGATGTATTTCAGTTCTGCTTTCAAATAAAGCACTTCGCTCAATGGTATGCGTTCGGTAATGCCACGTTCTTGAATAACTAAAATTTCAGTCGTTTTTTTGGAATCATTTTCGGGCTCTAGCCGGCGTATTGATTGCCTAAATTGCTCTATTTTTTGTAGCGAATTTTGCAATCTTTCTAGACGCACAGGTTTGGTCAAATAATCAGTCGCCGTCAATTCAAAGGCTTCCACGGCATGCTCAGCATACGCTGTGATGAAGACGATAGCTGGCGGATTCGTTTGAAAATAAGGTAATTCTTTTAAGCGGCGCGCCAGTGCTAAACCATCGCCGCCCGGCATGTGAATATCCAGCAAAACAGCGTCAAATTGCACCTGTTCAAGCAAGTCAAGTGCCTCGGCGGTGTTACTCGCTTCACCACCGACGATAACCGGTGTTTGCGTGCAATCACTTAAAAGCGTACGTAGTCGCTGTCGAGCCAGTGGTTCGTCGTCGACAATCAACACATTGAGCGCTTGACTAAACGTGCTCATACTGGAAACTCCATGCGAACAACGTAAGTACCGCTTTTCTCACCTGCTTGAAATGAGCTTTCCAAGTCATGCAACAAACGAAGCCTGTCGCGCACATTCTTAAGTGCCATACCGTTACCAGTGGTTGACGTCGTGCTTGATTTAGGGGCTAGGGTGTTGGTGATTTGCAAGATTACCTTGCTATTTTTACATTGGGTGAATATGACAATGTGAGCACCTTGAAGACTAGGTTCTACCCCATGGTGCACAGCGTTCTCCACGAGGGGCTGTAGCAACAGGGGCGGCAATCTGGCCTGATTGGCGGCAGGGTCAAGCTGCCATTGCACTTGTAGGCGCTCTCCAAAGCGTACTTTCTCAATGGATAAGTAATTTTTTGCTAATTCAATTTCTTGTGCCAAAGTCACCGATTCGCCATGCTCAGCCAGTGCAGCTCTGAACAAATCACTCAAATCTTCTAGCAATCCTTCAGCTTTTGCAGGCTCTTGGCGCACGAGTGCGATGGCGCTGTTGAGTGTGTTAAACAAAAAATGCGGTCGAATGCGAGATTGCAGCTCTGCCAGCTTAGCAGTCGTCGCTGCCGGTGTACGCCCCTTAGCGCGCCACTCCAGAGCCGCCACTAATGCTGCAGCGATAAGTGCGCTAGCACAACCACAAGCTAGCCAAGGCGGGTTAAAAACTGCCGCAGCTAGCACCAGCATGCCGCATGCGTAATTCCCTGCAATAAATCCCAAACCAATACCTGCAGCGTATTGTTTACGACGTGTGAGCCTTTGTAAATGGTGCTTGAGGCTGCAAGTGACGATGAGCCACAACAGCGTTCCAGGCAAAGCGCCCCCTGTTACCAACGCTACTTTGGCGGCCCAATCCAGAACAGTATCGGTATAAAACATCACAGCCACAGCCAAAACGGTTTGTACCAGCAAAACAGTACGTAGCACGACACCCACTTGACAAGCGTCAAATATTAAAACTGAGCTCGTATCAGCTCGTGCAGGCTGTGGTTGCTGTGAAGGCATGTTGAAAAGCGGGACAAAGTAGGTAAAAACTGAGCGATATAAGCCCGATAATAGAGGAAATCCGTGATGACGGCGCTATTTTTAAGCCTCATTAAGCCACCTACAAGTTTTTTACCCATGTCCACCAACCAACTCGACAAAAAATCCCAAGCCTGGTCCGCCCTGTTTTCTGAGCCCATGAGCGACTTGGTCAAACGCTACACCTCCAGTGTGTTTTTTGACAAACGTCTGTGGCAGGCGGATATTGCCGGCTCGTTGGCGCATGCCGAGATGCTGGCTGCGCAAAAGATCATTTCTGCTGTTGACCATGCATCGATCCAGCAAGGGCTGGGTCAAATCAGCACCGAGATTGAATCTGGCGCGTTTGAGTGGAAATTGGATTTGGAAGACGTTCATCTCAACATCGAAGCCCGTCTGACAACCCTGGTGGGCGACGCTGGCAAACGCCTGCATACCGGCCGTAGCCGCAACGACCAAGTCGCCACGGATGTGCGTCTGTGGCTGCGCGGCGAGATTGATTTGATTGGCGATTTACTCACCGAGCTGCAAAAAGCCTTGTTGGTGATTGCCGAGAAAAATGTCGAGGTCATCCTGCCTGGATTTACCCATCTACAAGTGGCCCAGCCGGTTAGCTTTGGCCACCACATGCTGGCCTACGTTGAAATGTTCAGCCGCGACGCTGAGCGCTTGCAAGACGTGCGTCGCCGTGTCAACCGCCTGCCTTTGGGCGCGGCCGCCTTGGCTGGTACCAGTTATCCGCTAGACCGTGAACGCGTTGCTAAAACGCTGGGCATGGTCGATGCAGAAGGCAATCCACAAGTCTGCCAAAACAGCCTGGACGCCGTGAGTGACCGCGACTTTGCAATTGAATTCACCGCCGCAGCCAGCCTAGCCATGGTGCACATCAGCCGCCTGAGTGAAGAGTTGATCTTGTGGATGAGCCAGAGTTTTGGATTCATTCAAATTGGCGATGCCTACACCACGGGTTCGTCCATCATGCCGCAAAAGAAAAACCCCGACGTGCCTGAGCTGGCACGTGGCAAAACTGGTCGCGTGGTGGGTCATTTGATGGGGCTGATCACCTTGATGAAAGGCCAACCGCTGGCCTACAACAAAGACAACCAAGAAGACAAAGAGCCGCTGTTTGACACGGTGGACACGCTGAAAGACACGTTGCGTATTTTTGCTGAAATGATGGGTTCCATCACCGTCAAACCCGAAGCCATGGAACGCGCTGCCCTCAAAGGCTACGCCACCGCGACGGATTTGGCCGATTACATGGTCAAAAAAGGCCTGCCTTTCCGCGATGCGCATGAGGCTGTTGCCCACGCCGTCAAAGCCGCCATCTCGCATCAGGTTGATCTGTCGGAGCTGCCACTTGAAGTGCTGCAGCAATTCAACCCGAAAATCGATAATGATGTGTACGACGTGCTCTCCTTGCGTGGCTCGCTCAATGCCCGTAACACTTTAGGCGGCACTGCGCCGGCGCAGGTGCGGCTGCAGATTGCGCGGCATGCCGAGCGCTTGGGTTAATTTTTTGCAATTGGGCTGATTTTTAAAGCCACTTTCGTATACGCTTAACCCCAATTAAAAGGGGTAAGCGTGAAAATCACTGAAAAATTCGCTAAAACAGTCATTCATACGTTCTTCAAAACGTTCAGTGCGGTGAGTGTTTTGGGGTTCGCGCTCAGCGCCCAAGCCTTTCAAATCACCAGCTTGTCGCCACAGGGCGAGGTGGCGCAGGTTCGCCAATTGGTCATCAAGTTTGACGAAGCGGCTGTGAATTTTGGTGACCCCAAAGCCGCCGCGCCTCTGACCGTCAGTTGCAGTGATGCAAGCGCATCTCAGGGTTCAGGCCGTTGGGTCAACGAACGCGAATGGGCATTCGAGTTTTCTCGCGATTTGCCACCCGGTCTGCGTTGTGAAGTCAAGCTGGTCGCTGCTTTGCAATCGCTCAAAGGTGCCAAACTCAGCGGTACAAACAGTTCCAGCAGCTACCAGTTCAACACGGGTGGTCCGTTTGTCACCAACATGTTGCCCAGCTACGGTGCGATAGATGAGGAGCAATATTTCATCGCCCAACTTAATGGCCCCGCCACCCTAGCCAGCGTGCAGGCCAATATGTGGTGCCAGGTAGATGGTTTGGGTGAGCGTTTACCTGTCAAATTGATTGACGGCAAAGAGCGCGCAGAGTTGCTCAAATCGCAAGGTTTTGAAAAGGCTGCCGCAGCTGAACCACTCAAGTTTGTGACGTTTTCATGCAACCGCCGCTTGACACCTTCCGCCAAGCTGCAGATTGTTTTTGGCAAGGGCGTGTCAACACCCAGTCAAATCCTCAACAAAGTAGAAAAGCGCTTCAACTTCACCGTGCGTGAGCCATTTACAGCCAGCTTTAGTTGTGAACGTGAAAATGCTCAGGCCGCTTGCTTACCGCTGCGCCCTTTGAGTTTGAGTTTCAACACACCCGTGCCACGCAAACAAGCGGCGGCGATTCGTCTCATATCTAGTAAAGATTCTTTCAAACCCAAGTTTGAGGCAGATTCAGACGACGAGAGCACGGTTACGGGTGTTTCGTTTGTGGGCGTAGGGGTCTTGCCTGAGCAGACCCAATTCACCCTTGAGGTACCCAAAGACTTCAAAGACGCATCAGGCCGCAGCCTGCGCAATGCAGACAGCTTCCCGCTCAAAGTCTCCACCGGCGTGATGCCGCCCTTGGCCAAATTTGCCTCCAGCACCTTTGGCGTGGTGGAGCGCTTTGCCGAGCCGAGCGGGACGCCGATGTTACCTGTGACGCTGCGGAATGTGGGTGTTCTCGTTAATGGAAAAACCACAAGTAATGTCGTAAGCAATGCCTCAGAAGGTAAAGTTAGCGACCTGCAGCTCAAAACCGACTCGGACATCATTGCCTGGTATCAAAAAGTGCAGCGTTACGGCAACTACAGTGTGCCGCGCAGTTTGGCGGCCACAGATTCTAAATTGTCGCTGCCGCCCAAGCTGGGGAGAAAGATTGAAAACGGAAAAGAGTACATCGACGATGGCACCACTGTGCAAACCCGCATGGTGTCTTTGTTGGCTGGACAAGCAGGTGTCAAAACCTTAGATCTACCGCAACCCACAGACGCGCAAGCCAGCCGCCCGTTTGAGGTGGTGGGCATCCCGCTGACTGCGGGTTTTCATGTTCTTGAAATCGCCTCTAAAAACCTGGGCGCATCACTGCTCGATGATCGCTATGGGCCTAATCGCACCATGTACGTGCGCACATCGGCCTTGGTGACTAACATCGGCGTGCATTTTAAGTTGGGGCGTGAAAACGCGGTTGCTTGGGTTACCACGCTGGATACGGGCAAGCCCGTGGCAAATGCACGTGTGGCAGTGTCTGATTGCCGAGGCAAAGAACTAGCAACTGCGCAAACGGATGCACAAGGCGTCGCAAAAATGGCCAATATTCCACCCCAGCCACCAAGCTGTTTGGCGCGGGGCAATGCCGATGACGAGTACAGCGAAGATCGCCGTGCATATTTCATCAGCGCCCGAACCGGCACAGCTGATCCCAAAGGCGTGCAAGATTTAGCCTTTACGTGGAGCGACTGGCACAAAGGCATAGAACCTTGGCGCTTTAATTTATCGACCAGCAACGAGCCACGACCAGACGATCGCTTGCACACGATTTTTGACCGCAGTTTGTTGCGGGCTGGTGAAACGGTGTACATGAAGCACATTTTGCGTTCGGAAAACAGCAAAGGCTTTGGAAGTAGCAGCTCAGAACCTAAGCTTTTAGAAATCACGCACGTTGGCAGCGGTCAAAAGTTCAGCCAGCCAGTTGTGTGGCGAAAGACAGCGACTGGGGGGCAAAGTGCTGAAAATACTTTTGTGATTCCACCTGCAGCCAAACTTGGTATTTATCAGATTGAACTGAAAACATCCGAGGATAGGAATGCAGGCGCTGATTTCCGCAGCTATAGCTCAGGCCAATTTCGTGTTGAGGAATTTCGTTTACCCGTATTTCAAGGGCGCATCCAACCCGCTGATAAAAAAGCCTTGGTCAACGTGACGTCAGTCCCCTCCGATGTGCAAATCAGCTATGTCGCGGGCGGTCCTGCGATGAACTTGCCTGTCAAGGTCTCTGCTCTGGTGCGCTCAAAGAATTTGTATTTTGCTGATTACGACACTTTTAGTTTCTATCCGCCGCAAAAAGACAAAAAAACTGGTTCTGTTGATGAAGAAGAAGCCACGGCGGGCCAAGACCAGCGCGTGATTGCCGACAAGCTGCCGCTGCGCTTGGACAAAAACGGCGCGGGCAAACTGGTGCTGGACAAAGTGCCGAGCTCAAGACAAGCGCAAGAACTGCTGCTGGAGGCCACCTATGCCGACCCGAATGGCGAGGTACAAACCATCCGCAACGTGGCTGCATTGTGGCCTGCTGGGGTGATTGCCGGCATCAAAACCGAGGGCTGGGTCTCGACCAGCCAGCAGATCAAGTTTCAGGCGCTAGCGTTGGATTTGACAGGCAAGGCCGCCGAGGGCGTGAGCCTGGAGGTCAAGGCCCTTGCCCGTATCACCACCACCAGCCGCAAACGTTTGGTGGGTGGCTTTTACACCTATGACAATAAAACCGAATCCAAAGATCTTGGCAAAGTCTGCAGCGGTAAAAGCGACAGCCGTGGCCTGCTGCTCTGCGAAGCCAAGCTGGGTGAACCCGGTGAGGTGGAGCTGATCGTCACCGCCAAAGACAAAGACGGCAACACCGTGCAAGCAGCCAGCTCGGTGACGGTGACCAAGCAGGGTGAAGTCTGGTTCGGCGGTGAAGACCATGACCGCATGGACATCCTGCCCGAGAAAAAAGCCTACCAACCCGGTGAAGTGGCTAAATTCCAGGTGCGCATGCCGTTCCGCTTTGCTACCGCTTTGGTGTCGGTGGAACGCGAAGGTATTGTCGAAACCCAGGTCGTCCAGCTCAACGGCCAGGACCCGACCATCAACCTGACCATCAAAGACAGCTGGGGCCCCAACGTCTACGTGAGCGTGCTGGCGCTACGCGGACGCTTGCGCGATGTCCCTTGGTACTCGCTCTTCACCTGGGGCTACAAAGCACCGCGTGAGTGGTGGACTGCGTTTTGGTATGAGGGCCGCGAATATGTCGCACCGACAGCGCTGGTCGATCTGAGCAAACCCGCCTTCCGCTTCGGTGTGGCAGAAATCCGCGTCGGCACCAAGGCGCACCAGTTGGACGTGAGTGTGAAGGCCGACAAAGAGAGCTACCCCGTGCGCGGCAAAGCGCTGGTCACCATCCAGGTCAAATTGCCCAACGGCCAACCCGCTGCCAATGCGGAAGTAGCGTTGGCTGCCGTTGATCAGGCCTTGCTGGAACTCAGTCCCAACACCAGCTGGGAGTTGCTGGACGCCATGCTGCAGCGCCGCAGCTGGGGTGTGGAAACGTCGACCGCGCAGATGGAAATCATAGGCCGCCGCCACTATGGCCGCAAAGCCGTGCCTGCTGGCGGTGGCGGGGGACGCAGCGGCACGCGGGAGCTGTTTGACACCTTGTTGCTGTGGAACCCCAGCGTGAAGCTGGATGCGAACGGTCAAGCGCTAGTGACCGTGCCTTTGAACGATGCCCTTACCAGCTTCAAAATCGTCGCCGTGGCGGATGCATCCACCGGTTTGTTTGGCACGGGTTCAACCATGATCAAGGCTACGCAAGACCTGCAGATCATCAGCGGCCTGCCGCCGTTGGTGCGGGAGGACGACCAGTTCCGTGCGCAAATCACCGTGCGCAACACCACCAAAGAGGCGATGAAGGTGGACGTCACCGCCCGCGCCACGCTGCTGGAGTTGAAACCACAAACGGTGGACATCCCCGCCGGCGAAGCGCGTGAAGTAGCCTGGCTGGTCACCGCACCGCCGCAACTGGCATTAACCCGCAACGAGGCGATTTTGTGGGAGATTGAGGCGAAAGATAATTTAAAAGGTGCGAAGGATGCCCTCAAAGCCCGCCAGCGCATCATCCCCGCCGTACCGCTCACCGTGCAGCAGGCCACGCTGGTGCAGGTGGATGGTAGCTTCAGTCTGGACGTGGCTCCGCCCGCAGATGCGGTGCCAGGCCGGGGCGGTTTGAAAATGAGCCTGCAGCCCAAGCTCGCTGAAAGCCTGCCCGGCGTGCGCGACTGGTTTGCCAATTACCCCTTTGCCTGCCTGGAGCAAAAAACCAGCAAATCAGTCGGCTTACGTGATGCCAAGCTTTGGCAAGGCGTGCTGGCGCAGTTGCCCAGCTATCTGGACAGCGACGGCCTGGCCAATTACTTCCCGCCGCGTGATGGTGAGGCCAATCGCGGCAGCGACACCTTGACCGCCTACCTGCTGGCCGCCACCCACGAAGCCGCAGCGATAAACCCCGCTTTTGCCCTGCCCGACGAGGCACGCGCCCCCATGGAGCGCGGCCTGATCGCGTTTGTAGAAGGCAAATTAACGCGCGATTTCTGGTCACCCCGTAAAGACCTGGATGTGCGCAAACTGGCTGCCCTGGAAGCCCTGTCCCGCTACGGCAAAGCACAGGCGCGCATGGTCAGCAGCATCACCATCGCACCCAACCAGTGGCCAACCAGCGCGGTGATCGACTGGATGCAGATTTTGAAACGCGTGGGCGACATCCCCAAACGCGATGCCTATTTGGCCGAGGCGAACCAGATTCTGCGCGCCCGCTTGAGTTTTCAAGGCACGAAAATGATTTTCAGCACCGAGCGTGACGACTACTGGTGGTGGTTGATGACCAATGGCGATGTCAACAGCGCCAAATTGATGCTGGCCGTGATGGACGACCCGGCCTGGAAAGACGATATGGGTCGCCTGGCCAACGGTTTCATCAGCCGCCAGCAAAATGGCGCTTGGCACACCACGACGGCCAATTTGTGGGGCGGTTTGGCGTTGGAGCGCTTCTCCGCTAAGTTTGAATCTATTCCTGTTGCTGGGCTGACCAAAGCATCTATGTCTACCGGAAGTGCGAGTGTTGATTGGAGCAAAGTTGAACGCATCAAAACCACCGATGCCACTGGTGCTCCCAACCAAACCACCTGGTTTGGCGCACCTGCATCACCAGGAAATTTGCGAAACAACAGCATGTTCTTGCCGTGGAAAAATGCCACAGGATCGTTGAAAGACACCTTGATGGTGACTCAGCAAGGCAGCGGCAAACCGTGGCTGACGCTGCAATCCGTTGCCGCCGTGCAGCTCAACGCACCGTTCAACGCGGGTTACGGCATCAAAAAGACCATCACGCCGGTGGAGCAGGCAGTTAAAGGCATTTACACACGGGGCGATGTGCTACGCATCACGCTAGAAGTCAACGCCACGGCTGACATGACATGGGTGGCAATCACCGACCCGGTTCCTGCCGGCGCGACGATTTTGGGCGGTGGCTTGGGTCGCGATTCTGAAATCGCCACCAAAGACGAAAAGCGCACTGGCAATGGTTGGGCGGCGTTTGAAGAGCGCAGTTTTGAGTCCTTCCGCAGCTACTATGAATATTTGCCCAAAGGCGTGGTCAAGATGGAATACACCATCCGCCTGAACAATGTCGGCAATTTCTCGCTCCCGCCAAGCCGCGTCGAAGCTATGTACGCCCCTGAGATGTTTGGCGAAGCGCCGAACGCGAAGATGCAAGTCGTGGCAGTGCCTGGAGCTAAGTAATGACTATTCATCGTGTCATCTGTCAGACAATTGCTATATTAATAATAGCTATTCAGGCAGATAATACGCTGGCTATGCCTAAATTTGAAGAGGTAAAAAGCACTTTTCAACCGTCTGACGTGCGCGTTTTGGACCGAAACGGCGAATTAATGCACAGCCTGCGCGCCGACAAAACCGTGCGGCGTGGCCAGTGGGTGGCGTTGGCTGATATCTCGCCCGCTTTGCGTACCGCCATGGTGCTGAGTGAAGACAAGCGCTTTTACGAGCACAGCGGGGTCGATTGGCGGGCAGTATCCAGCGCAGCTTGGGGCAATGTGTGGAACACCAAAACACGCGGAGCCTCCACCATCACCATGCAACTGGCTGGGCTGTTGGATGAAGATTTGAAGACCGCAGCAGGCGGGCGATCAGTGTTGCAAAAAGTCGGGCAAACCGTGTCTGCTCAGTTGCTGGAGCGCAGTTGGCGTAAAGACCAGATTTTGGAAGCATATCTGAACAACGTGCCTTTTCGGGGCGAGATGGTGGGCATAGACGCTCTCAGCCGCACCCTGTTTGGCAAGGCCGCGCATGGGCTGGACGACCGCGAGGCGGCAGTCACCGCCGCTCTGGTTCGCGCTCCCAATGCTAAACCTTCCGCCGTCGCGCTGCGGGCTTGCGGCGTGCTCAAGGTGATGCAGCCGACAGTCAAGACGGATTGCGTGGGGCTGGATTTGTACGTCACCGCCGCCCTGCAGCGCAAGGAGTTTGACGCCAGCAGCGGCATCGCGCCGCATGTGGCGCGGCGAGTCCTTTCCGTTCGCCCTGAGCTGGGCCAAGGGTCTGCGGGTTCGAAGAAGACTGAGAAGGCTTCGACAAGCTCAGCCCGAACGGTGACAACGACCCTGCGCGCCCCGCTGCAACGCTTCGCCGACCAAACATTGAATCGCCACCTGCGCGAGCTGCAAAACCGCAACGTGCAAGACGGTGCCATTGTGGTGCTGGACAACGCCACCGGCGCGGTGCTGGCGTATGTCGGTTCGTCGGGGGAGTTGGGGCGATCTGGCGAGGTGGACTTTGTCACCGCATTGCGTCAGCCCGGCTCCACGCTGAAACCGTTTTTGTACGCGCAGGCGATTGCCGAGCGGCGTTTGACGGCGGCTTCGCTGCTGGAGGACTCGCCCACCCACATTCAAACCGCCGGCGGCCTCTACATTCCGCAAAACTACGACCGCCAGTTCAAAGGCTGGGTTTCGGTGCGCACCGCGCTGGGCTCGTCGCTCAATGTGCCAGCGGTGCGCGCCTTGGTGATGGTGTCGCCCGATGCCTTTGCCAAACAGCTCAAAACGCTGGGCTTGCCGCTCAAGGAGGCGGGTGACTTTTACGGCTATAGCTTGGCTCTAGGCAGTGCCGAGGTGTCGTTGTTGAATTTGACCAATGCTTACCGCAGCTTGGCGAATGGTGGGCGTGCCAGTCCAACTTATTTAACCGTTCGTCCTGAAACAACAAGTACCCAAGCCACAATCCAAGCCATAGACCCGCGCGCCGCCTTCATCGTCAGCGACATTCTGAGCGACACCAACGCCCGTGCCCGCACCTTTGGCTCCGACAGCGTGCTGGCGACGCGGTTTTGGAGCGCCGTCAAAACGGGCACCAGCAAAGACATGCGCGACAACTGGGCGGTGGGCTACTCGCAGCGCTACACCGTAGGGGTGTGGGTGGGCAACGCCAGCGGCGCAGCCATGTGGGACGTGAGCGGCACCGCGGGCGCAGCGCCCGTGTGGGCAGCGGTGATGCAGTTTTTGCATCAAAACGAGTCCAGCAAAGCGCCGCCTGCACCGTCAAACCTCGTACAAGTTCAGGCACAGTTTGCCCAAAACGGCATGACCATGGTGGAAGCGGCGCGGCAGGAGTGGTTTTTGACGGGAACAGAGCAATCGCAATTTGCTATCAACAAAATAGCTGCTCAGGCAGTAAATACGCCGGCTATAGCTATAAATAAGGGTAAAAATGGCTTAAATGATGCAAAATCGAGTCAGAACGATGGAAATTCAGCTTCCAGCGCCCGCATCACCTCACCCACCTCAGGCACGATCATCGCGCTAGATCCGGACATTCCTCCCAACCGCCAGCGAGTGAGTTTCTCGGCAGAAGGCCAGAACGTCGCCTGGCTGCTTGACGGCAAACCCTTCGCCAAAGGCAACGCCGCCAAATGGTTGCCGTGGCCAGGGCGGCATGTGGTGCAGCTGGTTGATCCCAAAGGTGTGAAGCTTGACGAAATCAAGCTGGAAGTGCGCGGGGCTGGTGTACGGTCTAAACTCTAGGACCGTTCATTTTTTACAAAGCGCGCTGGCTATTTAGGAAAACGTATGTTTAAAATTTCATCACTCCCCGCATTGGTTGCTTTGGTAGCGGGGTTTTTTGTCGTTACTACGAGCGTCAATGCTCAGCAAACGTACAAATGCAAGGTTAACGGTACAGTCACCTATCAGCAAGATCCCTGTCCAGCTGTGCAATTTCGCAAACCCCCCTCGGTTCTAGAACTAAACGCTTCCGAGAAAAAACGACGTGAAGCAGTTGCAATCGCAACGCCTGAGAAGGCTGCCATTGTTCAAGAAAAATCGGTTATTACGCCTGAAAAGCCTGTTTCTGCACCCGCCAATTCACCAGCCGCATCAACGCCATCCAGCAGCTTCAGTTGCGATGGGCGGAAGTATTGCTCGCAAATGAAGTCCTGCGCCGAAGCCAAGTATTTTCTAGCGAACTGCCCCGGCGTTAAGATGGACGGTGATAAAGATGGAACACCTTGTGAAAAGCAATGGTGCTCTCGCTAAAACAATAAAACTGGAGATTTTTAAATGACCGTCATCACCACCATAGAAGACCTGCGCGTTCTATACAAAAAACGCGTACCCAAGATGTTTTACGACTACGCTGATTCCGGTTCGTGGACGGAAGGCACTTATCGCGCGAACGAGGCTGATTTTCAAAGCATCAAACTGCGCCAGCGCGTCGCCGTGAACATGGAAAACCGCACCACAGCCACCAAAATGGTCGGTGTAGATGCCAAAATGCCCGTCGCCATTGCACCCGTCGGTTTGACCGGCATGCAAAGCGCCGATGGCGAAATCAAAGCGGCCAAAGCGGCAGAGAAGTTCGGCATCCCCTTCATTTTGTCGACCATGAGCATCTGCTCCATCGAAGACATAGCAGCCAACACCACCGCGCCCTTCATGTTTCAGCTCTACATGATGCGCGACCGCGACGCCATGGCTCGCATGATAGACCGCTGCAAAGCCGCCAAATGCAGCGCTTTGGTGCTGACGCTGGATTTGCAAGTCATCGGCCAACGCCACAAAGACCTGAAAAACGGCTTGACCGCGCCGCCGCGCCCGACCATTGCCAACATCATCAATTTATCCACCAAGCTGCGTTGGTGTTTCGGCATGCTGGGCACCAAACGCCGCAGCTTCGGTAATCTGGTCGGCCACGTCAAAGCCGTGAGCGACATGAATTCGCTAGCCGTTTGGACCAACGAACAGTTCGACCCGCGCCTGTCGTGGGAGGACGTCAAATGGGTCAAAGCCCAATGGGGTGGCAAGCTGATTTTGAAGGGCATCCAGGACGTGGAAGACGCCAAACTCGCGGTTGAAACTGGTGCAGACGCGATTGTGGTTAGCAACCACGGCGGCCGGCAACTTGATGGTGCTCAATCCAGCATCAAGGCGCTGCCACCGATTGTGGCGGCGGTCGGCGACCAGATCGAAGTCTGGATGGACGGCGGCATCCGCTCTGGGCAAGACGTGCTCAAAGCCTGGGCGCTGGGTGCCAAAGGCGTGCTCATCGGCCGCGCCATGGTGTACGGCCTAGGTGCCATGGGCGAGGCGGGCGTGACCAAAGCGCTGCAAATCATCCACAAAGAGCTGGACATCACGATGGCGTTTTGTGGGCATACCAATATCCAGCATGTGGATAAAGGGATTTTGCTGCCTGGAACGTACTAAACGGGCTATTTAAGACTGATTAAGGCTATTTGGGGGCTGTTTTTGGCCTCTAGCCAGCGTATTAATTGCCTAAGTAGCTACATTATTTATAGTAAATATATTGAATTCATTAGACGTAACCACTGCCATATCCGCCAGCCAGTACCTAAAACCCATAGCTAAGCCTCAGTTTGGCGCAGTGCTGGTTGCGGGTGGTGGTGGTAAATTGGGTGGCGAGGTGGTGCGCCGCTTGGTGGCTTCAGTCAGTTTGGGGCGTTACCGTCATGTGGCGCTGATGGCGACGGAAGACTTTCATGCCGCGATGGCTGGGGTCAAAGTGTTGCCTGTTACGCAAGCGGTGGCAGATTGGTTACCTTTGAAACCCAAAGATCGCATCCAAACAGCCGTTGTCATGTTTGAACCACCGCGCATGTTCTACGCCCGCGAACGTACGATTTGGACGCCGTACCCCAGCGAACTCCCCGCTTTGGCCAAGTGGCTGTACGCCAGCGGCATACGCCATTTGGTCGTCGTTTTGCCACACCAGCCTGGCATGTTGCCTGCTGCGTTGCAGCAAGGTTTGGCAAGTTTGGATGAGCAAGTGGTCACGACGCTAGGTTTTGAGCGCGTTATTTTCATGCGCATGGCGCAAACGGATATTGCGGTTAAAACTGGAAATTACTTGGAACGGGTCGCAAATTGGATGCTAGGTATCGGCAAATACATGATCCCCGCCAACCAAGCCCCGCTGCGCGTTACCCAAATCGCCAACTTGGTAGAGCAAGTTTTGCAAACCGCCCCCGCAGGCAATTTCGTTATTCCACCGTCGGGGGAGTTGCCGAAGGCTTGGGGATTGCGTGAATTGGTGGATTGATTGGTTCTTTTTAGGGGGGTAAGTGTGACTATAGCCAGCGTATTTATTGCCTGAGCAGCTATTTTATTTATAGTGTTTTGTAGCTGTGCAAGCTGGCGTGTTTCCCCCACTCTCATCCCCCGCCTTCTCTCGCCCCGCCGGGCGAAAGAAGGAGCCTTCATTTGAGGGTTGGCTTTTAAGTTTTGACCTACCGACTGGAAGTTTTGTGGAATACTTAAATGCTTCGGGGTAGACTTACGAAAATCGGTTGTATTGAGGAGTCGTAATGTGTAAATTAATTGAAAAATGTCAGCTCCGATGAGCTCAGTATCGTCAACGAGTTTGAGTTTTAGCCCAGTCACGCTCCCGTTCACACGTGAGGCAGTGATCAAGGTGCTTGAGTGGGGTGCGCATCCTGTTGGGGCGCCGCACTCCCACAAACAAATTGCCGAGTGGTGCGACCGATTTTGGTGTCAATACATTGAGGTCGACGCACCACCAGAAATTGAAAGTTTGCTCCCAATTCTTGCCGATGTTGAAACCCAGTGGGATTTGTACCTTATCAATACTTATCAAATTGAAGAATTACGCTCACGTTCGTTCGAAGACGAGAGGCTACCTATTGAGTGGTTTGAAGACTGGCTGTCCAAAGTAAAGCCGTAAAGCAGCAGTTAGTATTAGTGATTTACGTAGCTGGTAACTTCATTTGCAAGACACATATCGTCTGCACATAATAATTCGCTCATGACCCCCCAAATCCGCCGAATCGCCCACCTCGACATGGATGCTTTTTACGCATCTGTGGAGTTGCTGCGCTATCCGCAACTCAAGGGGTTGCCGGTTGTCATTGGTGGTGGGCGGCGCAAGGTGGATGAGGCTATTGAGCAGCTAGCAGAGGGACAGACGCGGGCTGATATTCCTGTGGAGGCGTTTGCGCGGCTGAAGGATTATGTGGGGCGGGGGGTGATTACGACGGCTACTTATGCGGCGCGGCAGTTTGGGGTGGGGTCGGCTATGGGGCTGATGAAGGCGGCCAAGCTGTGTCCTGATGCCATCATATTGCCGGTGGATTTTGAGCAATATCGGCATTTCTCGCGGATATTCAAAGAGACGATTCTGGAATTCACGCCGCTGATGGAAAACCGGGGGGTGGACGAGGTGTATATCGACTTCACCGACGTGCCGGGCGGTCAGCGACAGGGTGGCAGGGCGTTGGCGAAGTTGATTCAGCAGACGATTTTTGAGCGGACGGGGTTGACTTGTTCCGTTGGTGTCGCGCCCAACAAGCTGCTCGCCAAAATGGCCAGTGAGTTCAACAAACCGAACGGCGTCTCTATCGTTTTAGAAGAAGATTTGCAAACGATGATCTGGCCGCTGACCTGCCGGAAAATCAACGGCGTGGGGCCGAAAATGGATGAAAAGCTCATTAACAACGGCATCACCACCATTGGCGAGCTGGCGGCCAAAGACGAAGCCTGGCTGGTTGCCAACTTCGGCAAAAGCACAGGGGCGTGGCTGCATCGGGCCAGTTGGGGGCGCGACGACAACCCGATTTCGCTGAGCAGCGAGCCGGTGTCCATCAGCCGTGAAACCACCTTTGACCGCGATTTGCATGCCGTGCGCGACAAAGCCGAGCTGGGCGCGATTTTTACCGAGCTGTGTGACAAACTGGCAGGCGACCTGCAGCGCAAGGGCTATTTGGGTAAAACCATAGGCATCAAACTGCGTTATGACGACTTCAAAGCCGCGACGCGCGACCAGACGCTGGATGTTTACACCGCTGACCCGAAAACGATTCGCCAAGCGGCGGGACTGTGCCTGAAGCGCATTCCACTGACGAAGCGGCTGCGTTTGCTGGGGGTGCGGGTGGGTGGGCTGGTGGCGTCGGATGGCGAGGTGGAGCGCGCCGTTGGTAATTCCCTGCAGACTTCTAAGGAAGATTTGATTTCAAATATGTTCGACGAGTGATTTATTTGAAATTTTTCTAAATAGTTGAATCCAAGCGTAAAGTCGTTGCGTAAGAAAGATGTAGACCTCATTTTTCAACCTTCTTCAACCCACTTAGGACATTCAACATGAAACATTCAAGCGCAAGATTCACGGCTTTGGCGGCTGGCTTATTACTAGGCTTAACAGGCTTAAACGCACAAGCGGATACGGGCAAATTACTGCTCACAGGCGGCGTTAGCAGCATTGACGGCGCGGCGGGTGGTGGTTTGACACCTTGGGCGGTTATTGGCAGCAACGCGGAAGACGGCGAAATTGGGTTCAGCGCCAACGCGACCGCAGCAAAAACGCAAGATTACGGTTTGAAGACGTATGGCGTGGCGGTGGGCATCCAAAACCGCGTGGAATTGTCACTGGCGCGGCAAGATTTTGACGCATCGCCAGCCATTGCGCTTAATGGCATTGCACCTTTTGGCGTGACGCCAGGGCAACATATCAACATGGACATCATCGGTGCCAAAGTACGCATCGCGGGTGACGCGGTGTTGGACAGCGACTCGTTGATGCCGCAAATCGCCGTGGGTGTGGAATACAAATCGGTGAAACCGGGCTCGATTGGCTCGGTGCTGGACTTTTTAGGCACAAAAACGACGGGTACTGATGTGTACGTGAGTGCCACCAAGTTATTTTTAGCGCAAAGCGTGCTGGTCAACGCCACGCTGCGTTCCACCAATGCCAACCAAAACGGTTTGCTAGGTTTTGGCTCGGGTGCACCGGGTAAAAACAGCCGATCAATCGTGCCTGAGTTTTCTATCGCTTATTTGCTGAGCAAAAACGTCGCCATTGGTGCGGAATACCGTGGCAAGCCGAATAATTTAGAAGCGCTAGGCCGAGCTGCTGGCTTGGGCGGTGGGTTGAAAGAAGAGGCTTGGAAAGATATTTTTATCGCGTGGGCACCCACTAAAAATGTGTCTATGACGCTGGCTTATGTTGACTTGGGTCGCATTATTCCGGGCATCACACCTAAACGGCAAACGGGTGTGTATTTGTCTGGGCAGATTGCATTTTAAAAATCTAAATCCAAATTCAACCTTTTAACCTTTTAACGTTTACCTCATCGAGAAATACCATGAAAAAAACTATTCTTATCGCTTCTTTGCTACTTGGCTTTGTAGGAGCCGTATCCGCACAAACAATGTCTTCGAGTCCGGCTTTGTACCAAGCCTTTGGTGAAAAAGCCGGCTTGGTCAAGTTGATGGACGATTTTGTTCCGCGCCTGCAGGCTGACCCGCGTTTGGCTGAAGCTTTCAAAAATGCCAACGTTGTCAATTTGAAATCGCAGTTGGTCAATCAAATCTGCCAAGTGTCTGGCGGCCTGTGCGAGTACAAAGGCCCTGACATGAAGGTAACTCACAGCAATATGGACATCACCAAGACGGATTTCAACGCCTTGGTCGAAGTGCTACAAAAATCCATGGATGCGCAGGGCATTGCCTTTACCAGTCAAAACCAATTGCTAGCCAAGTTGGCGCCTATGCACAGAGATGTGATTACAGTTAAATAAAACCAAAAAATATAAATTTCAAAAAACACATTTTTGAAATAACTTATAGTGCAGGTTATGAACAACCTGCACTATTTCTCTATCAGTACCAACGAGCACATTGCCCACCTGGTGCTCAATCGCCCCGAGGCGATGAACACCATGAACCCCACCTTTTGGCGGGAGTTGGATGAGGTGCTAACCCACATTCAACGCGATGGCAAAGCGCGTGCTTTGGTGATATCCAGCACGGGTAAACATTTCAGTGCTGGTATGTCGTTGGACACGTTTTCAAATGCCATTCAAATGGACGACCAAAGCCCAGAAGGTCGTGCCGCTATTTTTGATTCTCTCTCAGATTTGCAAGCCACGTTTACCAAGTTGGAAACGCTGCGCATTCCTGTGATCGTCGCTATTCAAGGTGGCTGTATTGGCGGCGCGGTGGATATGGTCACAGCGTGCTGCATTCGCTATGCAACCAAAGACACGTTTTTCTGCATTCAAGAAATCAACATCGGCATGGTGGCAGATGTGGGCACATTGCAGCGCTTGCCCAAACTGATGCCAGAAGCCGTGGTCAAAGAGCTGGCCTACACCGGCAGACGGTTGAAGGCGGACAAAGCGCAGCAGTATGGCTTGGTGAACGAGGTTTTTGAAACCAACGACGAGATGCTAGCCGCTGCCATGCAGTGTGCCAAAGAAATTGCGAGTAAACCACCGATTGCTATTTGGGGCACGAAGCAAGCGATTCATTACACGCGCGATCATTCGGTGGAAGACTCACTCAAACAAATGGGCTGGCTGCAAGGCGCGATTTGGAGTAACGCGCATGTGCGTGAAGCCATTGTTGCGGCGAAAGAAAAGCGCACAGCGCAGTTTCCTGCGCTTGCGCCTTTAACACCATTTACGAGTTTGTAACTTGGTGAGTTTGTGAGTTAATTTAATCGCAAACTATTTGATGACTTTTAGTGTCGCCAAATAAGCCACCACATCTTCGCGGTCTTGCGCGTTGTCCATGCTGTAGCCCATGCGCTGAGCAGGTATCAGTGCTTCAGGGTTGGTCAACCAAGCGGTCAAAGTCTCACGGCTCCAAATTACTTTGCTCTTACTCAAAGCGTCTGAATAGCGGTAGCTTTTAACGCCGCCCGCCTTGCGTCCAAACACACCCAAATGCATGGGGCCCACGCGGTTGTCGTCCACGCTGTGGCAGGCGCTGCATCGGGCATCGTAAATCTCTTTCCCTTTGAGCGTGTTACCAGTAGTAATGACGCTGGATTGCGCCATGGCAAAGGAGGTCGTCATCAGCAGCAAGCTACTGATGACGACACGGTAACTTTGCGAACGCATCAAGCACCAAATGACAAAGCGCCAGACGGCAATGGGCGACCTAAAGCGTTGGTCAAAATCGTGAAGTGCATGGTTTCATCTGCAGCTAAACGACCTGCGATTTTTGCTAAATCTTTGCTGCCAAATGCTGGAATCACGCCCAGGTATGCGTTGATAGCACCCAGCTCTAAGCGTGCAGCCAAGTCCAATACATCGCCTTGGTTTTTCAAGGTGTCAGCTTTCAATGCCTTTGCATAATCGTTAATTTTCTTTTCGGCCACGGGCGTGCCGCCCATTTTTTGAATCGTTGCAATCAAGGCATCACGGTGTGCTTTGTGGTGGCTTTGGAAGGAGACGGCAATGTCGAGCACGGGCTTTTGCAATAAACCGCTCAAAGCACCGAGCTGATAAGCATTGATAGCTTCGTGCTCCAAACCGAGTGCGACGTTCAAAATGGCAGCGTCTTTGGACATGTCACCGCCCATGGCTTGCGCGAGTGAATCTTTGCCAGCTAACAGTGCCACTGCGCCTGCTGACAGCATACCGGCGCTACCCATGAATGAGCGGCGCGACGGCTGGCTTGATGCAATGATAGGTTGGGTGGCTGAGTTCAAGATCAGAGATTTCATGATGGCTTCCTTCATAGTTAATATTGAATGGTTCAAATCGCTCTTAAATAAGTAGCGACATGCTGAATACGTTGAGTAACAGTGGATTGGATTCAATAAATTCAAAATACTTTGTTGAGATTTATTTACTGTGGTTTTTGAATCCATCGGCTTGGAACATGCGTATATTTCAGTAACAATGTAGTCATGGACGCAATACAAACCAACCAAGCAGACAGTGACCTGATGACACTCCTAGACCGAATGGCTAAGCAAGACGAAGCCGCTTTGAAAGCGCTTTACGACATGACATCGTCCAAACTTTTTGGTTTGGCGTTGCGTGTGGTGAACAAGCGCGAGTGGGCGGAAGATGTGTTGCAAGAAGCTTATATGCACATCTGGCGTGCGGCAGTTGATTACCGTGCCAGCTTGAGCCCGCCGATGGCATGGATGGGTTTGATTGTGCGCAGTCGAGCCCTTGATTTTTTGCGTCGACGTTCTTCAGAGCGCATGCATTTGACACAAGAATTAGACGAGTATTTGAGCGACACGATTGAGGGTGATGCTCCCAACCCCATGAACACCGCACTGGCTAGCGAACAAGCTTGGGCCTTGCAGCAATGCATGAATCAGCTGGACAACAAGCAGCGCGAAGTGGTGAGCTTGGCTTATCTGCGCGATTTGAGTCACAGCGACTTGGCTGAGCAACTCAAGCTGCCTTTGGGCACGGTTAAGACTTGGATTCGCCGTGGTCTTGAGCAGTTGCGCGGTTGCATGGCGCGGTTTGCGTGAGGACTTATCAGAATGAATCTCAGTAAATATCCTCAAACTTTAGACCGTCTAGCCGCTAACTACGCATTGGGCACTTTGCGCGGAGGGGCACGCCGCCGCTTTGAAGCTATTTCGCGCGATAACGCTACGGTGCGTGCTGCTGCCTTGGTGTGGCAAGGTCGGTTGTCTGGCATGACCGAGCTGCAATCGCCCATCTTGCCATCTCCTGCTGTTTGGACACGGATTCAAAACATGGTGCAGGCCGAGCGAGATGCTTTGGCGATGCACTTGGCGCGGCAATCAGCACGACAAACCGGTCAATCTAATAACGACAATTCTGCATCATGGTTGAGTAGCATCTGGCAAGGGTTATGGGTTTGGCGTGGCGCTGCGGCTGCTGGGGCATTAGCGACAGTGCTCGCAGTGGTAACAGGATTCAGCTTGCGCGATCAACTCGATATTCGCGGTAAACAAGTGGATGAACTGAGTGCGCAGCTCAAAGTCGCCCCAAAAATTGAGTATGTGGCTGTGTTGGTTGATGCTAAATCTGCCGAGACCATGCTGGTGACATTTGATTCAAAGAGTCAAAATTTAGTGCTGCAGCGTGTGGGTGATTACCAAGAAGCCAACGATAAATCGCTGCAGCTGTGGGCGCTGCCAAACAGCGGCGGCCCGCGTTCACTCGGTGTGCTGGGGGGCGACAAAGTGTTGCGTTTAGCGACGGCAGAGGGTGACGTTAAACAAGTACCAACCTTGGCCATCAGTTTAGAGCCTAAGGGTGGTGTGCCAAGTGCGGGTGGTCCAACAGGGCCCGTGTTGTTTAAAGGCGCTTTGATTCAGAAGGTGATTTGAAAGCCGTCATCACCAGCTGAAAACTATTGCCGCGCAGTGCGAATATTCTGCGGAACAGCTTGTGGGTAGCTGGTTCGAAACGGGTTGATGTCCAACCCGCCACGCCGTGTGTAACGCGCATACACGCTGAGTTTGATGGGTCTGCAGCGTGTCCAAATATCCATAAAAATGCGCTCCACGCATTGTTCATGAAACTCGTTGTGGTTGCGGAAACTCACGATGTATCGCAACAGCCCGCCTTGGTCGATTTGCGGCCCTTCGTAGCTGATGCGCACACTGCCCCAATCGGGTTGACCTGTCACCAAACAATTGCTTTTAAGCAAGTTGCTGGTTAAAACCTCACTCACGGGCGCTTCGTCGAACGCTGCAACGAGTAACTCGGGTGATGGAGCTGAGCCTGGTGCGCTAAGTGGACACTCAATGTCGAGTCGGTCTAAATTCAAACCATCCAACTCGTGCACGGGCTCGCGGTCAAACATCTCAGGCAATAGAATTTTCACACCGACGGATGATTGAATAGGACTTGCGCCAATATCCGCCCCAGCTTGCTGCCAAATCGCAGCATTCAAATCTGCACGCAAACAAGCTGTAACTGCTGCAACATCAGCAAATTGCGTGTTGTTGAAACTGTTCAAATACAACTTGAACGACTTGCTTTCAACAATGTTGGTGCTATCGCACGGTACGGTGATGTGCGCAATGGCGACTTGTGGTTTGCCGCGCGGGTTAAGCCAGCTCAGCTCAAACGCTGTCCACAAATCTGCCCCGAAAAAGTTCGGTGTGCCGTCAATCCCGATTTCACGGCGTTTGCCGATGCGAGGAATAGGAAACAGCAGCGATGCATCGTAATGGTCAACGTACGCAGACTGCTTGCCTAATTGCGATTGTTCTGGCGTGTTCATGACGTTTCAGCGGGGTTTTAAAAAATTGAATTTAATTATTTCATAGCCAAAAAGGGCATCAGTAACGAGACGATACGCGTCACCACGCCCGGCGGCAAATCATGCCCCATGCCGTCAATACCCACAATACTGGCGCCTTTGATGCGTTTAGCGGTATCCACACCATTGGCAAAAGGCACCAAGGGGTCGTCTTTGCCATGAATCACCAAGGTCGGGCAGGTGATTTTTGCCAACTCTGCAGGACGTTTTGCGTCAGCCGCAATCGCCACCATTTGACGCAATGTACCTACGGGGTGGAAACTGCGGCGAATACCTTCCAAAATGCGTTCACGATACTCAGCCGCATCAATTGGGAAGCCAGGGCTGCCGATGACTTTGAAGAGCTTGACGTAATGGTCTGCAACATCGCTTTCTGAGTTGCTTTTGGGGCGACTCAACAAGGTACCAAGCACTTTTGATTGCGCTTGCGGCAGCCCACGTGCACCGCTGGAACTCATGATGCTGGTCAGGCTGAGTACGCGGTCAGGCGCAGCAATCGTCACGCGCTGGGCGATCATGCCGCCCATGCTGACGCCGACGATGTGTGCTTTGTCAATTTTCAAAGCATCCAGCACACCAATCGTATCCAACGCCATGTCATGCAAGCTGTAAGGTGGGGTGATGCTGATGCCTAATTTGTGCTTCAAACTCGTCCAAATCAAATTTGGATTGCCTAAACTGTCAAATTTCTGGCTCTTACCAATATCGCGGTTGTCATGCCGCACCACGCGGTAGCCTGCTTCTAACAAAGCCAACACCAGCGAGGGTGGCCAAGCGACCAGTTGCATGCCTAAACCCATGATGAGTAAAACCACAGGGCGTGCTTCACCGTTCTTGCCCAGCGGTAAAGGGCCTGTGTCTTCGACTTCAACGTCAATATTGTTTGCTCTTATTTTCATAGCTGTTTAGGCAGTAAATACGCTGGCTAGATGCCAATTTAGGCTATATTTTGATCAAAATATTAGTTTGTGGGAGATTTTCGTTGAAATACCAAGCGGTCTTCGGTGGATGCGTCTGCCGCATAAGCATAACCCGCTAGGTTGAATTTCTTGAGCTTTGCGGGTGCCGTGATGCGGTTCAAAATAATGTAACGCGCCATCAAGCCACGTGCTTGTTTGGCAAAAAAGCTGATGACTTTGAATTGACCGTTCTTCTCGTCTTCAAACACGCATTCGATGACACGAGCTTTCAATGCGTCAGTTTTAACGGATTTGAAATACTCTTGTGACGCGAGATTGACGACGATATCGGATTTGACTTCTTGCAGCCGTTCGTTCAAATGCTCAGTGATTTGTGTGCCCCAAAAGCCATACAAATTCTTATGCGCAGTTTTACCAGTTTTTGTGGCTAGGGCTGAGCCCATCTCTAAGCGATAAGCTTGCATCAAATCCAAGGGCCGCAGCACGCCATACAAACCGCTGAGCATGCCAAGATGCGTTTGCGACCAGTTCAGGTCGTCTGCACTCAAAGTCGCGGCTTGCAGGCCGGTGTAAACATCGCCATCGAACGCCAAAACCGCTTGTTTCGCGTTTTGAGTGGTGTATTCAGGCTGCCATGCTTTGAAGCGTGCAACGTTGAGCTTGGCCAAATCGTCGCTGATGCCCATCAATTCAGACAGCTTTTTTGCCGACAATTTGCGCGCTGCAGCCACTAATTTGGGTGGTTGCTGAACAAAATGCGGCAGTGTGTGCACCAAGTTGGATAAATGGCTGGCTTGCTCAGCCACGGGGGCGTAATTGAGCGACTTGGCTGGCGATAGAAGGACGATCACGCCAAAACGCTCATGAGTAGCTGATTCAAGCCTTGCGTACTCAACTTTAGCTTATTCCACTTTTGCTTTAGTGCGCAAATCTTCTTGGAATTTAGCGAGTTTTTGCTGTGTCAATTGCTGTGAAATTTGCGGCTTCACTTCTTCAAATTTTGGCAATTGTGCGGTACGAACGTCGTCCACGCGGATGATGTGGTAGCCGAATTGTGATTTCACAGGTGCAGCAGAGGTTTGGCCTTTGTTCAATTTGAGCAAGGCTTCGGCAAATTCAGGCACGTAGTTGCTTGGGTTCGCCCAATCCAAATCGCCGCCCTTTGCGCCAGAGCCCGCGTCTTTGCTCTGTTTTTTAGCCAAATCTTCAAATTTTTGACCCTTTTTCAAGCTGTCCATCACGCCTTTGGCTTCGGCTTCTTTTTCGACCAAAATGTGGCGCGCTTTGTATTCTTTGCCACCGTTAGCCGCTGCAAATTTGTCGTATTCGGCTTTCAAATCAGCGTCTGTCACAGGGCTGTTTTTTTGGAAATCGGCAAACAATTGGCGAATCAAAATGGTTTGGCGTGCTAACTCCATTTGCGCTTTGTAGTCGTCTGTCGCTGCCAAACCGCGTTTTTCAGCTTCTTGGATGAAAATTTCCCGGGCGATCACTTCGTCTTTGATTTGCGCTTTGACTTCAGGCGTCACAGGGCGGCCAGATTTGGCGACTTCAGCAGCTAATGCTTCAACGCGAGCGTTTGGCACAGCTTTGCCGTTAACGATCGCCACGTTTTGAGCGATGGCTGCGTTTGAGATCAGCAAAATAGCGCTGACTGCGGCGACCAGCATGTGGTTTTGTACATTTTTCTTCATAAAGTATCCTTGAAATGTGTAAAAGTATTAAAAAGTGGTTAATTTAACTAATTTAGGTGATAAATATGGCTCTAGCCGGCGTATTTATTGCCTGAAGTGCTATTAAAAGTGTAGTGGATTTGTATAAATTCAAGTAAATTTAAATCGGTTTAACAACCTCAATCGCCAAAGCATGCAAGCCTTGGTCAATGAAATCTTGCACTGCATCATACACAAGCCGGTGGCAGGCGACGCGGCTTTGGGTTGTAAAGAAAGGTGAAGCAATCTGCACCCTGAAATGCGTGCCAAAATCCGTCCCGTTCGAGCCCACATGCCCCGCGTGCGCCGCGCTTTCGTCCAGCACGACGAGGTGCGTGGGTGTTAGCCGCTCGGTCAGGCGAATTGTCAAGTTATCAGCGTTGATTTTCATTAGCAGTTATCCAGCTTCGCCGTCTTTGGGTTGCAAGTATTTAGCGATGTAAATGCCTTGCGCCACGATGAAAACCAATGGGAAAGCGTAGCCCCAAACTTTGAAGTTGACCCACTGTTCTGTCGTGTAAAAGTATGCGACATATGCGTTTATGGCGGCCATTGCCAAGCTGTAAACAATCCAAGCCACTGTCAAATTTCGCCAGACCGGTTCAGGCAACGCCATTTGCGCACCCAGCATGGTTTTAAGGAAGTTCTTTTTGTACACCCACAGCGCAATGCCCAAAGCAAGCGCCATGAAGGTATAAAGCACGGTCGGTTTGATTTTGATGAAGCGCTCGTCGTGAAAACCCAACGTCAGCGCGCCAAAACCTAAAACTAAGGCTAAAGTGACTTTGTGCATGGTGGCCAGTTTGCCGTCTAGCTTGTACAAAATCGCCATCTGCACCACGGTGGCCGACATGATGACGGCGGTGGCGGTGTAGATGTCGTATGTTTTGTAGGCGACGAAAAACAACAGAATGGGGAGAAAATCGAGTATTTGCTTCATAAGACTATTGTAAAGGTCGCACTCAGCGAGGCTTAAAGTCTAAGGACGCCGAATTCATGCAATAGCGCTGCCCAGTTGGCGCAGGGCCGTCTGGGAAGACGTGCCCTAGGTGTGCGCCGCAGTCGGCACAGTGCACTTCGGTGCGTTTCGTCCACAACAAACCATCGACTTTCGTGCCAACAGCAGTTTCGTTCAAGGGTGCGTAGTAACTGGGCCAGCCCGTGCCGCTGTCGTATTTGGTCGCAGAGTCAAACAAATCTTTGCCACAGCAGACGCAAGCATAGATACCGCTTTGCTTGTTGTCGGCGTATTTGCCTGTGAACGCGCGTTCGGTGGCTTCATGACGGGTCACGTCATAGGCCAAAGGCTCGGCAGCGCCACTTTTTTGGCGTTCGGCGAGCAGAGCTTTCCATTCGGCGTCGGTTTTTTGGATGGTGTAGGTCATATTAAGCTTTCTTGTTTATGAGGAACAGCTGATTTCAATATCCGCAGCCCAATCTGGTGGCAAACCTGCGAAACGTTCGCAATTTGGATACTCCTCATATGGGGCTTGCAGCAACTTTAGCAAGGTTTCGACCTCGCTGAAGTCTTTTAGTTTCGCTTGTCGAATAGCTTGTTCGCCTAAATAGTTACGTAAAACGTATTTAGGGTTATTTTTAAGCATTAAATATGGTTCTAGCCGCCGTATTTGCTGCCTAAGGAGCTCTGAATATTGTAGCATCCATGCATCAAATGCCGCCCTATCTATAAACATATCGCGTACCAAATCGACTGATTTACCGTTCATAACTTCGCTTAAATTGCGCCAAAACAAGGTGTAGTCCACTTTGTCTTGGGCGAGTAGCTTTTGGATGGTTTCAACCAAAGCGCGGTCACCTTCAAAAGCTTCGGACGGATTGGCAAAGCCCAATTTGGTGCGCATTTGCGTCATCAAAGCGTTGGGAAAGGCAGTTTTGTAAGGTTCTAGCGCTGCCAAAGCTAGCTCTTGGTCTTCAATAATTGGCAGCAGGGCTTGACCTAGGCAAAACAAGTTCCAATAAGCCACGTTCGGTTGCTTGTTGTAGGCGTAGCGCCCCAAGCTATCGGTGTGGTTACAAATATGGTCTGGGTTGAAGGCATCTAAAAATTGGAAAGGTCCGTAATCTAAAGTTAACCCTAGGATGCTCATGTTGTCCGTGTTCATCACGCCGTGGCAAAAGCCGACGGCTTGCCATTTGGCGACCATCTCGGCGGTGCGCAGGCTGACCGCTTCTAAAAGCGCGGCATAGGGGTTGCCGGCGTAGTTGGCTGAATCGCGGCATTCGGGGTAAAAGTTGTCAACGACAAAATCAGCCAGCTGTTTTAGCTCGGCGTGCATGTTATTGTGCGAGAAATGCTCAAACTGTCCAAATCGAATGAAGCTGGGCGAGGTGCGGGTGACGACGGCGGCGGACTCTAGAGTTTCGCGGTAAACCGGAGCGTCTGAACCCGTCACGCACAAGGCGCGGGTGGTGGCGATGCCTAGACCGTGCATGGCTTCAGAGCATAAAAATTCACGAATCGAGCTGCGCAGCACGGCACGGCCATCGCCGCCACGCGAGTAGGGCGTTCGGCCTGCGCCTTTGAGTTGGAATTCGATGCCATTTTCGAATTGCCCCAAACTCAAAGCCCGCCCATCTCCCAATTGCCCTGCCCATTGACCAAACTGGTGGCCACTGTAGACGCTGGCGGTGGGTTGTAAGCCGGTTGGGACGTGGTTGCCAGTGAGGGTTTCTAGAAGTTCTTGGTTGCTTAACCATTCATCGTTTAAACCGATTTCGCGCGCTAATGCTGCGTTACGACACACCCAGTAAGGCACGGGCAGAGCCTGCGGTTGAACCGGCGTTTGAAATGCGCAGCCCAGCGTTGAATACTTGGTCGGGTGAATGGTGATGCCATGTATTTGTGCTGTCATGTTATGAATCTTTACATCCAACTTTACAAAGTGGAACAATCTTTAGTCAACCAAGATTGATGATTTTGGGTTATTGTGGATGTACTGCAAGTGTATTTAAGGAGTTTGTTATGTCACGTCTTCGCAATATCGGAATTTTAAGTGGTTTGGCTGCTGCAGCTGTTGTCCTTACGGGCTGTGTTGTTGCTCCCGCGCCGTATTACCAGTCACGCGTGGCGGTGGTTCAGCCTGGTGTATCTGTCAGCGCGAATGTTGAATATGTTCAAACTGCGCCACCTCCCGCTTACAACGAAGTGGTCACGGTATCGCCAGGGGTTGGTTATGTTTGGACGCCAGGCCTATGGTATTGGTCGGGAGGGCGCCATGTGTGGCGCGCTGGTGTGTGGACTCGCCCGCCGGCAGGCTACAGCACTTGGAATAGCGGTGGTTGGTACAACACGCCGGGGCGCGGTTGGTACCACAGTGGCGGGCATTGGCGCTAAGACTAGTAGTAAGCGCACTTCAAAAGCCAAGTCATTTCTTTTGAACTTGCCTTTTTTGAGTGGTGGTTTGAGTGATACTATTCGTTGAAGTCTTGTGAGTTAGAGTCTAAAACGAGGAGTATCACGATGTTGGGTTTGATGCAAAATCAGCCGTTGCTGATTTCAAGTTTGATTGAGTTTGCGGAACGTCACCACAGTGATGGAGAAATTGTTTCGCGTCGTGTGGAAGGCGATTTGCATCGCTATACCTACAAAGATTTGGCAGTGCGATCACGTCAAGTCGCCAATGCCTTAGACAGTTTGAAGCTTGGTTTCAGCGAACGTGTCGCAACGCTAGCTTGGAACGGCTACCGCCATATGGAAATTTACTTTGGCGTGAGTGGTTCAGGTCGCGTACTTCACACGTTGAATCCGCGCTTGCACCCCGATCAAGTGGTGTGGATTGCGAACCATGCTGAAGACCAAGTGCTGTGCTTTGATGCTAACTTTTTGCCCATCGTGCAAGCTGTGCACGCCCGCTGCACTACCATCAAACACTATGTGATGTTGTGCGATGCTGACAAGTTGCCGCAAGATTCTGGCATTCCAAATTTAATCAGTTACGAAGCCTGGATCGGTAAGCAGAACAGCGCTTACACATGGCCAGTGTTTGACGAAAACTCTGCTTCCAGCATGTGCTACACCAGTGGCACAACAGGCAACCCGAAAGCTGCGCTCTACAGCCATCGTTCCACGGTTTTGCATGCTTATGCGGCCGCTTTGCCAGATGTGATGAACTTGAGCGCACGCGACAGCGTGTTACCAGTCGTACCCATGTTTCACGTCAATGCTTGGGGTATTCCGTACAGTGCGGCGTTGACGGGATGCAAATTGGTTTTCCCGGGCCCAGCGTTGGATGGTAAATCCGTCTACGATTTGCTGGAATCAGAAAAAGTGACCTTCGCTGCGGGTGTGCCGACCGTGTGGCAAATGTTGCTCGGTCATATGCAAGCCAATGGCTTACGTTTTAGTACTTTGAATCGTACGGTGATTGGTGGTTCAGCCTGTCCGCCAGCGATGATCAACGCTTTCAATGATGACTATGTTGTTGACGTTCTGCATGCTTGGGGGATGACTGAAATGTCGCCGCTTGGGACATTGTGCACTCTGAAAAATAAGCATCTTTTGCTCTCAAAAGAAGAGCAAATGAAAATTCGCTTGAAGCAAGGTCGTGCCATCTACGGCATGGACATGAAGATCATCGACGAATCTGGTAAAGAGTTGCCACACGATGGCAAAGCATTTGGAGATTTGCTGGTCAAAGGCCCTTGGATTGTTGCTGAGTACTTTAAACAATCTGAAGAACCCTCGCCAAATAGTCCGCTGGTTGACGGCTGGTTTCCTACGGGTGACGTTGCTACGATAGACCCAGATGGCTATATGCAAATCACCGATCGCAGTAAAGATGTGATCAAGTCAGGCGGCGAGTGGATTAGTTCGATTGACATTGAAAACATCGCCGTTGCGCACCCTGCGGTGGCAATGGCAGCATGTATTGGCGTCTATCACCCCAAGTGGGACGAACGTCCGATTATTGCTGTAGTAAAAAAACCTGGCGCGGATGTCTCGCGTGAAGCTTTGATTGCTTATTACGAAGGTAAAACAGCGAAATGGCAAATCCCTGACGATGTGGTGTTCGTAGACGCGATTCCTTTGGGTGCAACTGGAAAAATGCTAAAAACCAAATTACGCGAAACCTTGAAGGACTACAAACTTCCTCAAAGTTAGGCGTAAGTTTAGTCGCATTGGCGATAGTTCTAGGGCAATCCCTGAGACTGATTTTCAAAATTAGAGTTAATCTTCAATATGTACTTTTAAATGGAGTGAATATGAAATTTGCATTGAAAGCGGTCACGGCTAGCGTAGTTTTGTTGACCTGTGGTTTGGTACTTGCACAAGCTGCTAAGCCTGCTGCAAAACCTGTGGCAGCAGCTCCTGCAGCAGCCTCGGCACCTTCCGAAACAAAAGGTCAGACCATTAAAATCGCCATGATTGAGGGACTCTCTGGCGCGTTTGCTAATGTGGGTCAAAATCAACTCAAGAGCTATCAGTTCGTGGCTGAGCGCTTGTCTGGCGCAAAAAACCCAGCTGGCGTGAATTTTGAATTCGTTGCGTTTGATAACAAAGGCTCACCCCAAGAAGCGCTTAATCAACTGAAAGCTGCTATTGACCAAGGTTTTCGCTATGTGACGCAGGGTAACAGTTCTGCTGTGGCGGGTGCTTTGTCTGATGCTATCAGCAAACATAATGAGCGTAATCCAGGTAAGGAGGTGGTTTATCTCAATTACGCAGCAGTTGACCCTGCGCTGACTAATGAAAAATGCAGCTTCTGGCATTTCCGCTTAGATGCAGACACTTCTATGAAAATGGAAGCGCTGACTAGTTTTGTCAAAGATGAATCTAAAGTCAAAAATGTATATTTGATCAATCAGAATTACGCACACGGACAGCAAGTTGCCAAATACTTCAAAGAAGGTATCGCTCGTAAACGCCCTGATGTGAAGATTGTTGGTGAAGATTTGCATCCAATTGCACAGGTTAAAGACTTCTCCCCTTATGTAGCCAAGATTAAGGCTGCTGGCGCAGATGCTATCGTTACAGGCAACTGGGGTACCGATATGACTCTGCTCGTTAAGGCTTTAAATGATGCTGGTATGAAGCTGCCGCTTTACGCTTACTATGCGGGTGTATCTGGTACGCCTACAGCGTTGGCGCAAGGCAAAGACATGAATGTGAGCCAAGTAGCTATCAGTCACTCAAACTTTACAGGCGATTTGCGTCAGTTGCGCAACGACTTTAAAGCGAAGTTCAATGATGACTATTACACCTTTCAAACTTATTTGGCTGTGTCAATGCTCGCACAAGGTATTGCAAACGCCAAAAGCGCGGATCCTGTGAAAGTTGCCTTCGCCATGGAGGATATGACATTCAAGGGCATTAGTGGTGAGGCAAAAATGCGTAAATCTGATCATCAGTTGCAGCAACACATCTACATCAGTAAATGGACAAAGGCTACCGCTAAAGATCCGTACAGTGAAGAAAACACAGGTTTTAACTTTGCAGTTGTAAAAGCTTTAGAGCCGTATGTTTCATCTACGCCTACTTCTTGCCAAATGAAGCGCCCTTCTTGATGCTTAACCGCTTAGCTGCAGAAATGCAGCTTTGCTTCAATCTATGAATGGGGCACTTGCGTGCTCCATTTTTTTTACTGAATATAGATATGGAATTTTTTACCAATTCGCTACTTAATGGCATCAGCTACGGCTTGTTGCTATTCATGCTTAGTTCGGGCTTGACCCTGATTTTTAGCATGATGGGAGTGCTCAATTTTGCACATGCTAGTTTTTATATGTTGGGTGCTTTCTTTGCTTACACGATAACTCAGTTCTTGGGCTTTTGGGTTGCACTGTTTATTGCGCCTTTGGTGGTTGGAGTCGTGGGAGCAGGATTCGAGCGCTATTTTTTGCGTAAAGTGCACCCATTTGGACATGTGCCTGAGTTGCTGATTACTTTTGGTTTGGCATTCATCTTGTTGGAGTTGGTGCAGCTGGTTTGGGGCCGTGCATCACTAGATTATCGGATTCCAGCGGCCTTAGATGGCCCGTTGTTTACATTGTTTGGGACGCAGTTCCCGAAATATCGTGCTTTTATGATGTTTGTAGCTTTGATGATGTTGCTATCGATTTGGTTGCTTTTGACCAGAACAAGAATAGGCTTGGTGATACAAGCGGCGCTCACACACCCTGAAACAGCGCAAGCACTTGGCCACAACGTTCCTCGTGTTTTTATGTTGGTGTTTGGTGGTGGTGCAGCTTTAGCCGGGCTTGCAGGTGTTAT
This sequence comes from Polaromonas sp., assembly GCA_013298815.1. GTDB lineage: Bacteria > Pseudomonadota > Gammaproteobacteria > Burkholderiales > Burkholderiaceae_C > Aalborgiella. The sequence goes on along the minus strand of JAAFJF010000006.1, from coordinate 12,094 downwards.
TGGTGGTAATGCATTTGTAACCGAGCCGGGTATGGCTGCAACTGTTGGTTCTATTATTTTTGTTGTGGTCGTGGTTGGTGGTTTGGGCTCCTTAGGCGGGGCATTGCTTGCTTCACTAATTATTGGCGTTGTGCAAACCTTTGCCGTGGGTATAGATGCATCTTTAGCAGGTGCTGCTTCATCAATTGGCGTTGCCATTACACCGAGTACTTTGGGTTACGAGCTTTTATCCTTAAAAGTCAGCCAAGTTGCTCCTATCATGCCTTATCTTTTTATGGTGTTGATTTTGATTTTTAGACCCAAAGGTCTTTTAGGTACGCGAGAAGGTTAAGTCATGTCAAACAATGTTGTTAAATTCAAACCGTTGAATATTGGGCGAATTCTTGTTTGGAGTTTTTTCGCCTTGGTCTTGGTCTTGGCGCCATTGCTTTTTACAAGCTCTTTGTCACACACCATGCTGAGTCAGATGGGTATTTTTATTATTATCTGTTTGAGCTACAACATCTTGCTAGGTCAAGGTGGTATGTTGAGCTTTGGCCATGCTGTGTATTCTGGGCTAGGTGCTTTTATGGCTATTCATACGCTTAATATGATTAGTTCGGGTGCATTACCCTTACCTGTAAGTATGGTGCCGATTGTCGGCGGGCTAGCTGGTTTAGTGTTTGCCGCTATTTTTGGTTCGGTCACCGTTAAAAAAGCTGGTACGCCGTTCGCCATGATCACTCTAGGTATCGGTGAGTTAATTTGGGCTATGTCATTGATGTTCCCAGGTTTTTTTGGAGGAGAAGGTGGTGTTAGTGGTAACAGGGTGACAGGTAGCTCACCTTTCGGGATCACTTTTGGCCCTCAAATTCAACTTTATTACCTTATTGCACTTTATACGTTTGTGTGTACAGCGCTCATGTTTGCATTAACGCGGACGCCATTGGGTCGAATGTTGAATGCGGTGCGTGATAACCCTGAACGCGTTGAGTTTGTTGGGTACGACACTCAGAGAGTCAGATATATTGCTTTTATGATCGCAGGTTTTTTTGCTGGAATTGGCGGAGCTCTTGCCGCTTTAAATTTTGAAATTGTGACCTCTGAAAATGTAAGTGGTCCGCGCTCAGGTGTGTTTTTATTGTTTACATTTCTAGGTGGAGCCACGTTCTTCTTTGGAGCCATTATTGGAGGTATTTTGTCTGTTTTAGCGTTTGTGTTGTTCAGCGAACTTACCAAAGCTTGGCTCCTTTATTTAGGCTTGTTATTTTTATTTATGGTGATGTACGCGCCGGGTGGTTTCGCCAGCTTAATCATGATGAATTTTCGTGTCGTCGCTTACGGAAAATTTAAACCACTTATCGGTAAATATTGCTTGTTGTTTGCCTCAGGATCAATAGCACTTCTTGGTTTGGCTGCAATGGTAGAAATGGTTTATCACATGCAATTAAATCAAGCGTTGGGAGCAGGGCTTACCTTTTTAAACATTGGTTTGAATGTGAAAAGTGCAACAAGCTGGGGTGGGGCTGTTGCAGTTATGTTGGCAGGTTCGTTAGTATTTGAGTTGACACGCCGTAAGTTTGCCATTCAATGGAGCACAATTCAAGAATTTATAGAAAATGAAATTAAAAGAAAGGAGTCCCTATGAGCTCCTACGCATTACAACTCAAAGATTTGCGTAAAAGCTTTGGTAAGAGTGAAATAATTCGTGGCGTTAATTTGGATATTCCAGTCGGTGAGCGATTAGCCATCATTGGTCCTAATGGGGCTGGAAAATCGACATTGTTCAATTTAATCAGTGGACGTTTTCCACCGACAAGTGGTGACGTATTGCTACATGGTCAAAAAATCAATGGTAAAAAACCATTTGAAATTAACCGCATGGGTTTGTCACGCAGTTTTCAAATCACTAATATTTTTCCTAAATTAAGTGTTTTTGAAAATTTGAGATGCAGTGTGCTATGGAGTTTGGGTTACAAATACACATTCTTAAAATTTCTGGCTGACTTGGATGATGCAAATGCGAGAACGGAAGAGCTGATGTCCATGATCAAACTTGATAAAAAGAGAGACGTGTTGGCAGCTAATTTGACGTACGCTGAGCAACGCGCTCTAGAGATTGGTGTAACTATTGGCGGTGGTGCCAGCGTTGTATTGTTAGATGAGCCAACTGCTGGTATGAGTAAAACAGAGACAACGCGGTTTATCAGTCTCATCAAAGAAGTAACAGTAGGAAAAACGCTGTTAACAGTTGAACACGATATGGGTGTCGTTTTCGGCTTAGCAGACAAAATTGCGGTTGTCGTGTACGGTGAAGTGCTCGCTTATGACACGCCAGATGCAGTACGTGCTAACCAGCGAGTTCAAGACGCATACTTGGGGTCTGCCGTTGCCGATGAACAAGGAGCGCAACATGCTTAGTATTGAAAATCTTCATGCTTACTACGGAAAAAGTCATGTATTGCATGGTGTCTCGTTCGATGTGCAACCTGGTGAGATTGTGGCTTTGTTAGGTCGTAATGGTTCAGGGCGATCGACCACAGCCAAAGCAATCATGGGGTTAGTTGACTGGCAAGGTGCTTTATCTTGGAAGGGTGAGCCACTGAATGATAAGAAAGCGTTTGAAATTGCGCATTTAGGAATTGGCTATGTTCCTGAAAATCGCGATATTTTCCCAACCTTAACAGTGAGGCAAAATTTACTGCTCGGTCAAAAAGGAGCTGGTAAAGGTAGCCGCTGGTCTTTTGACGACATGTTCAGTATGTTTCCTCGCCTTAAAGAGCGTGAACACACAGAAGCTGGTGTGCTTTCAGGTGGTGAGCAACAGATGCTGACGCTTTGTCGCACTTTGATGGGGGATCCTGATCTCATCATCATTGATGAACCCACTGAAGGCCTGGCTCCAAAAATAGTTGAGTTGGTCGGACAATACCTTAAAACTCTTCGCTCAAAAGGCGTTTCTGTGTTGCTCATCGAACAAAAATTGACTATCGCTATGGCAATTTCCGATCGCGCTTTAGTGATGGGGCACGGCAGTATCGTTTTCTCTGGCACGCCAGATTCTCTGAGAGCGGATGCAACTATTCGTAAAGAATGGTTAGAGGTTTAAAGTTGGCCCAAACGACTTGTCCCAGTGGGGACTTTGAGATTTGAAAGTCAAAAATTTCTCACTACAATATTAAAAAAAGAACGACCGTTCTATTTTGTTACTTGCACAGCTTTTGAAGGAATATTTGCATGACAGCACAGTATAAAGTCCATGGTAGCGTGGCAATCATAACTTTGGATAATCCGCCAGTAAATGGTTTAGGGCTAGCCACTCGACAAGGTATTACAGACGGTTTGACTTTGGCTAACCAAGATGCTTCGGTAACTTCAATTGTGATTACTGGTGCTGGAAAAGCATTTTCTGGTGGCGCAGATATCAAAGAGTTTGGAAGTCCTAAGGCGTTACAAGAGCCCAATTTATTAAGCGTCATTTTGGCGGTGGAAAATTCATCTAAGCCTGTGGTTGCTGCTATGCACAGCGTTGCCATGGGTGGTGGTTTAGAGTTGGCTTTAGGTTGTCATTACCGCATTGCAGCGCCTGGTTGCAGCATTGCGCTGCCAGAAGTTAAGTTGGGCTTGGTTCCAGGTGCAGGTGGTACGCAAAGATTACCACGTGTATTGGGCGTTGAAGCAGCGCTTAACATGATGGTTAGTGGCGAACCAGTGAAAAGCGAATTGTTGGCCCAATTGCCTGGTCAAAAGTTGTTTGATAAATTATCTGCTTCTTCGGAGACTTTGGCTGAGGAGGCGATTGTCTTCGCCCAATCCGTCGCAGCGGTTCGACCTTTGCCATTGGTGCGTAACTTGCCTTGCAAACACCCTTTGGGCGATGCCTATTTTGGCTTTGCTGGCAATATGGTGAAAGGGATGTCAAAAAACTACCCTGCTCCCATGAAGGTAGTTGAGGCTGTGATTGCAGCTACCAAACAAAAGTTTGAGGCAGGTATGCGCATCGAGCGTGACTTGTTCATCAATCTCATGCTGACACCTGAAAGCAAAGCACTTCGTCATATCTTTGTGGCAGATCGCGCAGCATCAAAAATTCCAGACGTGCCAGCAGATACACCGCAACGCGCCATCAAATCAATAGCTGTTATTGGTGCTGGAACTATGGGTGGCGGCATTGCCATGAATTTCTTGAATGCAGGCATTCCCGTCAAAATGCTAGAAATGAAGCAAGATGCTTTGGATCGCGGTATTGCGACAATTCGTAAAAACTACGAAGCACAGGTCAAAAAAGGCAAACTCAAGCAAGACAAGTATGACCAGCGCATGAGCATGCTGAGCACGACATTGAGTTACGACGATTTGAACGATGCCGACATGGTCATTGAAGCTGTGTTTGAAGAAATGGGAGTCAAAGAAGCTGTTTTCAAAGAGCTTGACCGTGTGATGAAACCAGGTGCCATCTTGGCCAGCAACACCTCAACGCTAGATTTAAACAAAATCGCTAGTTTTACAAAACGTCCACAAGATGTTGTCGGTACACACTTCTTCAGCCCTGCTAACGTGATGAAGTTGCTTGAGGTTGTTCGCGGTGAAAAAACGGCTAAAGACGTTTTAGCTACCGTCATGGCGCTGGGTAAAAAGATCAAGAAAACTTCGGTTGTGTCAGGCGTGTGTGATGGCTTCATTGGCAATCGTATGATTGAGCAGTATGGTCGTCAAGGTGGTTTTTTGCTGGACGAAGGCTGTACGCCAGCGCAAGTTGATAAAGCTATGGAGAATTTTGGTTTTGCGATGGGGCCATTCCGTATGGGTGACTTGGCAGGCAATGATATTGGCTGGGCTATTCGCAAACGCCGTGTCGTTGAAAAACCAAACATGAAGTACAGCAAAACGGCTGATTTGTTGTGCGAAAAAGGTCGCTTTGGTCAAAAAACAGGCGCGGGTTGGTACGACTATATTGCTGGTAAACGTGATGCCGTACCAAATGCAGAAGTCGTTGCCATGATTGAAGAGCATCGTAAATCTTTAGGCATCACACCACGTAAAATCTCGGATGATGAAATTGTGCAACGTTTGGTGTATGCCTTGGTCAATGAAGCGGCGCATATTCTTGAAGAAGGCATTGCGACGAAGGCTAGCGATATTGATATGGTTTACCTCATGGGTTACGGCTTCCCCATATACCGAGGTGGCCCTATGAACTATGCCGACCAAGTGGGCTTGTTCAATGTGGTGCAAAGCATGAATAAATTTGCGCAAAACCCGCTGGATGATGGCACATTTTGGAAGCCAGCGCCACTTTTGGCTAAGCTTGTGGCTGAAGGCAAAACGTTCAATTAAGCATTTAACTAAGCTAGTAGTTAATAAATTACAGGCAAACCGAATTAGGAAATATCATGACATCAGCAGTAATTGTTTCTACCGCACGCACCCCTTTGGCTAAAAGCTGGAAAGGTTCTTTCAACATGACGCATGGCTCAACATTAGGTGGTCACGCCGTTGAGCATGCTGTCAAACGCGCAGGCATTGAAGGTGCAGAAGTTGACGACGTGATCATGGGTTGTGCCAACCCTGAGGGTGCTACAGGTGCCAACATTGCGCGTCAAGTAGCGCTACGCGCGGGTTTGCCGATCACCACTTCGGGCATGACCGTGAATCGCTTTTGCTCTTCAGGCTTACAAACCATTGCCTTAGCCGCACAACGCATCATTGCGGGAGAGGGCGATATTTATGTGGCGGGTGGCGTAGAAAGTATTTCATGTGTTCAACAGGAAATGAACACGCATATGCTGGCCGATGCATGGTTGGTGAAAAACAAGCCAGAAATTTACTGGAACATGTTGCAAACGGCAGAGCAAGTCGCCAAACGCTACAGTATCAGCCGTGAAGCCATGGACGAGTACGGTGCAGCTAGCCAACAAAAAGCTGTAGCGGCTTTGGCTGCAGGCTACTTTCAAGCAGAAATTGCACCTATTACGGTGACCATGGGTGTTGCAGATCCTGTGATGGGCTTGACGACCAAGCAAGTGACAGTGAGTCAGGATGAAGGTATACGTGATGGCACGACCAAAGAAGGTATCGCTGGCTTACGTTCAGCCTTGCCGGGCGGTTTGATTTCTGCTGGAAATGCTAGCCAGTTTTCAGACGGTGGTGGTGCTTGCGTGTTGATGAACGAGACGCTGGCTGAGAAAAAAGGCTTGCAACCATTGGGCCGTTTCCTTGGTTTTGCTGTCGCTGGTTGTGAGCCCGATGAGATGGGCATTGGCCCTGTGTTCGCCATTCCTAAAGTCTTGGCCCGTTTGGGGCTCAAAGTCAGCGATATTGATTTATGGGAGTTGAACGAGGCCTTTGCGGTTCAAGTTTTGTATTGTCGCGACAAGTTAGGTATTCCTGCAGAGCGTTTGAATGTCAACGGTGGTGCGATTGCTGTCGGTCATCCTTACGGTGTCAGCGGCCAGCGGTTAACTGGCCACGCATTGATCGAAGGCAAGCGCCGTGGCGCCAAGCGCGTGGCAGTGACGATGTGTATTGGTGGTGGAATGGGTGCGTGTGGCATTTTTGAAGTTTTGTAAAAAGGCTGAATATGGGTTTACGTTCAACGATTGATTTCTTACTTTACGATTGGTTAGATGTTGAATCGTTGAACAAACGCGAGAGATTTGCAGATCACTCGCGCGAAACCTTCGATGCCGTTTTAGACACTTGCGAACGAATCGCTCGCGAGAAATATGCACCCTTCAATCGACTGGTCGATACGCAAGAGCCGCAGTTTGATGGGGAAAAAGTCATCCTGCCGAAAGCCACGCACGATGCGCACGATGCCTATGTCGCTTCTGGCATGCTGAGTGCTGCGCAAGACTATGCATTAAACGGCATGCAGCTACCCTATGCCGTGGAGGCTGCGGCCAATGCATTTTTTGCCTGTGCGTCAGTTAGCATAGGCTCAAATATGTTGACAGCAGGCAATGCAGGTTTGCTTTTGGTGCATGGCACAGATAAGCAAAAAGAAGTTTTCGCCAACAACGAATTTTCAGGCCGTTGGGCTGGCACCATGTGCTTGAGTGAGCCTCAAGCTGGCTCAAGTTTGTCAGACATCACCACCCGTGCCAGTCCAGATGTTGGCGGTACTTTGGGGGATGATTGGCAAAACGACGCCTTAGGGCCACGCTATCGCCTTAAAGGCAACAAGATGTGGATTTCTTCGGGTGACCACGAGTTGACCGAAAACATCATCCACCTCGTACTCGCTAAAATTCCTGATGAGTCTGGAAAATTGGTTGCTGGTACGCGAGGTATTTCATTGTTCATCGTTCCTAAAAAGATGGTGAATGAACAAGCGCAGTTGACGGGTGAAAGAAATGACGTTGCCTTAGCTGGCTTGAATCACAAGTTGGGCTGGCGTGGCACAACGAATACCTTGCTTAATTTTGGCGAGGGTAAATTCAAGCCCGGTGGTCAAGCGGGCGCGGTTGGATACTTAGTTGGCAAACCAGGTGAAGGTTTGCGCTGCATGTTTCACATGATGAACAAAGCGCGTATTGGCGTGGGAACTGCGGCAACCATGCTTGGTTTAGCTGGTTATTACGCCTCGCTGGATTATGCCAAAAACCGTCCGCAAGGACGCGTCCTAGGTACTTCGGGCAAAGATGCATCGCAACCGCAGGTTCGTATCATCGAGCACGCAGATGTCAAACGCATGCTGCTTGCGCAAAAATCGTATTGTGAAGGTGCCTTGGCTTTAGAACTTTATTGTGCCCGCATGGTTGATGAAGAAATGACGGGCGCTGCAGCCTCTGCCGAAGAAGCGCGACTTATATTAGAAGTACTGATGCCGATTGCAAAAAGTTGGCCTAGCGAATGGTGCTTAGAAGCTAATAGCTTAGCCATTCAAATTCATGGTGGCTACGGCTACACGCGTGATTTTCCGGTGGAGCAATATTGGCGCGATAACCGTTTGAACATGATTCATGAAGGAACACATGGTATACAAGCGGCTGATCTGCTCGGGCGTAAAGTGCTCATGGAAGGTGGGAAGGCTTGGCAGTTGTTGATGCAAAGGATTGCGGCGACGAGCAAACGTGCGGCGCAGTTTCCTCAGCTTGTTAAATACACAAGTGATTTGGACTGTGCGGTTATATCTGTTAATGAAGCAACTAAAGCAGCATGGTCTACAGCGATCTAAACCCGAATGAAGCATTAGCCAACGCAGTACCGTACATGCAAGCTTTTGGGCATATGGTAATTGCTTGGATGTGGTTGGATGTTGCTGTCAATAAGATAGCTGCTAAGGCAACAAACACGAAGGCTACAGCGTATTTTTATGCTTATGAATTGCCAAAAATTACAGCATGGCTAAATGTAGTGAGTAGCCGCGACTTGACCTGTGCCAACATGGCTGAAGATGATTTTTAAGCTGACTCGATATCGATCAGCTATTTAACTTGGAGTAAATATGGCACGTACGATTCAACAATTATTTGATCTCAAAGGGCAAACTGCACTGGTAACAGGAGGCTCACGTGGCTTGGGCCTGCAAATGGCGCACGCTTTGGGTGAGGCTGGTGCTAAAGTGATCGTCAGTTCACGCAAAGCCGAAGATTTGATGCAAGCGGTGGCAGAGCTCAAAGCTGCAGGTATTGATGCAGATTGGATTGCTGCAGATTGCGGCAAAGAGACTGATATTCGCGCATTGGCTTCCGAGTGCATCAAGCGCATGGGGCACATTGATATTTTGGTCAACAATGCAGGCGCGGCTTGGGGTGCACCAGCGGAAGATCATCCTGTCGAGGCGTGGGACAAAGTCATGAATCTCAATATTCGTGGCTACTTCATCCTGAGCCAACATGTTGCCAAGCTCAGCATGATTCCTAGAAAATCAGGTCGCATCATTAATATCGCATCTATCGCTGGTTTGAATGGCAACCCAGCTGGCATGCAGACTATCGCTTACAACACATCAAAAGGTGCAGTCGTTAACTTTACACGCACGCTGGGTGCAGAGTGGGGCGCGCACAACATCACCGTCAACGCCATTTGCCCAGGTTTTTTCCCAAGCCGTATGACCATGGGAACGCTTAAAGCTTTAGGCGAGGACAAACTCATTGGTGGCACGCCCTTACAGCGCTTGGGCGATGACGAGGATTTGAAAGGGCTAACTTTGCTGTTTGCCTCAGCTGCTGGTAAGCACATCACTGGTCAATGGATGGCTGTTGATGGTGGCGTATCTGTCGTGACGGGCGGTTGATGCTTTATGTCATTTGAAAAATACGCTATGAAATTTGGCGTTGAAATTCCCTTTGTAAGCTTACTAGGTTTTCAGCTCAGCTTGTTTGAAAATGGCAACTCACAAATTGATTACGCACCAAAACCCGAACATTACAACTCTTTGAATGGTGTTCATGGTGGTGTGAGTATGACATTGCTTGATGTTGCAATGGCATTAGCGGCACGCAGTGTCGATCCTGAGCTTGCGGTGTTGACCATAGAGATGAAAACCACGTTCATGCAGGCCGCAGTTGGTGACTTGATTGCTAAAGGTCATTTGCTGAAACGTACAAGTAAGATGGCGTTTACAGAGGCTAGTGTTTACGACGCACACGGCAATTTATGCTCCCACGCTACAGGTACTTTTAAATACGTCAAACGTATAACCAAATAAACCCAAGTAAAACCAAATAAATTTTTGCACTATGCCAAATAATATCCAAATCCATTTAGATAACCGTCCAACCGGTGCTGCTGTTGCAAGTAATTTCAAGTTAATTAACAGTACAACGCCAGCTTTGCAAGAAGGCGAAGTGCTGGTGCAACATCACTTTCTTAGTCTAGACCCCTACATGCGTGGTCGTATGAACGACAGCAAAAGTTACGCTGCTGCGCAAGCATTGGGTCAAGTCATGGGCGGTGGCACGGCGGGAGAGGTGATCGAAAGCCGGCACGCCAAATATGCAGTGGGTGACAAAGTTGTTGGCATGGGTGGCTGGCAGCAATACAGCGTGGTTGACGGTAATGCTCTCGGCGCGATGCGTAAAGTTGACACAGCACACATACCGCTGAGCGCCTATTTGGGTGCAGTCGGCATGCCTGGTGTGACCGCTTGGTATGGACTCATGAAAATTTGCCAGCCAAAAACCGGTGAAACTGTTGTTGTCAGTGCAGCCAGCGGTGCAGTGGGTAGCGTGGTTGGCCAGCTTGCAAAAGCCCAAGGCTGCCGCGTTGTTGGCTTTGCTGGAGGAGCTGACAAATGCAAGTATGTTGTTGACGAGCTAGATTTTGATGCTTGTATTGATTACAAGGCTTTCCCTGATGCCAAGTCTTTGTACAAAGCTTTGCGAGAAGCTGCCCCAAATGGCGTTGATTGCTACTTTGAAAACGTAGGTGGTGCAATATTAGATGCAGTGTTGAGTAATATGAACGCATTTGGTCGCATCGCGCTATGCGGCATGATTGCAGGCTATAACGGCGTGCCCGTACCTATCACGCAGCCACAGTTGTTTTTGATGAGTCGCTTGTTGATGCAAGGCTTCATTGTGTCTGAGCACATGGAGCATTGGCCAGAAGCTTTGAGAGAATTAGGCGGCTTGGTGGCAACTGGAAAATTGAAATTCCGCGAATCTATCGCTTCGGGAATTGAATCTGCACCTGAGGCATTTTTAGGTTTACTTAGTGGCAAAAATTTCGGCAAACAGTTGGTAAAACTGGTTTAAAAATTCTCTAAAGCGAGATTCTTATGTCTAACATCATTCTGCACCACTATCCCACCTCTCCTTTTTCTGAAAAAGTGCGTTTGGTGCTGGGTTATAAAAACCTCAGTTGGCAATCGGTAGTGATTCCCATGATCATGCCTAAACCTGATGTGGTGGCCTTGACAGGCGGCTACCGTAAAACGCCTTTCATGCAGATTGGCGCTGATATTTACTGCGACAGTGCTTTGATTTGCGATGTGCTGGAGCAATTGCACCCCACACCCACGCTGTACCCAACCCATCAAAAAGGCGTTGCACGCATCTTGGCGCAGTGGGCAGACACGACGTTGTTCTGGGCGGCCATGGCCTACAACTTCAGCCCTGCAGGGGCGGCACAGATGTTTGGCCTTAATCAACCAGACACCAAGCCCGAGAACATGGCGGTAGCCAAAGCGTTCGGTGACGACCGTGCCAAGATGCGCGTTGCTGTGCCGCGTTTGCCGCCAGCGGATGCAGCTGCCAGTTACAAATCTTACCTGCGTCGTATCAGCCATATGGTGGAAGAGCAACCCTTTTTGCTGGGTGACGTGCCCTGCATTGCAGACTTTGCGGTCTACCACCCGCTGTGGTTCACGCGCCGTTGCACCTCTGCCATGGCTGGTATTTTGGATGCGACGCCAGCGGTTTTGGCGTGGATGGATCGTATGGCCGCGATTGGCTCAGGCACCATGCACAAATCAAATGCTATAGATTCAATAGCTGTTTGTGCAAGTAATACGTCTGCTAGTGTGAAAAATGACCCTTTAAATTCAGTTTTTCAGGACGAACATGGCATTCCCTTGGGTAGCATGGTCAGCATAGCCAGCGATGCATTTGGCCCAGAGCCAACAGAGGGCGAGTTGATCGCCTGCTCACGCATGCACTACACC